>NVWC01000020.1 GCA_002317795.1 Nitrososphaerota archaeon
CAGTTTTAAAAAATAAAACATTATATAGTTGAGTACCTTATTGTACGGTAAGGAAAAGTAAATTGCCAAAAGCCGGATTCAAATCAATCACAGTATCAGAAACAGTCTACGATAAATTCCACGATATTTATCAAAAGAGTAAAGACGACCTAACAATGAAGGGTGTCAACAGCTTTTCAGGTTATGTAACTTACATGTTAGAGGAGATGATGCAAAAGGACAAAACCTTTGCAAGATATGCTCCAAAGATTGAAAAAATATCAGTTGATGATGATCGTGTTATACTAAAAGACAATATTAGAAACAGAATTGCAGAAGTCGCAGTTCAGAAAGGAGAATTATTCTGCCAGCTCTGTGATGAAAAAGATTGTGTACATGTTGGTTTTGTATTTTCATTACCAGATGTCTACGAAGTTCTAAATTCTAAAGGTATCAAAAATCCAAGATAGATTGTATGGAGGAGGTGGGATTTGAACCCACGAACTCCTAGAWGATAAGGATCTGAACCTTACACCGTTGACCAGGCTGGGTGACTCCCGCATTTTAAAAAAATTAAAATCAAGAATAAGTTTCTTTATTATACTGYATTACAATTTACAACTTACCAAAGTGAGAATATGGAATTCAAAGAACTTTTTTGTACCAATTGTAAAAAAGTGGTTGGACGCTATAATATTAAGTTCTACGATGAAATCAAAATTGCAGAAGTACTAAACACAACTCATTCAGAACACATAAAAAATGGACATCACATAGTTATAAGAAAATTTGTTAAAGATTAATTCTATTTAATTTCATCAACTGCTTCAGAAAGATTTGAAACCCTACAAATTTGTTTATCTGTAATATGTTGATTCCATGGTTGAGAGTATAGAATCATTTTTTTATTTTGTTGAATGATTTTTAATGCATTTAATGGAGAATCGTCAATAAATACATCATAATCTAAATCAGCTTTCATGGGTCCATCAATTACTGATACATAGTTGTCATATGATACATCATAATATTCAAGCCAATTTTTTACAAAAGAATCAGTTGAACGCTCTCTTGCAGTAACAATATCCACCTGACCAATTTCTGAGAGATTTTGTGTTACTAATGATAAATTATCTTCAATTGGAGATATAGATTTCCAATTTTTCCAACATGAACTTAGTTCCGCGTAAAAATCATAGCGATTAATTTGATGTTTCTTCCAAAAATCCCAATCAGTAATTTCATGTTTTGAGATTTTATCTCTAATTGAATTGCTATAATTCAACCACGATTGAATAACATCTGCAAGTACTCCATCAACATCTAGTGCAATTTTCATTTTTTCAAATTAATCTCTAGTTTTTTGAAATTCATCAAGAAGATTTTTTTGATGTTTATTGAGTTTTTTTGGAATATTTACCACAATTCTAACATATTGATCCCCCTTGCCTCTAGAATTGATATGTGAAACCCCTTTTCCTTTTAATTTGATTATAGTATTTGGTTGACTACCTGAATCAACTTTAATTTTTTCTGTACCCTCCAATGTTGGAACAGTAATTTCACAACCTAATGCAGCATCAATCATAGTAACATCTTGATCATAGAAAATATCTTTTCCATCTCTATTAAAATGAGAATGAGGCTGAACATGTATTCTAACAATCAAATCGCCATTAATACCAGAAGAGACTTCATTTCCTTCATTTGGAACAGTATAATCACCTGAATCAACTCCTGGTGGTATCTCAAATGTAACTTTTTTAGAACCTTTTTTCTTTCCTTGTCCTTTACAATCACTACATGRAGTCTCAATTATTGATCCCTGACCTCTACAAGCAGGACATGTGGCAGCAGTTACAAATGATGCAAATCCCATGTTACGAGTTTGACGGATTTGTCCTTGACCATTACAAGTAACACAAGTTTTCTTGTTGGTTCCAGGTTTACAACATGATCCATGACAAACATCACATTGAATTTGTTTTTGTAAATCAATTTCCATTTTTTTCCCATGTAAAACATCCTCCAAAGTTACTGTAGTTTGATAAAGAATATCAGAACCCCGTTCTTGATTAAAACTGAATCCTCCTCCGCCTCCACGACCAAAAATTGATTCAAAAATAGAGTCAAAACCTCCGCCTCCACGACCAAATATATCACTAAAATCTCCACGTGCACCTTGGAAAATATCTTCACTAGAATATCTCCCATCAACACCAGCATGACCATGTTGATCATAGAGTTGTCTTTTTTCAGGATCTGATAATACAGCATATGCTTCAGAAATTTCTTTGAAATGTTCTGGTGCGTCTGAAGAATTATTTCGATCAGGATGAAATTTTAATGCTAATTTTCTATATTGTTTTTTTAATTCATCAATTGAAGATGATTTAGAAATTCCTAAAACTTCATAGTAATCTCGTTTTGCAGACATGAATCATTCCTTTATTCGATTTACTGTATAAATGATTAAGTTTGAAAAATTAATTGTTCTTTGTTTCATCGGTTGAAGATTCTGCACCTTGTTGTCCTTCTGCACCTTGTTGTCCTTCTGCACCTTGTTGTCCTTCTGCACCTTGTTGTCCTTCTGCACCTTGTTGTCCTTCTGCACCTGAAGATGGTGCTGCATTTTTGTAAAGTTCTGTTGTAATTTCATTAACTATTGTTTGTAATGCATCAAGTTTTGGTTTTAATTCTTCAGGTTCTTTATCTAAAACCTCTCTGACTTCTTTAACTGCATCAGTGACTTTAATTCCTTGTTCTTGAGAAATTTTATCTTTAAGATCATGGTTTACTAATTTTTCAGTAGTGTAGATGTAACTTTCTGCTTCATTTTTAAGATCAATTTTCTCTATTTTCTTTTTGTCTTCATCTGAGAATTTTTCTGCATCTGCTTTTAGTTTTTCAATTTCTTCCTTAGATAATTTTGATGATGATTCTATAGTTATTTTTGCTTCTTTTTGTGTTCCAAGATCTTTTGCAGTTACGTTAATTATTCCATTTGCATCAATATCAAATTTAACTTCAATTTGAGGAACTCCTCTTGGAGCAGGTGGTACATCTGTTAGATTAAAGCTTCCCAAAGATACATTGTCTGTTGCCATCGGTCGTTCACCTTGAACAATATGAATAGTTACTGCCGTTTGATTATCAGCAGCAGTTGTGAAAACTTTAGCTTTAGATGTTGGAATAGTAGTATTTCTTTCAATTAGTGGTTCTCGAACTCCACCTAGAGTTTCAATTCCCAATGTTAGTGGAGTTACATCAAGTAAAACAATATCACTTGTAACATCGCCTGCAATAATTCCTGCCTGTATTGCTGCACCCATTGCAACTGCTTCCATTGGATCAACTCCTGATTCACCCTCTTTGCCAACAACATCGCTAACAAATTTTTTAACAAGAGGCATTCTTGTAGGTCCACCAATCATTACTATTTTATTAATATCAGAATTTGTTAATTTTGCATCCTCTAGTGCTTTTGTAATAGATGGTTTGCATCTTTGAACTATTGGTCCAACTAATTCATCTAGTTTAGATCTAGTGAGTCTTAATTCAAGATTTTTTGCACCCGATGATGGATCATGTGAGATAAATGGTAAATTAACATCAGTTTCCATTACAGTTGATAATTCAATTTTTGCTTTTTCAGCAGCTTCTCTAATCCTAGTCATTGCAGTTGAATCTTGAGTGAGATCAACTCCTTCTTTTTTCTTGAATTCATCAGCAATAAAATCAATTAGAACTTTATCCATATCAGTACCTCCCAATTGAGTATTTCCAGAGGTACTCATTACTTCAAAAACACCTCCACCCATTTCCATGATAGTTACATCCAAGGTACCACCACCAAAATCAAATACAAGAATTTTCATATCTTCTGTTGATTTGTCTAATCCAAATGCTAATGCTGCAGCTGTTGGTTCATTAATAATTCTAACAACATCAAGACCTGCAATGATTCCAGCATCTTTTGTTGCTTGACGTTGATTATCATCAAAATATGCAGGAACAGTAATTACTACTTTCTCTACTGGTTCACCAACAAATGCTTCAGCATCCTTTTTGATTTTTTGTAGAATAAATGATGATATTTGCTGAGGTTTGTATTCTTTATCTTGAATTTTATAAATAAAATCTGAACCCATTTTTCTTTTTGCTGCAACAATAGTATTATCAGGATTTGTAACTGCCTGTCTTCGTGCTGGTTCTCCAACTAAAAGTGCACCATCTTTTGAAAATGCTACAACTGATGGAAATGCTTTTCCACCCACAGTTGCACCTTCAGCAGCTGGAATAATTGTAGGTTTTCCACCCATTACTACTGCTGCAGCAGAGTTACTTGTTCCTAAATCGATACCAATTATTTTAGTCATTTTTTATCATTCTTTTTTGAAATTTCTACCAGAGTAGGTCTAATAATCCTAGTTTGAGAAATATATCCCTTCCTGATCTCTTTTGTAATTGTATTRTCATCTAGATCAGAATCTGTAATTATAGAAATTGCTTCATGRGAATTTGGATCAAAAATTTCACCCAATGCATCAATAGGAGTTAYTTGATATTTTTTCAATATTGAATCCATATTTTTCAAAATTGAATCTAGACCATCAGTGTTAATCTTACTTTCAGAAAAAACTTCTTTGGCTCTTATAAAATCATCATATATTTTTAAAAAATCCAGAATAAATTCATCTACTTTTGCATTAACACCATTTTGTATATCAGATAATGTTTTTCTATTTAGATTCTGGAAATCAGCTAAGGCATGTTTAAATTTTTCATCAATTTCTTTCACTTTTTGTTTTTCTAAATCTAATAATTTTGATATTTCATCAACATTTAGTTGAGATGATTTTAATTCTTCAGAAGTACTATTRTTTTCAGATTCTTCAGAAACAGDADTTTCATTTGTTTCAATTTGTTTTTCAGATGTTATATTAACAGAAATTTCATCAGAATTAGTATCAGTTGACAATTCAAAGAAAATAATAATTTAGCTAATTTATACTATTATTGGATTGTTTCACATAAAGGATTAGCTTTTACAATAATTAAATTAGAATCTTCTTTAGATTTTTTAATATTTTCAAAATCAGATTTTGAGCATGCTACAACAATAGTAGTTTTGTCACTGTGAAATAGATCAAAGTTTGGATCTTCATATGCTTCCACATCACCAATATAGTCACGCAGTCGTGTAGTCAGATTTTGAAGCATTTCAATTTTATCTCCACGCATTACATRTTGATCAAGTGTCCAAGATAATGCAATTTTAGTTCTACTTGCTTTAAGATCATTTTTCTTTAATGTAGAACGAATTTCATCAATTAGTCGTTTAACATATCCATCAATTCCCTTTACACTTCCATTAATTAGATACATGAGTGTATTTGCACCTTCAAATGAGGAACCTAATGATTTTAGGTCTAGCAARCCACCAACCATATCATCTAGAAATATTTCTTGAAAGTCATCTGATGACAAATCATTTTTAGTAATTTCATCTTGAGCGTATTTGCACACTTCTAAAACACTACATAAACTTGAAAATCTAGATARAGTGTCAATTGCATGAAAATGTTCTGCTGAAGAAAGYGCAACAAATTTTTTCTTATTTTTATCTACAGTTAATAAATCAGATAATGTAGAATCTTCTTTTCCATTAAAAGATCCAATGGTTTTAGGTTGTTGTTTAAGATCTTCTAGTGGAAAATAAAAATATGATATTTGTTTTCCAACCTCAAAACCWGTTACATGTTCTAGTAATGAAATATTTTCATTGTTACCTCCAAATCCTRNTGGGANGTGTAAAAATTACTGAGCTATTTTTTTTTAATGATGTTACTGCATCCTTAAATTTTGAATGAATTTCTGTTTTGACATCTTGTCCTGTTTTTCGRATTCTTGGAGTGAAAAAAAGATATTTTGCTTTAGAAATAGCTACATCAATTGGTTCCATTGCTAATAATGGTTCATCTTCTTTTAGAGAAGAAAYATTTGGATAWGTTTTAGCAATTTCTGCTTTAAGTGAAATTGCTGAAGGAGTAGATTCATCAATTATGTARACATCTGCTCCTTTGATTGCCATTTGTGATGCAATTGCATATCCTTCAGTACTGAGTCCGTAAACAACAACTTTGGTTCCCCCCATTACAYTAACAMSKAGTAATAGACTAAGAAAAACTTATTGAACTCACATYAATTAGGARAATTACTTGAAAATATGGATAGATATTCTTACACCAAARCAGTTATTGTTTTCTGAACCAATAATTGAGAAATTAAGGAAAAAACATGATCTTTTATGCACTTCAAGGGATTATGATGAAGTTATAAAATTAGCAAAAATACGTGATTTTGACCTTATTATCGTTGGAAGACATGGTGGAAATGATAAGAAATCTAAACTAATGGCAAGTATTGACAGAATGGAAAAATTATCCAGAAAAATTAAGGCTTTTTCACCAGATTTAGCAATAAGTTATTGCTCTCCAGAAGCTGCAAGAATTTCRTTTGGTTTMGGAATAAARCAYATAGCATTTTGTGATTCACCTCATGCAARTGCWGTWATGCGATTAACATTACCGTTAATTCAAAAATTATTGATTCCTTTTGTAATCCCAAAAARTGAGTTTTCTAAATATGGTATRGAYAAAAAAAATATTATTACTTACAAAGCMATYGATGCAGTTGTAACCATTAAAAGAAAAATTAATCAAAAAGAATCATTRCCATTTAAAGACAACAAAAGGAAAAATATTTTGATTAGAATAGAAGAAGAAGAGGCATCATATACATCAAAATCAAGTAAAATAATTCCAATTATTAAAAAAATTGTAAATMAATACAAYAATGAAAATATTGTAATTTTAGGTAGATATACAAAACAAATTCAAAATCTTCAAAAAATATTTGGTAAAAAAGCTAAAATTGTAAAAATGTCATTTGATGGAAAACATTTGTTAAATAATACAGATATTTTTATAGGATCTGGTGGCACTATGACTGCTGAATCTGCTTTAATGGGAATTCCAACTATATCATATAATGCAATTCCAAATATTATTGAAAATTTTCTAGTAAAAAAACAATTAGTTAAAAGAGAAACAAATGCAGAAAAAATTTCTGAGTATATCAWGAAAACTTTTGAATCAACAAATAAAATGAATCAAAAAAGGGCAAAAAAAATTRTTGRTGAAATGGAAGATCCCATACAAAAAYTATTGATGCTGATCAAARAATAATTTAATTTTAAGAATCAAATAAAATAAAAAGTTCATTAAGGGAATGAGGGTGTTCGATTTAGTAGCCCGGTAGTGTAGAGGTCAAGCATATGGGCCTTTGAAGCCCGTGACGCCAGTTCGAGTCTGGCCCGGGCTACTGTATCTAAAAATCAAGGAATACTGTAACACGAATATAATGAAGATAATTTTTCTAAAATTAGATACATGACAGACATCATATTAGGAATGGGTGARGTTGGAGAAACYCTATTTRATTTACTTGTTGAAAGGGGTATTGATTGTGTAGGAATAGATCTAGATAGTTCAAAATGTAAAAATYATTCTGAGAATACAATAATTGARAATCYRGAATATCTTCATGTTTGTCTRCCTGGAGAATTATCACAATTTGTAGATATTACRGTAAATTGGATTAATAARATTGAARRGATAAAAGTTGTTGTAGTTCATTCAACTGTAAAACCTGGAACAACTAAAAGTATTCAAGAAAAATTAAATATYCCAATTTTGTTTTCWCCAGTTCGTGGAGTRCATAAAAGATTTTTAGATGATATCAAAAAATATACAAAATTTATTTCTTCAGATGAYAAACAAGTRGATTCAAAAATAAAAATAGACTTGGAAAAAAGATTTGAAAAAGTYRACTGGATGTCTACGACTAAAACAGCAGAACTTGCAAAAATATTAGTTGATACAACATATTATGGATGGTTAATCAATTATGCTCAAATTACAAAAATGATTTGTGAAAAAGAGGGTATTGATTTTGATGAAATGTGGAAATTCGCAGATGAAATTCATGAGAATTTGGGGAATCGACCAAAAATGTATCCAGGTATAATTGGAGGACATTGTGTAATTCCAAATCTAAGTTTAGTAGAATATGAAAATTTAGATATGATTAAAAAAATAAACGAATTATATGAAAAATTTRAAAAATAATTATTATTTCTAAAAATCTAATTTTGTAAGAAGTTTTGATGCAATGAYAAAAAGTACAGATGCAATACCAACAAGAATTATCATTTCAATAATAACAAATTCAGTRATRGTYCCAAAAATTCCKGCTCTAATAACATCTACAAGATAAGTTAATGGATTAAGATAAAATGCAGTACGTARTGGTTCKGGTACACCATCAACAGGATAAAATGCAGTACTAACAAARGCAAARAATAGAAAAACRGTATTAATTAGTACATTGAATCCTTCACTTGAATGAATTCGGGTAGAAATTATAGATGCTAGTGAACCAAATAAYACAGAACCAGTAATTGCACCAAAAATAATTATTGGAATTGTAATAAATGAAAATTCTACAGAWTCAAAAAAGACAGGATAACCAACTATGGCAATTAATGATGCACTAACTAATCCAATTATGCCTATAGTGCAAATATTACTAAGAATATAATGACTCCTAGTGAAYGGTCCKGACATAATTTGCTCAAACATACCATGTCTYCTATCATTCCAAATTAGAATACCAGAAATCAGKGTACTATTCATGATRTTAAATCCKATCATTCCAGATGCTAAAAATGCGGGATAATCAAGATCTTTRCCCCCAAAAGGAACATCATTGATTARTGGAGCATATGCATATCCTGCTACAAAAATATAGATYAAAGGAAAAATTACTTGCCAAATTAAAAATCCAGGRTTAAGAGAAATCGTAAGATTTCTGTTTACAAGTCTAATTATTGGATGCATTTTCYTTCACCATTTTTAAAAAGATRTCTTCAAGATTTGTTGGGACAGCWGATARATCTTCAATTTCAATATTRTTTTCATTRAGTATTTTTAAGACTYGYAACAAAACTAATTCTGATTKTTCTGAATGAATTATGATATTAGTYCCKGTCTCAAAATTAATTTTACAGTCAGGAATTCCKGATARGAGAGAARKGATTTYAGTTTCTTGTTCTAAYAAATGAATTTTAATTGTTTTYTCTTTWCCAAATCTAGATTTTAATGCATTAGGAGAATCWACAGCAATTATTTTYCCTTTATCAATAATAGCTATTTCATCACAAAGATATTCAGCTTCGGAKAGAATATGTGTTGTATAAAAAATAGTTAATCCTGTTTTAACTTTATTTTTTAAATAATCTAATAATTTTCTTCTAGCACTTGGATCTAATCCAACAGTTGGTTCATCCAAAAATAATAATTCCATATCATGCATAAATTCACGAGCAACTTGTACTCGTCTTCGTTGTCCAATTGAWAGATCTTCATTTCTTTTTTTACGAATTTCAACAAGATCAAAATCTTGTAATAGTTGTTCCATTCTTTTCTTACGTTTTATTTTAGGAACATTCCACATCATTCCATATTTGTCAAGGGATTTTTCAACAGTTAGAGTAGGTTCATAGCTTGGTTGCTGTAAAACTACACCTATTTTATGACGAACACTAAGGGGATTTTTTACAGCRTCTATTCCCAAAATAGAAAGTGWWCCACTAGAAGGAGGRATTAATGTRGTRAGRAGTTTGATTGTAGTTGATTTTCCAGCACCRTTTGGGCCTAAAAATCCAAAAAYCTGYCCAGWATTGACTGATAAAACTATATCATCWACAGCYTTRACTGARCCATATARTTTTGATAAATGRTTTACATTAATGCATGACATACTAAAACTGCTATATTCCTATTAATTTAGTTAATGAGGTAAATATGATAATTTCANANAAAATATGATANTTCAAAATAAAAATATGTAAAAAATTGGAAGRGAAAATTTAGAAATATTTTTAAAAATGATAAGAGAAAANGCGATCAAWTATTCAAAGAAATGAAATTTTTATTAATACAACARGTTTAGCAATATTGAATTGTCTGAATTTGAAAATTTGATTGATAAATTACTTGAACAAARATCAGRATTAACTAGAGASGATGTTAAAGARCAAATAAATCAAAAGAAAGAAAAGATTGGTGCCGGATATTTGACTGATCAGGGAGCRTTATTTTTAATTGCRTCWGATTATGGGATYACRTTATCAGRKCCATTAAAAGTAGAAATGAGTATAAAGGATCTATAYGCAGGAGCAAAAGARATTTCATTAGAAACAAGAGTTTTGAATCTTTCACMKGCTAAACARTTTTCAAGAAAAGATGGATCTCCATTTTATCTTCGRACAATGACKGTATATGATACAAATTCTACTGCAAGTGTAAAATTATGGGATGAAAAAGCAAATTTACCAGGTATCGAAAATCTAAAACCAGGAGATTTAATTAAAATCATTAAAGCTTATGTAAAATCAGATCTTGATGGTTCACCAACTATTAACATTGGTTCWGGATCAAATATTGAAACTACAGATACKARTAGTGAAATTCCAACTATTGATACTATAACAAAAGATGTTAGTGAATCTCAAGAGGGRCAAAAGGATCTTGTAATGTCAGGGATTATTGATGGTGCAATTAGTGGRATGGAATTTACAAATTCTCGTGGAAARCCTGGAACKGCACTAAGAATGAGRCTAAAGGGTAAAGATGGAAGTGYAATGAGAGTARTTCTYTGGGGKAAAGATGAATCMTCAATTCCAAATGTGATTTCACAATCAGCCAAAGTAAGATTACTWGGTGTTAGARTAAAATCAGGAAAYCAAGGATTAGAAATTCATGGAAATGATGCTACWATWATTGAAATMGARGGARGTGAAATAAAACCKATCATAACAAGAATACTTTCYATTTCAACAACAGAAACWGGRARAAAAATGATTTTAGCTGTTGATAGTAAAAARAATACATACAACATTAGTGATTCTTCGAATTCAACTAGTATTTGTGWGGAAGGWGATGTAATAGAATGCATGCCAACAAAAGTTTATGGGAATTCAATAACATTAGATGAAAACTCTTTTGTTAGGAAATTAGATAATGATRAAAACATACCATCGTTATCTCAACTCAGAACAAAAATTAATGATGTTAAAGTRGATGARAGTTATTGTATTGAATCTATAATTTTAAAAGTTCCTGAAAGACGTGAAGTRCAAACAAAAACTGGAGAATCAATTTYACTTTCAGAAATGTTTGTKGARGATGATACAGGTCAAATTTGGGTAAAGGGATGGAGAAAYCAAGCTCGAATAATTGATAAATGTGAATTAGGAGAAATTGTTTCAATTACTGGATTAAATGCAAAGGCAGGACTTGAAGGTARAATAGAATTATTCTTATCACCATTTTCAAAAATTATAAAGAAAAGTTAAGAATCCCAAAAACCTCTAGTAACAACATATTGTCTCTCTGCTTCATAGATTTGTTTGAATAAATATTCTTCATCTACCATATTTCGCAATATTCTTGCTGCTGTATCTGCACCAACTCCATATCCAGAAATTACAGTTATAACAATTTTTCCAAAATTTTCCACTAGTGAAGAGACTTTCCAGGCACGATTAAACTTGTGTTTTTCTTCAGCAGTCAGTTTTTTTCCTTCATGTTTTTTTCTAATAATTTTTGGAAGATCATAATCAGAGTAAAAAGTTGCAGTGATTTGTCTGCCCTTACAATAWGGACATATCAAAATATTTTTTACTTCACATGTTTCAACTACACGTTCCCACTTTCCACATCTAGCACAAATTAAACGATGTTTTGTTTTTGCAAGTCTTTTTTTTACAAGATCAAGAATTCCTTTATCAAGATTTGCAGGAGCTGCGTAATATTTTGATGTATGATCTAAGATTGGTTCTGCTAATTTAGAAAATTTATCTACCTCAATCCATTTAACGTGTATTTGATCTTCACGGATTTCTTTTAGCAGTTTTCCAGTATTTTTTAGATCATATTTATCATGAAATAATTCACGAATTGCTTCATGTACAAGTACGGTTTTAGAATATCGTTCATATAAAAATCGAGCAGATTTTCTTTCATAAATTGCTCCACGTCCAACTATTCCAAATTTTTTTGCAACACACCATGTTCTCCAATTTACATTATGGGTACCGGTGAGAGATGTAGTAACTATAGAGTATAAATCATAATCATCTTTTAAAACTTCAAAAAAGAGTTTTTCAGAAATCCTAGATCTAGATGATAAAACAATTCTATATCCATCTGAACGAATATCTACAACTGATCCTAATATTGCAGATATCATTGATGAAAGTAATGTTGACAATGTAGAATTAATTTTAGTGCCAAAACACGAATGAATAACAATTGAACCTTGTGATTTACTTGATTCAATTATAATATTATTTTCATCAGGAATTTCATCAAAAGTTAATTGTTCAATTATTTTGTTTGTTAATTCAAGTGAACCGCTCTTTACTCTGCTACGAAAATTTCCTACCTTTTTAGCAGTCTTGTAATCTATTGGAATATTTTCTCCTTCCCAATATGGAACAGTGATTCCACCGCCTCTAAATGGTTCAACATTTACAGAAAATGATTTTTCATCAACATTTAGAATTCTCCATTGAGAGCCTTTTAGTACAAAAATATTGCCTGAATCTCCAAAATCACCTACAAATCTCTGATCCAGTGATCCAATGATCTTTTTTCCGACACTATCAAAGACTTTGAATTTAAGAATATCAGGAATTGTTGAAAGGTTTTCAAAATAATATTTGAATGCACGACCCTTCTTCCAAAAAGTCATTTTCATTCGATCAAAAAATATCAGATAATTTGAATCAAGTAAATCTAAAACTCCAATTAGATCTTTTAATTCTAAATTTCGAAAAGGGTATGCTTTTRTAACTAATTCAAATGTTTTCTCAACTGAAAGCTCACCAATTTGCATTGCCAATCCAACTATGTGATGAGCTAAAACATCAAGTGATCCATCATGAATTTTTTGCTCCTCAATTGATTTTTCCTTAATTCGTTCAAGTATAGCTCGTGCTTCAAATTCATCATCAGGATTATTTGTTATGATTAATCCTTTGGCTGATGAATTTCGATTATGTCTGCTTCTCCCTATTCTTTGAATCAATTTTGATACTTGTCTAGGAGAACCGTAATGAATCACTAATTCAACTGAACCTATATCCAAACCTAATTCTAAGGAAGAAGTACAGACTACAATTCCACGTTTTCCATCACGTAAATTTTGTTCAGTTTCTTCTCTAACATCTTTTGAGAGAGAACCATGATGTAATTCAATATTTATAGAAGATTTTTCTTTTAAAATTGCAGCTAAAAATTCTGCCTCACCTCTAGTATTAGTAAATAATAAAATTGGAGAGTTTAATTTTAATTCTAAAACTTCTTCAATGATTTTTACTGCAACATCAGAAATTGTTCCATCAACATACTTTATTTCAACATCATATTTTCTTACAGATGTATCTCTAATAATTTCACATTTTCTTTTAGTACCAACAAGGAATTTTCCTGCTTCCTCAAAATTTCCAACGGTTGCAGATAATCCTATTCTTGTAAGAGAGAATTTTGAATTAATTTGTAATCTTTCAATACTTAAAGAGAGTTGAGAGCCTCTTTCACTGGCTAATAATTCATGTACTTCATCAATTACAATCCATTCTAAATCAGATAATGCATCTAGCATTTTAATTTGAGTTAAAAGAATAACCAAAGTTTCAGGAGTTGTAATTAAAATGTCAGGAGGATTGTCTCTAATTTTTCTTCTATCTTTTTGACTAGTATCCCCATGTCTAATTTCAATTGATAATTCATTACTAGTTGCATATTTTGTTATTCTTCTAAATACATCTCGGTTTAACGCTCGTAAGGGAGTTATGTAAAGAACTTTGATTTTTCCAACCTTTTTAGAATTTTTCAAGAGGGAGAAAATTGGAATGGTAGCACATTCAGTTTTTCCAGAACCGGTTGGAGCAATTACAAGACAATCTTTTTTTTGTAAAATAATTGGTGAAGCTTTTTTCTGAATTTCAGTTAGTGTAGAAAATCCAAATTTTTTAAATAAAGATTCAGGAATCTGATTCATCTGATCTTGATCTTTCATAAACAATTACACCAACTAAGCCAAGTGCAAATAAAACTACAGTAATAATTGGAATTGAATCAAAAATTCCTGCCATTGATAAACTTCAAGATTGACCATTAAAAATCTTCAGTATAATCAGACAAACCTATTTTACTAATATTGTAAGAAAAAGATTTCTTATCGACTGCCCAGTAAATTTTTCCATTAAATTTTGATGAGTTTTTAAAAAGATGTATTTTGATATGTGTGAAAGGATCTATTGCACTTTTCATATTTTCAACTTCTTTACCATCAATGTTTCTAATCATATTAGTAAGAACGATAGGAATTTTGTTTGTTATTGCAAATTTTGATAAATCATGCATGTATTTCATGAATAATGAATTTTTTTCAAAAGTAGATTCATCTTTTTTATATTCATATGAAAATAAATCTGTAACATTATCAATTACAATTAAAGAAAAAGTATTGTTTTGAATATTTTTAATTGATTTAATTTGTTCTGAAGTATTTCTCAATCTAGATACAATAATTTTTTGAAGAAAATCAAATTGTGTTTCGGTTTGTTTTTGAATTTCAAGTACTCTCTCAGGTCTGAATTCACCAGTTGTGTCAAAATATAAGACATGTCCACCTTTTTTAATTGAATTAATAGATAATTGTAGTAATAGTTGGGTTTTTCCTGTACCTGCTCCACCAAAAATATCTACGATCACGCCARWTGGAATTCCTCCAGATAAGAATTCATCYAATTTTTGTAAWCCAGTAGAGATCATTAGTGTAATTAATACAAAAAGAAGAAAAAATTTAAGGAATTTCAATTTTCATAAAAGAGGTAAGGCTTTTATTCTAGAGAACAAAGTTGCAAATTAAGTGAATAATTAGTGTCACAATCAACTAGCGCAAAAAGACCTTTAACAGTTCTTCAAAAAAGTACGAAGAAGAAAGTTACTGTAAGATTAAAAAATGAAGTAGAGTATAAAGGAAAAATGGATAATGTGGATTCATACATGAATTTGATTATGACTGATGCTGAAGAATTACAAGATGGCAAAACTATTGCAAATTATGGTAGAGTAATCGTAAGAGGCAATAATGTATTATTTATCAAACTAGAAAACGAACTCTAGTTCAAAATGTGGTTTTATGACCAATAATTTTCTATTTACTTCTGAATCAGTTACAGAAGGTCATCCAGACAAAATATGTGATAATATTTCAGATGCATTCCTGGATGAATATCTTAGACAAGATCCCAATTCGAGAGTAGCCGTTGAAACAATGGTCACTACTGATTTTGTAGCTGTATCAGGAGAGGTTACAACTAAAGCAGATTTTGATAAAAAGGCTCAAGAAGAATTAGTTAGGAAAACAATTAGAGAAATTGGTTATGATAACAAAGATTTGATGTTTGATGCAGATACATGTCAAGTA
Organism: Nitrososphaerota archaeon; assembly: GCA_002317795.1. GTDB lineage: Archaea > Thermoproteota > Nitrososphaeria > Nitrososphaerales > Nitrosopumilaceae > Nitrosopumilus. The sequence continues at coordinate 15,607 of NVWC01000020.1, forward strand.
AATTTACTGTTACATTCACAAAGCCCAGATATCAGTCAGGGTGTAACAGCTACTGAAGAAAAAGAACAAGGTGCAGGAGATCAAGGATTGATGTTTGGATATGCAACAAATGAATCAGAAGAATTGATGCCATTACCAATTTTACTTGCACATAAATTAATTCAAAAGTTATCACAAGTTAGAAGAGATAAAACTTTACCATGGGTTAGACCAGATGGAAAATCACAAGTGTCAGTTAGATATGAAGACGACAAACCAACAAAGATTGAAACAGTTATAATTTCAACACAACATGCACCAGAAATTTTTCAAGAAGAAATTTCAAGTGAAATTATTGATAAAGTAATAAAACCAGTTTTAGGAAATTTGTGGAATGATCAAATTAAAATTCACATCAATCCTACTGGAAAATTTGTAATTGGTGGTCCACATGGTGATGCAGGTTTAACAGGAAGAAAAATTATTGTTGATACGTATGGTGGATTTGGAAGACATGGTGGTGGAGCTTTTTCAGGAAAGGATCCTTCCAAAGTTGATAGGTCTGCATGTTACATGTGTAGATACATAGCAAAGAATCTTGTTGCAGCAGGGTTAGCTGATAGATGTGAAGTACAATTAGCATATGCAATTGGAGTTGCAGAACCAGTTTCACTTTATGTAAATACATTTGGAACAAATAAAATTCCAGAAAATCAAATTGAGGACATAGTAAGAAAAAATTTTGATATGAAACCATCAGGCATCATATCACAATTAGATTTGAAGAGACCAATTTACAAAAAAACTGCAGCATATGGTCATTTTGGAAGAAATGAGCCTGAATTTACTTGGGAAAAAACAGACAAAGTTGAAATTTTAAGGAAATCTGCGGGATTGAAGTAATTCCAGTACAGATTGAAATTTAATTTTAGATAATTTTGATAATTTTTTGTGATTTCCTTTAAAATTTCCAATTAGAATATTTAGATCATCAATTYCAAAATTAGATTTTGAATTTCTTATTGCTTCATGATATGCATCTTCAAGTTTGATTTTTCTAATTTTRGTTTTAGTTCCTTTAGAAAAGAGTTTAACATATTTTTCAAAAGTAATATTATCAGGACCAACAAGATCAATAATTTTATTATTAAATCTCATTTGAGATAATGATTCAAAAATAACTTTTACAACATCAGATACGTGTATTGGTTGAATTGAGTATGTGCCAGAGCCTGGAATTATAATTTCTCCAGATTTGATTTGTTTTTTTAGATTTTTTGAAAACAAATCATCTTTTCCAACAAYATATGAAGGTCTAAAAATTGTRAATTCTAAACCAGAATCAATGATTTGTTTTTCTGCATTATATTTTGAAATAAAATATCCTAATGATGTATTTGHRGAAACTCCTAAACCACTCAAAAAAATAATTTTTTTAATTCTAGCTTTCTTACTTAGATTTACAACATGTTTTGTTAAATCAGTATTTATCATATCATAATCAGWATTTACAGATTGTTTTCCTATTCCAACAAGATGAATTAATGCATCTGAATTTTGAATTTTTTTAAGAAAATTTTTTTCTTTGTAATTCTTTGAGATAATTTTAATTTCATTTTTAAAATTCTTGAAATCATTTCTAGATATTGAGATTAATTCAATGTTTTTTTCTGATAAATATTTTCTAAGATTTTTTGCAATAAACCCACTAGCTCCAGTAACAACAATCTTTTGAGATTTAACCACAATAGAACCAAGTTTGTTTTAATTTTAAATCTATTTGAATAATTTTTAAAAATTATGAAATAAGAGTTAATACCACAAAATGATYACAACTATCGTGGAAGAAGAAAAGACAAAATTAAARACAGGTTTTACTACAGGAAGTTCTGCAACTGCAGCATCAAAAGCTGCACTATTATCAATAATTAATCAGAAAAAAATTRAGAATGTRGATATTTTATTACCAAAAAGATCCTATATYCAAATTCCAATWCATTCATGTGAATTTGAATCTGAGAAAGCAAAATGTTCAGTGATTAAAAATGSAGGAGATGATCCRGATGTTACTCATGGGGCAGAAATTATTGTAGAGTTATCATTTACTGAAAAAATTAATCAAGTCGATATTGATGGGGGTGAAGGAATAGGRATTGTCACAAAACCAGGACTAGGTTTGGAAATTAACAAACCAGCTATAAAYCCARTTCCTAARAAAATGATTATTGAAAATYTAAGAGAAGTGGGAAAAGARATTCTTTTAGAAAAAGGAATTAGAGTAGTTATTTCAGTACCTAAAGGAAAAGAGTTAGGACCTAAAACAGACAATCCAAGATTAGGTATTACAAATGGGATTTCAATTTTAGGAACTAGTGGAATTGTCATTCCATTTTCTACGGCTGCTTATGCAGCATCAATTAGACAAAATTTGGATGTTGCAATTGCAATGGGTAATCATACAGTGGTGCTTACAACTGGTGGAAGAAGTGAAGATTTTGCAAAAAAGATGGTAGATTTACCAGAACATTGTTTTGTACAAATAGGTGATTTTTCAGGATATGCCATTCAACAGTGTGGTAGAAAAGATATCAAAAAAGCATATGTTGTAGGATTTATTGGAAAACTTGCAAAAATGGCTGCAGGAGTTAAACAAACTCATGTTAAAGGATCTAAAGTAGATATGAGTTTTCTAGCAGGATTAGCTCAAAAATGTAATGCAAATGAAAGTGTAATTCAAGATATAAAAAAAGCAAATACGGCAAGACATGTTTCAGAAATTATTCAAGAAAATAAGGTTGAAGGGNTTTTTTGACTTGATTTGTGGTGAGACGTATAAACATATGAAAAAACATTCAGAAGAAAAAGTTCCAATTGATGTGGTATTGTTTGATTTTGAAGGAAATATTTTGGCTAGAAAATCAGAACAGTAAGGTATTTTATTAAAGTTGAAAGATTTTGATTATGGAAAAAATTTCAGTTCTTGCCATTACTAAAAATGGAGTCAAGATTGGAGAAAATCTAAAAAAAATATTTCCAGAGTGGAGTGTATTTGCACCTTCAAAATTGACAACTGAAGCAGTAGGTATAACATGGTATTCGGAGTCTACAACAGAGAAAATAGTTGAACTTTTTAAAAATAATAATGCATTAATTTGTATTTTTTCACTAGGGGCAGTAATTAGATTAATTGCTCCATATTTGAAAGATAAAAAAACAGATCCTGCAGTAATTGTAATTGATGATAAAACAAATTTTGTAATTAGTGTTTTATCTGGACATTTAGGCGGAGCAAATGAACTTACTGAAGAAATTGCAGAAAAAATAGGAGCTTTGTCTGTAATTACCACAGCAGCTGATGTAAACAAAACAATTGCAGTTGATCTTGTAGGAAGAGAATTTAATTGGAAAATTGATGATGATTCTACTGTGACTAAAATTAGTGCACATATGGTAAATGAAGAAGCCATAGGTGTTTTTCAAGAAGCAGGTAAGAGGAATTGGTATAAAAAATTACCAAAGAATGTTTTAATCTATGAGAGTATAGATGATTTACAAAAATCAAATTCAAAAGCACATCTTATAATTTCTGATAAAATAATTRATGATGAAATATCTAAAGAATCTGTAATTTATCGTCCTCCAAGTTTGGTAATAGGAATTGGRTTACATTGGRATACATCAAAAGAAACCATTAGAGAAGGAATTGAATTTTGTTTAGATAAATTCAAACTGAGTTCAAAATCAATTGCAAAACTAGTATCAATAAAAAAACCAGAAGATGTTCAAGGATTAATTGATCTTGGGAAAGAAATGGAAATTCCAGTAGAGTATGTAAATAGAGAAGACTTGGCTGAAATTACAGCTCCAAACCCTTCAGAAACAGTAAAAGCCTTTGAAGGAACTGCAAGTGTTTCAGAAGCTGCTGCAATCAAAATATCAAAAGGAGAATTGATAGTAGAAAAGCAGAAATTCCCTCCTAATTTGACTATAGCCATAGCGAGGATTACAGATTGAAGCGAGGATTATTAATTATTGATAGAGGAAGTAGAGAAAAAGAGGCATCTCAGGAATTAGAGACTATCTGTCAAGAAATCAAGAAAAATAGAGATTATGTCATTACTAATTATTGTTTTTTAGAGGTAGAACCACCATACATTGAAGCAGGGATTTCAAAATGTCTCAAAGAAGGAATTGATTCCTTAACAGTAATTCCTTATTTTTTGTATCCAGGAAGAAAAGTAAAAAATGCAATATCTGATGTTGAGAAATTACAAAAAGATTCCAAAATAGAATTTTTAATTACTAAACCTATGAGCATGCATAAAACTTTGGTAGAAATTGTTGAAAATAGAATATCAACTACACTTAAAGAAAATCAAGTAACTCTTCCAAATAAAGATGTAGATGTAATGATCATTGGACATGGTAGTAAGGATCCTAATGCACAAACATCACTCGATTATATTGTAAATGAGTTAAGTGATTCATACAGAAATGTAAGTCGTTGTTGGTTAGAAATTGAACAACCAGATATTTTTGAAGGAGTAAAGAAGTGTGAAAAAGATAATTCAAAAGTTCTAGTGATTGTTTTTTATTTTCTTCATGAAGGTGCACATGTTAAAACTGATATCAATATTGATTTAATTCCTGCATTAAAAAATTCTAATCTAAAAAATACATACATAACAAAACATATAGGAACAGATCAAAAAATTATTAATTTAATTATTGAAAGAGCAAAAGAGGTAGAAGATGCAGACTAAAAAAGGTCAATCAATTGAAGATGCAAGCATGCAAATGATTGAAGATGAAATTGGATCACATCAATATAATGAAAAAGAATGGCGAATTGTTAGAAGAATAATTCATTCAACTGCAGATTTTGAATTTGCAGATAAAAATAAAATAATTTTTCATAAAGATGCAATTACAAGCGGTATGAATGCTTTGAAAAATGGTTGCAGTATTGTAGTTGATGTAAATAGCGTAATTGGAGGATTTAACAAACAAAACCCAAAGGATTTTGGAAATAACATAATTTGTAATATTTCAAAACCAGAAATTATGGATTTGGCAAAAAAAGAAGGAAAAACCCGCTCTCAGGTATCAATGAGGACAGCAATTTCAGATATTGATAGAGGAGTTGTAGTCATTGGAAATGCTCCCACTGCATTAATTGAAGTAATTAAGATGGTAAAAGAGGGAATTGTCAAACCTGCTCTAATTGTTGGAATTCCAGTAGGATTCATTTGTGCTACAGAATCTAAGGAGGAACTAGCAAAGTTGGAAGAAACACCATTTATTACTAATTTGGGTAGAAAAGGAGGAAGTTCATCAGCATCTGCTATAATTAATGCAATTTTTAAGCTAATTAGAGCAGAATCAAATTCTTGAATACTTTAAACAATTTTTAACAAAAATTTGTGCATAATTTGAACTATCAAAATAGAGATGTCCGTATGATGCAAGAGTATTGTATTCCACCATCCCATCTTGATGTTTTTTGATTCCCTCACCAATTTCTAAATTATATGCAAATTTAGAATCAGATGAGACTAAATCTAATTGAGAATAATGAAATTCATGACCTTGAAAATTGTGGAGTTTTTCTGAAATGATGGATTTTGTAATTGTTCCTTTTGTATAATTTAGTCTCATTTTGTTTGTCATTATAGTTTCAGCATCAAACAATCCAACCATTTTATGTTTTTTATTATTAGATGTAATTGATTTTGTTAGATACATTAATCCACCGCATTCAGCATAAATTGGCATATTGTTTTCAGATAATTTTTTGATAGTTTTTTTCATAGTTTGATTTTTTTCAAGTGAATTACCCAATACTTCAGGAAATCCACCGCCAATGTATAGTCCATCACATTTTGGAATTTTTTTATCTTTAACAGGACTAAAAAATTTTAGAGTTGCACCTTCACGATGTAATGCCTCCAAATTATCTTGATAATAGAAATTAAATGAARTGTCAAGTGCAACTGCAATTGTAATTTTTGATTTTTTTGGGAATATTTTTGAGGTTTTTGGAAGATCAATTGGGTTTTTTAAAATTTTAATTATTTTATCGATATCTAAAGATTTTGAAATAATTTTTGAGGTTTTCATAATTTGATTTTTTTGGGTTTTGTTATCTAGTGTTGAAATTAATCCTAAATGTCGTGATTCTATATTTAATAATGGATTTTTTGGGATTATACCAATTATAGGAATTTTTAATTTTTCAAGAGCAGTTTTGCACAAAATTTCATGTTTTTTACTACCTATTTTATTTAGAATTATTCCCACAATTCGAGAATTCCTATGAAATTTTTGAAAACCTAAAGCAGTTGCAGCAATTGAGCGTGAAGTTTTACTTGCATCTAAGATTAGGAGAACTGGAGATTTTGTAATTGTGGCCACATGATGAGTACTAGCATGATTTGAATCACCGCCAAATCCATCATAATATCCCATCACACCCTCAATAATAGAGATATCAGATTTTGAATTTGAAATAAAACTATTCAAAAGTTGATTTTTTCCCATTAACCATACATCCAAATTGTACACATCATGTTTTGAAATATTTGAAAGATAGATAGGATCAATATAATCAGGTCCTACCTTAAATGGTTGAACTGAGTAGCCTTTTTTTTGTAAAGCATGAATAATTGYACATGTAATTGATGTCTTACCAACACCGCTTGTAGCACCTGCTAAAACAATTCTAGGAATTTTCAATTTGAATGACTAGGAATATTTTTTATTTAAACTGATATCTTTTGTATTGCCCAATGTTTTTAGTAAGATTATTTGAATAGTATTCATGGAAAAAGATGGTCTAGTCATTGTTTATACTGGAAAAGGGAAAGGAAAAACAACTGCAGCATTAGGTATTGCTTTACGGGCTACTGGTTATGGGAAAAAGAGTTGCATGATTCAGTTCATTAAAGGTTCATGGCATTATGGTGAAATGGATTCATCAAAAAGATTAGAACCAGAATTTGAAATGATTGCAGTAGGTAAAGGATTTGTAGGAATTATAGATGATAAAACTTCAAAAGAAGTACATAAAGAAATTGCCAAAGAAGCTATAAAGATTAGTAATGAAAAAATTCAGTCTGGAAATTATGACATTGTAATTTTAGATGAGATAAATTATGCAGTAAATCTTGAATTAATTTCAGTGGATGATGTTTTGAATATAATCAAATCAAAACCATCAAAAGTAGATCTTGTRCTTACAGGAAATTATGCCAAARAAGAGGTAATCGATATAGCTGATTTAGTTACAGAGATGAGGGAGATAAAACACCCATTTCAAAAAGGTATCAAAGCAAAGAAAGGAATAGATTTCTGACCAGCAAACATTAATTTACACAGTGAAGAGTTTTAGAAGAAATGTCTACTGAAATTCAAGAAATGCCTGAACAAGGAGAGATTATTCTTGCTACAGTGACTAAAGTAATGGATCATGGTGCATACGTTACATTAGATGAATATGAYGAAATCCAAGGATTTTTACATATTTCAGAGATTGCTCCAGGATGGATTAGATCAATTAGTAGATTTGTAAAAGATGGAGAGAAAAAAGTTCTACTTGTAAAAAAAGTCAATGTCAAAAGAGGGGATATTGATCTTTCACTAAAACAAGTATCAAAAGATCAGAAAAAACAGAAACTAAAAGAAGTTAAAAAATATGAAAAAGGTAAAACKCTACTACAAAATGTTCAAGATAAAACAAAATTAACAGATGAAGAAATTGAAAAATTAGAAGATGTRATTTATTCAAAGTTTGATTCAGTTTATGATGCATTTATTGAAATTGGAAGAAATGGAATAGARTCTGTAAAGGATCTTAAACTTGCAAAAAAAACTGCAACAGTAATTGARGAAATATGCTCAAAAATTAAACTGCCATCAGTTGAAATTAGAGGTGTAATGGAGATAACAAATACTAAATCAAATGGARTTGAAATAATTAARAAAATCTTGCTAGATGTTTTAAAGAAAGATTCTAAAATGGATATTACATACTTGGGRGCACCAAAATATAGATTATCAATTACATCAGATGATTTCAAATCWGCTGAAAAAACATTGAARCCAATTATTACTGAAATTCAAACCAATATAGAAAAGAAAARAGGCTCATTCAAATTTACCAGAGAAGAATCAAAGAAAACTAGAGGATAACTAAAATGAGATTTCAATTAAGAAAATGTATCAAATGTTTTCAGTATACACTAAAAGAAAAATGTCCACGATGTCATGAGGATACAATTTCTGCACATCCTGCAAAATTTTCACCTGATGATAAATATATGAGATATAGATTAGCTGAGAGATATAATTAGAAAATTAATTTAAAGGGCCATAATCTTTGTTAATTTCATAAACAAATACTCCAATCATTTGTTTACCTTTTTCAACATCAAAACTTGGAGAACTGTAAACTAATCTTAGTGGACCATCTCCATCTATTGGAAATTTAATATCTTTCACATATACTGCAGTAAAACCAGGTTGGTAGACAGTTGATTGTTGATTTGTTTGAAGATTTACATAAACTAAAGGAGTAAATGGTATCATTTTTCCTAATAGAGTTTCATTCCAAAAATAATCAGTTCCACTAGTTCCATCAGAATGTAAATACTTGGATAACGGTTCTCCAGCAATTTTAATAAACCAATACTTTTTTGATTCATCTCCCCCGCCATTCAAAAGATAAATTGGTTGATCCTCATAATCTACAGCTAATCTTTGACCTGCAACAAAAATTACAAAATAATCAGATTTCATATCACGTAAAATTTGCCATCCCTGTTCGGGGGATTTAGTGAACATTTCTGCTATTTTTTTTATTATATGATCAATAACTGTTGAATTATCAGCTAAGGATGCTCTTTCTGCTTTTGTTTGGATCCAATATCCATAATCCCACCAAGAACCAATTACTGCATCTTCAGGAGTGTTATTCTTAATCCACTCCATTGAATCAATCCAATCAGTAGTACTTATTGAAAATGTGCTACCCCCATTCATAATTGTTGGAGGATTATGTGCAATTGAAAAGACATTTCCATTTACAGGATAAATTAATGGAATAACCAATACAATTATCATAAAAACTAAGAGTGATGATTTAATAGCAAAATTTTTAGATTTTTTAATTTCAATTTTATTTGAAATGATCTCTTTTAACAATAAAGACAAACCTAACGAAGATAAAATAATTATCGAGATTGAAGCAAATACTTCTAATCTTACAAAAGTAGAACTAACATAAACTCCAATTAATCCAATTATTAATGAAAATGAGATCATATCATTTTTAATAAAATTAAGTTTAGATTTCCTTAAAATTAACCAAATACCCAATCCTGCAAATATCATCAATACTGAATGAAAAAGAAATGATTGTGCAAGTGTAGTTGTTGCATGTTCAGAAACAGAATCAGTTAGTGGATCTGCAGTTGTTAAAAATGGGTTTAATGCATTAAGATATCTATGAGTAGGTAATGGGATAAAATTTGAATCAGTTCCCAATATTAGAAAACTTGAACCAATTATTATAATTACCACCAGAAAAATTAAACCATTTCTGATTTTATTTTTTTCACTACTTTTATTTTGAATAATAATACAGAATATTAAAAAAGTTGTAGGTATAATTAATGATAGTCCTCCCAATCCAATAATAAAATTAGTTCCTAATCTTTCAAATGCTAATGATGATAAAATGGTGGAAATTGTAAAAAGTGGAATAGCCCAAATTAAAAATTTATGATCTGTTCTTAAGAAAGGTAATGTTAAGAAAAAAATGCCCAAAGGTAGAATAAAAAACTGATCACCGCCCCATGCAGACAATCCAAATATTATAAAAACACCAGCTCCAATTAATTTAGGAATTATAATTTTATTATTTTTTGACTTTATTGCACTTAAAAGAAGATAAATTGCTAAGATGCTGAAAAACAGGCCAAGTGGTTCTGATTTGAACCAACCTATTTGGCCTCGTATAATAATAGGTATGGATATTGAAAAAAATAATGCTGCAAATAATCCAGCTGTAGTACCACCAATTATTCTAACTAGTGCAAAAACAACTATAGCAGTTAAAGAACCAAAAATTACTGGAAATAATATTGTGAAATCATAAAGACTTCCACCACCTCCAAAAATCCCATATGTTGTTGCAGCAGTAAGATGCAACATTACTTGAGAATTTGAAGAAACATCTCTACCATGTGGATACCAGCTTAGTTCATCATTCCATTGAAAATATGCATCAATTCCATTATCTACAATATATTGAGTTGCTCTATAATTGAAAAAAGGATCAAATTCATTTAATTCCCAACCAAAATCTGCAGGTTGCGATCTAATCAAAAATGAAGTAGAAAAAGCTATTGAAAGAATACCAATAATCAAAAGATGATTTAATTTTAAATTAAAATTTCCAACTGAAATTAAAGTAGAATGTGAATTCAATATTTTTCATCAATTATCTGTATTTATTACTCTTTTTGAAAAAATAATCCTTAAACTAAAAATTAACTAATATTATGGTGCAAACTTTCCTTCGAGTTTTGTTTCAGTAATAATATGTTCTTTCATTGATTCTTCTACTTTAGTTTTTGTGGAACCTTGTTTTAGATTTAGTGTAATATCCAAAGCATAAAGTTTGAAAATGTAAGTATGTTCTTTGTCTGGTGGTGCTGGTCCACCATAACCAATTTCATTAAAATCAGTTTTTCCTTCAATAGAATCTTCAGGGATTGAATTTTCAATAATTTCTTTTGTATTTGTAGAAATATTCCAYAAAACCCAATGTACCCAAACTTTTCCAACTACACCCATTGCATCAGGATCATCCATWATCAAARCTAAAGATTTTGTWTYKTCTGGAATTTCAGAAATTTTTAATGGWATGCTRAKATTTCCATTTTTATATCCATATTTTTGTGGTATRGTTCCACCATTATCAAAAGCAGGACTTTCTAAAATCATATAATTATTAATAAAAAACTCTCAAAGTTAAATTTTTCTAAGATTCCAAAATAATTTTATCGTTTGAGAAAGAAAGTATAGAACTGCCTGTCTGTTTAATCTGTTTTTTCAATGCTTTATCCATGGTTCCAATAATAGATCTATTATTTTTTACATATTCTATCAATTCTTTATCTGCAAAATTTCCTTGAATTGAAATTGATTTTAGTTTTTTTATAAAATTCAAAGTTGTTTCTATTTCATGTTTTTTTTCTGGATTATTTTGTAGTCTAATTAATTCATTTTTTACTACTTCAGGAACAACAAATGAAATTGAGCCTATTTCCATATCTAAATTATCTATATTTTTGATTCGTCTAGTTGCTAAATGAATTAAAAAACTAGTATCGCATATTACTTCAACCAACTATTCCTGCACCGATTAATCTCCATCGCTCATCTATTCTTCTGCTAAGTGCTACATTACCATTTTCAAAGATACATGCAGGTCTTCTAAGTTCAATCTCTACAGATTTTGATTTAATTTTTACAACTTTTCCTAATACAGGGGCGGTTCCAATGTTTAATCGAAGTAGTTCTCCAGATTTTATTGGTTGAACTTTGATATCCTCAGTAATTCCAACTGCTGAATCAAACAAGCTTGTTTCYAATTTTATCAGAGATGAATTTTCAGGTAATGTWCCTGGTTTTCCAATTACTGAACCAATAAAAGAATCACTTCTAGTCATTGATGGATCTAGTTTTGTTCCAATWGCTACCAAACCKCCAGGTTTTACTGATTCAACTATTCCTGCAGCAGTTCCCAAAGATGTAATTTCTGTCAATATAGGTTCATAGATTTTCTTTTTCTCATTTACGATTCCTGGTTTAATCTCAATTTCATCACCAACTTTAAAAATTCCTTGAGTAAGACTTCCACCAATTACTCCACCTTTGATATTTTTTAATTTTRTACCTGGTTTATTCACATCAAAAGAACGTAAAACATGCATTACAGTATCTTTTTTCTCATCTCTTGTTGGTGTTTTGATTGTTGATTCTATTGAACCAATTAATGCATCAACATTCAAACCAGATTGGGCAGAAATTGGAATGATTGGTGCTTTTGATGCATGTGTTCCTTTAACAAATTTAGTTATATCTTGATAGTTTGTTAATGCTTCATCATATGAAATTAAATCGACTTTATTTTGAACTACAACTATTTGTTGAATATCAAGAGTTTGAAGAGCTAAAAGATGTTCTTTTGTTTGGGGTTTTGGAACTTTTTCATTTGCTGCAACTAGTAATAGTGCTCCATCCATTAATGCAGAACCTGAAAGCATATTTGCCATCAAACTTTCGTGGCCAGGACTATCTACAAAACTGACAACTCTAGATAATTCACTTTCTTTTCCACAGTTRTTACATTTTGGAGTTGTAGAAAATCCTAATGGTTCTTCACAGCTTGTACACTTGTAAAATGCAGCATCAGAATATCCAACACGAATTGTAATTCCTCGTTTTAGTTCTTGACTATGAACACTAGTCCACGAACCAGATAATGCTTGAATGAGTGTTGTTTTTCCATGATCTACATGTCCTGAAGTTCCAATGTTAACACATGGTTGATAACCATATTTTTTGATGTACCAATCAGGAAGAGTTTCTCTCCAATGCATGAGTCAAAATGTAGAATCGGTATATGTTAAGTTATTCTTTTTTATCTTTAGTTTTTTTATCTGTTGATTCTTTTGCATCTTCTGCAGGTGCTTCAACAGGTAATTCACCATCAAATTTACAATTTACTTGATAGATTTCTTCTGAAATTGTATTTCCACGCATTAGTTTTCTTATTCTTTGTCCAGTTTCTGCTGCTTGCAAACCTACTCCTTTAGAAAGTAAAACACGTTTTCTTGCTGCACCATGAATATCAGATCTCATTGGAACTCCAGACTTGTCACTTCCTCCAGTGAGTTTTAATTTTCCAGATAATCCTACAATTGTAGCATCAGTTTCATTTCCTAATTGCAATCCCAATAATGGATTTGCATCACTGTCTTTGAGTTCTTTGGAAATAGATTTTCCCTTTATATCTGAAATTGTGAGTTTGAAGTTAGTCAAGTATTCAAAAAAAAGTTGAACGTCTAATTAAGCTTTGGACATTATTTTTAAATCAAGACTGTAAAAGAGAATAATGATAGAAGATATCAAGTGTCCAAAGTGTGATAATAAAATGGTGGACATGCAAGCATGCCATATGTTTTGTCCGAACTGTGGTGCTCACTTGGATTGCTCAGATAAAGGAAGTTATTGGTAATCAAATTCCAGGTCTATCTGGAATATAATCAGATACCATATTCATTGCTTGGTCTTTCATAATTTCAAGATAAGTATCATAATCTGCCTCAAAATTACAATGGGGGCATTTTACTTTAGTAATCTCATCATCTAAAATTGCAACTCTTTCACATTCTGGGCATTTTGCATCCATGATATAATTATTCAATCAAGATATTTAATCATAATTAATGAATGCCACCTAAGCGGAGTTAGTTTAGTCTGGTATGACGTCAGCTTCCCAAGCTGAAGGCCGCGGGTTCAAATCCCGCACTCCGCATTATAATTCTCTGATTGCCTGCTCGATTATTCCTCTATCTTTGGCTTTAGGAAAATATTTCAAATAACTTTTTAGATCATCTTTTGCATCTGAATTTTTATTTTGTTTTTCTCTAAGAAAAGCACGATTTTTGTAAATTTTGGCTGATCTTTTTGGATCAATTGTTATAGCTTTGGTGTAATAATTTTCTGCYTTTTCAAATTGGTTTGATTTAAGATAAAAATTTCCTAGTCCATTAAATGTCAAATATGATCTGTTRTTGATTTCTAAACATTTTTCATAAAATTCTACACACTCTGTTGARTTTTGCTCATTCATTAAAGARCCTAAAAGRTGTARAGCAGTTGGATTTTTTGGTTGTAATTCTATTGCCTGCTTTAATGATTCAAGTGCTTTAGAATAATTTTTTAATATACTTGATCTTTCTGAATCAAAACACAATCTATTTGATTTGTTACTAGTATCATTTTCAAGTTTTAGAGAAGATAAAATATCATTTGGTGCAAGTACTATCACTAAATTACCTTCTTCAGACCATTCATTTTCAAAAATATCTTGAGGTATTGCTCCTTCTTGTTGTTCACCTTTTTGGTTACCTTTCTGAATATAATGAAGAATTGTTTTTTCTTCATCATTATAACCAGTAATTATTGATGCATGTTGTGTAATTTCAGGAATTCCTGGTAAAATAACAATTGGTGGAATACCAGCATCAATTATTTTTTTTAATTCAGATAAAGATGAATGAATAATTTTGCATGTTAATCCATGTCTTTCAGCAGACTCTATTCCTTCAATTAGAATACTTCCATCAAAACCTGAATATTTTTTTGCAGTTTCTATGGCTTCAGCCATAGGTAATTCAATATTCCAATATTTGGAAACTACGTTAATCGGTAATGGAAGACAGATATTTTCCTCATCAACTAGTGGTAAAATTAATTCATGAACATCTTGTTCCATGAATGGGGAAAAATCTGAGAGTAATTAAAATCAATCAGAGTAAGCAAAATTTTTGAATCAAATCATGACCATCTTTACTCATTTCAGGATGAAATTGGGTTCCAAAAATCAATTTTTTTTCATATTGAATAATTTCATATTTACARTTCTTTGATTCTGCAAGTGRRATTAATACGCCTGGTAATTTGGATATCTCATACCCATGACTCTCAAAGACATTCAAAKTATYATTTGAAATTAAATTATCTTTAAWRATTTTAATTGTTTCATTACCTTTTTGAAGTGATTGMGATTTTTTAATCGTTCCACCCAAAGTTAAAGCTAAAATTTCTGCTCCATAACAAATACCAAGTAATTTCACATTATTTTTAATTGACAAAGTAATTATTTTTGAATTTATTTGATTAATCTTTTTTTCATTTTTTCTTCTTCCTGATAAAATTATAGAATTATAACTTTTAAGAGAATCTAAATGAAAAAGTTGAGGAGTGTGTTTCTCAAATGAAATATTTTTCTCGTTCAGATAATCAGTTAAATTTTTTGTGTAAATTGAACCATTATCAACAACAAGTAGCAATTAGTTGCCTACCTCAATTGAGACATAATGTATCTCAGGAATTCCATCTTTAACTAATATGGTTCCCACATTAAGATTATTTTCTTCTTGCCACATGAATACTCTATCAGTACGTGGCTTTACAAAGTCATCAATGAATTCAGCTAGAAATTCTTCAGCCTCTGCCTGATCATTTTCAGTAAAGAAGATTATTTCTCCTTCATTAAATGACAACGGAATTTGAATGGATGTTGGTTCAGCAATTGATATGTCATTTTTCTCAAACACAGACTTTATGATATTAATTCTATCATCCCTTACTAGTTCAACATAATCAACATCAGCTACTGTAATAGATGATGCAACACCTGAAACTTTCTTTAGATATGCTTCAAAGGCTGCTTCTTGAGTTTCGCCTAGTCCTACAAAGTATTCTCCATTAAATGCAGCACCAACTGCAGCAATTGTGCCTAGTTGAGCAACTACTCCTCCAGCACCAGCAGTATACACTGGAATAAAGTATACATCATGATCACCTACACGATACAAAATATTATCACCAATTCTTGGATTTCTCAAAAGTGTCTTTAGTTGAGCGAAATCAGGATCTCTATCTARTGCCTCTCTAACTGCAGTTGGACCAATTAATTTTGTTGTAGAATTTAATGGAACTTCATAAAATTGTAAATCYCCYARATTTGCAAGATCATTTTCAACTATCATATATCCTGCAAGATTTCTTCCCTGAGATCCTCTTAATTCTAATGACAATAATCCTATAAATTCAGTTTCTGAAAATCCTGGTGGTTTTGCTTCAACATAATAGGTATCAAGGCCACGAGGAATTTCATAAAATTCATTGGCTTGAATAAATGTCTCAACATCAGTTACATGGTAAATATTGTACATCTCTGTTTTCCAATTAAATAATTCAGCAGGATATCTAACTTGTTTTTCTAACCATGCTGGAATTGGTACGAATTGATCAGCGTATTGACTAACAAACATTTCTGAAAAGAAATCATCTCCAGTTTGTAGTAATTGAATATCACCATTGTATGAATCTACAAGTGCATAACCTACCAAACGTAAGTATGGATTTCCAACAGACCATGGTACATCGTGTGTATCAAATCCAATAATTAACGGGATTAACCAATAGGAGTTTGTTCCATCAGTTACAGGAATTGAATCTAATTCTTGTCCAAACAAATTATAAAGAAAATATGGATATAATATTTCCATTCTGTCATGGACATCTTTGTATCTCATTATGTGAACTGATTCAGAAGGAAATGATAGTACAAAGTTTGGCTCAAATATCCAACTTAAYGGTGGTGCAACATCCAATCCACCTAAACCTGAATAAGATACTCCTCCAAGTTCTGCACTCTCAGAACCTCTAGAAGTAGGATAACCAGACCAAGTTTGTTCAAATAATCCACCCTCACCATAGTAAATTTCTCTTTGTTTGAAAAATTTGTCACTATCAACAATTTTCCCATCAGTTGCCTCTAAAGTAAGAAATCCATTTGGAACGTGCGTATAAACAAGATGCTCGTTATACCATTTATTATCAAGGCTAACTGATGATGGTAAAATTGGTTTCATTGAGGCTGTCCAATACAAAGTATTGTTAAAACGAAGAATATCGTTATCTTCAAAGTCCACATAAGGAATTAAACCAATTTCAGGTTTTAGTTTAGCAAAAGCTGCTTCCCAGTCCCAAACTCGAATAACATCAAGAACATCACTATTTTGCTGTACATAATTATTGATATTATTTGAAGAAACTGAAGTTAGTTGTGGATCATGGRTATTTTCTTGTATATCATTTAATTCACCAAGATATCTGTTTACTCCAACTTGTTGTGCAGTGTATGGACCCAAATATTCAATCTTTTTTGCATCAGCAATACTATTATTCACAGAAACAACACCTGCTACAATTATTGCAATTGTAATAATTGTTAGAATTCTAATATACACATCTCGTTTAAACATGTGAGTTAGAACCTTTGCTCTAATTCTATCAAATACTGCAAATGCGATTAATGCAAAACCAATAACTAGTGTGCCCCCAATTACATATCTTGTATTATAATCAATTTGATCAGTAAAGAAAAGATTAATTCCAATCCAAATAATTGCTATTCCAAAAATTCCTTCTATAGTTGAAACATAATTAAGATATCTTGGTTTTCCTTCAGTAGAGTCCTGAATATATGATGTAACTACATCAATAAGTCTGTGAACACCAACRTACAAAAGTAAACGTAATCCAATTGCTGCAAGTATTGGAGGAATTAAAATAACTAATGCAGGAATCATTGGTACAACTTTTTCTACTGCATAATTTGGATCAGTGTCAGGAGTTACAAAAGGTAATGAAAATAAGTTTGGTAAATTTTCAAGTCCAAAAGTATTTCCATCAATAAATGATATTGCTGCAAATCCAAACATGATATTTGCAAAGAATGCTCCAAAAAGGAGAATCTTTGTAATCTGCCAAATAACAAATTGTGGTGAAGTTAGTTTGTATTTTTTGAAACTTGAAAAACTAGATGCAAGTGGCTGTTGCCCTCCTTGTCCAAGAAACTTGATTCCTGTACTAATTGCATACCAGAAAATAGAAGATCTTCCAACAATATTTACACGTACAAGTGCAATTAGGGATAAAATTATTGTAGATACTAATGTGTAAAAGAGTGGTTTTGTGAATTGTTCTCCAAATTCAGTAAAATTCATCGATAAAGTTACTGCCTGATTGCCTACTGTAGCAAAAATTATGACGCCAAGTATGGCAACTATACCTARTCTGATGTATTTTCCAGCATCAGGAGGYGGAGCTTGCTTATCAGTAGAGGCACTATACAAAATCAACCTTGCTTGAGATTTGGTAAATTAATGTCTTACCKGTAAAATTAAGCTATTGTGGCTAGTTTTTTGCAAATCATGTAAGCTGCTGCAAATGTAGGAATTGTTACTTTTTCATTGATGTATGGTCCAAATTTTTTATTTTTTAATTTAAATTCTATAGGACAATTTGCAATAACTTCAACTGAATTATCATTTAGAAATGATGCTTCAACATATGGATCAAATTTTGTTAAATCTTTGCAATAAAGTTTGGTTAATCCACTTTTGCTGTTAATGGAACCAGGTAATCTAAAAATTCTATGAATATCCATAGTTACATTAGGATCAATTTTTGTACCAATTTTTTCTGAAACATCTTCAAGTGTTTTTTGAAAAGAAGAATAGCCATTTGTCAGTAACTCTGAAATAATTTTTGAGCGTTTTGATTTTGAACCAAATACTTGTTTTGAGAATCTGCCTCTCCATCCATATTCATTAAAATCAGAAAAAGATGAACGGTTTGGTTTGAATTTCTTCATTCCAAATGTTTCAGGAATTGCTCCATTAAACATGATGTAATCCACGAGTTCTGATCTCTCTCTAGAACCAATTTGTTGAAATTGTGAATTATACACATAAACATGAAATCCTTCGTTTCCAGAAAAATAAACATGAATATCATTTTTAGAAATTGCTAAATCATTAATTAGAATTTCAGATAGCTTCAATACTTCATTTTTTGAGGAATCTATACAATTTTTACACGGTAGAGATTTTTTTTCTAGTTTTATTGATTTACATTTTAAACAATGATCTGAATTCTTTGATACATCATTGCATTCATTACAGATTGATACTGTATGATTTTTTCTGCAAGATAGATTTAGATCTTTTGCATCAATATCAAAAATTAAATCTGCTTCCTTCCAATCTTTTTCATTCATCTGTAAATCAGGAAATGAGTAATATGCGTTTGAACAATAAACATCAGATGGTATATTTTGCATAAATAACAAATGTAATGCATTATCATCCTTAATGGAAATATGACGATTCATTCCAGAATTGAATTTTTGATATCCAAATTCCCTCTCAGATGTACGTTCAGGCACGTGAATTAAATCAGAATGATCAAAATAGTATTTTTTAAATGAATCTTCTAAAAATTTTACGTTAGTTTCTTTCATTATTTTCTCTTTCTTCCAAATTGTAATGGATTGATGATATTATCACACTCAGGTATGATAAAACACAAATTTTGTGTTTTTAATTTTTCACATGAAGGACATGAATACTGTGTACCACTTCCAGAAAGTCCTGCTAGATGATTTAGTTGGTAAAGTGTAACTCGTTCATTATAATCAGGGGCATTTTTAAACAAAGGTGCAATTTGTTCAACACTTTGACCCTTTGATAATAGAAATGCTGCTAACATAAATCTCCCAGAGTGTGGAAGGTTTTCTCCTTTTTCAAGAACTTCAATTGCATGTTTTATGCATGGAGGATGTTCTCCAGTAGTAATGGTGTAAGAWGGTGTAAGTTTTTTACAAATTGAAACTAGTTCACCAACATAATTTTCAAATCCAGGAATCATTGGTGGTATTGGAGCATTAATAATTTTTGAACTAATGTAACTACCTAATTCTTTTCGAATTAATCTAACTGTTTTATCTGGAGTTAAGAAYACTTTACCATCTTCAACATGTCTATTGATTAATTTCCATTCTCGTTCATGAAAAGTAACTGAATGTTTGATRTAATCAGATACAGGCATTACAAAAAAATCATTTTGTTTTGTTACCTCAATACCAAATAAATCAGAAATTATTCTAATAGCTAAATCAATTTTTGATTTATCAGTAGCATTTCCCAAATCTTTTTCAAGATGTTGTTCTGCTCTTCTTGCTTCAGCTAATGCAAATCGTTTGACTAGTGTATTCATACCAGTTAATTTTATCATAACTATTGCTAAAAGAAATGAAAAAACTTCTCTTTCAAGAACATATGATTTTGATGCTTGGCCATCAATGAGATCAGATTTGTAAATTCCTCCTTCAGTTGATACTTTGAGCCTGTGAAATGCTTTTTCAACAGATGATTTGAGATCTGGATCTGTACCAAATTGGACTAGAGGAAAACCTTTGTCTTTTAGATACTGGCCAGCATCAGTCAAGAAAGGATACTTTGCTTTTTCATCGGGTCCAAGTTCAAGCATAATAGTGATTAACCTAATTTACTTAAAAATCTGGGTTTGATATATTGAATGCTGGTTTAAATTATGTTTTAAAGAAAATGTTACATATGCAGATTGGCTGTCATGTCTCAATATCAGGATCAATTGACAAAGCAGTAGATAATGCAGTTGAAAGAAAATGCTCTGCTTTTCAAATATTTACCAGAAATCCAAGAGGATGGAATGCAAAAGAACTCACCAAAGAAGATATTGCTAATTTTAAATCAAAACTAAAAGAAAGCAAAATTGAGAGATTGGCAACTTGTGCACATATGCCATATTTACCAAATCTTGCATCACCAAAAGTAGAAGGATTTGAAAAATCAGTTAAAACTTTGATTGATGAAATTGAGAGGTGTTCACAATTAGGAATTCCATATCTTGTGACACATCTTGGTAGTCATTTAGGAACAGGTGAGGAAGGTGGAATTAAGAGATTAGTTGAGGGTTTGAGTAGAGCAGGTAAAACATCAAAAGATGTAATGATTCTATTAGAAAATACTGCAGGTCAGAAAAATTCTGTTGGTTCTGATTTTAAACAACTAGGAGAAATTTTTAATCAATTAAAATCAAATAAAATTTTATACTCTGAAATTATATTGTTCGGAAAACACACATACAAGTTCAATGGAAAGTTATTTACATGGGAAGAATACGTAAACAATGTTAAAACTACTGATGGATTGCATCAATTTCAATTAATGATTTAACATTAACATATTATTAAATGTTGTAAAAAAATATCTAATATTCGTTATAATTTGAAACATTTTTTAACAAATTCAATAAAGTATTTTTTTTTAGATTTAAATTTAAAATAGCATCTGTGTATATTTTTGTTCCATTATTAAATAATAATTTTACTATTTCATCGCTGCAATAATAAAGTATTTTATTGTCCAATGTTGATATTTTTGCTCCATTATTCAATAATTATTTCATTGTGAAAATTGAATAATTCTCATATATAACAATGATGTTTAAGAGTATTACTGAAAAAATTATCAAATTATTTAAATATGCACAAAATAAAGCTGAAAAAATACAATTAAAATCTTATGATACATGTTGTGGTATATGTTATAGTTCTGATTGTGACGGTACACAATGTGACGTATAAATATATTATTTTTTATTAGATGCAGTGTTTGATCTAAATTACGTTATTTAGAGATCGAATCAAAATATTTTTGGAGTGATTTTACTTTTTTTGTGTTAGATTTTTTTGCAGTTATCAAGTTTTTGTATGATTTTATCGTTTTGAGCATTTTTAATTGCTTTGAATTCGTAGGCTTCACTCCGGTCAACCATTTTCCAATGTTGTACTCTCCAAATGTTGTTGATAAAACAATCAATTTATTGAAAGATTGTTCATAGTTTTTACATGCTTGTGTCCATTCTTTGAATATAATATCATCTCTTTTTTGTTTCATGTTATTGTGCCATTTATTGAATTTAGTCAATTTGCATAATAATATGATTTTATCTTTTGACAATTGGTCAATATAATATTTTTTTTTATTTTGTGCAATCCATGATCCCAAATTAACTTTTTTGTATTTTGTCTTTGAATCTATTATTTTTCCTGTGTTTTCATATTCAATTGCTATTTGATATTTATGCTCCCACAGTCCCCCAGATTTATTGTTTTTAATTCTGACAAATGTTTTATTTAGTTCTTTCATGTTATCAGATATAAACATATTCTTGTTCTTTCTGATATATGGATCCGTGTGGTACATAATATTTAAAATACTTATAGCATCAAGCATCGAAGGAGGTAAACATATCAGAGAAATATCTTTGTCTAAATGTCTTCGCAATACTCTCCCAATATTTTGAACAACTCCTATTGATGAACTTCTTGATTCTGCAAATAATATACAATCCGCACACGGAATTGATACTCCTTCTGATATCATATTAACATTACATATTACCCTAGGGCCTTCTTCGCAAAATGCTGTCATTATTTTATCTTTTTTAGTTTTGCTCAAATCACCGTGCATGTCATAACTTCTAATATTATTTTCGTTCAATATTCTTGAAAATGTTTTTGATTTTCTTTCCAAATCTCCAATTGATTTTTTATTGAAAAATACTATTATTTTTTTTCTGCCGTGCACATTAATTAGTTTATTGATGGTTTCTAATAAACTCGTTTCTTTAAACGTGACTATTCTGTAGTCACATAATCTACCTTTTTTTATGCTATCTCTGATACTTTCTCGATCTATTATTGGAATTTTTATATCGAATTCGTCAACTATTTTAGGTGTTGCCGTCAAAAATAACTTTTTGTTGCTCGGAAGTTTTAATGTTTCGCTAAATTTTTCAGCGTAAATATGATGGGCTTCATCATAAATTATCAGGTCAACATTAATTAATCTATCTTTGCATTTTTGATAACTTTGATAATTGATAATTTTTATATCTCCATTTTGAATCATTTTCATATCATTTCCAGATATATGGTCTGAATTTATTATTTCACATTTTAAACCATATGCCTTGCACATTTTGCTGAATTCGTTCGCGACTAATATTTGAGAAACAAAAACAACAACGTTTCTGTAATCTTTGAAGATTTGACCTGCTATATATGTTTTGCCCCATCCTGGAGGATATACAAGCATGCCTGTGTCATTCGACTCAAAATATTTTCGTAATTTCGCTACTTTTGGGATTTGATAATCGAAATTTAATTTGTTTTCAGGTTTTGAAAATTTACGCTTGAACAATGGATTTATATTGTCGTAGACAGTTACATTAATATTATTGTCTGACAGGTCGCAAATTAATTCATTAAATACTTCTTTGAAATCATCTATTTCAAATAATTCTGTATTAAATAATCTATATTTTCGTAATATATTATGACATGTTCTTTCAAGATAACGGAGTTCTCCTATGTTATTCATATAATATTCTGATGTAATTACCTTATTAACAGTGAATCTGTCACACGGTAATGCCATTGTATTGTAATTACATAACCTAGATTTTATATCAGAAGAAAATCCTATTTTATAAATATTTCTATTTTTATATGGATTATGTCTAACAAAGTATATTCCGCTCATTTGGTGTATATCACAATCGAGTTTATATCTTTAAATATAAAAAAATGTTAGTTATAAAAAAATGTGATAATTTGATCAAAAGTTATATCCTAATCTTCTCATATTATATCCCAATCCTATATTTGACCTTTTCCATAATTTAGGACAATCTGGCCTGGTATGTTGACTAAAAATACTTCCGTTTTCACATGCACATTGATTGGGGGTTGTCGAAACAAATCTTCCTGTCTTTGGATCTCTTTTTCTATTTATTTTAGTTTTCTTTTTAGTTTTATTTTTTACTTCTTCATATGTGGTCACTGTTGTTATCACTGTTGTTTTTTTTATAGTCTTCTTTGTTTTTTTTGT
>NVWC01000021.1 GCA_002317795.1 Nitrososphaerota archaeon
TACACCCAACACGTCTAATCTGTCCAATACATCATACCCTGAAAAATCTGCCATCGCAAGATCCAGCATAATTCTATCAAAGTTCTCTTGCATGATGAGGTCTACTCCTTTTTTTCCATCATTAGATATGATACAAGTGTGACCCATTTTTTTCAGAAAGATATCTAAAAATTTACAGTTTAACTCACTGTCATCAATTATCAGTATCTTCATTTTTCTCCTTTGGAATGCTAAAGTAAAATGTASYWCCWTWRYCTTCWTCKGAWTCMACCCATATYTTKCCWCCCATMSYCTCWACKAGTCCCYTGCATATKRCAAGACCTAGACCTGTACCCTCATGAGTTCTTCTCATGGATGAATCCACCTGATAGAATTTGTTGAATAGTTTGTCATATTGGTCTTTTGATATTCCCTTGCCATTATCTCTAACAAAGAATGAATATGTCCCAACTGCKTCTTGGGCATTAATCTCTATTCTTCCATACTCTGGAACAAAGTCAATTGCATTGTATATCAGGTTGGAAAATATTTGCTTAATCTTTTCAGAGTCTCCGTATATTGTATAGTCTCTGGGTGTCGAATCGACAAAGTCTATCTTTTTTTCCTTCATGCTGATACTGTTTGACTTTAGAACATCAACCATGAAATCATTTACTTGGAAATAATCGTTGTGTATCTTTACTTGATCTAATTCCAGCCTTTGTGCCAGAAATATTTCTTCGACCAAATCGGACAACCTAYTACTGCATTTTTGAATCTCTTGGAGCATCTCTATTTCCTCCGTGCTTCGTTTACCAGTAATGTCTTCGTTTAGCAGCATCTCAAGATATCCTGCTATCGGGGTAAGAGGGGTTCTTAACTCGTGTGCAACCATTGTAGAAAACTCTTCTTTTTGAATGTCCATTTGCTTTAGCTCTTCGAGCTGGTTCTTGATGATCTTTTTTCTTTTGTGGATTTCTGTAATATCTTTGATAATGGTACTGCTAACCGTATCACCATTCTCATCTTTGATTGAGACGGCACTAATTAGTACGGGAAATTCATGTCCATTCTTTCGTTTAAGCCAAATCTCTCTGTCTTTTACCGCTCCATTTCGCTTCCAGGTCTCAAAACAATCCTTCACATCATCCATGCTTTTATCTGCAGTGTGTTCGTAAAATGATCTTCCCAGAATGTCTGATTTTTCATATCCAAGAGACTTTGTATATGTGCTGTTACAATCAAGTATTTTTCCATCAATATCTACGGTTCGTAAAAGTTCAGGGGACTGTTCGTATAAAGAATGAAATTTTTTCTCAGATATTTGGATGATTTCATTATCTAATTTTAGTTGTTCTTTTGATTTCTCAAGATTACTGGCTAGTAGTTCCTTTATCTTATATTGTGAGATGATTGAAGAGGTCATTGAAATAATTAAGATAAAGTATCCCACATCCTTCAAGACATGGGCAACATTAAACAAGGTATCAAAATTTACAGCTGAAAAAGATATCATCAATTCTGCAAATACATTAACGATCAAAAACAATGAAATGCCCTTGATGAAGTTATCCTGTACTGTATAGAGTTTCTTTTTGTAAAATAGTCCAAGGGCACAAGCAAAAAGGATGCATGTGACAAAATCATAGGGTCTGTGAATTGGAAACTCGATTAAGAGTTGTGGAAAAGGAGCCGCATATGAAATAATTATTGATCCTACTGAAATACCTAGAAAGAGCGCAAACAATGCTGCAAGAGATGGTTGTTTATACATCTTAGTTATTTTTGTTAATTTTAATTCTGATGAAAATTTGGTTATTACCAATATCATCATAATTGAATCAATTAGCCTTCCGGCAACCCATGTTTGGGGTATGAAATATCTGAGAAATTCTGTCTGTTCTATTTCATATATGGAAACGGATGCATGCAGAACATCCACCAGGGCACTTGCGACAAAGCCAATTCCTAAAAAGAAAAAGAGTTTTTCATGAAGTGCCTTGAATCTTAACAGACAATAAAACGCAATTAATGAATCAAGCACGAATGCAAGGATCTCTAAGTAAAAATGATGCACGTCGTCAATTATCCAAAAGTTGCTAGTTGCCGTAACTATCAATGATATTAAAATGACTGATGGCAAAATCAAATATTTTGTAATCATGGGTTTTTTGTTAAATTTTGAGGGTGTTTCTGTTTCACTCTGTTTCATATTAACTCCGTCTCCACAGAGTAAAGATTCTGTTTTTGGGTTGAGAGCGTTAAATTTTCAGATATTACTGTTGCTGCAATAATTAAGAACACACATTCTATCTTTTGTCCTATTCTCATACTTTTTACATCACCAGTATGATACTATGTGATTATGAAGTTTAAGAGTATCTAATAAAGTTTATAGTATTATCTTATGTTCAATTGTGAATTTTAGGTACAAAATAAATCAGATTCTAAACTCTTTTTGTTTAATCATACTGTTCGTTATACTGTAGTTAGCGTCGTGTTTTTGTGACTAATCGGGGAAACGCCTTTTTACTCTTTATCGATAAACTCATTCTCATAATTTAGCAAATTTAGTGACATTTCTAGGACTCTAACTATATCCCCTAACACAACATACTCCCAGCCGAATTTGAACAGACATAATCTTTATTCTAAAGTCTTACGACAACCGTCGTATTCTCACGACTAAAACGGGGGCATTCTATTTTTAGAAACTAATGTTGAAAAAATCTTTGAACCATTATACACTACAAAACAACAAGGTACAGGATTAGGTCTTGCTAGTTGTAGAACCATTGTTACTAGTCACAAAGGAACACTAAATGTCAGGATAAATTCCACCACATTCATTGTAGAATTGCCAAAGAATCTATAATATTCCCAAAATGTGTTACTTGTAAGCAGTTTTAGTAAGAGGTTAATTTTGATTGAGTCTGAGTATTATCAGATTATTTTATCATACTAATCATTGAGTGAACAAATTTTTAGTGAAAAATCATTACCAAAACCAACATTTTGGAATGATGCTACAAAATATGCATCTGTTAGTAATGATGAGTTATTTGTAGAAGAAGTGGCATACATGATGGTTACATTACATAGAACCGGTGCATAAAGCAAATATCATCATTTGATAATTTTTTCAATTTCTAATTCACATTCTTCCATATCTTTAAAAGAGTCAACAGAATACCATTTGACATTTTTGAATTTGATTGTATTGAGTTTACCTTTTTTTGCATAATCTGGAAAGAGTGTTTTTTCAATATCACCTTTCACAGGTAATTCACGTAATACTTCTTTTTGGAGATGGTAAATCCCGGCATTCATCCAAGTATTAGAAATTTCTTTTTTCTCTTTGAACCTTAATATTTTTTCATCACTAGTTTCTAAAATTCCATATTGAGTTCTTAACTCAATTGCTGCAATCGAATTTTGTTTTTTTCTAAGTTTATTTAAATCAATATTTGTGATAGTGTCCCCATTTATTACAAAAAAGGATTTATCACTAATCATTTTTCCTGCTTTTTTAATTGCTCCACCAGTACCTAAAGGAGTTTTTTCAACAGAATATTTTATTTTAATTCCAATATTTTTCATTTTAAAATGATTTTCAATCATCTTTGTTTTATAACCAGTACAAATTATGACTTCAGATACATTAAATTTTTTYAAATATTTTATTTGCCAYTCTATRATTGGAATATTTTTTATYGGTACAA
Source organism: Nitrososphaerota archaeon (assembly GCA_002317795.1). Lineage (GTDB taxonomy): Archaea > Thermoproteota > Nitrososphaeria > Nitrososphaerales > Nitrosopumilaceae > Nitrosopumilus. The sequence goes on from NVWC01000021.1 coordinate 3,702, forward strand.
GTGGTTTTGGTACAAAATCWGTWATTGGTTTTAGTCTTTTTCCACGACCCCCTGCTAAAATAATTACCTTCAATACTCAGAGTCTTTTTTTAGAGTATAAAATAGTTAAAAAATTAAATTTGTAATGTGGTTTAACTNARAAWTCTTATTTKYACAAATTTTTATCAAARWWATYARAGTTTGAGATAYCCSTCATTAGGAATTCTGCCTGCAAAYCGCCTTTCTANTNTNATTANNNTTTCAGTTGATTTTCTTTCAGCAAYAATTTTTTCTTTAATTAGATCTATTGTATCTTTAATTTCATYATRACAATTCRTTAGTTGYTTTSTAAATTTTTCATTTTTACTAGTTTKTTTAACTAATAAAATTGATGATGTTAATTCCATTAAATTTGAGTAYGAATCTAAYARTATTTCATAATYAATTTTACTRTSTTTTTTTAATTTATAWGAATTAAGATCTTTTGTGATATCTACAAATATTTTTTTATTTTCTAATTTCTTTAATGATTTTTTTATTTTAGATTCATTTTCAAATATAATATTGTTAATGAAACCAATGTAATCATCAGAATTAGGATAATGTATTTTATTGTAAAATGTATCAGTGCTTGAAATTCTATTTTTTTTTATAAATCCCAAGATAACTAATTTTTTCAAAGAATTGTTGATATCTTTTCTCTTGTATCTTTTCCCTTTTTCATCTAAACATGTTTTCCATATGTCATCAGCATAATTACCTGCATCCATCATATTTTTCAATAATAGTGAGATTGAAATCTCTTTCACGATAGATTATTTTTTGTGAACTATTTTATCGTAGTGTTTTTTTATATTTTTTCTGTTTTATTTCATCAGACTTTATGATATCATCCATTTTTTTTGCAAATTCTTTGTATATTTTTTCTAGTTCTTTTAGAGGCATGTCAACTCCTAAAAGTTTCATGGTTTTATTCCAAGATTCAATGTATTTTTCATCATCAAAYCCTTTTCCAAGYGTTTCAGCTAAGGAATTKATTCCCTCAGTTTTACCTAATGCGTATATTGCAACATCTTTGTCAGTTAGCATATTTTTATTGCTCAGTGACCACATAAAAAATCTAAACATTACAATCTAGGGAATTTTAGGCACGTTCAATACTAGAATGGAGTAATGCAAAAGAAGTGATTATCACAAAAGGGCAAACTAAACGAATGATGTGTAATGTGTGTAAAAGGGAAAAAATGGCCACATTAATTCATGCAAAAAAAAGTTTTACAAAAAGAAAACATGGCCTAAACATAACAAGGGTCGATACATTCACTTTACAATATAAAATGGATACACATCAACGAGGAACTAAATCATGTTTGGGATCTGATAAAATTCAATCAAAAACACATGATGGAATAATTGATTCTATCTTTTGAGATACCATATTGAAATTAAACGGTATGAGGGAGATTAACTCCCCACACCTAAACATGCAAACTGTTCGATATCATGATCAATTACAACTCAAACCCAAACTAATCAAGTCTAGTCGTTGAAATGAGCATATCCTTGATACGCTGCATATCCAAAAACTATTTTTTGTATATCAATAAGAATTTGTTTAGAACAAAGTTTTGGAGTTTAGAAGAAATTATCATTCATTATGTCTAAATTTGTAATGACATCTCTTGTTGCAAAACCAATCAAGGTCTCCCAAATATTCCACATGATCAGACTTGCCACAAAATTTACATTTTATAATATTCTTCATTCTTTTTTCGTCTTTTCTCGTCATGGTTATGATTTGAAAAATCCAAAGGCTTTTTTGAGTTTGCCTCCATTGTCTGAAATGACAGCATCTCCAAAGTCTTTATCMGGATTTGCAAACATTTTGATAAATTCTTCATAGTCTTTTGGAGGTATTGTTCTATCCATGATACWCATAGCTTTTGGGGTTAGAAAGACTACTCTTTGATTAACTGTATCTGCAATAAAATTAGTTGTGACATATTCTAAACTAGACAAATACATTACATCAACTTTRACATTTTTGGATTCTCTATTCAGTTTTTGACGAAGTTCCTTTAGATACATAGTGTCTTCTTTATTGTGGTGTAGTGCTTCAATTATTTCGAATAAATTAACTCCAATAATTTTAGGRTGATTGATAGTCAATRATTAATGATTGAAAATGCTTCTATTATACCGATTTATTTTTCAGTCAAATAGTAATGTAATTCAGTATAACATTCTACACAATACTCTTCAAAATCAGTATGRTCACAATCATAAACCTTTTTTACATCATTTTCACATTTTGCACAAATTGGCATAATTCATCATTTAGGATTTTTTAATTTTAAGTATTCCTAATCCGATTTGTATTGCTCCTGCAATGAGTAGTGGAACTGATTCAGCCATAACGTTTCTTCCGGTTTCTTTAGCTACAACAGGATCAGCATTTGCCATAACAAATAGACCTCCAAAAATAATCAAACCACCTGCAATGATGATCATTATTCCCAGACCCTTTGATGAGTATTTTCGTGAAATTAAAAATGCTACAATTGGCAATATCAATGCAGGAAGTCCCAACCCCATACCTCTGGTTTTATGATCAAATGGAATGAACCCTTCATCATCACCTGTAATTTCTACAAGTGCAACATCTGCAGCATAAATTACAAGTAAACCAATTGCAATACCTGTAATTATTAGAGCTACATTTAGTGCCATAATTGATTTCTTTCTGTATAACTAATAAATCTAATTAGATGGGGTTAATGATTATTTCTTCTTTAACTGACTCTAATTTTTGTAATAATTGATCAATTGATTCACCATTCACCCCAACTAGATTAAAGTGGCCTAACTTTCGTAATGGTTTTGAAATTACTTTTCCATACATTTTCAAATATGTATTTGATTGAGTAATTGTTACAGGAATATATTTTCCCTCAAATGATTTTGAGCCTAAGATGTTATACATTATGGTTGGATGTAATAGTTTTGTACCACCAAGCTCCAAACCCAAAATTGCTCTCAAATGTTGTTCGAATTGAGATGTTTCACTTGATTGTAATGTATGATGGCCAGAATTATGTACACGTGGTGCTATTTCATTAATAATAATTTCATTTTCTGGTGTAAGAAACATTTCGATTCCAAATACCCCTGCCCCTTTGAGAACAGTCATCGTAGTATTTGCAATACTCTCAGCTTTTTGTATAATTTCATCTGAAACTCTTGCAGGAGCTATTGTTTCACGTAAAATATTATCTTCATGAATATTTTCAACTAGAGGATATGTTTTGATTTGACCTTTTGTATTTCTTGATGCAATTACTGATACTTCCATTTTAAATGGAATAAATTTTTCAAGGAGTAATTTTTGTCCTTTAAAATAATCAAATGCTTTTTGAATTTCATTTTCTGAATTAATTTTAAAATTACCACGTCCATCATATGCATCTCTTCTTGCTTTCAATAAAACAGGATATCCAAATTGTTTTATTCCTTCATGAATATCTGAAATATTTTCAATTTGAATAAAGTCAGAAACAGGGATACCGTTATCTTGTAAAAAGGATTTTTGTAAAAACTTGTCTTGAATAATTCTTAAGGTTTCAGGGGAGGGGTTAATTTCTGCGTTTTTTTCTACAGATTTTAAAATTTGGCTATCTCCAGATTCGATCTCATATGTAATGATGTCTGATTTATTTGCTAAATCTATTATCGCATCTTTATCTTTGTAATCTGCCACAATTTGTTCAGCCCCCATTTGTGCTGCAGGGCAATTAATGGTAGGATCAATTACAATGATTTTTGATATATGTTCAGGCATTTTTTTTGCAGCTTCTGTGATCATCATCCCAAGCTGTCCCCCACCAATTATTCCTAAGATCTTTGTCATCATCTAAATCAATTATCAGGGATTAAAAATATCTAATGTTAGTTTAAACAAAATTCTAAGATTTTTTTTAATAGTAATTGTTTATTATTCTCTAGTTTTTTGTATTAATTGTGCCTTATTCAAAAAAACCTCTAATTGGAATCATAATGGGTTCAAGTTCAGATAGTAGGATAATGCAAGATGCAGCTAAAATTTTAGATGAATTTAAAATCAAACATGAGGATCAAATTGTTTCAGCACATAGAACTCCTGCAAGATTGGCAGAATATGCTCAACATGCAGAAAAAATGGGATTTAAATTAATTATTGCAGGAGCTGGGGGTGCTGCACATTTACCAGGAATGATAGCATCCCATACAACTATTCCAGTAATTGGTGTTCCAATTTTAGTCTATAATGATAAACATCAAAAAAAAGTTGATGCATCAAAATTTTCAGCCTTTGGAGGTTTAGATTCATTATTATCAATTACCGAAATGCCATCAGGATCACCAGTAGTATCTGTGGGAGTAAACAAAGCAGGAAATGCAGGAATTTATGCAATAAAGATTCTTGCAAATGAATTCTCAGCATTAAAAAAGAAACTAAAACAATTCAAATCTAATCAACATAATTCAGTAATGAAAGAGTCTGCACAATTAAAAAAAGAGGGTCTTTCGAAATTTGCAAAAAAGAAATTCAAATAACTATGTTAGTAAAGTGAATTGAATATTTTTCTCTCTAAGTGCTTTTATCAACAAATCTGCTTGCTCTTTTCCTTGAGTTTCAAGACTAAGAGTGACTGTGACAGAACCTGCATTTGCCTTTGAACTTAATCTATCGTGAATAACTTCTACAATATTTGCATTAGCTAATGCAATTTCATCAACTATCTCTTTGAATATTCCCGGTCTATCTGGCAATACCATTGATAATACAAGTAATCGACCCATAGCTGCTAAGCCCTTGTCTACAATTTGACCTAAAAGATACATGTCAACATTACCACCAGCCATTACTGCAACTATTTTTTTTCCGGGTGCAGGTTTATTTGAAATTAAATATGCTAAACTTGCAGCTCCTGCAGGCTCTACAACAAATTTCATTCGCTCCATTAACAAAAACATTGCTTTTGTAATTTCAGTATCATCTACAAGAACTATATCATCAATGAGTTCTTTAATTATAGAAAATGTTAGTTCTCCTGGAGTTTTAACTGAGATTCCATCTGCAATTGTTCTTTCACCTCCACTTGAAGTAACTTTATTTTGTTTGAGTGATTCATACATTGATGGAAATGATTTTGATTGAACACCAATAATTTTGATATTAGGATTTTTTTCTTTTATTGCAATTAAAATTCCAGCAGCTAACCCACCACCACCTATTGGGAGGTATATTTCATCAACATCAGGCAAGTCTTCCAATATTTCAAGTCCAATTACTCCCTGAGCTGCAATAATTTGAGGATCATCAAAAGCATGTATCAATGTTGCACCAGTTTGTTTTGCAATTTCTTTTGCTTTGATTGATGATTCATCATAGTTAGTTCCCTCAAGTATTACCTTAGCATTATAACCTCTAGTGGCTGAAACTTTGGCAGGTGATGCATTTTTTGGCATTACAATTGTGCAAGGTATTTTCTCCAATGCAGATGCAAAGGCTACACCCTGAGCATGATTACCTGCAGATGCTGCAACCACTCCTCGTTTTTTTTCTTCATCAGTTAATAATTTAATTTTATAATATGCACCTCGAGCTTTAAATGAACCAGTTTTTTGTCGAAACTCAGCCTTTAGATAAATCTCTGATCCGATTAGMTTACTAAACATTGGTGAATGAATCAATGGTGTTTTTTTGATATCATTTCCTCTCATGSAGCTTGCCTTTACTATTTCATCATATGTCGGATTCATTAGAAATGTTGCTACAAATGTGATATATTTGACTTCTTCTATAGAAAAAGTTCATTTTTAGCAAATTTTATGCCTGAATTTCCAGCAATGACTAAATACTTCCAATAATTTGTTAAAATTATATCGAGGGATCGGATCTCCCCTTTGAGAATAGTTCTCATTTTCCGGTTCCTTGATTTTAATTTATAATTTTAAAATTAATTCAAATTCATCTAATCTTTTTGAGATATTTTCTTTAATATCATTAGATATTTTTCTTGGGTCAAACAATCCTTCCCTATTATTATTTTTAATAAATTCCAAATCAAAGGTACAAAGACAACCTTCTTCTCCAGAAATTAATCTTGGATCATCAATTAGAACAGAGGATATTTGGTACGTTTCAATTAAAAGAGAGTCCAGTTCATTAAACAGTTTTTTCTTTGTTTCTGAAAGTTCTTTAAAATCTACATCTGTATCTTTTTCAATTTCCTCATAAATTTGTTCACGTAATTCATCTTTCTCATAAAGAATTTCAAATAATTTTTGATGATCAAAGTCTTTGTATCCTCTTTCTCTTAATTTATTTAAGACAAATTGATCACTATTATCTGAAAGTTCTTGTTCTTTATTTTTTGTCAAATCCACAATATCTGATAATTCTTTTTGACAATCAATTACACGTTGTTCAGGTTTATAATATAATAAAACATGAAATTGTATTGAAATGTGTCCTGAAATTAAATAATTTCCVACCATCACTTCAAATTTTGTAAAAATTCTTCTAAGGTCTTCATTATTAGAAGTAGTTACATCTTGAAGTGACCAATCTTTTAAATTATTATTAATTTTTTGAAAATAATCCATTACTTGTTTTGGATCAAAGGTTTTTTGACCAGTAACAGTTGAATCACCCATCATAACTTTGACATCAACAGTTTTTGTTAGTTCAGATATTTTTGACAGAAAAATTTCTTGTATGTTTTTATTTTTTTCATTTAATATCTTTATGAAGTCATTAGGAGATCTTGTATCTAATCGCACATGRGTTAGCAAATTATTCGTCTCCTTAAACCTTCACCAATATCTAAATAGACATATTCGTGATCCTAGGCATGGATAAATCCAAATTTAGTTGTGATATTTGTAACGGTGAGATTATTGTGTATTTTAATGAAAAATATAACGGAAATAGAGGTAAATGCCCTCATTGTGAGATTGATTTTCCATTAGAATAGTTTGATGTATAATGACTAATGAGAAGGAATTATCAGAAAATATGCCTGAAGATAAACAAAGTCAGAATGATGTAATTTCAAGTAAAAGTGTAGGTAAAGAATTAGATTTTGATGAAATGATTTTAGAGACCCAAAAACGAGTTTGGGCCTCTCTTAAAAAAGGATATGAGTATTCAGGAGTAATTGATGATTCTGACAAGTTTCTTCGAAAACATGTATTTTCAAAATTAAACATGGTCGTGCTGTATGTAGATTTGGTCGGTTCTACTACAATGACTTTGGAAATGCCTTCTGAAAAAATAGCAATTATTATTGGTTCATTTGCTCAAGAAATGGCTGCAGTAATTAGACATCATCATGGATATGTATTAAAATTTGTAGGGGATTCAGTGATTGGATATTTTGATGCAGAAGAAAATGATGTATCTGCTTCTGAAAATGCAACAAATTGTGCAAAATCTATGATATCAGTTATTCATAAAGGAATTAATCCAATTCTTAATCAATATGATTATCCAGATTTAATGGTAAAAATTGGTGTTGATCATGGACAGAACATCATAGTAAGATATGGTGCAGATGTAAAACAATCTCATGTGGACATAATAGGACCTGCAATGAATATTGCATCAAAAATTCAGGGCATGGCAAAACCTGATCAAATTTTAATTGGTAGTGATGTCTATGAAAGACTAAATTCTGATTCTCAAAAAAACTTTAGCCACGTAGTTTGGAATAAGGATGAATGGAAATATCGCTCCAGACTAACGGGGGAGATTTACAAAATATACGAGTTTAAAGGGTAGTAAATTTTAAAAATAAATTTTTTAAATTGTAAAATTTCCAGGGCATTCAACATGTTCATAGTGGTGCTCAGTAAATTTTTCTTGAACCACATATATCACAATTTTATGAAGATCTTTTTCTAGGATATCATTTTTACATCTAAGACAACTCTTGTTTGATTTTTTCATGCGTAACTGCGATCAAAAAAGGGAATCTATAAGGATCTGTGATCGACTCAAGTTGAGCTATACTAACAAAGAGTTCACTAGATGGTATATCAAATGCCTAAAGTAAGGCAGAAATATAGTGATAATTGACTATTTTTATGGATAATTCAGTAAATCGACACTTACAAGACCTTTACGGATTAAATCCAAATATTCCACACATGGCATTTCAGTTCCCACGATTACCTCCAGGACTTGCACACCCAATGTTCAAAGTTTATGAAAGTCCCTTAAAAGATCAATTTTCACGACAATCAGAAACCATTAATGAAAAACTTCAAGGATTTCAACAAATGTATCAACAATACGCTTCAGGACTATTATCTATGAACTCTACAATTATTCCTCCAGGACATCCATTGTATAGTAAAAAGAATTCTGCTGAAATACTTCGAGCTGAAAATGATAAACTACTAAAAGAAAATAATGAATTAAAGAAAAAATTAGAAAATAAATCAAATTCAAAATAATATTAAAAACTTTTTCAGATACTAAATTTCAATTTGACAGTAAAAATCCTTATTAATTTCAAATGTAATTTTAATTATGGTAAAAACTCCCGCGGATAAATGGAAAGATACTGTGATAAAATACAGAAAACAGTGTCAAAGTATTTTAAAAATTTCAAAAAATATAAGGTATGCAGGAGTCATTAATGTTTATGGTAGAACTCTGACAGGAATTGTTAATCCAAAACTCAAACCATTATTAAAATCAGAACAAGTAAAAAATGAATTTTTTATCTTGTCTACTTTGATGTCGTTGAGAAAAGATACTGTAAATTCCGTTGGAAAACTCGAACATGTAATTTTACAACATCAAAAAGTAATTATTCTAATTTTGCAAAAAAATGATATGACTTTTTACATATCAATTAATAGAAGTGAAAGAGGAATAGAAAAACTCATCACATTAATTAAAAAAGTAATTTAAAAATTATTCTAGAATTATTTTGTAGTTGGTTTGTATTGCTCAGATGGTTTTATTTCAACAGTATTAGTTGATTTGATATTATAGACTGGGTCACCTTTTGGATCTTTAAGTGTAGTTCGAGAAATAGTAGTAACATTTGTAAAAATTTTAATTTTTGTTCCATCATCAAGATGGTATTCATTAAATTCTTGTGAAAGTGTATCATAATGCATATCTGGTTTATCTATAGAGTCTAGAATGTCTTTTTTAGTAATTGGTCGTGGATTTGGAGTTCCTTTCAAAGCACTATCGGCATATATCACAGTAAGAGTTTGTGCATCTACAGAAAAAGATACTTTATCACCATCCATTATACGTTCAATTTTTTTGAGAACTGTTCTGGTTTTCAATACAGAATTATCTATAATCTGGTATTTGTTCCACGGTTCCTTAATTATCTCAAATTCAATAGATTTTGTATTTACCATACTGTAAAATGTAGAAAAAAATTGTAATATTAATTTTTAATAAAAAACAATCTATGCAGGAGTAAAACCATGATACCCCCCAGTTTGTTGATCTTTATCATTATAGATTGGCTCAAATAATGAAATCAAATACTCATCAGGATCTTGTATGATTGCATTTTTTCCAATATCTTTTTCTATGATATCTCGATATATGGTAACACCTTTACTTTTTAATTCGTCAACTGCGGATTGTACATCACCTACAAGGAAACCAATAGTTATTCCATTTTCAATTGAACTACCACTATGTTGTGCAGTAAGTGATGCTGGATGTAAACTCAATAAAGCACCAGAAGTACCCAAATCTATCCATGAACGTCTTTGGTTTTTAATTGGAAGACCTATAATTCCATTGTAAAATTCAAGGGATTTATCCAAGTCTTTGACAGCCAAAATTACATTTCCAACTTTTTTGATATTCACAGACAGACTACCTCAAAGTTCTTTAAATCACTTGTCATTGAACCTCAACCATAGTTTCAGTTCTCTCTACACCACTAATCTTTTGGATGTTATTTGCTACATCTTTTATTTGGACAAGAGTCTCTACATCAATTATAGCTACTGCATCAAATTGTCCGCTAGTAGGAAATGAATCAGACACTGATGTAATTTTTCTGAGTCTTGCAGCAATGAGTTTTTTTGGAGATTTTACCAAAATTATGGCCCTTACCATCCCAGATTTACCTCCACTTCAATTAATGTCTCAGTTGTAACAATATCTTTAATTTTTTTAAAATCAATTACCATATGATTAATCTCATCAATGTTTCCCTGTAAAAATACACTAATGTCTGCCCTTCCAGCAACTATCATCACTTGTTTTACAATTTTACGTTTTTTCTTTAATATTTCGACTGCAGAATCTACTTTTCCAGGCTTTACAGTAATCAAACATAATGCACGCATACATCATACTTGGTTTTGGATCGGATAAAGATTTCTAGTCAGATGCGTCTTGAGATCTTGCTTCCTCAAGATATGCTCTTCTTTCCTCATTAACTTTTTCTTTATCAATTACAATATCATCATCAACTATGATAATCCCACTATCATCACTTGGTAAATCTTTAATTTTTTTCTTTTTTGTTTTAGCAGTTTTAGCTTTGGATGATGTTTTTGTCTTTGTAGATTTTTTTTCTGCCATGAATATCGAAAAAATACAGTTTGCCTTGTTTTTAAAGATTATGTAGAATCTCTTTACACTGAAATAATATCAAAGATTGATGTTGATCTATTTTTAGATTAAGAATTTTTCAAAAATACTGATTTTTATTAGTGTAGATGTAAATTGTACTTTTACTCAAATTATGGTGCCAGGGACGAGATTTGAACTCGTGACAGCCCGGTCTTCAGCCGAGTGCTCTCCCAGGCTGAGCTACCCTGGCACTATGAAAAAATCATTAAGATGAGGAATTAAAGTTTGCCATCTAGTATAGATCTATTAAATAATTTCAAATTTTTATCGTGATTTTCTCAAAATTCTTGCAAATAATTAAAAATCATTTTTTTAAAATGAATATCAATTAACTAAAATTCAAAAATCATTAGGTTAGATCATTTTCAACAATCATGGCGTGCCATCCAGTAGAAAATCCTTCAAATCCAGCAGATGCAGCATTTCCCACTAGCCAATTAAAATCATCTTTAGTAATAAYATCATAGTTTTTTRTTTGACTCAGNAATGGRGTTATKTCATTTTTAGTWATGAARCCWTCATTRTGATCTTCAATTCCTAAAACATCACCATCGGCACTAGTAATGAATAAGCTAGAATTCTTTCTTTCTGATTCAGTTAGAGGTGTTTCTTTGAAAATAGTCTTTGCAAAGTGTTCCCATTTGAATAAAATTGCTAAAATACCAATACACTCTTGGGAAATATCTCCATCTTTATGAATTTTACACGAAAATACTAAATGTTTTTCATTTTTATCGTTTTTATTAATTTGTATTACATCAAAACCATAACTTTTACCATTATCAGTATTCTGTACATTTGTAAACCATGTTGAATCGAATACATTATCTTCTAAAATTTTTGTTTCAGATGCATTTGAAATTAAATTACCTTTAGCATCATATACAATTAGATCTTCATAAACTGTATAATATTGTAAAATAGTTTCAAGTCTTTTTGAAAGAAAGTCTATGTTTTCATTAGTATTATTCATCAATGCAGCATACAAACCATGTTCAGTTGCCCACCAACGTACATCAGCTGTTCTCTCATACAATGCCCTATCAACTAAATCAATATTTGTCAAAGAGAGATCTGATAATCTTCCTCCTTTGATGGCTTGAGAATTTACTGTAAGGAATTTATTCAATTTTTTTATTTTTTCTTGTGTATTGGTATACATTGAATCTGTAACTTTGGCAGTTTCTTGTGAAATATCTGCCATGAATCCAGAAATTACACCAAATCCCCTACCAGATTCACCCACTCTAGCAGCTTCAATTGCAGCGTTAAGTGATAAAATCTGTGTCTGATCATTAATTTTGTTAATTTCACTAATTGCTTTTTGTGTTTCATCAGCAAGATTAACAACTAATCCAGTTATAGAATCAAGAGAGTCATCAGCATTGTTCTTCTTGTCAGATTTAGATTTATATGATTTAATTCCAGTATCTTGAATAATTAGTGAATGCCATTCTGTAGAACAATATCCTTCAAATCCTGGTGACAATGCRTGTGAAATTAATTGGACTTGCTTATTTTTTATTTGAAAACTAAAACCAATTTCTTTTTCAAATAATTCTGCTCGTCCAACAAAAGAAAATTTTTCTTTGAGAATTCTTTTGTTCGTGTCAGCTAAAATATTTCCATGATCATCACAAATTAGTACACGTGTTTTTCCTTTTTCCTCTTCTGTTAATCCAGTTTCATTAACTATTCGCTGAGCAAATTCTTTCCATTTGAAAACTGCAGCAATTACTCCAATTACTGGTTTTTCAGGATCTGCACCCTCATGAATTTTACAAGAAAATGTTACAACGTAATCACGTATTGTTTGAGAATAATGCACAGTTTCAAATACATATTCTGTACCATCTTTTGACACTATTGCATTTTTGAACCATGGTTTTTGTGAAAAATTATGTCCAGATAAATCAAATTTAGGAGCAGCTGATGCAACACAAGTTCCAGATTTATCACATAAAAGTAAATCATAATAAACAGGATATGATTCCAACATTATTTCCAGTCTTTTRGATGCTTCAGAAAAAGAATCATTTTTTGATAGATTATTTACAAGAATTTCATCAGTTGCCCACCACCKAACGTCTGCTGCTCTTTCAAACAAATTTCTGTCAACTAGTCTAATATTGGATAATGCCAAATTTGCTAATCTATTGCCATTAATACTCATGGCTTTATCTTCAATCGCAAATCCTAATTTTTCAATTCCCTCAACTGTCTCTTCTTTCATCTTTTCAATAGCTTCATCAGTTTTTGTGCTTAATTCATCAATAGAATTTGAAACAAYAAGAAAATCTCTACCTAYATCVCCTAGTCGATTAGACTCAATTTTTGCAGTADTTGACAACATACGTGCCCTGTTATTTGCTTCTTTGATTAGCCTTAATGCCTCTTGAATCTCCCCACCTATGGAATTTGTTTGCTCTACTACCTCATGAAAAAAATCATTCTTTTTTTTATTAGTTGGAACCTCTGATTTTACTTCAGTGAATGTCTCAGATTTTTCATTTGTAATTACGGTGGTACTCACAATTGTAATTAAATTTTATTAAACGTATATCATGTTGTTTGTATTTTATAAACATACATTTGTCATAGATTTTATTGTAATATTATATCTGCATCATACTATCATATAATATGAGGATAAAATTATATAAAATGTTGTCTGTTTATTGTAACTCAACAAGATTTAGATATTTTTGATATGAACTTGCACAGCGTTATAACTTAAAAAAATAATAAAAATAATTGGATAAAAATCTTGTAATTAACAGATTAGAGGATAAAATTAAAGAAACAAAGTGTGATAGAAGAAAAAATCAATATTTACTTAAAAGAATTAAAGAAAATAAGGATATTTATCCATCAGATGAAACATATCTTGAAAAAATTTTAAAATTAGAAATTAAAGTGAAACCAGTAGAACAAAAAACAATTCAAACACGAGTTATAGAGAAACCARTAGAACAAAAAAGAGTTGTAACACAGGAAACATCAAAAAAAGTAAAAGAAGARAAAATTAAAGTTAAACATGATCCAGTAGTAATAGGTCTTGCAATAGCAATTTTTGCAGTTTTAATTAGTGGTGTGTATTTTGTTCTAGGACCAATCAGCATGTTTGCTATGGGAATAGGCGGTGTTGTGACTGTATATTACATGCTTCAAGCAACAAAGAAGTTATTTTCTCAAAATAAACCTGAAAAACATAAACCGTCTGTATTTTTGATGTTCTTAATTATCTCGCCATTCATTATTGGGGCAATGATAATCTATGAAGGATTTTCTCTACTTGAATCACCTACAAGAATAATTTTGTTATGGGCAATGACCATATCATTTTTTACAACAATGTTATTTGTTCCATTAGCAGTATTAAGTAAACATAGAGAGGATACAAGACCAGATGTTACATCATTTCCAAAAATTTCAGTAATTATTCCAGCATATAATGAAGAAAAAGTTATCACACATACAATTAATGCGTTAATAGAAACAAAATATCCAGACAAAGAAATTATTTTTGTAGATGATGGAAGTACTGATAAAACATTAGAGATTGTAAATCAATTCAAAGGTAAAATCACTATACTTCATAAAGAAAATGGTGGTAAGGCAACTGCGTTAAATTATGGAATTGCGTGTTCAAATGGTGAAATTATTGTCATAGTTGATGCAGATACAATTATTGGAAGAAATGCTTTAACAGATATTATAAAAGGTTTTGAGGTACATGATAAAGTAGTAGCAGTAGCAGGGAATGTCAAAGTAAGAAATAGAACAAATTGGATTACAAAATGCCAAGCATTAGAATACATTACTGGAATTCAAATTGTAAGAAGAGCTTTTGATGTATTTGGTTCAATAACAATTGTCCCAGGGGCATTGGGTGCATTTAAAAAATCAATGGTTGAAGAATGTGGATCATATGGTAAGGATACCATTGTGGAGGATTATGATCAAACAATAAAACTACTCAAAGCAGGGTTAACCACTTCTGGAAGTACTAAAGCTACTGCATATACTGAAGCACCAAATACATTGAAAGATTTTGTACAACAGAGAAAAAGATGGTTTAGAGGAAACATTCAAGTCTTTAAGAGACATTCAGACGCTCTAACAAATCCTCGATTTGGTTATTTACAAAAATTATCATTGCCATATCTTTTCTTAGGCATGGTAATTACTCCAATTATTGGATTAACTGTAATAGCTATGGCAATTTTTGGAATAATTAGAGGTGATGGATTGTATGTTTTGCAAGTAACATCAGTATTTGTAGTAGTTCATTATCTAATGACTGCTTTAGCTTTGAGAATTGATGGAGAAGACATGAGATTACTACCATATGCGGGATTTTTGGTATTTGGGTATAAACAAATCATTGATGTTTTACTTTTAAGAGCACTAGTAGAGAATTTCAGACATACAAAAGCAACATGGACTAGTGCAAAAAGAATTGGAGTGGAAAATGATACAAAATAATAAAATATTATTATTAATGATTTCTGCAAGTATTATACTAATTTGCTCTACAGGTAATGCATATGCTGAAGAAACACAAACAATAGAAATTGAAATAAAATATACAGATGGGGATAGAGTAGAATATTATGATGCAAAAATAATAGTATATCAAGACTTTAACAAAATACCAATTTTAGAAAAAGAACTAGTTAAAAATCCTGATTCAATTACAGTTGAAAAATATCATAAATACAAAATTGAAGTTTTTGTAAATGGCATATATGCAGATGTAGGTTATATTCAATTAGATAATTTACCAGTAAAAATGAATATCAGCATACCAATGTCAGGTGGAATACAATTTGAAATATATTATAAAGATGGAGTAACTCCAATTAAGGATGCAACATTAATTTTAAAATCAGTTGACAATAGAGAAATAGATACTGTAATTACAAATGATCAAGGACAAACAGGTCGTTATTGGATTCAGTCAACTGTTAAAGAGAGTGATCATTATATTGCAGATGTATATCTTGGCGATATATTTTTGAAATCAATTTCATCAATTAAAATACAACCAGGAGTTGCAGTTGATCAAAAAATAACTACCAGCATTCCAGAAATAATTGAAGAATTAATTACAATAAACTTGTTTAATGGTTCTAAAAAAATAAAATCGACTGATGGGGATTATACTATTATTTTGAATAATCTTTTAGATGACACTGGTATCGAATCTAAAGTAAATTTCAGAGGTGATACTCATTTTTCAAGCCTAAAATCAGGCACATATCTAGTAAAAATTTCAACAACTGATGATGCAGAAGATTATTTGTGGCCTGAAACTTTTATTCACATAATTGGAGATTCCAATGATTTTAGTATTTTTAAATATTCTGAGAATTCAATAAATAAAAAATATCCATTTAATTCATGTGAATGTATTTCTTTTAGATTAGATGATGTTCAAGATTATTGGTTAGTAGATACACAAATTCAATTAATTAATTTATTTGAAGAAAAAAATCTTCCATTATCAGTGGGGGTAATTGGTGGATTAATCGGATTAGATGAAAGAATTACATCAATTTTAGAGAAAAATATTCAAAGTAATAATATAGAAATTATAAATCATAGTTGGAACAATGATCCATTAACAACTGTAGATGATAATACTAAAGAAAAATACATTGTCGATACAAATAATAGAATTTATGAAGTGTTTGGAGTTACTCCAACTTCATTTATTCCTCCAGAAAATAAATATGATAAAGTATCAATTGAGATTTTAAAAAGAAATGGATTCATGCATCTTAGTGCTCATTTTGATGAAAATAGTTATCCAAGAATTGATGAGGATAGATTTTACATTTCACCAGCAATTACTGAATCAGCAACGTTGGCAGCAGACGATATAACATGGAAAATTAATGATAAAGAAACAATTAAAGAAAAAGTAATTCAAAGTGTCAAGGAACATGGGTATGCCATAATTATGATGCATCCACAAGAGTTTTCACTAAATGAAAAAGGTGAATATGACATTCCAAATCAAAAAACAATTTCAGAATTTAGTTTATTGTTAGATGAATTAAAAGAAATGGATTCTAGATTTGTTAAAATTAATGAAATAAAACCATATGGTGCATCAATTATAGAGAAATCAAATAGTAATCCCCCTGAAAAAGAAATTTCAAATGAAAAAACACCCATAATTGAAGAGGAAAAAGTATCATGTAATTGTGTGGCATTTAGATTTGATAATGTACAAGATTATTGGCTAAATGATGTCCAAATTGAAATTATGCAGACGTTTATTGAAAATAAAATTCCGCTAACAGTTGGAATTATTGCAGATGTTTTTGGAAATGATCAAAAAACAGTTGATTTTATTAAAAAAGACACACAAAGTCAAGAAAGTTATCTAAAAATTGCAACAAAAGGTATTGGACTAGTTCCATATACAGAATATTCTCAAATTGAGCAAAACAACAATCTAAAAGAATCTATAGATATTCTTGAATCAATTTTTGATGAAAAGCCTCATGTGTTAATTCCACCTCTGAATGAATTTAATTCCGATACACTATCCATACTTGAAGAAAATCAAATTACACACATTAGCACAAGTTTATTCACAGGGGATTCTCCACCTTTTGAGCTTTCAGGACAAAATGTCTATCGCTTCCCACAAACATCCAGTACAGGAAAATATTCTGCCATAACAAATCTTTTTGAAGGGAATCCACATCAACAAACATTCAATGAATCAATTAGTAGTATAGAGAATTTTGGTTTTGCAGTAATTGGTATTCAAGTGCAAGAATTTTCAATAGTTGAAGATTCTGCATATATTAATTCTGTAAATATAGAACAAATTAATGAATTAAAAGAATTGATCAAATCTTTTAATGAAAAAGGAATTAAAATGGTTCCAATTAGTGAAATTAATTCAAATGTCCTAAAAATTATTCCAACATGGGTAAAAAATACGGCTGAATGGTGGGCATTTGGACAAATAGATGACAATACATTTGTTCAAGGAATTGAATTTCTAGTTCAAGAAAATATTATCAAAGTTACAAACACATCTCAAACAAATACAAATGATCAAAGTGTACCATCATGGATTAAAAACAATGCAGATTGGTGGGCTGATGGCTCCATTGATGATGAGACATTTGTTCAAGGAATTGAATTTCTAGTTCAAGAAAATATTATCAAAGTTACAAAAGACTAAATGTATTGAAAAATTTCAACATTCATTGATTCATGGTCCATCACTTGGAATAGGTGCAGCAATTGCATCAGTTGTGATAGTAATAATATTTTTTGGGATTAACGGAATTTCAAGTGAATCAGAGTTGGTTTTAAAACAAACTCCAACCATTGACCAATTTGGTCCCCCAAAAGTTACCTTAAACACATTCCTAGGCAATGGCTCCCCAATTCTAGGCGATAATAATGCACCAATCACACTAGTTGAATTTGGGGATTATCAATGTCATTTTTGTAATGTTTTTTTTCATACTACTGAAGACAAAATAGTACAGAAATATGTAGAAACAGGCAAAGTCAAAATTATTTTCAAAGATTACAACATTATTGGTCCTGATTCAGTCAATGCATCACATGGTGCACACTGTGCAAATGAACAAGGGTTGTTTTGGGAATATCATGATATTTTGTATTCAAATTGGACTGGGGAAAATAATGGATGGGCATCATCAGAAAATCTATTAAAATTTGCAACAGAAATTAATCTTGATTTAGATCAGTGGTCTGATTGTATGATTAATGGAAATAATTCACAAACAATTTTTGCAAGTAATGAGGATGCACGAGCACTTGAATTAACTGGAACTCCAGCATTTTTTGTAATTGGTCCTGATGGTGAAACAACAAGATTGTTTGGRGCACAACCATTTGAAACATTTRAAAGGATTTTTGAAACAGAGYTAAAAAAATARTGTTGCGATCAAAATAGGTRYAAAAATTTACAAAAACTACTAAAATATCCTTCCTAGTTAGTTACAATTTACTCAATAACCTTATTAATGAAAATTTGGAGGCAAGCTTATGACAGCTGGAATAGATGACATTGAAATTTACATTCCAAGATTATACATTGATGCAGAAGATTTTGCAAAAGCTAGAGGATTAGATCCTGTAAAATTACAAAAAGGCTTAGGTGTATCTCAAATGGCAATTGTTGATTCTAATCAGGATCCAGCAATTCTTGCAGCAAATGCATGTTTGAAAATTATGCAAAAAAATAAACTCTCACCTGATGATATTGGTAGATTATACGTTTCAACTGAATCAGCTTTTGATGAATCAAAGGCAATGAATTCCTATGTGATTGGAATGCTTGAGCAAGTTTATGGTCAAGGTGCATTTGAACACTGTGGTGGAATTGAGACCAARTTTGCATGTGTAAGTGGTTCTTATGCGTTGTATGACAATACAAACTGGATTMGAGCAGGGGAAGCTGAAGGTAAACATGCACTAGTTGTAGTATCAGACATTGCAAAATACGATATGGGTTCTAGTGGAGAGATGACACAGGGAGCAGGAGCAGTAGTTATGCTTCTAAATGATGAACCAAGATTATTACAATTTGATCCAAAAGTTACAGCTACATCAATTAAAGATGAATATGATTTTTACAGACCATTTGGAAAAGAGACTCCAATTGTTCATGGWCAATACTCYAACATGCTATACATGATTCAAGTACGAAAAGCCCTTGAAGCATACAAGAAAAAAGTGRTTTCATCAGGATTAGTCAAAATGGAGCCAGGTGAAACAATTCTAGACCATATGGATTACATCAATATGCACTTACCATACAGTAACATGGGGAAAAAGGCATTAGCGTACCTAGTTAGACATGAATGGCGTCAACTTCCKAGATGGAAACGAATTCTAKCAGAAATAGGGATTGAGGAACCAATACCAAAAGATCCACGTGGAACAATTGAATCMGTATTAGGTGATGAAGAGTTTATGACAAAAGATCAYGAATTTACAAAATTATTTACAAAGACTCAAGAATATCAAGAAGTCTTTGAATCAAAACTTGCAAGTTCACTTATTGCATCAACAATGATTGGTAATTTGTATACTGCATCATTGTACTTGGGATTTCGAAGTAGTTTAGAATACGAGTATCAGAAAGGAATTGATTTAGAGGGGAAAAGAGTTGGATTCGGGTCTTATGGTAGTGGAAGTAGTGCAATGGTGTTTAGTGGTGTTATTCAACCAGGATACAAAGAAATTGTAAAAAATATGAATCTGGTAGCTGAACTAGAAGACAGACATAGATTAACACTTGAGGAATACGAATTGTTACATGAAAATAGATTAACTCCAGATAAATCAATGCTTCATTCAAAGAAAGAATTTGTTCTAGTAGATGTAAAAACGGATGCAGAATCTAGAGGCGAAAGATGCTACAGCTTTAATGAGTAAATGCAAGAAGACTCAAATCCAATCAAGGATTATCTATTTGAATATATTAAAAATTCACCAACAATACCTGAATTAATTATAAATAAAAAATTTGATGTTATAATAAATAAAATTATTGAAAACTGTTTTGATAAAATAATTACAATGGATACTAAAGATGTTGCAGTTGGAATTTTTGCAACAGGGATTTTACATTATTTACTTACAAATGCACTTCTAAACAGTCAAAGAAAAATTAATCATAATAGAATAGAGTTAGATATTGTAATACCCGATGTTAAAACATTAGAAAAAGATCCAAAAAAGACATTAGTAATTTACATTCCATTATCCTCAGATGTAAAAACAATTCAAGAAAAAATATTACAATTAGAAAAAATTCAATCAATTAAAGAAAATATTTGGCTAGTTTTATCAAAAGAAATTACCATAAATAAAAAATCATTTATCTTATCTAAAGAAAATGATTCATTCTCAAAAATTATTTTTGAGATTGCACAGTTTAGTAATGTACATGGGACTAGTAAATTCAAAATTTTACGTATATAGAATAATTATTCCAATATTGATTTAAAATCTATATTTTTTTTAAAAATTCTATACAATGATGTATCACGGAGGTCTTTAAGGAAAGGAATTGAGCCTAAAACAGGAACTCCAGTAAGACCCTCCAAGTCATTTTTTAGTTGTTTGATGGAATAGCCTTTATCAAAATTATTAATTATAATTCCTTTGATTGGAATTTTAAATTTTTCACATGACTTTACAGTCATTATAGTATGATTAACTGTCCCAACTTTACTACGAGTAATAATTATTGTAGGAATTTTCATCTCTTTGATTAAATTTGTAATATAGTAATTATTTAGAATAGGAGTCATCACTCCCCCCATGCCCTCAACTAGTAACATTTCATGAAGATTAGATAATTTTCTAAAAGATTGTAGAATGGTAGGAATTTTTGGTTTAATTTTGAGTTTCTTCCATGCAGTGTATGGGGATGCTGAAATTGGAAAGAATTGGGGGTTTACTAATTTTTCAGGATCATTTACTTTAGCAGCTTTTGATAAAATCTCAATATCTTCAGATTTGAATCCATTTTTTTGTGCAGTACCTGCAGCAAAGGGTTTCATTACACCAATATTAATTCCCATTTTTCGTAGAGTGACTGCAATACCTGCAGTGATGTATGTTTTACCAACATCAGTGTCAGTTCCAGTGATAAAAATTGATTTCAATAAACTAGTTTAGAGTATTTAGTTGATTAACGCATCGGTCAGGTGATTAAAATTAATCACACATATCAATTAAAAAAAAATTATAAATTATATTTTCAAGTGTTTTAGAATTTGTTTGATATCATATGGTTTGTAGATAATATCAGTAGGGTGTACAGAATCAAGTTTTTTCTTTGTTTCTAAAGACAAGTCTGCAGTTACAATAATTACACTGGCGTCTGGATCAAGTTTACGAATTTGTTCTAGAACCTGAAATCCATCAAATTCAGGCATCATAATATCTAAAAATACCACATCAGGTCTAATTTGCTTAAACATTTTTAGTGCATTTTTTGCTTCTGTGCATTTCTCAACTGTAGAGATTCCTTTAATTGCCAAATAGTCTGAAAAAATATCTACTGCATCTAGATCATCATCTATTAAAAGTACAGTAGATTGCTTTTGTGATTTCTTTGTCTTTTTATTATTTTTATTATTAACTAGAATTTCTTTACTKGATTCCCATAAAAATCCACAAAAACTATTCATGTTATTTACAATATCTTCAGAATTTGTAATCATTGCAGACTCTTTATCCAAATTTTTATTTGAATRTGGTGAAGTGTTATTKGACATTAATACTTGTRATTTGTTACAAAGTAATCGTCCAGAAGATGGAAGTGTTACAATTTTAAAAGAAGTGAATCCTAGTCGTTTTACATATTCTTGTTTTGTTAAAAGTTCTGAATCAGACATTAATTTAATTGATATATTTTGTTTTAGAGCATTTTTAATAGTTTCTGGGATTTCGGTATAATACATTCGTATAATATCAGATGAGGATACGGCAATGTACACTTGATCAGTAGTTTCTTCAATTAATTTTATCATTTGATCATAAATGTTGTGTCTATTTGAGATGATAGTTAATTTTGGAAGTTCAATTTGGGATTCATTTAGTTTTAGATATGATAATATTTTTAAGAATTTTGAAATATTTTTTTCTAAATCAATTACTTTTTGTTTTTGTTTTAAAATAATTTTTTTTAATGTAGATTCAGAATCATTTGCTGAAAAGATAATTGGTGAGGATAGTGTAGATGTGACAAATCCTAAATTTTTTAATGTCTCTAAAATTTTATATGTTCTAACCCTATCAATTTTTGTAAAATTACAAATTTTACTAGCTTTTACTGAACCCAATCTTACTAATCCAACATATGTTTGAGCCTCATCTTCCTCTAAACCAAAATCTTTGAGAATGGATATTTCATCTAAATCTTCATCTTGAAAATCAAGTTTTTCATCCAGATTTATTTCCTGTACCTGCATAGAGTTTTAGGGTGATTTTGCTATATCATTAGATGTGTTTGCGATATTTACAAACAATTTTTCTATAAATGTCTCAAAATTAATTATTTCTTGAATTATTTCTAAAAAGGGTGATTTACTCAGTTAGTTAATGGTAAAATTGACTAGAAAATGGATTTTTACATAAAAAATAATGAAAATTTAGCAAAAACGATCAGATVAATAATTTCTAAAAATATGAATAATTTCTTTAATTCTAATTCAAAAATTAGTGATTAAACCTCTACAAATTATCAGGTTAATTATAAAGATCTGAAATCATACAAAAACAGTTGAAAAGTTCTGTATGGCATCCAAATACTCAGATGAGTGAATGGAGTTCTTTTGATAAAATCATCAAAGGTAAAGGAATGTGGTTAATTGATTCCAAGGGAAATAAAATGCTTGATGGTGTTGCATCAATGTGGTGCAATGTTTGGGGGCATTCAAATTTAGAATTAGTTAGAGCCATCACTACCCAAAGTAAAAAACTACAGCATTCACCGATGTTTAATCTAACAAATGAACCAGCAGAAAAGCTTGCAAATAGTCTTCTAAAAATATCACCTCAAATGTACAAAGTATTCTATTCAGATAATGGATCATCTGCAATGGAGATTGCAATCAAAATATCACTACAGTATTGGCAAAATATTGGTGAGAAAAAGAAAACAGAGATTGCAACACTAGAAAATGGGTATCATGGAGACACATTTGGTGCAATGTCAGTAGGATATGTGCCTGAATTCTTTGGTAAATTTAAAAAACAATTATTTTCAACAATACGATTTCCAGTTCCAAACAGGTATAGAGTTCCAAAAGGGATGAATTTTTCTGATTATCAAAATGATTGCATAGATAAAATTGAAAAAAGGTTTTCTAAAAATAACAACATTGCAGCATTTGTAATGGAGAGTGGGGCTCAAGTTGCAGGAGGAGTAATAATTTATCCAAAAGGATTTCAAAATAAAATAAATCGATTATGTAAAAAATATGATGTA
Source organism: Nitrososphaerota archaeon (assembly GCA_002317795.1). Lineage (GTDB taxonomy): Archaea > Thermoproteota > Nitrososphaeria > Nitrososphaerales > Nitrosopumilaceae > Nitrosopumilus. Next base: position 27,368 of record NVWC01000021.1, read on the forward strand.
CTATTTGTTTTAGATGAAATTGCTACAGGATTTGGTCGTTTAGGATCAATGGTACAATACACAGAACAAAAAAGTGTACCAGATATTGTAGCATATGGAAAAATGCTGACAGGAGGGTACCTTACAATGGCTGCAACATTGACAAACAAGAAAATTTACAATTCATTTTTAGGTGAATTTAATGATTGGAGGCATCTTTTTCATGGTCACACATACACAGGAAACCCCTTAGCTGCTGCAGTTGCAAATGAAAATCTCAAAATGTATCAAAAGAAGAATTTGATAAAAAAGATTCAAAAAACATCTAAAATTTTTGAGGAATTTTATCAAGAAATCTCTGAATTAGATATTGTGGGGGATATTAGACACAAAGGAATGCTTATGGGAATAGAACTAGTGAAAAATAAAATAAAAAAATCTCCAATTCATCCAAAAAAATCAATTAATAAAATATTTTTTGATGAAGGAAAAAAGCAAGGAATCTATCTAAGAACATTAGGAAATATTGTAATGCTTGTTCCCCCACTAGCAATATCAGAAAAGGAACTTAGATTACTGTTAAAGAGAACAATCAGTACAATCAAGGCTGCAAAATCGCAGTTAGTTTGATTATAATCTTCATACCATTCAAGATTTGAAATTTTAATTTACAGTGTTAGGTTTTAAGACCAATTTTTTCAATCATTTCAAAGTCCTTTTTAGCCTCATTTCCACCCATTGTGAGGTATCCTGCAGTRATAATCCCATTTGCACCACTTTGAAGTAATTCCGCTCCAGAATCGCTAAGATTTGTTTCACGTCCACCAGATATTTTGATAACWGATTCAGGTAGAAGAAATCGAATTACTGAAAAGATTCTAACAATTTCTGAATTGGGTAACTCTGTTTGTAATTCAAGTGGAGTGCCAGGTACTGGMACTAGAATGTTAATAGTTATTTCCTCAGGATATATTCTGGCYAATTCCAATGTTAATTCTAATCTTTGTTCTCTAGTTTCACCAAGACCAATRATTCCTCCAGTGCATAATTCTAATCCRGCATTTCTTGCWATCTCTAATGTTTTTAATCGGTCTTCATATGTGTGRGTGGTACARATTTCTGAAAACTTTGATTTTGCAGTTTCTAAATTATGATTATATCTTTTTACACCRAGTTCTTTTAATTTTGTTGCCTGYYSTATAGTTAGAAAACCYAAACTACACTCTATACTAATTCCAACTTTATCATTAACTTTRGTAATTATTTTACATACTTTTTCAAAGTCACTAGKGGATGGTTCYCTCCAAGCTGCAACAAGACAATAGGATTCTGCACCCTCTTCTTTTGCTTTCTGAGCTTTTGTAACTACTTCATCAGGTGTTGGTAATTGATAAGAGTCGATACCTGTGTCAAAAAATGCAGATTGACCACAAAATGAACAATCCTCACTACATGCATTTTTTTTGATATTGTTTAATTGTTCTACGTCAATTTTTTCACCATTAAAATCACGGGTTATTTCATTTGCACATCTAGCTAAATCTTTAACATTTTCTTCAGGTATGTTTAATAATTTTTCAGCGTCCTTAGATGAAATTCTAATTCCTGAAAATACTTTTTCTTGACACTCTTTAATGAATTGTAGAGTACTCATACTGATTTTACATCATTTCCATTTATAATAATAATTATACTCAAATATTTTCATTATTGATATATTTTATGCCTAGAAAAATGATTGATTCCTAAAAAAGCAATTAATTTAACAATTCTTTGACTTTGGAAATGACTCCAAGTTTATTGAATGATTTGTGAATATATCCTAGTGCTCCAGAACTCATTGCTTTCTCCATTACTTGTTTTTGATCTACTGCAGATACCATGAGAACTTTGGCACAAGGATTAATTTTTAAAATATCTTTCATACAGGTAATTCCATCAGTACTGGTAAGTTCATACCCATAGTTACTAAATCAGATTTTTCTTTTTTGTGCATATCTATTGCAGATGAAGTATCACCTGCATCTAAAATATTTACAGATGATATTGTTGATACTAGAATTTCTTTGAGCATTACTCTCATAAATCATGCATCATCTACTACTAAAATTGATACCATTAATTTTCATTGTTTGATTATTTATTATATCGTTGTGGATGTTTAGAATAATCAATTACCGATAGAATATATGTATAAATTAAATTTTAAAATAATTTAAAAATAATTAATAATTAAATTCTAATCAAGATGTAGCTTCAATTACTGGTTCATCTTTTGGTTTTTCACTATTAGATTTCTCACTATCGGATTTTCTAGCTGATCCATTGTTCTTTAGTTTGAATTGTGATACCACCTCATCTAGTTTGGATGAATTATCAACTAACACTTGCACTGTTTCTAATACTTGTGTGGATGCTGCAGCAGTTTCCTCAGTTGCTGCAGATATTTGCTCGGTATTCTTTTGGTTTTCAGTAGAGATTTCAGTGATTTCTGTAATCTTTGATTTTATTTCTTCAATCTTTGGTAGTTGTGATTCTGCTGATTCAGATAGTGAGTTTATGTTTGTAGAAATTCCCTCTATACTATCTACAGTACTTTGGAATGCTTGGAGTGTTTCATCAATTATTGTTTTACCCTCGTTAATCTTATCCTGCTCATCTTGAATACTTTCTAATGCTTGTTCTGTTGCTCCCTTGAATGCATCAACTGTTACTGCAATTTCATCTGCTGATTTGGCAGAACTCTCTGCCAATCGTCTTACTTCAGCAGCTACTACTGCAAATCCTCTACCTGATTCTCCAGCCCTTGCTGCCTCTACTGCAGCGTTAAGGGCAAGTAGGTTAGTTTGACTAGCAATTAATTTAATTGATGCTACAAAGGAATTGACTGCTTCACTTTGTTTAACAAATGCCTCAACCATAGAGGCTGCTTTTTGATTACTTTCAATGATTTCAGTCATTTTAACATCTGCTTTGTGGGTTAACTCTATTCCACCTTTGGATGTTTCAATAACTTCTGATACTACTTTATTCACTGAACTAGTTTCTGTAACAAAACCAGTGATACTGTCTGATACATTACTAACATTATGATTAATTCCCTCTATTTTCTTCATTGATTCAATTGAACCCTGTACAATTTCTGACATGTTACTTGCAATTTCCTCACTGGTACTCTTGATTGATTGCATTGCAACTTTGACTTCTTGTGATGATGATGATACATCTTCTGATACCCCTTTGGTATCTCCTACAATATTTTGCAGATTATCAACCATATTACTTTGAGCTGCTAGTAATTGTCCAACCTCATCAGTTGACTTTGTTTGTAATACCTCGACTGTTAGGTCACCTTCACTAATTGACTTTGCAGCTTCTGCTGCTGAAACTAGTGGTCTTGAAATGGCCCTAGTTAGTAAAAATGCTATAACCATTCCAACTACTGCTGCAATTATTGAAATTACAATAATCATTATGATGGTTTGTGATTCTAGTGCTAGTGCAATTTCAAATCGTTCATCCTTTAATGTTTCTTCAATGTGGACAAATTCTCCCAACTCTACTCTTAATTCATCTAAGAGACATTTACCACATGTTGGACTATCAATTACTCCACCAAGTAAGATTAATGGAATTTTATCTAATGCGCCAGAATCACCTGCGTCATGTTGTGCTTGTAGCATTTTTCGTGCGTCAATTTCTACTTGTCCTGCATGTTCAACCCAATCACCATGTAATGTTTTAATTCCATCTAACTTTGCAACTTGAGCAGGATCATCTGACACTAGATGTCTAATGGTTTCATAATGCGTTTCAAAATTAGCTATACCTGATACATATCGTTCTAAAAATCCCTCATCTCCAGTAATAATGAATCCTATTTGACCAGTTTCAGCATCAACTACAGAACTTTGTAATTGGGCAGATGTTTCTAATACCAATAAATCGTGTTCAACTAAAAATTCAAAATCATGTGACATTGATGTCACATTGACATATGCTACAAGGCCTAAAACTAGAGTTAATAACACCACTACAATAAAACTTGCAAATAATTTTTTACTAATTGATAGGTTGTTTAGTAACATCTGAATGTAACACGAGGAGAATTAACTAATGTACTTGTGTGTTTACTTTAAACACATAATATCATACAGTATTAGGGAATGAAAATTTTAGATCGATCAGAAATGGACCGATCAGAATAATGTCTGATTAGAATTCACCATACAATACTTTAAGAAAAATATGGTTTTCCAATACCAAATAATTGAAGCATTGGAAAGTTGTAATAGTTCAAAGTTGAATTACTGAAATAATTAAACAGTAATACAGAGGAATTGGCAATATCCTAGGCATGGTGTATTCAAAAATATAGGGTTTTTATGCTTAAACGAATTTGTTTAGCATTGTTTGACTTCAAAACATAAACTAAATTTTATTGATTTAGAATTAGAAAAATTCAAAGAAAATAATATCTATAGAAAATTAAATTACAGTACATCGAAAGGTGCACACATTACAATTAATGGTAAAAAACTTCTCAATTTATGCTCAAATGATTATTTGGGGATACCAATTACAAAAATACAAACAACACAACTACAATCAAGTTCAAGATTAGTTTCTGGAAATGATAGTTCATATAAAAAATTAGAAAAAGTTCTTGCAAAACATAAATCACAASAAAATAGTYTAGTATACCCTACAGGATACATGGTAAACTTGGGAGTAATTTCATCAATTGYAAGTAAAGGTGATTTAATAATTAGTGATGAATTAAACCATGCAAGTATTATTGAATCATGTAAACTATCAGATGCAAAAATCCTAGTGTACAAACATAATGACATGAATGATTTGCAAGCTAAACTAAAACAAAATGGGAAAAGAAAGTTTGTGATCACTGAAGGAATATTTAGTATGGATGGTGATATGTCAAATCTAAAACAAATTACAGAGTTAGCTGAAAAGAAAAATGCAATTACAATTGTTGATGATGCACATGGTGATTTTGTAATTGGAAAGGATGGAAAAGGTACTCCAAATTATTTGAATGTAGCAAAAAAAATTGATGTCTACATTAGTAGTCTTAGTAAAGGACTAGGATCATTTGGAGGATATGTTGCATCTCAAAACAATGTAATTGATTTGTGTATTAACAAGTCAAAATCATTTATTTATACATCAGCACTGCCTTCATTTTTAATTGAACATACACTAAAAAGATTTGAAACAAATAGAGAAAAACAAAAGAAAAAACTAGAAAAAAACATYAAGCAWATTTCAGRRGGATTAAAAGAAATTGGATTTGATATTAATTCCTCWACTCAYATTATTCCAATAATTATTGGWRAWGAAAAAKCAGCTATGGACTTTGGRGAATTCYTAATGAAAAATGGAGTATTTGCACAACCMATYAGATATCCYACAGTTCCAAAAAATCAAGCAAGATTGAGAATATCAGTCACAGCATGGYTATCAAAAWCAGACATTTCAKAKGCATTAYTGGTTTTTGAGAAAGCKTATAGAAAATTCWACTAATTATCTCATTGAATCAAAGCCACCTARTGCAGGRGAGCCAATTAYTAYAGCRARTGTRATTACWATTCCYAAAACAASACCCACAATAACAAAACGTTTGTTCATRAAAAAASACACATAGTCCCAGTTAAAAACGGATTGCCTGCAAATAATGAACAAATTTGGAAGAATGCTTTAAAACAAAAATTAGAACATCTTGACATGGTAGAAATTACTTTAGCTGTAGCAGTATTAGCAGGATTAGGATCATTTGTTGCTCCATGTATTTTACCTATGATTCCAGCATTTCTTGCATATATTTCTGGAACAACACTTTCAGAATTAAATCAAAATAATGGATCTAAGACCATTGTAATTAATAGAATGAATGTAATTTTTAATACAATTTTCTTTGTGTTAGGATTTACTACTGTATTTTCAATTTATAGTGTAATAATTAATAGTGTTTTCTCAAATGTGAGTGCAGAAATTAATTCAACATTTAACATGATAGGTGGAATAATAATAATTTCATTTGGAACATTTATGATTTTATCAATGAAGATAAGAAAGCTAAACATTGAAAAGAAAATAGTTCCAAAAGGAATCAAAGCTAGTTATCCATTTTCATTTATTTTTGGACTTGCATTTGCTGCCGCATGGACCCCATGTGTTGGCCCAATTCTTGGAACAATACTAACTTTAGCTGCTGCAACTCCAGCACATGCATTAAACATAATGTTGATGTACTCATTAGGATTAGGAATTCCRTTTATTCTAATGGGRGTATTTCTTTCAAGAGGAACAAAACTTATTAAAAAAATGAGTAAACACCTCAAATATTATAATTTAATCTTGGGTGGATTTATCATTATTTTAGGAGTTTTGGTATTTACAAATCAATTAGCATATATTGCAAATTTTCCACTTCTAAACGAACTAATACTATTGGGATGATTAAATGAATTCAGAAATTAAAACAGCAATAATTTTGGTAAGTGTAATTGCAGTAGGCATAGGYGTAATGAGCGTRGTTYTATCATCATTTGATGAAGAAMCATCAAKATCCAATGYRTTAACAAATGARARTTCAATTAGTAAAATTGACAAATCAGGATTCAAAAAGGCTCCARACTTGGTTGGAATTGCACATTATCTAAACACAACTCCMGAAAATTTAGAAGAGCAAATGAAAGACAAAGTRATACTATATGATATTTGGACATATAGTTGCATTAATTGTGTGAGAACACTTCCATACATTACWGCTTGGAATGATARATATTCAGATCAAGGATTGTTAATTGTAGGAATACATTCACCAGAATTTGAATTTGAAAAAAATCCAGACAATGTACAGATGGCAATTGACAAACATGGAATTAGTTATCCAGTTCTTCTTGATAACGATATGGAAACATGGAAGGCATTTGATAATAGGTATTGGCCAAGAAAATACATTGCAGATCATGAAGGATATATTAGATATGATCATATTGGAGAAGGAGGATATCAAGAAACTGAAAAAATTATTCAGCAATTATTAAAAGAAAGATCTGCAAATCTTGGAATTCAATTTRCATCTGCATCATCATTAGTAGATATTGAAGAATTTGAACATACAAGTTTTAGAACACCAGAATTGTACTTTGGTTATAAATTTGCACAAAACAGAAACCAATTAGGAAGTGATGAAGGATTCCAACCAGGAAAAATAGTTACATATTTAGATCAAAATAATATTGAATTACATAAATTCTATCTTACAGGAGAATGGAAAAATCATAAAGACAGTATGGAGCTAATATCAGAAACTGGAACTATAAAATTATTGTACAATGCTAAAGAGGTAAACATTGTAACTGACAAAATGGCAGAATTAGAAATATTTCTAGATGGTGAACTAATTCCTGCAAAGTATTTAGGAAAAGATTCTACAAAAAATGGCACCATAGTATCAGAAGCTGGACTATACAACATCATAAACAATGAGAATAGTGCATCACATGAAATGGAAATTAAAATTAGTGGTAAAGGCTTTCAAATGTTTACATTTACGTTTGGATAATGTAACTTACCATAGGTGTCACCCCAGTTACACCACCCATAGTGACAAATTCCTTTAAAACAAAAATTTCAACATAGATTGAGAAAAATAGGTATGATAAGCAATTCTTGGAACAAAACTGAGGGAGAATCATTATCACAAAAAGTGATTAACAAAGTAAAACCTGATGAACCACTAAAAAACAAGATTGATTTTGCACAAAGGAAATTACAGTCTCAGATTTTTAAATTAGAAGGTATTAATGAWAAATTAGCAAAAAAACATGATTACATATTTGAAAAAATTGTAAATGCTCAACGAAATAATAGAAGTAGTTATGCTCAAGCATATGCTGGTGAATTAGCACAAGTTAGAAAAATGAAAAACATGGTAAGTGGGGCAAAACTTTCCATGGAACAAGTTAAACTCAGATTAGATACGGTATCAGAATTAGGAGACATTGTAGTAACACTTAGTCCATGTATGTCAATTATCAAGGGATTAGCACCATCACTTAATGGAATAATGCCAGAGGCAAACGCATCAATGCAAGATTTGTCACAAATCCTAGGAGATGTTATGTCTGGTTCATCAATGAGTATGGGTGAAAGTATGAGTGTCGGTACTGAAACAAATGCAGACACATTAGCAATTTTGGAAGAGGCACACAGTGTAATTGCTGGTCAAACAAAACAATCAATTCCAGACATTCCAGATAATCTTAAAGAACAAATTGTAGGTAAAAGATCAGATATCTTAATTTAAAATAAAGAGTAATTATTTTACTTTGATTTCTTTTTACTTTTTTGAATTAAAATTTTTTTTATTCTAGAAATTGTAGGATAGCTGTAACCACGTCTTCTATAATTTGCAATCATCATTTTCCAATTCTTTAATCTCCATTGAGCTTGTTCAAGGGTAACAGAGTGTACCTCTTTTTTGATAATACTTTTTCTTCCAACTTTAAGTGTGCCAGCATCTTTTGCAGACCACCTATTTTTTGCAAATTTTAAACCAGTTAAAATTTCAGAAATTGGCATGTCTTTGAAATATTCTTTGAGTTTTTTTAGATCTACATCAGTAGGTTTTTTGGAAATTGATAACTCAACAAAATGTTTCACCATAAAAATACACAGAATCTAATGCTTTAAGAGAATCATGCTAAACCAGAATTAACTAAAATAGAAAAAAACTGATGAATTTGTGATTCCAAACCCTTAATTGAATRTGATTGCATAGAATGGGTATGGGATTAATGGATACGCTAGCAAAATTTTGCATTATGAAAAAAGTCCGAGAAAGAGCAAAAGATTCTGATAATGATTCTGAAAAATAAAATCTAATTATTGTGCATTTAATAATTTCAAATCACGAATTATTTACTAATGATTATACCAACGGGTTCTCTCGGATTTCCTCAAAAATGACGAAGATTGCCGAATTATGAAGTAAATATTAATTCAAAAATTAAAACATTAACAGTTCAAAGGAATTAGTGAATTTTTACATATTCCAACATACGACATGATTCCAAAAACAATTATTCCAAAAGTGATCATTGGAATCAAAATGAAAACTTTGGTTTTAAGACCCATAAATCACATTGATTTAATGCATATAAAATTGTCACAGTTTTAGTCAACTGTAATGATAAAGGTACCCTTAGTCTTTGGATCTTGTAATAATAAAACCATGTCACTAGGTAACAAATCAGATGCCTTGTTACATTTTACAGCCAATGTTCTAGGACATATGAAATCACTTTTTCGTATAACTATATCTTCAGAGTGTGTGAGAATTAAATTTGGATGTCCTTGACCGGCCATAACAAAAGAGTGATCCCCCACATTAATTGTAAAAGTTACTTTACTGTCAGGTTTTTTGAGTTTGTCTTTTAGTTCTTGAGGTAAATCATAGCAACTAAAAGTTGCATTAACTCCAATTATACAATCACCTTGAGGAGTCAAATGAGATTCTTTGGTTATCTCAATAGTTTTTTGATGATTAGAACGAATATTTTCATGTCCTGAAAACTGAATTTCAAATTTCAATGTTTAAAAAATATTTAAACTCAAATTAAACTGTTAACGTTTCCAGTTTTGTGCTTCTGCAATACATTTTGAATAATAATTATCAGCCACATAATCACAAACTCTTTCCTGATATATTCGGAAAAATTTTCCAAGACATTCGTATTGGTCTTGTTCATCTGTTAGCATGGAATTACACATTCCAGGATCTTTTTTCATATATGCAAGGTTACTTACACAGAATTGAGGTTCATCAAAATTCATACACATTTGAGGATCATCAAAATTCATGGCAGAATCTACTTCTTGTGAAATAGATTTTTCAGAAGATAAAAATCCTAGTCGGTCAATTGTTGAAAAAGCAGCAACTACCACTACGATTAAAATTATCATTCCTGCAATAGTAAATCCAAAGAATGGTTTCATTTTATTGAATATATTATACGGAATTATTGTAATAAAATATCATATATTCATTTTCAGTAAACACGATCTTATATGCAAAAATCAAAAATTTTTAAAATTTAGTTAATCGATCAAACTTTTGTGTGCCTACATAACACACAAAAGTTTAATCCGCATAGAGCACGGTTTAAATTAAACTTTCTGAGCATTTGAATCAAATGCTTCCTGCACAACAAGGTTATGATAGAGCAATTACTGTATTTTCACCAGATGGTAGACTATACCAAGTAGAATATGCCATTGAGACTGTAAGAAGAGGAACTATTGCAGTAGGTGTAAAATGTAAAGATGGAATTGTAATTGCAGTTGTAACAGAAGGTGATGAAGAAGTAAAGAAAATAGCTGATTACATCATCGGCATACACAAACAGAAAACCCACAACCTGGACTATAGCGCTATTTTCTGCGTGAGTAGTATTGCCTCCCTGATTAAGTATTATGAAATCTTTAAACGTAAACAGGAAGCAGGCGAACACGAACTCCGTATTGCTACTATTTTCTCCTACGGGGCCAA
>NVWC01000022.1 GCA_002317795.1 Nitrososphaerota archaeon
AATCCGCCACCGAATTGTCTATCAATTTCCTCATTTCCAGTAGATACAATCTCAACCATAAGTACACCTTGATTCCATTATAATGAAAAGAAGTCAAATTTTGGATTTAAGATAATGTTTGCTTTTTTTGAACAATGCTTAGACTGTTCTTGTTGCACTTGCAACAACACCATTAGAAGTTGAAACTATAACAATAACAGTAGTACCATCTTGAAGATCATTTTCTACTCTAACACGAATATTGAGGGTTTCACCATTATTAAGAATTGTAGGATCTATCACATCATTAATCCAAGATGATATACACCATTCACCAGATGCAGGTAGACAKGATGATACATAAGAAATAGTTTCAGTATATGTTATTCCACCACTATCATAAGTAACTATAACATCAAAGTTTTCAAAATCCCATAATTTTTCAATATTTGTATTAGTCATGTTAACAATAAAATTAGCATTGGTTCCAGGATCATCCTCAATTACAATAGAAATAGATGTTTTGAKTAGTTTRTTCTCCAAATCAGAAGTTTGAGAACTAACATCAGAAARAGATGCCGCAGTATCAGTAATCCCCATAAATGTGAAAATCACATAAGTTATTCCAAATAGAATAATCCCACCACTAAGTGCATTACTTAATCCCATAAAAAATCACCTCAAGATACTGAGAAAACATAATCATCAGATACTCCATTTGATATTACAAATTGAACCAGATATGATTCACTACTAGTTATTGCAGAACTGTCCTGTATTGCAATTTGAATTGTTTGACCCTGAGACCACACAGAATTCGTAGCAGTGCCATTGAAAACCCATTGAGGCGTACTACCAGTAGCATACCCCACATTGCCCGCCGCGTTAATCGGCCCAAAATACGCATCCATCATGTCTAGTTTAGTAATAGGACCAAGGCCAGTATTTTTTACCCACACATTAACTGATGTGCTATTAATTTGACTAACATGRATTATCTCAAATTTACTTAGCATTTTTTCTTTTTGAGCTTCAGTTGTTGCAGTGTAAATCCCTTCAAATGTTCCAACTTTAGAGATAACAATTCCTGTAATCATTCCAGCAATWATKACTGATGCARTAATTAAAACACCTTCACTAAYTACACCTGATGCCATTATGGCACCTCATTAACTATAGAATCAGAGTTAGATCCTTCGGATTTTTTTTGTAATGAATTAGAATTATTTTTTTTATCAAGATAAGATATAAGTTGATTTTCATCTAATGTAATTTTACAAGTTTTGCAATGAACTTTAATTAATTCTAATACTTGTTCAGATTCAAAGTCATTTGATAGTTCATCAATTAGTGATATAATTTCTTCAGATAAATTTGAAGTATCTACTTCCATAGCATCTGGATTGATTAATTCAGGAGCTRATGGTGTTGGTTCAGGAGCTRATGGTGTTGGTTCAGGAGCTGATGGTGTTGGTTCAGGAGCTGATGGTGTTGGTTCAGGAGCTGATGGTGTTGAGGAAGGAACAATTAGTTCATCGACATTAATTTGTTGAATGTTTTTCTTAAATGAATCGTCTTTCATAAAATTTAGTGGATTATTTGCATCAGTTGTGAGTAATTTAATGTCAGTTAGAGTAGTCTCAAATGAGGAAGAAAGTATTTCTACTTCTTCTTTTACAATAGTAAGATCTTGCTTGAATTGATCAAAATCAGTTTTAATTGTTTGAATGTCATTTTCTACAGGCTCCATTTTTTCCATAATTAGTAAACTTGCATCCTCCATAGTACTCTCAGTATTAGGAGAAGAGGTATGGGCATCTGCTAATAATGCATCAATTTCGGATAAACCACCTTCAGGCTTTTCAGCTCCTGCAATTAGTGCATCAATATCTGATGAACCACCTTCAGGCTTTTCAGCTCCTGCAATTAGTGCATCAATATCTGATGAACCACCTTCAGGTTTTTCAGCTCCTACAATTAGTGCATCAATATCTGATAGTTCACTTTTTTGTGGTTCTGAATCAGAAACCAAAGAATCAATTGGATCAGAGGTCTTTGATGTACCACCTGATTTTTTAGCAGAGATATTTTTTAATGATAAATTTTTTAGTTTTAATTTTTTAATATTAAGACCAACTAGAATCCCAGCTAAAGGAATACCCAAAGTAAACAAGGCAATATTCCCATCAAAAATAAATTGAGGAAACATCTCATAGAGTACAAGAAAATAAATTGCAAATGCAGATAAAACAATAATTTTTAGATTGCTTTGGCTAATTTTGAGTTTAGAAAAAATAGTTAATGGGAGGGGCAAAAAAGGCACCTAACCCAAATCTACTACATTGGTTGTGATTGTTGGAACTTGTCGCTCTACCGTTAAGGCTGCACCAGTTGGAACAATGATTTCAGCTTTGATTTTATCTAATGCTGCTGGTCTTTCACCAGTACCATAGACAATTGCAAGAACTGCAGTTTCACCTTGTTCTAAGATATCATTACTAGTACTTTCTTGTGTAAAGTAGATGAATGCACGAGTATTTGTTGGTACACCGTCATTATCACCAGAGCTGAATGGATCTGCATCTATTTGTCCAAATGTTTCATCACCGGCGTTTCCAGCATCATCTGCTGCACCTACTGCGGCTGCTAAACTTTTGTACTCACCAGTCAATGTACCGACATAAATGTCACCATAGTCTAGAGAATTACTGACATATCTTACAGCAGTAGTTAGTGCTTCTAAGTTGATGTTACCTCCACCAGATGATACCTTGATTGGAAATGCAGTAACATTCAAAACTGATCCATTTGGATAACCTGAACCAATAACTTTGCCTGCAATTTGCATGCTGCTACTTGCTTCATTCAAGCTAGAAATGATAGAAGTTTTTGCTTTTTGCGAGGTAGTAAATCCCATGTTAAGTACAACAAATGCTAAGGCTGCAGCAACGATTACAAATGCAATCATAACAATAGCAGACTCTACACCGATGACTCCACGATGAGAATGTCGCGTTCCTTTTCGTTGTAATTTCATTGATTACTAAATAAATATTATCAGTATATCATAGCGTGTGTTTAACGTGATCAAACATGAAAAAGAAGATATTAGTTATAACAAGTCTTGGAAAAAACCTAAAGAGTCAGATACTTCTTTTTGAACTACAAGTCCATTGCCGAACCAACATAGTGATTTTGAATACCAAGAAGGAATTAGAACATCTTCAAAAAGAAAATCAGATTCAGAATATTGACAAAATTCCAAAGATTTCGACACTAATTCACCATCTAATTTAGGTACAAGAATAGTCATAAAAAGAGAGGTAGACTCACTAGGTACACCATATACTAATTTTGCAACATAATTTTCATCGTGTTTCCAATTAGAATTTGAAACATCTACAGATACATCAAATGTGGCATCAGCTTCAAATGAATCAATTTTTTGAAAAATAAGATTATTTTTACTATCAAATATCAAAATCTCGTATGAACTAGTACTCAAATCAGAGTCAACAAGTCCAGTAATAGATAACACCTCAGAGTCTTGAAGATCATATGAAAAATCTAATGTAGATTTGTACATTCCAGGTCTGTCTTCAAAAAAGATTTTACCAGTAAACCATGGATGTATTTCACAAAAATAATAATATCCAGCAAATCCCTGATTTTCTAAAGAAACAGAAAAACTATCACCAGGAGATAAAACATCAGTAGAAAAAAATTCTCCAGAATAATCAGGATGTGCAGCAATTCCACTGGTAATTTTATGAGTAACAGAATCTTGATTTATCCAAGTTACAGTGTCACCTGATGAAATTGGTAATTCATGTGGTGCAAATAATTCATCTTGTTGAAGTCCCTCATAAGGATTCAAAAATACATTCCAAGAGTTTTCACCATACACAGATGAAACACCAAGTGGTAAAATCAAAATAAAGCCCAACAATAATACCATACCCACAAATGTCATCAAAATGAATTCAAAATTATTATAATTAGAAGTGTTGTTTGTTTAAAATGAACAGAATAAAAAGTTTGAAACTTGATTAATTTTTTAGATTAACCAAGATCTACTATGACAGAAGATATGTTTGGAACTGTTCTCTCCATGGTTAATGGTGCACCTGATGGAAGAATTACCTCCATTCGAATGATATCAAGTGATTGAGGTCTTTCAGATTCACTAAATGCTATTGCAAACATTCCATGCTCACCCTGRTCCAAGATAAAGTTDCYATTTCTATTTACRTTAAARTAAAAGATAGCTTTTGTTTCATCTGGACTTGTGTCATTTACTGGGTTTGATGAGATATGACCTGCAGTAACTGCGGCTTGCATAGCACTAGCCAAAGTATCATGAACTCCATTGGCTAATGCACCAGCATAAATATTTCCATGCTCTATAGTATCACCAATATATCGAATAGCAGCGTTTGCTGGATTAAGATTAATTGATGCKCCTCCAGATACAATTTTTACMGGAATTGCAGTTGCGTTAAGTTTACCTGCAGATACATGACCTGAACCAGTAACTTTACCTGCAATTTCTAATGAACTGCTGGCCTCAGCGGTACTAGAAATTATGGCTTGTTTTGTCTTTTGCGTAGTAGAGAATCCCATGTTAAGTACAACAAATGCYAARGCTGCRGCAACGATTACGAARGCAATCATAACWATWGCAGACTCTACACCGATGACTCCACGATGAGAATGTCGCGTTCCCTTTCGTTGTAATTTCATTGATTACTAAAATGAAAATAGCAGTATATCATAGCGTGTGTTTATTGTGATCGTACAGCATTAGATCAGGTTTTGTGTTTGTTTGCAAAAAACATACAGAGTCTAATTATCACTTATTTTTACATATAGTAGATGACAAATATTATGAAATGTCAATCGAGTACATTTTTTGTACAAGTAAAGTCAGCAATAAATAACACCAAAGTTCAAAGTGAGGTAATATGTTAAGTAAAGAAGAAATTTTCTCATCTTTGATTCATTTTGGTTTAGAAGAAATTGAYGCAAAAATCTATGTGGGATTACTTCAAATGGGTTCAGTTACAGTTGGTACAATGGCCCAAAAATTAGATGTAGATAGAGGTAAGGCATATAGATCACTAAAYAAGCTAAGAAACATGGGTGTAGTTTCTACAACCTTTTCAAATCCTACAATTGTTAATGCTATTGAACCATCAGAAGCACTAACTAGTGTAATTCAAAAAAAGGAAGATGAAATTATAATGTTACAAAAATTAGCAAGACCGCTAGTTGAKAATCTAAARAACTTTGAAAAAGARACAGTTCCAACAGACTTGTCATCWTTTTCAATTGTTCAGGGAAGATCAAATATCTATACTAGAATTGGAAAATTGATTCAAGATTCAACTGAGAAAATATTCATAGTTACAACTTCAGAAGATTTGATGAGAATGTAYCACACATCAATCCCGGATAAAATCCATGAACGHGTACAAGGTGGTGGAGATGTAAGACTCATCACCAATACATGTGATGTAAAAGCTATGGRAATTATCGACSAACTAGGYGCATCTGAGGTCAGAATTGGAAAACTTCCATCAAAAAGTAGAATGATYATTGAGAATAAACGTCAACTGATAATGTCAGGAGCAATGAAAGAATCAATGGATCTCAATGATGAAGTGGATTCAATCATGTATACCAATTCTACAGAAATGGTAGAAAACATGTTTAGYCTCTGTACACACTTGTGGARAAAGGCAAAACCAATGCAAACAATTACTTCAAAATAACTTTTTCTTTTCTTYTATTTTATTAATTCCTGAAATTCAGATGTTTCAGAAATACTTTCAAATATYATTTCATYDGATAYNATTAATTTRAAAAGATCATTTGACTTTGTAATTTTGGATAAAATCTCAAGTGATTGTTTTGTATGTCCTTGAAGCATTTGAATTTTTGATTTTTGATATTGTGCAAAATCATAGAGTTTGTCAGTTTCTGAAATTTGTTCTAAACAAAGAACAGACAAGTCATATTTTTGTTGAGAAAAGTATGCAAGAGATTTTTTATAAATTATTTGTGAATCATGTGGTTTATTCTTTAATGCATGTTCAAAGAAATTAATGGCTTTATCATAATTATTCAAAATTAAATGAGTTTTACCCAATTGGAATAATGTAATTGAATTAGTTTTATCAGATTGTAATATTTTCATMCAAATTTGTCCBGATTCTTCATGGCGTCCAAGAATTGATAAYAATTTAGATTTTYGCTCTAAAAGARTTTGAGATDAWGGGGATTGTGATAATAATTGTTCAGTTAGARACAAGGCATTTTCATAATTTCCAGTTTTTAGAGAAAGTTCAGATGCACATTCCAAGGCATCAAYATTGYCAGGTTCTRATTTGAGTATDGTATCTACACATAGTAATGCCTCHTGAAACTCTTGTTTTTTGGTAAAGATTTTTGCTTTGTATAATAGGGCMACATTATTGGTCTTTGTTTGTCCCAAAATTTCATTAAAGACAGTCAAVGAATCACCAAGTTTGTCACYATTAAAGAGTAAAATTCCTTTTTTGAGAATTTGATCAGTAGGGTCAGRAAGAGATTCAGCAAGDGWATCACAGCAATCTATGGCATCATCAAATTTCCCTGTTTTCTCTAATAAAGAAATTTTGTAATTCATTGCATCCAAATGATTTGGAGAAATTTCTAAAACTTTCTCAAAATTAKTTATTGCTTCATTGAAATTATCAAYATCCATGTGGGTTTTACCTAAAAGAAGATGTGCATCAATGTGATTAGGTGAACGATTCAAAATTGTCTCAAATTGTAAAATTGCCTCATTAGAGTTATTATTTGCCATATGTGATTTTCCTAAAAGTAAATTAGCTTCAATGTGATTAGGTGAAATTTCTAATAATTTATCCAAATATGTAAGAGATTTTTTAAATTTATTTTCTTTACTAAAAATTTGTCCCAACATTAGCAATGAATCGATATGATCATGTATAGATACTATAGATTCCAAAGTATCAACAGAGGCTTCCAGATTTCCAAATTTTAGAAATGTTTTTGCCAAATAGTATTTTGTTTCCAGATTTTCTGGTTCTAATTCCAAGGCATTTTGAAATTCAGCAATTGCCTCGATGAAATTTTGCTGTGCTAGTAGGATTTTTCCTTTCATAAAAAATGCCTCAGGAATATTCTTGTATGCAGATAAAGCATCATCATAACATAATTTTGCATCATCTAGTTTTGAGAGTTTAAAAAGACACAAGCCCTTGTTGCACAAAGCAGTGTATGATTGTGAGTTTTTTACAAGAGCACTCTCATAGTATTTTAAAGATTCAGAGAATTGTCGACATGCAAGATAATAATTTGCCAAATTAAGATCATCTGTAAAATCATCAAAGTCATCATCATCAATTTCTCCCTTAATTCGCGCCCTAGAATCAAGTAATTTCTCAATTTTTGTGCGTGTATCAATATCAACTTCAGGTAATTTGGGGAAAAGWGATGTTAAAGAAATATGATTATCATCTAAAATACTACCAATTAAGCCATTTATCATCTTTAATTTAACTAATCCAGAATTAGGCATTTACAATAATGTAGTTCCGAATCTAATAGCATTCTGTACGTTCAATTTATTTGAACTAAGGAATATTCGTTTAACACATTTGTGCGTTCAAATTACTTGAACTGTARATTATATCATTTGTTTWACTTGTTTATATATTGAAATTACTGTTAGTGGCACTAGTTGTACTAGTYTTTCTTGTAAATATRGATAATTCRTTTGCCGCAGAAAATGAAATTGAATATAAAATTTTGCCAGAAAAAATACATCAAAGTGACATGGTATTTCTTGAATTATACAATTCAAAAAACGGGCAAACGGTGTTAGAAAAAATTCAAGATCTAAATATTGAATCCAGTGATTCTTCAATTATTGAAGTAATTAATTTTGAAAAAACTCATGAATATAAAACTCTAGTAAAACTTAGAGCAATCAGCGAAGGCAGTGCAGAGCTATATATTTTTGCAGAAGGAACATTATCATTAGAAATTCCCATAACAATTAACGGAAATAATCTTCCACAGAGTATCTCATTAGATATTTTTCCAGATACTTTTGAATTAGATAAAAACAATGAAGGTRTTTTATCAATATTATTAATGGATGARRGBGGAATGGTKACAAAAGCAGATAAAGACTATTTAATTAAAATMACGACATCAAAACCAGGAATAATATCATTAAGTGATTCTACAGTTATTATTTCTAAAGGAGAATATGGATTCAAACAGGATTTTTCAATTACCAATGAGGGAGACATCACCATGACTATCAAAACAGTGGATTTTGAAGATTCVGGTCTAGTTACAGTTAATGAATCAGCAAAAAGAGAAATTTCAGTATCAATATTTCCAGATGAGGTAAGTTCAACAAAATCTTCAGTCGGTCACCTAATTGTCCAATTGACCTCAGATGGGAAATTGGTTAAGGCAACAAAAGATATGACAGTTTTTTATGAAATAGAAAGCGATACGAGTGCAGAAGTTGTAAATTCAAGTGAAAAAAGTAATGCATTAAATCCTAAAGGATTTTTTCAAATTAAAAAAGGACAAACATATGGACATGAAACATTTTCTATTCAAAAAGGTGCTACAGACAAGTATACAATAATTGTAACATCACAAGATCCATTAACGATTGTTGAAAAAACTTTTGAGACACTTGATGTAGAATTTTATGGAGACGAAATAATTAATTTTGAAATATTGCCCATTTTAGCTGATGGGAATAGGCAATTAGTAGGAGTCATATATCTCAAAGATGAAAATGGTCATCCAGTTACAGCAAATAGAGATATCGTGGTGACATTTACTACACCAGATAAATCAATTTCTGTGGAACCCTCAATAATTAAAGAGGGTTTTGAATCAGCTATTGTTTATGGGAACATGGGATTTTACATTCCAACAAATAAAGAAATTGCACCAAATATTGAAAATTTTAACGTTTTAGATTTAGTTATTGATGGGGTTGAGGAAAATTCCATAACGTTAAGTACACATATTCCTACAGATCATTTTCTTAAAGGAGAAAAGCATTGGGTAATAATTTACATGGAGGCAGGAGGAGATTTATTTAAAATTCCAGATAACCAACATTTTATATTTTCAGATTCAGAAATTTTCAAAGTAGATAAAGAAGGGATTCAAAAATATCAGAATTTCATAGTGGTGCCAATTACTGCAATAGATGCAGGAGATGAAGATTTAGTTATTAGCAGTGACAAATTTGAGACTAGTATTTCACTTTCAAGTACAATATCAAAACCTGATTCACTTGAAATGAAATATTCAGACACGTTATTTAATGGAATAAGAGATATGTTTACAATACAAATACTTGATGCACAAAAATTACCAATTAAAATGAACGAAGATTTAGAAATCAAAATATTTTCATCAGATCCGTCAATAATTAATTTCCCAAAAAGTCTCACAATTTCTCAAAAATCAAGTTTCATATCATTAGATATAACACCTAAAAATTCAGGGGAAGTTGAGATATCACTAGTTTCAGAAGGACTACCAATTATTACTGAAGAACTTACAGTTGGAGATCTAACTCCAAGTTTACAAATTACTAGTGCAGACATTATTGATCAAGGTGAGTCATTTTTAGTCTCAATTTTAGCATTACAAAATGGAATTCCACTCAAAAATGTAAAAATCATTTGGGAGTTGGATGGAGGATTCTCTACAATGATTGAAGAGAAAACGGGTCCAACAGGAGAGGCAATAGCATCAATAATTTCAACTTCAGATAGTTCAGTTCAAATTTCAGCTACAATTGATAATGGCCCCTTTCAATCAGCACATGCATCAAAAATAATTAGAATCAATGCATCAAGTATTGAAATTCCAATAGTAGAAAAGGCGGATAAATCATTTAAAAAACCAAGTATAGAAGGAATTGATCCAATAATGTTCATCATTCCTGCATTAATTGGAGGAGTTGTAATTTACATGAAAAAGAAAAAATCAAAATAAATATTTTGTAAAAAAATNNAAGTCTTCAAAAAATTAAATTGTTGCYAATAATTTTAATTTTTTCAAGAATCCATCATTATTTTGAATAAGAAATTCKGGAGTGCAATTTAGCATGTATCCATTATCAATTTTGTAAAAATCCCAATTCTCACAAGTGGCATTATCAGTTATGTCAGAATTATCAAACTTCCAATCAAAGCCACTTTTTATATCAGATTGCGGATATGCAGGACCTCGCTCTAAGATCAGGGTATCATCAAAATAATTTATTATTACTTTGGAATTAAATGCACCAGGGTATAGATGAATCACATTAGGATGAGAGGTTAATGCTAAAAATTCATTTTCTGTAACAAATTCATTATGTAACAAAACTACCGAATCATATTTTTTTAATATATTGGGATTCATGTCAACATCAACATCATCAAGTACATCATACCCTAAAAATTCTAAAATTCGAAAGCTTTTGGCACCTACAGAAAAAATTGGRTCATAATATTCATCAATTTTTACAACATCACATGTATCACATCGYCCYAAATAGAAATCATGAATTCCACCCCATTGATARGCAGATTGTGTTAGAATKGGATAAATRACWACTGAATTTTGYGGTGCAACRAGTTCWKCATATTGTTCAAAATATYTAGTYTCAGGCATTTGAGAAATTCTATATTCATCATCATTTTCARCAACTGTYGCATTAGATGTTTCAATGGTRATTACAATAATTGACAATAACATTACAATCATTGAAGAAATCATGATTTTTTTAKAAARTGRCATGKTGATAGTAGTTAAAAWTGATACTAAAGAAGCATTTTGTTCAATTTAAACAATAACAAAAGTTTGTTCATGCTGAACAGACTCCAATATATCGACAGATAAAAACTAAATAATTTTAAATGTTTAAAAGAAAATCGATTCTCAAAAATAATAAATTCTCATCAACTAATGAAACGAATCATAAACCATCAAGAATAAAAAATAAAAAAATCATCATAGTACTACAAATTGGTGTTTTGATATTTTTTGGAGGWTATTTTACAGGATTACCAACATCRYTAGGTGAAGATGTAGAATCACARAATCCAATTGGGATGTTTAATAGTGTWTTAARTTCTCAAAATCTCAAAGGVGATAYTATTTCACTTAACAAATATTGGAAAATATCTAAAGGCTCAACATTAAATATCAAYATCATTAATTCTGCATCHATTTCTGAACGATCAATTGATGTRATAAAAGATACAGTAATGTCTACTAAAACATTAGAAATTGATAATTCATTTTTAAATAATAAACCAGAAAATTCAGTATCAACTTACTATATTGGATGGAAGGGAGCATTAGATACTGCAGAAAATACAAAAATTCCAATTCCCAGAAATTTCAAAATCACAAATTCACCAAATGTGTATGGGGATATTATTGTAATACTCTCAAACATCAAAGATAGATCAGGAAATACAGGGTACACTAAAACAGTTTTAGAAGGTGAGGAAATTGTAAAGGCATTCATTACCATTTACGAGGTAGATTCACTCACAAAAAATGAACTTGGGACTATCATGAGGCACGAATTTGGTCATGCATTAGGATTAGGTCATGCTACAGATAATCAAGATTTAATGGCTCCAACAATTGATATGACATACCCATTTATTTCACAATGCAATATTATTGCAATATCTGATTTGTATAATGAAAAGTCAGGAGTTACTACATGCTAAAAGCGAGCTTAGTTTCTACAAACAAGTCTTGATTAGTCAAAAAAATATTAAAAAAGAAATGATTCTAAATATACTAATTGCAGAAGACAACAAGTTTACTGCTGTACAATATAAAAAATTCTTAGAGTCTAAAGGTTACAAAGTAACAGTGTTTACTGAAAGTATAAAATGTCTTGAAAAATTCAAAAGTGAATTGAGATATAAAAAAATTGTATTAAAAGAGGATGGAGCCCCATATGATTATGTTTTACTTGATCATGAYATGCCAAAAATGACDGGTTCAGAAATTGCAACAAGAATTCGTAAACTAAGTGAAAAACAGAAAATCATTTTCTTATCAGCATATGGACAAAGTATTATAGAAARTCAAGARARTAGACGAGATGAATTTCTACAAATAATTCAAAAGCCATTTTCTTTAGAATTTCTTTATGAAAAAATAAAACCTAAAAACTTTACCACATTAGCTAGATCACAGGTAAATGACATGTTAACAATCACTCAAAGTCCAGAAACAATCAGATAAAATTTAAAAAAACTAACGTCGCTCTTCTAGTTTAACTGTCCATTTTTTAGCACCAAATCTAGGGGTTTCTAATTCCAAATGCCCAATTATTTTATCACCTTTGAGTACCTTGGCATAATCTGATTTTCTACGTCTGATTATTCTTGCATCTTCTTTATAGCCACCCTCAATAATTTTCACATTAAGTCGTTTTCCAGATCTTAGAATTARTTTTCTAACAGGAAGAGAGTCATTAGAGAGTAAAAATAATTCAAAATCACCAAAACTAGGAGTAGATAATAAAGAACCATCTAGTTTAACTTTGAGTTTTAATCCAGCAGAATTTGCTTGCTCATTAATCCAGGATATGACTTTCTCACCATGGCCTTTTTCTATTCCAAAAACGTACTCTTTCATACATTTTTAGAATAATTTTCTATTAATATGATTTTCAATTAATATTAAAAATWATTTTCAGACACAAAGTATACACTAATTTTGTAWTGTTTRTTCCAAAATGGTAYGRATTTTGGGTKAATTTTTCCRTCGTAGGTATAATATTTACAGAGDRYAYAATCATATGTACAAAATATCAATTARTYTRGGAGTTTGCATAGGAAATAAAATAACAAATTCTACATCATATTGGCAAGTGTTRAATCATTACGGKGTTACAAGAGAGGATTTAAAAAAATTGGACTTGTCATATGAGGAACTATACAAAGTGTATAAAACCATCCAACAACATGAACAGGTCCGCGATTTCCTTAAAGATTTAAAGAAAAAAATTACCTTAGCYAAGAAATAATTTCAAGTGTGTTCATTAGTGATTTTTTAAAATTAACACAGCGTGGGTRTTTTGTACATACAACATCTTTTAGATCAATTAGARTRATTACTAGTGTCATCAATAACTCTTGATGKGATGTCGCGTCCCTTACGATTCCCCTCAAGGGGGGAATTTATAATTAAATTCATAATATGCGCAATCAATAATCATATTTCTCAAAAAAGTGTTTGTAAAKTAGAACAAACCAAYCGATATATCATATTTTTTGGAATTAAATACATGRTAAAAATTTCATGTAGCAATTATGGTTTTGATTGTGAATTTGAAAGTAGTGGAAACAATTCAATAGTAATTGAGAAATATCAAAAACATTCAACGGATGAGCAYGGTATTGAGTACAGTGTGGAAGTACTAGAGCAGTTTCTAATDAGAAATAATTATTAAAATTGCAAATGTGCTTAAGACCAAAAACGGAGRGTTACTTGGTGACAGMTCAATTGCAACTTATAGAATCAATACACAACAAAGTCATAAAAGAAATAATTGTTCAACATCATTGACAATACTCTGTATCGAATTACAGCGATCATATGAGATATTCAATAAATTATGAATTTTTTTGTAAAATTTTGAAAAATATCTAAAAAGTAAAATTTCAAAAATCAAGTTTGAGAAAAAATTATCAGTTTTGAAAAATTATGAATATAATATCGAAGATTAGATTTATTTAGCATAGGCATTGCCTGAAATTAATTATGGCAGGTATAGACAAAACATTAATTGTAATTGTAGTTGCAATTATAGCTATTGCGTTAGGAGCCACACTCTTTATGGGTGCAGCTCAAGATGCAGGTCCTACAGTCGCCACACCTCCAACTGTTTCAACTGAAACTTCAGAGCTAGAAACACCAACAAGCTTTGGTGCAGATTTGGCTGCAAAAGTTAGAGAAGAAGCAGGAATGCCAAAGAAAGACACAGTAAAACCAATGATGTCTGGTTGGGATAGATTAACTTCTGATGTGGATCCAGGAATGGGTCATGAATCACACCAACTTGCAATCATTTTAGCACCAAGTAGTAATGTATATTCAGGTACACTCATGTACGATGCATCTGAACCAATTCAACTTGTTGCATTACATGGTCCATTGGCAGATGGTGAAGACAAAGGACAGGCAATTTGGACACCAGATGGTGAAACAAAGTTTGCATTAACATTTGTTAATCCAAATAGCGCAAATGGYGAATGGCAGTTTGCCGGCAATGCTTTAGCAGTACACACAATGAATACCGAACCATTCATAGTTGATTACAAAGTAGACTTTGAAGAAACACCAATGTCAGATACAGTAGTTACTGGAACAATTGACACAGTAACAGATCCTGGCGTCGGACATGAATCACACCAACTTGCAGTGCTATTAGCACCATCAAGTGATGTATATTCAGGAATTATTTCATACACTGCTTCAGAAGATATTCAACTAGTTACACTCCGAGGACCAATCGGTGCTGATGAAAAACCAGYAAAGACTTGGACACCAGATGGTGAAACTATCTTTGAATTRACATTTGTTRATCCAAAGAATGCAATGGGTTCTTGGGAATTCTCAGGTAATGCTTTAGCAGTTCACACAATGCATACAAATCAAGCAACCATCAGTTATTCTGTAAGTGCAACAGCCACTCCAGTACAAACAATGGAAGTTGAGGAAACCATGATGGAAGAAACAGCAGCACCACAAACACACACAGTTGATGCTCCAGCAGGAACTTCAGTTCCTGGATGTGAGGAAACAAACTCTTGCTTTACACCAGCAGATATCACAATCAATGCAGGCGATACAGTAGAGTGGAATAACATAGACACAGCAGCACATACTGTAACTAGTGGTAGTCCAGCTGACGGACCATCAGGGGTATTTGATAGTAGCCTACTAATGGCAGATGCAACTTTTGCATTTACATTTGAGGATGCTGGAGAATATGACTACTTTTGCATGGTTCATCCATGGATGGTAGGCAGCGTTTCAGTGAACTAGCCAAAAAATTCCTTTTTTATTATTTTATTTGATTTTTACGTATAGTTCGATTGTATGCAACCCCAAATCTATGAGTCTCATCCCTCACATGTTGTAAGATTTTCAAGGATGGTTTTAATTTTGAAATAATAATTGGGTTTTTATTTTTTGGAACATAGATTTCCTCGTTTTCCTTTGCCAAAGAAATACAAGGTAATTTCAATCCAAGGGATTGCAAAGATTTCATTGCAGAACTTAGTTGCCCTTTGCCACCATCAATTACTATCAAATCAGGTAGTTCAGAGTTCTCCTCAAGTAATCGATAGTATCTTCTTTTAATTATTTCACCAATCATTGCAAAATCATCWCGTCCAGTAACKGTTTTRATTYTRAATTTACGATARCCGGGCTTATCAGGRATACCTGAAACAAATCTTGCCATAGACCCCACTGCAAAATCCTCACCATGATTTGAAATATCAAAGCATTCAATGACGTTAGGTAGTTTAGGGAGATGGAGTATGTCTCGCAATTCAATTAATCCAGGATCGCCACCTGTAGTATGAATTAATTTTATATTTTTTAAAATCAATTTAACAATGTCTCGTCTCTTCCCCTTTTGTGGAACAAGTATTTTGACTGTGAATCCTGCTTGCTCAGATAGTAATGATTGTAGTAATGTATCATTTTCAGGTAGTTCACTAACAAGAATGAATTTTGGGATTTTGTGTGTAGAGTAATATTGGTATAGAAAATTTGAAAAAGAATTATCCCCAACTAGATCAAAAAAGAATTTATCACTATCTCGAATTACACCATTAATCATTCTAAAATTCATTACAATTGCTGAATGCTTTTGAATGCCAATTCCAAAATACTCTTCATCAGAATTTTCAATGTATTCCATTTTTTGTTTTGTTTTAAGACTATCAAGCCTAATCAAAGTATCACGAATGTCTTTTGCACGCTCAAATTGTTGTAATTCTGCTGCCTGATGCATTTCTTCTYTTAATTTTTTGGTAAAAATCATAGTCTGATTTTTCCCCTTTAGTACTTCCTCAAGTGCTGAGACATGTTTTGTATATCTCTCCTGTGCATCTTTGAACTCACAGGGGCCTTCACAATTTCCTAAATGATATTCCAAACAAATTTTTTTAGGTAGAGTTTTACAAATTCTAATTTGAAATGCTTTTCGTAATGCACCAATGGTGAGTAATTTTG
The DNA here is from genome assembly GCA_002317795.1 of Nitrososphaerota archaeon. Lineage (GTDB taxonomy): Archaea > Thermoproteota > Nitrososphaeria > Nitrososphaerales > Nitrosopumilaceae > Nitrosopumilus. The sequence continues at coordinate 16,306 of NVWC01000022.1, forward strand.
AGCTGCCTTGAGTGAATGGTCCAAAAGTTTTCCCCTTTCCTAAAAATTTTCCATCCCTAGTTCTTCTTGATACTAGTAATCTAGGATATTTCTCATCAGAGATTCTGAGGTACGTGTATCTTTGTTGATCTTTTAATTCAATGTTGAATCTTGGACGATGTTTTTTTATCATATTTGATTCTAAAAGAAAAGCTTCACTTTCATTATCAGTTAAAACAAATTCAATTTCTGAGATATTTTCTACTAGTTTTTGAGTCTTGTAATTTTGGTTTTTGAGAAAATAGGACTTCACACGTTTTTTTAGACTCTTTGCTTTTCCAATGTAAATTATTTTCTTATCAAAGTCTCGCATCAAATAAATTCCAGGATCAGTTGGAATGACAAGTGTAGAAATATCAAAAGTCATTTTTTTAACAATTTTTTCAAATATTTTCCAGTATAACTTCCAGGAGATTTTGAAACATCTAAAGGAGTTCCAAYTGATACGATTCTACCCCCCTCATCTCCACCTTCTGGTCCAAGATCAATTAACCAATCAGAATTTTTAATCACATCCATGTTATGCTCAATTACTACCACAGTATTTCCCAGATTGACTAGTCGATTAAGTACATCTAGTAATTTTTGTACATCTGCAAAATGTAGCCCWGTTGTAGGCTCATCTAAAATATACAAAGTCTTACCAGTACCTCGTTTTGATAATTCAGATGAGAGTTTGACTCGTTGTGCCTCCCCGCCAGATAAGGTGGTAGAGGATTGTCCGAGTTTGATGTATCCCAACCCAACATCATAAACTGTTTGTAGTTTTCTYTGAATTGATGGAATATTCTCAAAGAAATTTAATGCCTCATAGACTGTCATATCTAAAATATCTGAGATATTTTTGCCCTTGTATAACACDGATAGTGTTTCAGAGTTGTATCTCTTTCCCTTACATTCATCACACTTTACATAAAYATCAGATAAAAATTGCATTTCAATTTGTTTYACACCATCACCATCACACGCAAAACACCTACCAGTAGGGACATTAAATGAAAATTGTCCTGGAGCATATCCACGCTCTTTTGATAATGCGGTGTTTGAATATAATTCTCGAATRGGRGTAAATGCACCAATGTATGTTGCAGGGTTTGAGCGAGGAGTTCTACCAATTGGTGATTGATCAATTGCRATAACTTTATCAATATTATCTAAACCAATAATTTCTTYATGATTTCCTGCCCTAACATTTGTTTTAGAAAAATGATTCAYCAAAGCTTTGAGCAAAATATCATTAATCAAAGTAGATTTTCCTGAACCAGACACTCCAGTAATTGCTACAAAAAGACCYAGAGGAATTTCTACATCAATRTTTTTTAGATTATTTTCAGATGCTTTTTTWATWATYARTGAACCAGAACGRTTTCGAATTTTATCTTTTAATACAATTAGTGAATTATTTTTTAGATATTCCCCAGTAACTGATTTTGAGYCATTAAGAATTTTATTAATTGTTCCCTCAAAGACDACATTYCCACCATGAATTCCAGCACCAACACCTAAATCAATTATCCAGTCTGAATTTCGTATKACTTCYTCGTCATGCTCCACTACAATGACTGTATTTCCAAGATCTCGTAGCTTATTTAGCGTTTTAATGAGTCGTGAATTATCACGTTGGTGTAATCCAATTGTTGGCTCATCAAGGACATACAAGACACCTGTAAGATTAGAGCCAATCTGAGTAGCTAGTCTAATTCGTTGAGATTCACCTCCAGATAAAGTGGAGCTAAGACGATTTAGTGTAAGATAATCCAATCCGACATTCATCAAAAATTCTAATCGCTCTTTGATTTCTTTTAAAACGTCTCGTGCAATGTGTTGTTCAGTTTCTGTTAATTTCAAAGTAGAAAAAAAGTCATAGCATTGATTTATTGGTAAATCACAAACAGCCATAATTCCCAAATCATTAAGTGTTACACCAAGGGATTCTGGTTTTAGTTTTTTACCATTACAAACAATACAAGGACTGTCTCGCATAAACTGCTTTAGCCATTCACGTTTTGATTCTGATTCAGTTTCCATAAAAACACGATGTAAATTTCCTAGTACACCTTCAAATGAGTTAGTATAATTCCAAGAAGAGTCACCAGACTTTGAACGATAGTTAAAATCAATTAAATCATCAGTGCCGTGTAAAATAATTTTGAGATGTTTTTGTTTTATTTGGTTAATTGGAGTCATTAAATCAAAACCAAACTTTTTTCCAACTGCCCTTAATGCTTGTCGTCTAAATGATGAAAATCGTCCACTCCAAGGAACAATTGCACCATCCAAAATAGATTTAGTATTATCAGGGATTACCAAATCAGGATCAAATTCCATTTTAACACCCAATCCATTACATGTTTGACACATTCCAAATGGTGAATTAAATGAAAAAGTTCGGGGTTCTAGTTCACCAATAGTTAATCCACAATGAGGGCATGCATTATTTTGAGAAAAGATTCTCTCTGATTTTTCTGATGAAATCATTACATCCCCCTTTGATGCATTAATTGCAGTTTGAATYGCTTCAAAAATTCTTGARCGTTCAGATTTGTTTGTATTTATTCTATCAACTACAATTTCGATATTATGCCATTTTTGTCTATCAAGGGGCGGAATTTCCTCATCTAGGCTCAAAATTTCATCATTTAGGCGTATTCTAGAGTATCCATCTTTTTTGATTTGCTCAAATAATTTCTCATACGTTCCTTTTTTTCGCTGGATAAGTGGGGATAAGATTAGAATTTTCTTGCCCGAAAAATCTTGTAGTATAGAATCACAAATTCGCTCAATTGACTGGGTTGATATTTTTCTATGACAATTTGTACAATGAGGAATTCCAATACGGGCGTATAGTAATCGCATGTAATCATAGATTTCAGTAGTAGTTCCCACAGTAGAGCGTGGATTTTTACTAGTTGTTTTTTGCTGGATTGCAATTGCAGGTGACAAACCATCAATAGAATCAACATCAGGTTTATCCATCATTTCTAAAAATTGACGGGCATATGCTGATAATGATTCCACATATCGTCTTTGGCCTTCAGCATAGATGGTATCAAAAGCTAAAGTAGATTTTCCAGAACCAGACAATCCACTAATTACTACTAGTTTATTTTTTGGAATATCTACATCAATATTTTTTAAATTGTGATGACGTGCACCACGAATTTTTAATTTATTTTCTACCATCTCTGAATTCAATCTCCTTTTCTAGTCTTTTTATTCTATCTCTGCACTCAATTGCTCGCTCAAAATCTAATTCTTCAGAAAATATTTTCATTTGTGCTTCTAAATCAATTACATCTGTTCTAAGATCATGAATTGATTTTAGTTTTGATTCATCTAGTGCTGTAACTTGCTCTGGAACTATTTTAATAATTGATTTTGGAGTAATGTTGTTTTCTTTGTTATACTGCATTTGTTTTTCTCTACGACGTTCTGTTTCATCAATTGTGTGTTTCATTGATTTGGTATGATTATCAGCATACATGATTACAGTGCCATTAACATTTCTTGCAGCTCGCCCACATGTTTGAATTAAACTAGTAAAATTTCTCAGAAAACCCTCCTTATCTGCATCAAGAATTGCYACCAAAGAAACTTCAGGAATATCTAATCCCTCTCKCAAYAAATTAATCCCAACTAGGACATCAAATTCACCCAGTCTCAGCTGTCGAATTATCTCAGTTCTCTGCAACCCTTCAATCTCTGAATGCATRTATCTGACCCTAACTTGTTTTTTTGAGAGATATTCAGCTAAATCTTCAGCCATCCTTTTAGTTAGAGTAGTTACTAAAACACGCTCAGAATTATCAGATCTTTTCTTTATTTCAGAAATTAAATTATCTAGTTGGTTTTTTGTTGGTCTAATCTCAATTTTTGGGTCAAGTAGACCAGTTGGCCTAACTAATTGCTCAGCAATTTTTGCTGAAACTTTTCTCTCATAATCGGCAGGTGTTGCAGAAACAAAAATCGTGTTTTTGATGTATTCTTCAAATTCTTCAAATTTTAATGGTCTATTGTCATATGCACTAGGTAATCTAAATCCATAAGTTACTAGTTGAGTTTTCCTTGAATAGTCACCCTTGTACATTCCATGAAGTTGTGGTAGTGTAACATGTGATTCATCAATTACTAGTAAATAGTCATCACCAAAAAAATCCATCAAACAAAATGCTTTTTCACCTGCTTTTCGTCCATCAAAATGTCTAGAATAATTTTCAATTCCAGAACAATAACCTAATTCTTCAATCATTTCTAAATCATACTTTGTTCTCATCTCAAGTCTTTGTTTTTCAAGTTCGTTTAATTCAGGTAAMCGAYKTTTYAATTCATYTTTAATTGATGTRACTGCTTTTTTTCTAACATCTTTTGCAATGAGGTAATGTTTTGCAGGATAAATTTTYATTTGTGAGATTTTTTTCTTTTCTTTTAATGACACATGATCAAGTAAGGCAATTTTTTCAACATCATCTCCAAACAAAGAGATTCGAACTATATCTTCAGAATACGCAGGAGTGATATCAATTGTATCACCTTTTACTCTAAAATTTCCAGGTGCTACTTCAGTATCGTTTCTCTCATATCGTGCATCAACTAGTTTTCGAATAATTTCTGCTCGATTAATTTCATCACCAGCATTTACAGTAATTGCCAAATCCTCCCAATCTTGAGGATTACCAAGTGAGTAAATGCATGAAACAGTTGATACAATAATTGTAGGCTCACCTGAGAGCAACATCGCAGTAGCCTCTAATCGAAGTTTTTCTATTTTTTCATTAATTTGAGTATCTTTTTCAATATAGGTATCAGTTTGAGGAAGATAACTTTCAGGTTGATAGTAATCATAGTATGATACAAAATATCCAACATTGTTTTTTGGGAAAAATTGTTTTAATTCTGCATAAAGTTGTGCTGCAAGTGTTTTATTATGAGAAATAACTAGAGTGTTCTTTCCAGTTCTTTCAATTACATTTGCAATAGAAAAAGTCTTACCACTCCCAGTAACTCCAAGTAGGGTTTGAACTGAACCTTTCTTTACACCCTCAACTAAGGCATCAATGGCCTGKGGTTGATCACCTGTAGGGGAATATTCAGATACTAGTTTGAATTTAGTGATTTGCTCCAACATACAGAATTTCTAAAAACTGAATTTAAAGCAATGGKGATATTAGAATAAATCACCACTGTGGTTCATCAAYCATACTAAGACCRTCAGGAGTAATTTCAAATCCCATAATTTTCAARGTCTNCTTTGNCAGTTGRTGAATTTCTTTCTAGAATTTTTTGAGCTAGAATTTTTCTTGAATCAGAATTGATGTTTTGTCCAATTTTGTATTTTCCTCTAATKGATTCTGAAATTATTTTAATTACTGYAACCTCATCTAAAACTAGATCATTATATTTTAGAGGTTCATACTTTCCTTCTGGCTGGTATTTTTTCATCAAACTATTCAAAGCCATAGTTTTTTCTGTATCATCAGTTACAAAAGATGCATTTCCTTTAATCACTACGCTAATGTATAGAGTGTCTGCTTGTGATGCATCAGTTGGATGTGAAAAGTATGATGGTAAAAATTCTAACTCCCTGTCAACTTCAAAACCTACTTTGGAATTATTTGAAATATTATCTAGTTTTTCACCTTTAGGGTACGAGTGCATATAGATTATATCATTTACAAAAGCAAAATTCATAGGAATGATTAGAGGGAATCCATCCTCATCAATACTTGCAATTCGTCCAACATGTTCTTTTTCTAGAAATTCTCTAATTTTTTCATTTGACTTTATTTCTAGTCGTCCTAATAATTTCAAATCAGTAGTGAGGAGGATAAATGATCTAATAAACTAAATGTAACAGDGTTGGAAAATAATTATGCGAGATCCATACCTTGATGAATTAAAAAATGATTTTGACGGATATTCAAAACAATTAAAAAAATTACAAAAAAAACTCTTAAAGACAAACTCTGCAGATGCACAATCAAAAATCATCAAACAAATTGATTCAATAGCAAACAAGATGGAAAATAATCAAAGACAGTCAGTCAAGGTAACAAAATCAAGAATTAAAGAAAGAAAATCAAAGAGATAGACTAGTCTTCTTCATCTAGTTCTTGGGCCATTGCTTTAATTTCTAATATTCTGCATGCAAGATCTGAGCATTCATTTTTTGATTCAGCACTCATAGTGAATAATAACAAAATTAATCAAAAACCAATTACATTCTAAAATTTGACTTTATTCATCCAAACTTTTCATAAATGAAAATGCTAAATTTAGCATTAAATCCATCCATATTCATGGATAAAAGAGATGATGAGTATGAAGATGCCATGAAACAGACCTTAGATGTACTAGAAAAGTGGGGTACTGAATCAAGATTCATCTGGTTTCGAGAATTACATAGAATTACTGATATCGATAAGGGGCTATTACGAAATATTCTCAATGAATTAAAAAAATCAAAAGAAGTCAAAGAGATGCATGGGACAAACAATAGAATATTTTTTTGTCTCAAAAGATATTACATAAAATGCAGAGATATTGAATACAGATTCAAAGGAAAAGTAATAATGTTAAGGGATGGAAGTAAAACAAAAATCATTCAGGGTTCAACAAATTCAACAGAACGAACAAGAAAAAGATTAGAAAAACAAAAAAAGAAACGCAAGGCAAAATTATTAACAAAAACAAAAACTAGTAGGCATTAAATTATTAAGAATTGTCAGTCAATCTTCGGGCATAGTTTGCTTCTGCACGTTTGAGTTTAGATGATTCTGCAACATCTTCAGTCATATCATACAGTTGATGAAGTTCAAGATTAGATGTTAGTTCATCTTCTTTTTCATCTTCTAAATCAAGTTCTAAATTTGCCAAAATCTCAACATTTTCTTCTAAAATATCAAGGCATTTTTTTACAGATTCGGGAAGATCATCATCCATGAAAGTTGTAGAAAATAGTGATGTAAATGATTTTCTATTATAAAATTAATTATTTTATTTTTTGGCTATTTCTCTGAGTTTTGGCATTACATGAGTTGCAAATTTATCAATAGAACCAAAGTAGTTCTTACCCCAGAATCTAATCACAAAGTGGTTAACACCAGCTTTCATGAATTTCTCAAATATTGGAATTATATCTTCAGGAGTACCAATTGCAGTTGAAGAACGAGCAACATCATCAGGCATCTGAGTTGCAGCCTCTCTCATCTTTACAATCCAAGATTGATCAGACATTGAATATTCTGTAAAGTATTTGACAAAATCAAATCCTTCAATTTCTTTTAATTTGTGAACTCTCAAGATTTCAGGTTTAAACAAACTAACTTTTACTGCTTCTTTCATTTTTGCCCAAGATTGTTCTGCATCTTCACTAAAGTAAACATCAATATCAAGTGCAAATTGGAAGTTATCTTTTTCTTCTTGTGTTCTATTATTTTCATCCATTGATTTTTCAATTTGCGCTTTATGATCTGCAAAGAGTACTGGAGTGTAACCTATTGGTAACCAACCATCACCTAATTTTCCAGTCATTGCAAGTGTYCTTTTTCCACCTGCTGCCATGTATGTTGGTGGACGTGGTTTTCTAATTGGTGGTGCTTGTAGACATGCGCCTTCTAATTTGTAATATTTACCATCAAAACTAACTACATTATCAGGRGTTGATTCGTATAATTTATGAATAACTTGAATTTGTTCTTCCCATTTTGAAACTGGTTTCTCAAATGGAATGCAGAATTCTTTTAGATTTTGTGCCTCACCTGCACCRATTCCCAAAATTGCTCKACCTTTAGAAATTCTATCAAGRGAAATTGCAGCTAGTGCAATGTTTGATGGATGTCTTCTAATTGCATCAGTTACACATGTTCCCAATTCAACATTACTAGTTACTGCAGCAATTGCTGATAGCATAACCCATGGGTCTAGAACAATTGCATTTTTCCATTGTGGGACATTAGTGTGGTCCATGTAAAAAATAGAATCATAACCTGTTTTATCAGCCAAAATACATGCAGTTAAAATTTGATCTTCAGTATATCCGGCTCTTGCAACATTTAATCCGTTTTGAATACCGAATTTGAGTTTCTTTTCTTCCAATTACATTAAGTCAAAATCNKTWRGCATAAAAGGTTTAGTCAAGCTGCCAATTTCGCAGTTTATCAATAAAATAGAAAAAAAGTAAAAAATTATTGAATTTTTTACAAATTACCTGTTTGAATATCATCAAGACATTTTACAACATCATCTTTTGATATTGGTATTGGATTTGGATCCAAATGTCCTTTATCAGTCATTACAACATCTGCAGCTTCTGAAACATCAGCTTTGAGTTCTAATTTATCAAATCCTAGTTTCTCCATTGCTTCTTTGAATTGATCATAGAARATTGATTTGTTATGCTTGTGTGCAACTGTAGTACAAGAGGATAAAGAGTATCCATGAGGTACACCTTCATTTGAGAATACATAGGACAAAGCATGTCCAAGTGTAGTTGAGCAATTTCCAAATCCCATTCCAGATAACATTGAACCATATGGATAGTTCTCTGGTTTGTCATTCATAATTGCATCATGAAGAATCTCAAATGCTTGTTTACATAGAGTTCTAGTCAAGTCATTACCAAGTTTGCTATCATAKCCCTCAGTAGCTTGTGCACATGCATCACAGACAGAATTTTTTAAAACTTGTTCGGGAGTRCCGTTCATAAAATATGAATCAACTACTGCCATGTCAGCTAAAAATCTGTCATCGTGTAACAATTTCTTTTTACCATCAAATTTTAGAACACAATAAGTAGTCATTTCAGCTCCAGTTCCAAATGTTGTAGGAATTAAGATCTTTCCTTTTTTCATCTCAGGTGCAGCATATTTTACTACATCCATTGAACTTCCGCCACCTAGTCCAATTAGAACAGATGGATCTTTGTCTTTGAATTGTGAAATTACTTTATTGACATCATCAATTGATGGTTCAGGTTTTACTTGGTCATACAACATGTAATCCTGAATTCCCATTTTTGCTAACCATTTATCAGATAATTCTGGTGGAACGGTTGTAACAACTAGGGCATTTTTTGGATATTCTGTTTCGCCAAGTGCATTTTCTCCAAAGTTVATAACTTTAGGAATGCGTATTGATTGCATATTTCAAGGCAGTCATTGATTATTATTAAATCATGCAATTGACATCATGCAAAATAAAGTCTAAAATGAAAAATTATGTCAAAATGAAGATTATGTGATTTTAAAAATTACGTTTACCCAGATTATTATATTATACTTCATAGAGAATCAAATATGATAATACAAAATTTTGAGGACTTGGCAACATCTGACAAAAAAAAGGAATGCCTAGAAATTTTGGAGGCAGGTCTACAAGCTGCTGACCCAAAAAATATCATCTCAAAGTTTGTAACACCTAAAGAAATCAAAATAGATTCTAAAATATTCAATATTGAAAATTATTCAAGCATATACACAGTAGCTTTTGGCAAAGCAGCAGATTCTATGACTAGAGCCCTTAATGCAATAATTCCAATTAAGAGTGGAATAATTGTAATCCCTAAAGGTACTAAAGCCAAGATAAAGGGAAAAAAATTTCAAATATTCAACCCAAGGCATCCAAAACCTGATCAAACCAGTGTAAAGGCTGCAAAAGAAGTAATGAAATATGTTCAAAATAAAAAGAGTGGAGAATTAATTATTTTTCTAGTATCAGGTGGTGGCTCTTCACTTTTAGCAATGCCTGATGACATTACACTTGATGATAAAATTCATGTCACAAATTTACTAATAAAATCAGGAGTTACAATTCAAGAAGTTAATTGTGTTAGAAAACATCTCTCAAAAATCAAAGGGGGGAAGCTAGTTGAGAATATGAAATGTGATGGCATAAGTCTTGTAATGTCTGATGTTGAGGGTGATGACTTGTCATCTATTGCATCAGGAACTACATACATGGATGATACAACATATGCTAATGCGTTAGAGATTTTAAAAAAATACAAACTAAGATGGAGAATGCCTAGTGAAGTGCTTAAAGTTTTAGAAAATGGATTAGAAAATGAAAAACCATTAAAAAAATCAAAGATTCAAAATCACATCATTGCAAACAATGATGACTGTTTAAAAATAATGCAAAAAACTGCTGAAAAAAAAGGTTACAAGGTAATTAAAATTCAATTATTTGGGGATATCAAAGAGGCTGTAACTAAAATTCTTGAAAATATTTCAGAGAGTCAAAAAACATGTCTAATTTTTGGTGGTGAAACTACAGTCAAAGTTCTCGGAAAGGGAATGGGTGGACGAAACCAGGAAATTGTTTTAAGAATTTTAAAAAATACTCAAAAATTTAAAAAAATCACTATAGCATCAATGGGGACAGACGGGATAGATGGGAATTCAGTTTTTGCAGGAGCAATAACTGAAAATGTCAGAATAGATTTGAGTACCATGAAAGAATTTCTTAAAAACAATGATTCAGGACGATTTTTTCAAAAACAAAAAGGCAACATTGTGACTAATTTTACTCACACAAATCTTATGGACATAGGCGTRGTTTTACGRTAAACTAGTNNTTTTTCTAATARTCAGTTCCACATGTAGAVBATTTGTTATTTCCATCAGAATAGGTACTATTCTTACAAGTGTAACACCAATTTCGTGACATGAATTATACAGCACTAGCAGCTATATTGTTTCCTGTATGTTTTTTCTGAGAACACAAATCAGAAAAATAAAATTTTGTTAATAATTTTGTCTGCATTATCAACATTCAATAATATAAGATAGTATGAATAATGATAATCATAAATGGATAATGAGTTAGAGGAATTATAGATTTCTACAAATATCTAAAATGCCCAAAGTGTATTGAATCAGGATTATACTGTAAAGTGCATAGAGTAAAGGTAGAGAATATTCTAAATCAAAATTCAAAGATGAAGTATACGTAATCTAGCTGCATGTTATTTTAATAGTATAATGGTGTATTATAACCAGAATATCAATGCTTGAAAAACAATTCTATACGGGCAATGTCTGGATAGAACAACAAATTTTATAAAATATTGTATAGATTAACAGAATTTATCCAGTGAGTTTCTATTAATTAAATTTCTAATAACTATTACAAAATAATTATTTCATATTATGGATTAATTCGATGAGTGTGTATTTTGTTTACAAGTTTTTCTGAAAAATTCATATGTTTCACTAAAATTGGATTTCTTTGTATTCGATATTATCTTGTGTTAAATCATCTTTGAAACTATCATCTATCAAAGGCGATACAAGCATGAATCGTGCATCGCTAACACCATGAGTTTTGATATATTTTTTTCTATATTCTGCTATTTGCCACTTAGCTTTTCGTTCAGCTTTTGGATATTTTAATTCTAAAATTACCGCTTTGCCATCCTTATCCCTACATAAAAGATCAAACAAATAGCCTTCAACATTATATTGTGATTCACTAAAAACTAATTCAGGTTCTATTAAATGCAAATTTTCTTGAATATATGATTGATAATTTGTTTCTTTTTTAATTTCAGATTCTATTCTTCCCTTTAGAATTGTTGGATCATTAATGTAATTAAAAATCCATTCACCTTCAGCAGTTATGTAATATGCCTCAATTTTTCTGTCTTCAACCAACCCATTTTCAATTAATATTTTAAGAAATGACTTGTATTTGGTTTGAGGGATAGATTCTTGAACAAGTAATTCAGATTCAGCTTCAGGTGCAAAACCACCTTTAAGTAACTTAATCATCCTACATTGCCAATTTAATACAGATAATTGTGCAGTTTCACTGAATATACTTCTCAAAATAGAAAGTTTATGATTATCAATTTCGGAGCCAATTATAGTTTCAATTCTATTTTTTAATTTGTTATACTCATCTTTTGTAACAGTATTTTCTTCAATTATTTTACTGGCTTTACTAACAACCTTATTCAAACCATCTTTTGCAAATTCTTTTTTTGCATCGTCAAATTTTTTATCGTATTCTTTTTCATATTGATCTAATCTTATAGATTGTTGAGTTATTTTTTCAGATAGATTAATGTGAATATCAGTTTTAATGGTTTCAATTTGTCCTTTGATAATTTCAACAGCATCATTTCTAGGTAATTCTGCTAAATTTTTATAAATATTGATGAATCCAGCGTCAATTTTTTGAACCTGTGATTTAAGTTCAGGATCACCAAATTCAATTTTTTTTCCAAGTTTGGAAATATTTCTTTTTTGAATAGAATATGTTATTGCAGAAGAAACTATTATGAAAAAAAGAATACCCACAATCCAAATATAAATAGGGATTTCCATATTATCATAATTTCACATTATATGGTTAATATTCTTATCATGAACAATGAAGATAAACCATATTTTTGTTATTATGTTACTATATTGTACAAGTTATTAGAAATGATTATCTCTACCATACAAATTTTTGTGATCATCTAAATCTATAAGGTAAACAATACGTTCTGTATAATTTATTGAATAAAGTAGGCTAATTGATTTTGTCATGTGTCTACCAAAACAATCTTTGTAGTTACCATGTTTTCTGTCACCAATCTCAGCTGGATCATCTACAAACTCTAATTCTTCAATAAAACATTTGTAATTTTTAATTAAGTTAGAATTGGACTTGAATAGTTTTCTCAATTTTCGATCTATCGTATCATCAATTGGTTGTATAACCCATGGGTTCAATCTTCCAAAATTTGATCAATATGTTGTAAATATTCAGAAGAGGTGTATTTTCTACCTTTAATATTACCAGATCGAATTAATTCTAACTTATCTTCAATTTCCGGATTAAGTTTTTTACTTTCTAAATTAGATTCAGAATTGATCTCAGAGACATTATTCAACACTTCATCTTTGATTTCGCTATTTACAGTATATTTAGGATACGCTTCGTAGATATCTTTTAAGATTGAACTCATAGATTTTCTATTTAATTCGGTGAATTTTTCATATAGAATTTTAATCATTTCATCATGAGTTTCCATAAGATTACGTAATATTGCACGACCTCTAATTTTCAAAGTATAATTATGTATTAATCGATTATTGAAAGTTTGTTCAACTTGCTCATCAACCAAATCTTGTTTAATACACATACTTAGATCTTGAGATAGTTGTTGACTATTAGGACCAAATCGATAGGGAACCCAATCAGTATAGAAATTCAAACCAGATAGTTCTTTTGAATATAGTTGAGATGTCAAAAAACCATATTTTTGTACACGGGTGGTTCCTTTAATGGTCATATCATTAATCAATAAAATAACACGATCTAAACCGGTCAATTACTATACATACATTTTTGTCATATTTGAACTAAGTGTATATTTTATATCATATTTGAATAACATCAATTTCAGCATCAAATATCACGTTTTCAAATCAAGTGGAATTATTAAAAACATCACCCCAAAAGAAGAAGAGTTTCGTAATCTTGTATAGGATTATGAATTGATCTCATCATTTTTTATAGATTTTGACAATTTAATTTTAAAAGTCGTGGGATTATTATTTACAGAAATTGAACCACCGTGATTTTCTATGATGGTCTTACAGCTTGCCAAACCCAATCCAGTCCCGTGTTGTTTTGTTGTAAATAATGGCTCAAATATTTTATTAATTGATTCGGTGGGAATTCCATGTCCAGAATCAACAATATTGATTGTTATTGTATCTTGAAAAACAGATGTTGAAATATCAATTACGCCATCATCATTATTTATTGCATGAATTGCGTTATGAATTAGATTTGAGAAAACAGTTTGTATTTGAAGAGGATCACAATAGATTATTAGATCTTGTTCAGGTAAGGAAATTTTAACATTGCTTGAAATATGAATGTCCTCTATCGTTTTTTTCAAAAGTTTACATAAACTAATATCCATCAGATCAAGAGGTTTTATTCGTACAAAATCCAACACATCATCAACCTGATGAGTTATTCTATCAATTGAACGGTCAATCCTTTCAAATTGTTTCTGTTTTACAACATCTACACCATACAACAATTTCAAATTGTCAATACTCATTTTAATAATAGAAAGAGGATTTCTTAAATCATGTGTCAACCGTGCCGCTAGCCCACCAATAGATGAAAAACGCTCAGATAGAAGTAACTTATGTTTTGAGGATTCTAAGCGTTGATTCATAATATCCAATGAAATCTTGAGATGATCCAACTCATCAATATGAACATTTGAAATAGTTGCAGGTATTTTTTCTGAAGCAATATCATCAGAATACTTGGAAATTTTCAAGAGAAAATTTGTAATTTTTTTGCTAGTAAAAAATGAAATGATTCCAGATACCCCAGATAAAATAAGACTTATTCCAATAATCCAAATAAAATATGTATATAATATTTGATTAATAGATTCTAAAGAATATCTCATAACTACGGTTCCTATTGATTCATTGACAACTATGGGTGCAGAAATTTTTATCATGTCGGAATCAAATTCATATACAATCTCAGTTGAATGAAGGGATTTTTTAATAAATGGAACATTTGAATGATTAGAGATATCAGATTTTGAGATCAAATCTCCATTTGATGTAAATGCTTGAATGGATAATACCTGAACATTAGCACGTACATCATCTAAGATTATATCAATTTCGTTTACATCAAAAAAGTATGTTGGTTTTGCTAATCTTTCAGCAATAGTAGAAATTAGAACAGTTGATTCAGATATTTTGGATTCAATAAGAGTTTCTTGAAATAGTGTAAAATAGGTAACCAAAAAGGATCCAGTAAAAATCATTATTGGGACTAGTGTAATGATTAAAAATCTCGATGATAGTTTCATGTCAATTCAAGCCCAAAACAGTTAGCATGTTAGTCATCTTGTCAAATAGTGCTTGTGGCTCTTTAATTTCAGAATATTTGGCAGTATGTTTAAATTTTTCCAGTATTTCTTGTCCTTCAGGATTATTATGCATGTTAAGTAAAATATTTTTTATATCATAAGCCATTTCAGGACTCATCTCTGAACGATGGGAAACTACTTGTCTAGGAAGTTCAGCAGTATTATCAATTATCTTTAATTGTGATTGTAATTGACTTGAAATCTCAAAAAAATCCTGATTTGAAGAAACACCTACTTCATATCTATTGGTAATTACCCAAAATAGGGTATTTTCGTCATCGTTTGAAAAAACATAGTTTATGTTTTTTGAACTTGTTCCATCTACAGAAAATCCATTAGTTATCAAATGATAAAGAGGTAAATGATATCCCGAAGTAGATTCAGGGCCTTGAAAAACAATTGTTTTGTTAACCAAGCCATCAAGAGAAGAAATAGTTGAATTATGATTGACAAAAAATACTGAATGATAATTTGGAATATTTTCTTTCCATAGAGTAAGAAATATTTCAGAGTTAGATTCTTGAGAAACATAAAATGCGGTTAAAGGACTTTCAAAATACAGATCTAGTTCTTGGTTTAGTAATTTATTTACCTCATCTACATTTTGAGCTATTATGACCTTTCCTATGAATTGAATATCATCATTACTGAGATTATGAGCAATATATTCTGCAGTGGGTAAAAATCGTTTTGAAAGTTTTACTGTATCACTGCCAACTGTTCCAATTTTGATAAATGATTTATTTGATGATTCTTCAATTTCAATTGTATCTGATTTTGAATCGATTGGAATTGTCAATGATGAATTTACAATTATTACTACTCCCACAATGATCAATATAGAAAATAGAATAGTATGTTTACAAAATAGCATCAAAAGATCAATTTTCATAAATCACTAAACAGGTATTTGTCGCAGTATGTTCAAAATAAACATATTAAGATATATCAATAGTATCAATGGTTAAAACATCATTATAGAATGAATATTTTTGTTTAATGTTTGATTTTTTATAATCTTTTCCACGTATTGTTAATAGATTTTTCATAATCCATAGTAAGATTACGAAAGTAACCCCATAATTGAAATTATCAGTTTTATTCAAATCTCTAATTTCAAATAGAATTAAGATTGGTGATTAAATTAGCAAATTAAATTTAAGATAGTTAAGCATAACATCTAGAAAAAATATGCTCAATTTGAGCAGCGCATTGCTTAATTCCAAAAAGTGTACACCAATAGTTATGGGTCTAGGAACAAAACAAGTATGGAAATGTGATGTATGTAATCATGAATGGTTATCAAGAAATGAAGATAAGCCAATTAGATGTGCTAGTTGTAAAACACCGTATTGGAATAAGTTTGAAAAGAATCTAAAAAAAGATTGTGAAAGAAAAAATGAATAGCTCAATAGTTATGACAATAATAGGAATAACAGTACTAACTACAGCTACGATAGGATTCGGGGCAACACTTTCCACACCATTAGAATTTAATTTAATTGGTGCAAGTGACAATACATCAATAGGATCAGCAAGGGCAAATGTTACTTCAATTGATTTTATTCAAGAAGTAGGAAGTAACGGAGTAATTCAAATAAATGGAACAACTTTTTCAGTAGGAAATGAGGATACAGTCAATGTACATGTATTTCAAGTGTGTCTAGCAATGGAGGGACCAATAGGAGTATTTACACCAGCAGCAGGGCAAAGTCCAGCATGTACATCCACATTATCTATAGCAGCTAATGCAATACATACAGATCATACCATTAACTTTCTAACTACAATGAATGTGACTAGTCTTCAAAACATAAGCGTGTCAGTAGAAGAATTAAGTTAATTTTTTGTAATACATAGYATATTACGAAATAAGTAAAAAATCATCTGTATGTAATGAACAGATCCTCATCTAATAACTTCAAAAAATATAACAATATAATGTTCAAAACGAGTGTGAAAAATCACTAGTGAATCCATTACGTTTTGCTAAAATTCTCATAGTGGATGACTCTGTATTTTTTAGATCATCTATTAAAAAAATCCTCTCAGAAGCACAAATTGGAAGTAAATATTTTGAAGCAAAGGATGGTAAAGAGGCAATTTCAATATACATTGCAAATAAACCCACATTGGTAATAATGGATATTGTAATGCCTAATGTTGATGGAGTCAAAGCAATTCAAGCAATTATGAAATACAATCCTAATGCAAAAATACTTGTTGTTTCATCAAAAGAAAACAAAGAGATTGTAAATGATGCAATAAAAGCTGGTGCTAAAGATTACGTACTCAAACCATTTGATTCAGGTCAAGTTGTAATGGCAGTCTCAAAACAATTGGTACCAGGAAGATCAAACAGAATAAAATAAAATTAATAGAAATACGTAATCTAACTACAGATTACGAATTATTGAAATGTTATTAATCTAAAATTATTGAAATTCATGGATATTAGTCATACAATCCTGCCTTAACACTAGTCGAATTGATTATTGGGATTTGATTAAAAAATGAAGACTAGACTTTTGATTGACTCTTTATTTTATTATTCATTACATTTTCAAACAAATCATTAAACTTTCTTGATTCATCCATTGTGAATTCCTTGTCTTGTTTAATCGCTGTCTTTAACATGTTTATCATAAGATAAAATTCCTTCTGTTCCATCATTCCTCTCATTAAACTAATTCAGATGACGGCAAATTATTGCAAACCGATTTACAAATATGATCATAAACAATTTTCATGTTTACAGGTTTTTGGTAGATTCCTTCAACTTCTCCTTCTCCAAGTGAACAAGTGTTATGTCCCGTAATGACAAAAATCTTTGCATTTGGATCTTTTTCTTTGATTTTTTTAATTGCATAGTAACCATCATAATTTGGCATGTTTATGTCTAATATTACAAAATCTGGTTTTTTCTCGATAAACAATTGTTCGGCTTGACACCCATCAATTCCT
The DNA here is from genome assembly GCA_002317795.1 of Nitrososphaerota archaeon. Taxonomy (GTDB): domain Archaea; phylum Thermoproteota; class Nitrososphaeria; order Nitrososphaerales; family Nitrosopumilaceae; genus Nitrosopumilus. Next base: position 34,214 of record NVWC01000022.1, read on the forward strand.
TTACCTATGATAGAAAATCCTTTTAGAAAAAAATAATCTGCGTATAAATCCAATAGATCTTCCTCATCATCTATAATTATTCCTGTACATTTACGCTCCATTCATTTTGATATAATGATTATTCTGCATAAAATATCAATGCTGTTCAAAATGAGCAGATCTTTTTTCTTGCGATTTCGTAATCTTACTAGAGATTATGAACTTGAAAAAACTAGAGTAATTCTAATTAAACAAATCACTGCGTTAATCAACACGTAAATACAATTCCAATAAATTACACCATTTTGTTTTCTCTAGTTATTTTGATGTACTGTATTTTTATGCAGTAAATGGGAATGGAAAAAGTCATTTTCTTCCGCTAGATGCGTTACAGCACAAAGGACTTGGCTTTTATTCCAAATCAAACGTTGATTGATGGCCTAAGGACACATCCTCTGTACAGCCACCAAGAAGTTATCACCAATACTAGGAAAGAGTAGAATAAGAGAAGAGCTATGTTCAAAATAAGCATACGTTGTGTGATATTTTCTATGATGTAAAATCAATCTTTGATCTCAATATCTTCCAATAATTCCAGACAATTACGATACACTTCTAAGACTTCGGGAGATTTTTGAGATGGTATTTGTAGACTTTTTTGGTTTGTTCTGATTTGATAGCCTGCTCAAAAATTAGCAATACTCTTTGTTGGATCATACAAAGTCAATATGCCCAGAATATTATAAAGGACGTTGTCCGGTTTTAAAAATATAAAATAAAGGATATTTTTGAATTAGAAACCTTTTGGAAGTGTACCTTTAGGTTTTGGTGGATCTACTTTTTGTGGTTCTGGGGCTTGTGCTGTAATGCCTTCAACAACCATATCCACACCACTAAAACTTCCAAATCTCTTCTCAGGAGGATGATAACATAGTCTTTGTCTTGTTGCAAAGTATTGGTTTGATGGTTGTGTGTAACCAGTAACCGTTACTTTTTGATCATTCCAGTTTGTTGTTGGAATTGTTCCTACTGGAGCAGTTAATCTAACAAAGTATCTATTTGCTGGCGGAGTATAACCGGTAACCGTTGCTCTGTACTGATGAAAGTCAGTCATTGGTGCATTCATGTATGCAGTCTCTAATGCTTCTTGTACAGTTGCTGGTGGTTGAGATTTAGTCTCAGCTGGTTTTGGCTTTGTTTCAGCTGGTTTTACYTCWGCAGBDBCTDBTKBHAMHGTDCCTTTTGGTAATGTWGCTTTTGGYWWTDYYDSWKNNKKKTTTRYTTCWRMWKKKSMWKYTRRYWWYGTWMMTTTTGSTWMTRWTKCTKYGATTTTAACCTCTAGATCTTTTTTTGTATTTGTTTTACTTTTAGCTGCCATTTCTTTTACTAAATAGTACATTGTTTATTTATATTTTGATCAATCTCAAATTAGAGTTGAAATTTATTCATTAAATTAAACAATAATATGTAAAAAATAAATAATGAGATCTGAAATCAAGAATTAATCAGGTTCCCAAAATTGCATCACATACATACAGTTATTGCATCTCCACATTTTGACATGAATTCCATTATCAACATCAACTGAATATTTTCCATCATCCATTCGAATTACTTTTGGAAGATAGTTTAATTCAGGATTTTCTAACCATTCATTTTGGTCACAATTAGGGCACTTAATTTTTGGAGTCATATCCAATATAGAATAGGATCAAAGAAGAATATTACTATTAAAAATATAAAATAAAAGACACAAAACGTCCTTTAAAATTCAGCAATATTGTCAGAAAAACAATTCAATATGGTGAATTTCTGGTTTGAATAAATGAAATTTGTCTAATCTTTAACGTTTACACATGTAAACCAAGATTAAACTTAAATATTTTTTTGATGTATTATATTATAACAAGGAAGTACCACCAATTGTAGAACTGATGGGTGGAGAGTAATGGAATAATTTTGTGTTCCATATGTCCTTGTTGTTTTAATTAATTAGAATAGATAAATTCCATTACTGTTGATTTTCAAAATGTCGTAATCTTGTATAGGATTACGTAAATATGAGAAT
>NVWC01000023.1 GCA_002317795.1 Nitrososphaerota archaeon
ATCTGGTTTATTATATAACTTTACCAAAAAAGAACTTTTGCCACTTGAAGATAGAGGAGCTTATTTAGTTATTGGTTTTACAGATGTAGGAAGTTCCTTTCAGTATACTCAAAAAAGAGCAGAGGATGTAGAAAAAAGGCTTGTTCCACTTTTACAATCTGAAGACAGTCCTTACAAAAAATTTTTAATGAATCAAAGTCAGATTAAATAATTAACAAAAATTTTAGATATTTATTTACAATTGGAATAAAATATGATAATTTTTAAGAATTGATTAGTGAGTTAGTAAAGATAACTCATCAATTTGATTTGTTCTTCAGTAGAAATAATATTTTTAATTGTTAAAATTTCTAATAATTCTTTAAAGATTACTTTTTGTTCAGATGACATTCCACCAGTTGTACCTTTTTCTCCAGGTGGACCGGGTGGACCTCTAGGACCAGCTGGACCTACAGGACCTTGTTCACCTTGTGGGCCTGGTTCACCAATAGAACCAATTGGGCCGTTAGGACCTCGTTGACCTTGTGGACCTTGAATACCTTGTGGACCTTGTGGGCCTTTTTCTCCAGGCAATCCTGTTGCACCTCGTTCACCTTGTGAGCCTTGAGGACCTTGTGGACCTTTGTCACCAGGTATTCCTAGTGGACCAGTTGTACCTTTTTCTCCTAATGGACCTTCAGGACCTTTGATACCTTTTTCTCCTTGAGGACCAGGAACTCCAGTTAACCCTTTGGAGCCTGCAGGACCTTGTGGGCCTTGTGGGCCTTTGTCACCAATTGTACCTTCAGGACCTTTAGATCCTTTGTCACCTAATGGACCAGGTGGACCAAATGTGCCCTTGTCACCTAATGGACCAGGTAAACCAGTGACTCCTTTGTCACCTAATGGACCAGGTGGACCTAATGGACCTTTTTCTCCTAATGGACCAGATGGACCTTTTTCTCCAATCGGACCAGAAGTTCCTTGAATTCCTTTTTCTCCTTGAACACCTGATTGACCAGTAGAACCTTTTTCTCCAATCGGACCAAAAGTACCAGTGACTCCTTTGTCACCAATTATTCCTTGTTGGCCTTTGTCACCTTTTTCTCCAGGTGAGCCTCTTAATCCAGATGGACCTTTGTCACCAGGGAGACCAGTTGTACCTTTTTCTCCTTTATCGCCAAGTGGACCTTTCAATCCAGATGAACCTTTGTCACCAAGTGGTCCCGTAGAACCTTTTTCTCCTTTATCTCCAGGAGGACCAGTAATTCCTTTGTCACCTTTATCCCCTTTATCACCAGGGATTCCTTTATCACCAATTATTCCTTTATCACCAGCAAATCCTTTGTCACCAGTAATTCCTCTATCACCAGTGGTTCCTTTGTCACCAGATGCACCTTTTGTACCATCTGGTCCTTTAATTCCAGGAGTACCTTGAATACCTGGAGGACCAGCTTGACCTTTGTCACCCGAAGGTCCAGTTGAACCTCGTTGACCAATTGGGCCAGATTGACCAGTTGCACCAACACCAAGATTAGTTTTTGGAGAACGTTTTGGAGTTTCAGTTGTAGTTTCAGTAAATGTGTCAGATTTTGATGATGATGGTTTTGTATATTTTGCTAAAGGAACATCAAAAACAGAATGCAGTGAAGAAAATAAATCAGTAACAACTATCCAAATTGTATCTAGTTCAGTTATAGATGATGGAAGAGGATTATCTGTAGAACCTATTTTTTCTGAAAAAATTCCGTCTTTTACTTTTAGATGAAATGTACCATGCCACATAGAAGGAAATTGTTTAGTTTTAACAGCGTCATCAGATGGTTTACTATCAGTAATTGCAATTTGCACCTCATAAACACCTGATTGTTTGAAAGGTGCACGCCCATGAATTTCTAATCTGGACTGAGAAGACATATCCGTTTGTGTAATTTTCAAGTATTTCTGTATTTATATCAAATGCATACATTCAAAATTTTGATCTCTAGCAATCAGGCTCATTAAGATGGTATTTATCTAGATAAAATAGATATTTTCAGATAATGAAAAAACTTTTTGGGAAAAAATCAAAAGAATTGAAAGAGTCAAAGCCAAAAAAAGATGGCGAAGAAACCAGTTTAGTTGATGCAGATTATAATCGTAAAAAATTATTTAAAAAAGGGATCAATTTGATGGCAGATGACAAATTAGAAGAGGCCATYATGTWTTTCCAACAAGCATTAAGAATAGATCCTGATAATGTAGAGACCCTGATWAAATTAGGATATGCTAATTTCCATATAGATGAGCACGGTGAAGCACTAACTGTTTATGATAGAGTTCTAGACATTGATGTTACAAATCCAGAAGTTTGGAATCTTAAAGGGTTAGTACATTATGAACAAAAAAAGTATGCTAAAGCTTTGGATGCTGTTGAAAAAGCAATTGAATCAGACCCAACATACGGAATGGCTTGGTATAACAAAGCATGTTTCTTATCACTAATTAAYGAAGTACCAGAAGCATTAGAWGCATTAAAGCGTTCAATTGAAMTTGATGTTAAAAATGCAAGAAGATCAATTAGGGATAGAGATTTTGCAAATGTTAGAATTGAAGATGGTTTCAAAAGAATTGAGGAAGTAGTAGTTTTAGAATCAATYAGACAAGGGTATCAYACATTGGGTGCAATTGTTTGGACGACATTTTTAGATGTAAAAGATGCAGAGACTGCATTAAGAAAATTATTAGAAAAAGGATTAATCGTTCAAAATGAAAAACGTGATGGTCTAAGTAGAATTCCAATTTATGATCTTGCAACAAATGTTGCAGAAAGAATGGGTAGAGAGAAGAAAGGGTTATTTGGAATTACAAGAAAAACATTACCAAAACCATTTAAGAATTTGAAAGAATTAGGTCAAGCAGTTCAAGATGCAAAAGAATCCATTGAAGAAGCAGACGTTGAAAAAACCATCAAAGTTTTTGACACATTCATAGATACTGCAAAATCCGGAGAGGAAATGATAGAATACTTCTTTGAAGAACATAGAGAGATAAGATTATGGAAAATTAGATTAAAAGATAGGGGTCAAGACTATCTTGTTGAAAACAAAGAGAAAATGATGACAGTGTTTGAGAACATTGAAATTTCAGTTACCAAAAAACTCAGAAATGAAATATCTTAATTATTCTGCAGATAAATCCCAATAGTCTGCATCTGCTTGTTTTTCAGTAGGCTTTTGTAGATTTTTCCATTCTTTGAATGAACGAACATATAATTTTGTATTAGTCAATCCCACAGACTTTAGAGCATAATATGCTAATCCAGAAAGGGTTCCAACACTACCACARTAAGTGATAATTTCAGAGTTTTCTGTGATTCCTCGATTATCAAGTAATCTCTTCATATCCTCTTTTGAGCGTAAAATTTTATCTGAAGATGAAAGTGTTCTGTAAGGCAAACTAATTGCACCCGGAATATGTTGTTCAAGGAAATTGAGTCGTTCACGATTATCAATTAAAATCACATCTTCTCTACTTTTTGCACTTTCCAAATATTCAGAAGTTGCCAGAATGTTGGATTGTAAATTCATAGAATGTGTTTTATTTTGTATATCAGGGGTGATAGAATCATTTTCTAGGCCTAGAGATTTCCAGTGGCCATATGTTGTTTCAAGTAATGACACATCAGAATGTCCAATGTATTCCAAAGTCCAAGCTACCCTAGAAGCTAAAGCGCCAAATGTGTCATCATATACAACTACAGATGTTTCATCATCAATTCCCATAGAATTGAATAATTTTAAAACACGTTCAGGACTATCATCAGATAGAAGGGTTGCAAGAGGTAAATTTACAGCACCAGAAATATGATCTTGTTTGTAATCAGATTCTCGTCGTACATCAATTACTCGAACACTTTTGTCCCGAATTTCTGAACRTAGTGAATCAATATCAGTAGTAATTTTTGAGGAATCCGTCAAGCAGCACATTCACCCTTTCCAGTTTTTGTATGATAACTACTATCACTYCCRTAATCAAGATAAAAGTCAGGATCATCTTCTTTTGTTGGTGGAATTACTAGYGGTTCTAAAACTTTTTTGATATCATTAATTGATTTAATATCAGAATCCTCATTATTATTTACAACTCTATGCATCCATGTTTTTAGAGAGTCATCAGATTGTTTGTTTTGTTTGAATATCTCAATAATTTTTAAAATTACTGGAATCACTCTCTTTGCAGGAATTCGTAGACATGTTTGACCCAACAGGGTATCACCATCAGAACGTCCACCTAATGACATTTGGTAATTTGCATACATRTCTTTTCCAACACGTCCYCCACCACCAAAGAAACCAATTGTTGCAATTCCATGTTGGCCACAAGAATTTGGACATCCACTTATCTTAATAGAAGAGTCTTTCAAATCATCATCTTCATCTAATTTCAAKTCAAGGAATTTTCTTTGAATTTCTTTTGCAAGTCTATGNGAATTTGTCAACGCTAGATTACATGACGTAGTTCCTGAACAGCCAATAGGGGCAGTCATAGTTAACGCACCAGATTTTGCCAATCCAGTCTCTAAAAGTTTAGAATACAAACGTGGYAAATCATCTTCATGAACATAACGTAATGCAATATTTTGTACAAATCCTGCTCGAGCATGACCCTCAGATGAAAAGTCACGAATCAAAACTGCCAATGCATTAAGTTGGTTTGATGTAATATCACCAGCCTCAAGAGTGATGAATATGGAGCGATAGTCAGATTGTTTTTGTTTTATGGTATTTGTTTTCAGCCATCTTGCATATCCATCAGATGAAGGTATACCACTTTCATCAGATATTCTAAATGGTCGTTTAATTTCATATGGTGTATGATTAACATTTAATCGTGAAACTACAGATTGTGTAGCTCGAACAATTGCTCTCTCTTTTAGAACKARGTTTTGGAATTTATCCCAACCCATATCATTTACAAGATAACGCATTCGGTTTCTTGCCATATTTTTTCGATCTCCTAATCTATCAAATATTCTCAATACTGCAATTGATGTGTAAAGTAAATCTTCATCAGGAGTAAAGTCTTCTAATTGATGTCCAACAAATGATCTATTTCCCAATCCACCACCAAGGAATATTTTGAAACCTCGTTGAGTTTCTCCATCAATCTCTCTGATCTGAGGAATTAATCCCACATCAACCATCCTTACCATYCCATGKTTTTCACAACAGGTAAAATTGAATTTGAATTTACGTGGYAGATTTTGAGTCATAGGATTTCTCAAAAAGAAYTTTGCAGTTGCAAGTGCATAAGGTGTTGCATCAAATTCYTCATCAGGACAAACRCCAGATAAAGGACTACACATTACATTTCGTACACTATTCCCACAGGCCTCCCTTGATGTTAGTCCAACTTCAGCAAGTCCTCGAAATATTTCTGAAACATCTTCAAGAACTACCCAATGCAATTGAATATTTTCTCTTGTGGAAAAATGTGCACTACCTATAGAAAATTGCTCACTTAGTTGAGAGATTTTTTCTAATTGGTGAGGATATATTTCTCCTGCAGGGAGTTTAATTCGAACCATGGCATAATCGCCAGTCATCCTAGTTCCATATGCACCGTGTTGAAGTCTGAAACGTCTAAAACTAGCTGCGTCATATTTTCCTTGACGGAATAATTTTACAGTTTTTGCAAAAGAATCTACTTCTTCTGATCTAGCCCAATTAATTTTAGGTTTTACAGATTTAGCTGTTTGTTTAAGATTAGATGAAGTCAATACAAAGAAATTCCGTTTGGTTTGGATATAAATTTTTGAGATGTGGGATATTTAGGAGGGAAATTTTCAATACRATACATTTTTTTCCTATTTTTATTCACTCARAKTCTAAAAAATTCTGAAATTAGTATTACCTAATTTTAAAAAAATCGTGGGAAAGTATTAATTAATCAGGTAATGATGCATCGACATGCAAGAAGCAACAGTTGCWGAAAAATCAACAAAAATTTTTACAGATGTACGTGAAGTCGAAATAACACGTGCAATAGCAAATGAATTTCATGATGTTTTAATTGATAGAGCAGAATCAGATGTTATTATTATTGGTGCAGGACCTGCAGGATTAACTGCAAGTAGAGAATTATCAAACTTGGGATACAAAGTTTTAGTCATTGAACAGAATAACTACCTAGGTGGAGGGTATTGGTTAGGAGGATATATGATGAATCCTGTAACGGTTAGAGAACCTGCACAAAAAATTTGGGATGAATTAGGAGTTCCATACAAAAAAGTTCAAGAGGGATTGTATTTGACACCAGGTCCACATGCAGTATCAAAATTAATTGCAGCAGCTTGTGATGCAGGAGTRAAATTCCTTCARCTTACAAAGTTTGATGATTTAGTGCTAAAAGATGGTAGAGTGACAGGAATCGTTGTTAATTGGATGCCAGTKTCAGCATTACCCCGCAATATTACATGTGTTGATCCAATAGCTTTTGAATGCAAAGTTCTCATTGATGCATCAGGCCATGATTCAGTAGCAGTAAAAAGACTTGTAGATAGAGGGTTAACTGAATGGAAAGGAATGCAACCAATGTATGTAAATGAAGGAGAAGAACACGTGGTTCACAAAACAGGCGAAGTGTATCCAGGATTAATAGCTGCAGGAATGTCAGTTACTGAAACATATGGATTAGCCAGAATGGGGCCAACATTTGGTTCAATGTTATTTTCAGGCAAGAAAGCTGCAGAAATTACAGTTGAAAAAATCAAAGAGTTAGAAAGATAAGCTACAAAAAYATTATTTCTCTATTGAGAACAAGTAAAATTATTCTATATGATGAGCCTACAGTTCCTGAAATYCAATTAGAAAAATTACAAAAATTTCTAAAAGGATTATTTCCAGTTGATATTGAAATTAGGAAAAATTTCTCAGAGTATGMTRATGATGAAATTTTTGAAAAAATTGYAGGTTCAAGAATTTTTGATTTAAAAAAGCCGTTTAAAAAAYACATTCCHTCATTTAGTGACATACAGGCAGAAAAAGAATCCAAAGATACTACAAAAGATAAAGAAATGGTTTTGTATGATGGATTTGAGTTTCAAAAAATTATTACTGATATTATTCCAAAAGATGAAAATGACTTAAATAYACTACACATAATTTTTACAAATAAATTAACTTGTACATTTRATGAAAGTGATTTTAGATATCATGCAAGAGCAATAATTAATTCCAATCCAACAATVATCTCAACTTCAGGAATTGTTGAGGCCCCAGCAAAACCAAAACAATACTATTTTGAATTGATGACTGATTTTTCCGAGGATAAAATTGGTGAGGTTAAAAAAAAATACAAAGGAGAATTTTTAGAATATAATGATTCTCGATTATCGCAAGTAATTGAGGGTTATTTGTTACAAGCAATCATGTATTTTGAGACAGGTGATTGTTTTTGTGACCARAAARAGTGTAGACTATTTAATGCDCACTGGCAAAAAGATCTGTTACATTCTCAAATTGAGAATCAAATATTTTGTAAAAAACATCTAGAAATTATTAAAAAAATCTCAAATAATTGAACAACCAGKAYATTCACTTAAATTATTGAGACATTGAGATTTGTCATTATGATGTCAGGAGAAGCAGGRGYAGCAGTACTTGAAACAAATGACGATAGCCCCAAAATACCAGATAAAAAGAAGACAAAATTTGATGTGGTAATTATTGGTGCAGGTCCTTCAGGATACACTGCAGGAATTTATTGTTCTAGAGCAGGTTATGATACATTGATTTTATCGGGAATATTGCCAGGAGGTCAACTAGTCAACACTACTGAGGTTGAAAATTATCCAGGTTTTGAAAATAGCATAATGGGTCCAGATTTGATGATTGAYATGAGAAAGCAGTCTCAAAAAATGGGCACAACCATAATAGATGATGAAGTAGTTGATGTKGATTTTAGACGAAARCCGTTCAAAGTTCTCACAGCATCAGAAGAGTATGAGGGRCGTGCAGTCATTATTGCAACAGGTGCCAATCCAAGAAAAATGGGATTAAAGGGTGAAGAGGYATTTGCAGGAAAAGGWGTTTCTTATTGTGCAACATGTGATGGTCCTTTCTTTAGAAATCAAGAGATAGTAGTAGTAGGTGGAGGAGATTCAGCAATTGAGGAGGCCACATTCTTAACTAAATTTGCTACAACTGTTCACATTGTRCATAGACGAGMTGAATTACGAGCAAGTAAAGTTATGCAAGAAAGAGCACTAAATAATGAAAAAATAAAATTCCATTGGGATTCWGCAGTGATTGACATTAAAGGTGATCAAAAAGTACAACAAGCAGTTTTAAAAAATCTAAAAACAAATGAAGAAACAAYTCTAGAGATTGGAGGTTTGTTTGTAGCAATTGGACATACTCCAAATACAAAAATATTTGAAAAHCAAATTGATTTAGATGATCAAGGGTATGTAGTGTTAAAAAATAATACTCATACAAACGTTGAAGGTATTTTTGCTGCAGGTGATGTTCATGATAGAACATACAGACARGCAATTACAGCTGCTGCTTTTGGATGTATGGCAGCAATAGATGTTGATAAATATATTTCTGAATCTGCAGAAAAATAAGAATGAAGAATGCTCAATGCAAAAAATGTTTGAATAAATTTYATGAAAAAGAGATCTATACAATTCAACAATTTCAATATAGAGAAGAACCAACTTACAAATGGTCATTAACTTATTTCAAAAAGTTAGGAATCGGAGAATGGGATTCATTTTGTGAAAGTTGTTTAAAATTATATTTAAAAAAATCAAACGACACATGGAATGAATCAAAAAATACAAAAGCCTAAATCATCATAATAAATTATCAAGTGAAATTAAATGAGTCAAAATTCTGAAGGATTAAAGAAAATAGTCAAAGAACATAGTGAAAAATTGGCTAAATTAGGAATAGAATTAGCTAAAAATCAATTTAGCTATAAAGTAGAAAATAAACCATCAAAAGAATATTGGCAAAAAAGAATTGATGATTTTAAAAAATATAATGAAAAAGGGATGGAATACTATAATGAAATTCATTCTTTGATGAATATAATCAACAGAGAAGAATCACAAATGTTTCTTTTACGAATAGGCAAATTTCGTCAGATAGGAATAGTACTCATAGAGATAATGGAGAAAATAAAAGAAAATCCAACAATTATGGATAAAAAAGATAAACAACAAAGTCAGTGGAGTAAAAAAATCAAAGAACAAGTTTCAGAACAAAGTGACAAAAGTCTCAATTTTGAAAAGGATATGAATTCATCATTTAGGAAATTTTATGAAGTGCATGTAAAAGTGATTTTAGAATAATAATTAATATGCTAATTCTGACATGTGTTTTGCATTTCTAAGAGAGTCTTCAAATTCATCTTCAGTCATAATATTTTGTGTAGCATAAACACTCTTAAATTTTCGACCATCATCAGCAAAAATTCCAACAACACATGCATCATTCCCAATAGAATATTTTTTCATACATGCATAAACTGCAGCAGATGAGGGGCTAATCAACAGTCCATCTTTTTCAAAGACTTCGTTTACAACTGAGAAAGCCTCATCGTTATCTACAGAAATCCAATCATCAACTACATTTTCTCGTTTCAAAAACAAATCAGGTTTTGCTGATTCTTCAAAATTTCTCCAACCTTGAATAAGATGATTTTGTTGTGGTTGACATCCAATAATTTTTACATTTGGATTTTTTTCTTTAAGAAAAGTTCCAATGCCTGTGATAGTACCGCCAGTGCCAACGCCAGTAAAGAAATGAGTTACTTTACCTTCAGTTTGTTTCCAAATTTCAGGGCCGGTTCCAACATAATGTCCTTTAAAATTAGMTTCATTTGCATATTGATTTGGAGAATAATAGGTATCAGGCCTGGAGGATGCAATTGAGGTTGCAAGGGCAATACTTTGATCAGTTCCAGCCCCAACTTTTGGACACAAATCATCACTTGTTTCAAATAGTTTAGCACCAAGATTTCGAATAATATCTTTAGTTTCATTACTAACTTTTTCAGGAATCACAATCTCTACTTTGTAACCTAACAGATTTGCAATTCCAGTTAAAGCAATTCCAGTATTTCCAGATGTAGGTTCAATGATTACGCTCTTGCCCTTTGTTAAAATTCCTCGCTCTTCACCATCTTTGATCATCCAATATGCAGCTCGGTCTTTAACTGAACCAAATGGATTATGTCCTTCCAGTTTTGCAAAAAATTCTGTGTTGTTCTTTGATAAAGAATCTAACTTAACAAGAGGAGTATTCCCAATTCGACTCAAGACATCTGTATCAGTTACAGTAGTCATAATTTTGGTTATTTCACCTTTTTAATTTGAAATGTAATTACATTGCCTTCTTTTGATAAATTTAATAATTCATGACCGCTTCTTGTTACCCATCTTGAAATATCCTCTTCAGCTGCTGGATCATCTGCAGAAACAATTAGAACTTGACCAACTTGCATTCTTTCAATTTCAATTTTTGTTCTAAACACAGGTTCAGGACAAAATAATCCAGTTGCATCTAATTTTTTTTCAGTAGATTCAGACATGATATACTATTTCACAAAAAGTGTTTTGTTATATTAAAATCTATTTGAGATTGAGATGAAAAATAGCTATAGCTAATTCAAAAAAAAATAAAATATCATTCAGATTGATTATGAAAAATTAAAAATTATCTAAAAAGATCTTCTTTTTCTAAACGGATTAATTTATCTACACCAAGTTCTTCAATCTTAAAGGAATAATTACGAATAATCACTACAGGACAGTTCAGGGTTTTACCCATTACAAGTTCTGCAGCTGCAGAAAATTCATCAGCTATTGCAATTTCAGTTACGCGTAAAATTTTTCCAAATGAATCCATAGTTCCCGCATAATCTAAAATTGGATTTAATCCAGAAATTCCAATAGCACAATTAGTTTGACCCATTCTAAAAGGACGTCCAAAAGTATCAGAAATAATCACTGCCACATCTTTGTTGGTGTTTTCTTTAATTTTTTTACGAATAGTTTGTGCTGAAATATCAGAATCTATTGGAAGTAATGTTGCATATCCATCTTTTACATTACTTTCATCAACACCAGCATTTGCACAAACAAATCCATTATTAGTTTGAACAATAATTATTTCATTTTTCATTCGAACAATTCGTTTTGACTCAGATAAAATTAATTCAACAATTCGAGGGTCTTTGTGATAATGTGAAGCAATACCTTGAGCAAGTAATGAAGGGGTCACACTAGACAAATCAACAATTCTACCTTCTTGTTTTGAGATAATTTTTTGAGCAATCACTAAAATATCDCCATCTTTTAATTCAAAATTCTGAGAAATTATTTYAAAAATATCATCAGAGATTTCAATTTCTTTTTCTATATGAACAGGGATTATTTCCAAACAGTATTTCTAAAATAAGGGACTACAAAATTGTTTATGCGGTAGTTTTTAATTCTAATTTGAAATGTTTGTTAATAATATCTAAAATTTTTGATAGATCTTTTACTTCTAATGTGGTTGTAGCTAAATCTTTGACTATATCTTGTGCACGATAAGCAATGCCTAAACCACAAATATCAAATAATTTTACATCATTTGCTCCATCTACAACACAAACAATGTCTTCTTTTTGTTCACCCCATTCTTGAATTTTTATTTTAGCAGATGTTGATTTATCAGAATCAACATTAATTTTCACCCCATCAAGATTACCATCTTTAAAAATTAATTCATTACAATAAACATAATCTAATCCTAATTCTTCTTTTAATCTACCCATCATTAGTGTAAAACCACCAGAAACTGCCATRATTTTCCATCCAGCCTCTTTTARAACTYTACAAGCTTCTTTTGCACCAGTCATAATAGGTAATGAATCAGCAACGTCTTGACAAGTTTTTTCATCTAATCCTTTTAGAGCCGCAACTCTTGTTCTAAGTCCTTCTTCCCAGTTAATTTTTCCTTGAATTCCTTGTTTAGTAATTTCCCAAATTTCAGATTCTTTGTTGAGTTTTTCTGCAAGAATAGGAAGATACTCTTCATCATACAAAACACCTTCAACATCAAAAATCGCCAACAATTAATTTCTAATTTGCAAAAAAAATACTAATAATATTAAAGTTGAGGGTAAACTTTTCGTGATTAAACTTAATTCGTCATGAATAACCTGCGATCAAATTAGAAAAATAAAAGATTACCAGCCTTTTGACATGGTTCCCTTTTGTATTTTGGATATTGCTTGGCCAATGTAATCTACATAGTAGTCTTTGTGTGCAATTCTAAAGACATCTACATCATCAAGCTGGTCAATTTTGTGTTTTAACATGTGTCTTTGAACGTTAATCTTTGGCATGTTGAAGACAACTTCACCACATTCTTTGCACTCAAAATCTATTGTTTGAATCATGTATAGTATACCATACTATGCTCTATTAAGAGTGTCGTATCACATACTATACCTTTAATTTCTACCAATACAAGAATAATCATGAATCCAGGATTACCTGAGAAATACAAAGAGAAAGGTAAGCTTCGAATTGTAAAGTGTGATTGCGGTCATGAGTATGCAAGTTCAATGAAGATACCTCGATGTAGTGATTGTGGAAAGTATGCTAATTAAATTTAGAATCTATTGTTACCAATGATTGTGGATCAAATTTTGTCAAATACATTCGTAAGAATGAATCTACAATGGCGTTTATTCCTGCTAAATCTCCATGTTGTTCGCCTATATTCAAGGAAATTTCTGTGCCATCTCCTTCTTTGAATGTAAATTCTGCATTCTCGTTTAACCACCAATCATCATGACCTAGTGCATTTCTAAGTTCAACATTGAAAAATGTTCTAAGACCAGCTTTTAAAAATACCAAATTTCCATCACTTGTAAAATCACCTAGTTGATTCATGATAGCCCCATACATCGGCTTCCTACTACCATACTTGATTTTGTTAAGATCTATGCAGTAACTTAACCATTTTGTTAAAATCTCAAAATATCCCAAAGGTGTTTGGGCCATAAGAAAAATCAAATCCCTCAAAAGACCCTTATCAAAACCATCTAGCGTTTTGGTGTTGTCCATATGTTGAGATAATGCAGCTATTTTTTCTGTGATTGATTCTTTTTGTAATTCTATCCTATCCAAAATTTTCATGAAATTCTTATCAACGAATCCATCATAATGAATAAGTAAATCATGTTTTTCTAATAATGGTCCAATTTCATTTTTAAATTTCTTATTGGTTACATCTAGTAATTCTTCATATGTGGTCAACTTGATCTGTGCTCATTTTTGCATAGATATAACATCATGTTAGATTTCAGGCATAAATTTAGGCCTTAGTTTTTCCCAAAAATACTCTCGTAGTTTATCGTCTTTGGTTACTCGCTCTATGGAGTCTTTCATTGATGGAGTAATTGGAGCACCTGCTCGAGTCCATCTGAATATTAAATCCTCAATGTGCAGTTGCATTGTCTCTAGTTCTGTTTCCCCACTATCCATTACAGGTATAATGTTCACAGGTTTCATATTTTTCTAAGAATTTCCTAATGAATTACCTTGACTTTTCTTTTTGTAATTTTTGTATAAATTACGAATACCTAATCCTATTACCAATACCCCAATAACTTGAAAATACCATTCTCCAAATGATAGAAGTTGATAACTGCCGATGATAAGCATCATAATTCCCCATACTGCACTTTCAGTTAATTTTTGAAATGAATTTTTAGTCCTCATTTTTTGTGGTGTGTCATCTATTTTTTCTATTTTTTCTATTTTTTCTATTTCTACATTACATTTACAATTTGGACAATATTTGAGCTTAGGATTTAATTCACTACCACATTCTCTACAGAGATTATCCTCAACCATAATTTTCTAAATTTCGTGTAAACTTAAGCATTTAGAATCTAACCTTGACTATCCAAATAATCTAAGTATCAAGAAAAAGAAACTACAAAGATATAAAATGACGATAGGGAAAAAATGAATAGAAATGACTAAGAAATTACCAAGTGGACATAATATTGGTGGTACCACTAAACAGAAAAGACGCAAAGAGCATAAACAAGAATCTAACAAAAACTAAGTATAGAATTCATCATATCATCTTCGCCCTATCTAATTCATCTATCACATACTTTCTTCTACAAAGAGAGAACATTGTTTTGAGATTCAGATGTATGTTAATTATCTCAAGTTTGGTTTTAGTTACATATGCTATTGAATTTGCTAGCTTTACTAGTTTCATAATCATCAGGATCTAGATGTTTGATTCTCTTTTCGAGCATTCTACATAATCTCTCCATTCTTCTCCCGTTTGATTCCAAATCTGTCCAGCTTTTAGGCACTATCAGACCTCTTTTGTTCGTGAATAGTCATGACCCTTATCCACATTCTTCATTTTTTCACGATATGTATCAGAAAAGATATTGAAGCATTCTTCGCATCTACAGCTTCTGATTTCTTCAACAACATCCTCATCAACCCACCAAAAAATTTCTTTGTGGAATTTGTGTTCTCCATTTACACAATGATTGCAAATAGGATTTTCACGTTCATGAAATTTAATTTCATCCATCATACGAAATCATCCTGTTCTTTATGCATCTCTCTTTCAATGGCCTTTCGAACAAATTTAGAAAAGTTGATTGACTTTTCATCAAGCTTCTTTGGTAGTACATTGGAATTTCTGTATATTGACCTAAACACTAGACTATCAAGAGTTAATTCTTCACCATCATGTTTTCTTTGATTATGATAATTAGTCAAGGCCTCACTAGCTTCTTTGTTGATAAATGTAAGATATTCTTCGTTAGTTTCTGGATAAACAGTTACAGCTAGACAACTGTGAGTCATTTGTTTTAGGTCTCGAATTCTCATGTCAGGTATTGCACCACGTCTTACACCACTAGAAGATAAGAATAGAATCAAAGCTTTGTTTCTCAATCCTTTAGTTACACTAAACATACGTTTGATTTCATCAGTTGTGTATGGTCTTGATTTCCTTGGCTTGTGTTTTTTACCTAAGAGTTTTCTAATCTTTTTCCAATTGATTCCAATCTTATCATTTGAATCACATAGTGATTGTATTGCAAATGTAATTACTCGAATGTAGTTGAGACTCTTGCCATCATTTTTAAAATAAATTACATAATCTTCAATTTTTTCTTTCAAATCAGTGATTTCCAAGGCTAAAATTGAATCCCACGAAGGTAAATCAAAGTATTTTGCAAATCGGTTTATGTGATATGCATAATATTCAGTTGTTCTTTCTGATTGTAAATATTCTTCAAAAATTAAAATAGACCTAGACTTTGTTGTTGTTCTCATATTATTCTTAAATGAAATATGATATTTAATATCGAAATTGGTTCATTGTATTAAAGTTTAAATGATTTTTTAGAATTAAAAGCGCTAGTAATAAATCACCGAAGATCAATGTACTGTTAATGGGTGAATTAGAACACAAATTTGAAGTTGAAATTCTAGAAAGAGAAGGAAAACAAAAATTACCAGACAATGTAAAAGAATTGTTAAAAGCATCAGGTATGATGGATGAAAAGGGAAAATTAAAGTTAAAAGGAGTTAGTCCTAAAATGCTCAAAAGAATGAAACAGGAATATGTAGAATGCCCGGTTTTAAAAGAAGACATACATTTTGTTCAGTGTTTTATATGTCCAAATTTCCAAAGTAGAGTAATGGGTAAAGTTCTCTGCAAAGGCGCTAAACTTTAATCTCAAAAATTCTCACGAAAGGCTCATTAGTTTAATTAATTCTTGAAATGCTAGTTTGGGTAAAGAAGACGTAGGAATTACTGTTTCAAAAAATGATGATTTTAGTGAATGGTATACACAAGTAGTTCTAAAAGCAAAACTTGCAGATTATGCACCAGTAAAAGGATTAATTGTACTCAGACCAGATGGGTATTCAATTTGGGAATCACTAAAAAATACATTTGATAAAAAATTTGCTAAAAATGGCATAAGAAATGGATTTTTACCAATATTAATTCCAGAATCACTATTAGGAAAAGAAAAAAAGCATTTTGAAGGATTCAATCCAGAAGTATTTTGGGTAACTCATTCAGGGACAAATAAGTTAGGAGATAGGCTCGCATTAAGACCAACATCTGAGACATTGGCATATACAATGTATGCCAAATGGATTCAAAGTTGGAGAGATTTACCATTAAAGATTAATTTTTGGAATACTGCATTGAGGGCAGAAATTAAAGCTACWAAACCATTTCTTAGAACATCTGAATTTTTGTGGCAAGAAGGACATACTGTCCACGCAACCCAAGAGGAAGCAGAAAAAGAAGTAATGGAAATTTTAGA
This sequence comes from Nitrososphaerota archaeon, assembly GCA_002317795.1. Lineage (GTDB taxonomy): Archaea > Thermoproteota > Nitrososphaeria > Nitrososphaerales > Nitrosopumilaceae > Nitrosopumilus. The sequence goes on from NVWC01000023.1 coordinate 16,354, forward strand.
GATTTACAAACATACTGTTGAAGATGAATTAGCAATTCCAGTTACAACAGGAAAAAAAAGTGAGAAAGAAAAATTTGTTGGTGCAGTACATACTACTACAATGGAATCAATTATGCCAGATGGTAAAGCACTRCAAATGGGRACATCACATTTTCTAGGTCAAAATTTCTCAAAACCATTTGAAGTAAAATTTGCAGATAAAGATAACGTAGAACATTTTGCATGGCAAACATCATGGGGAGTTTCATGGAGATTAATTGGTGCAATGATTATGRTACATGGTGATGACAARGGTCTTGTGTTACCACCAAAAGTGGCACCAATCCAAGTAGTAATTGTTCCAATTTATAAAAATGATGAAGGTAAAGACAAAGTATTACCAAAAGTAAATGAGATCAAAGAAAATTTAGAATCAAAAGACATCAGAGTTYATGTCGATGATAGAAGTGAGTTATCACCAGGATACAAATTTAATGATTGGGAGTTAAAAGGAGTTCCAATTCGAATTGAGATTGGACCAAAAGATATTGAAAARCAAAGCATAGTTATTGCAAAAAGATACAATCTAGAGAAATCAAGTTTAGGTTTTACGGAAGTTGAAAAAATTTCTATGATTCTKGATGAAATTCAAGTAAACATGCTAAAAAATGCAAAAGARCAAGCTAAAACAAWCACCATAGATATTTCAGATTATCAAGARTTTAAATYAAAAATCGATAAAGGTGGTTTCTTTAAYGCTCCATGGTGYGGYAAAATAGAATGTGAAGATAAAATTAAGGAAGAGACAGGTGCAGAAATTAGAGTWATWCCATTTGGAAGTGAAAATGAAAATCAAAAATGYATATTCTGTCARCAAAAGAGYGTCTCAGTTCCAATTTTTGCACGAGGRTATTAGATTCACCCACAGATATAATAATTCAAAAAATATTATTTTTCRATAATGACATCAAATYCAGAATTAGARCAAAAAAAGYCACTAATAGAACAATTCAGAGAAACYMGGRATAGAACACTAGAACTTGTAAAAACATTAGAAAAAGATGATTTTGTAATCCAGACTGCATTTTTTATGAGTCCACCAAAATGGCATATYGGTCATGTGAGTTGGATTTATGAAGCCATCATAAGCAAACTAGAYAAAAATTATGAATTTTATTCAAAAGAATTCTCAGATTATCTTAATTCCTATTATCAGCAATTTGGCACACCACAAGACAAGGGGTTACGAGGAATAAGTTCAAGACCAACCGTTGATCAAATTTTCCAATACTTTAACACAATTAATCAAAGAGTAGAGAAATTTATCGAGTCAAAATCCCTGAATGAGAATGAAATAAAATTAATTACAATGGGATTTCATCATGAATGCCAACATCAAGAACTACTAGTATATGATTTGCAACATCTTTTAGCAGAACAATACAGACCAACAACAAAAAAAGAAATTCCAAAACATGATAATATTGAAAAAAAATCAGTCCACATTAAAGGTGGGATATACACAATGGGGTATAACGGGAAAAATTATTGTTATGATATTGAACTTCCAGAACACAAAATATACCTAAATGATTACAAAATAGATACTTTTCCAATAACTAATCAACAATTCATAGAGTTTGTTAAAGATGGAGGATATGAGAATTACAAACATTGGTTATCTGATGGATGGGAGAAAGTAAAAGCAAACAAATGGAATGCCCCCAGGTATTGGGAAAAAATTGAGGGTGAATGGAATGTACGAGACTTTTTAGGGATTAACAAAATCAATCCAAACCAACCAGTGTGTCATGTGAGTTACTATGAAGCAGATGCATACTGTAAATGGGCAGGAAAAAGATTACCCACAGAAGCYGAATGGGAAAARGCAGCATGTTGGAATGARGAAAAACAAGAAAAAACAACATAYCCRTGGGGAAACRAACTACCAACTGATGAYAAATGYAATTTACTTGAATCACATTTTTGGGGATGTTCAGAGATTGGATCATTTCCTAGTGGAGTGAGTCATCTTGGGTGTCAACATATGATTGGAGATGTTTGGGAATGGACATCATCTGAATTTACAGGGTATCCTGGATTTAAAACAGGATTTGATGARTATAATGACAAATGGTTTACAAATCAAAAAGTTTTGAGAGGAGGTTCRTTTGGAACACCAAAAATGTCAATTAGAGCAAGCTATAGAAATTTCTTTAGACTAGATGAAAGGTGGTTATTTTCTGGATTCAGATGTGCAGATGATATTTAATATTTGTATAAAAATAATTTAATCGTACAACATTAAATCTAATTCTTCAAGTAAACTATGAAGATTGTTCACTGAACGATAAACATCTTGTTCAGTTTTAGCCCCCGTACAAACTAATTTTCCTGATGCAAATAATAGAATTACAGTTTTAGGATCAACCATTCTATGAATAACTCCTGGGAATTGTTCAGGTTCATACATACTTCGAGGTAATGTRCGTGCAGTTTTTTCTAGATGAATTTTTCCTCCAAGATTAATTGATGAAACTATATTTTGAATTGTAACTACWGCYTCTTTTTTGATTTTRAYTTTYTCTTTTCTKAGTTTTTGTACAACTATCTTYACTGCCTTKYTTGCCATATCCKCAGATTTTGAGCCAGTACATACCATTTTTCCAGTACTAAAAAGYAAAGTRGCAGTTTTAGGAACTCTAAGTCGAAATACTGCACCTGGRAATTGATCAGGATTATACTCTACATCGGGAAATTTTTTCTGAATTTCATAAAGATCTAATTTTTGATCTAAAACAGCAGATGCTACAACATTTACAATTTCAATAATAGGCTTAGTTTTTGCCAATAATTATRAACTTAGCATGCCACATTTAAAGAAATTTAATTTAAGTTTGATTCTGTAATTTTGAGAATATTACTAAAAACTAAATGAAAATCTAATTTTTARAAAAATTTAATGAATTTTTATGTTTTTGATACCAAAGTTAATGAAAAATACTTGTTTTCATCTAGCCAGGTATGTTTGAGTTCAAAACCTACATCATCAARAAGATTATGTATTTGAGATAATCGATATTTATGAGAATATTCAGTATGTATCAATTCATTTTTTTCTAAATTCAATAAAAGATCGGATTTTGGAATAATTACAGATTGATTAGCACGTGATTTCAGATACATTTCAATTCTTTGTTCTTTTTCATGATAARCTGAATAATGTTCAAARTTYTTCAAATTAAAATTAGCACCAAGTTCAGCATTTATTCTAGAAAGTACATTGAAATTAAATTCAGCAGTAACACCTTGAGAATCATYATAGGCAGATTCAAGAATTTGTTTTTCTTTTACTAAATCCAATCCAATTAAAAAAAGATCACCAGGTTTCATTGTGGAGTATATTTTCTKTAAAAATACATARCCATCAGAKGGTGAAAAATTACCAAAACTAGAACCTAAAAATATTATYAGRTTTTTTTTATCATCATAATCTTTTAGAAATTCTAAACCACCYTCATAAGTGTCAATAATTCCAGTAATGTGTAAATTATCATAATCGTTGATTARTTGTTCTGAACTTTCTGTAAGAATTTCAGAAATATCTATTGGAAAATATTCAATCTTATTTTGTAATTTGGTAAAAATATCAATAATCAGCCTCGTTTTGACTGATGAACCACTACCAAGTTCAACGATTCTAAAAGAATCATCAAGAAATGAAGRTAATTCATTTTGTAATTTTTTTAATATTGTTAYTTCDGTTCTTGTAGGRTAATATTCAGGTAACARGCATATTTTTTCRAAAAGTTCAGATCCTTTTTTATCATAAAAGAATTTTGGAGAAATAAATTTTAAATCAGCATTTAAACTAGAGCGTATTTCCTCTGCAAAAGTTTTCTCGATTTTAGTTGCATGTGGTTTAAAATATTGTAGTTTTGAATCTACTACATATTTTTTGTAATCAAGGTTTTTTTGGATAGTGTTACTCAAGTATTAAATMGATAGTWAATTGACATAAATGCGTTCKCCCAAWTATTACGCATAAAGTATATTTCTTGATATACTTCCACATTCAACAATAATTGATGAAGGAGGTACTCAGAGTAGAGAATTTAAAAAAACATTTTACAAAAAAAGGATTCTTTGGTTCAAAATCTAACACAGTAAAAGCAGTTGATGGAGTATCATTTTATCTCAATGAGGGAGAGGTGTTTGTGATAGCAGGAGAATCAGGTTCAGGAAAATCTACAATTGCAAAATTGATTTTAAAATCAATTCAGTTAGATTCAGGAAAAATTTTCTTTGAGGAAGAAGAAATTGGTAATGAGCAATCAAAAATCAAAAAAATTAGAATGAATTGCCAAATGATACATCAAGATCCATATGACTCCATCAATCCAAGAATGCGAATTGGAGATATTGTATCTGAACCTCTTGAAATACACAAGATAGGAAACAAAAATGACAGGAAAAAAAGAACAATTGAAGTACTTCATGAAGTAAAATTAGAGCCAGCTGAAGAAATTATCAAAAAGTATCCACACATGTTATCAGGAGGTCAAAGACAAAGAGTAGTMTTAGCAAGAGCATTATCATTAAAACCAAAAATCATYMTAGCTGATGAGCCAGTATCCATGTTAGATGTGTCAATTAGAGCAGAAATGCTAGAGTTRATGCAAGAATTACAAAAAAAATACAATATCTCATTTCTCTACATYACACAYGATTTAGCTACTGCAAGATATTTTGGTCAAAGAATTGGAATTTTATACTTGGGCAAAATTGTGGAGACTGGTCCAATCAATCAAGTTCTATTAAATCCAAAACATCCATACACACAAGCACTAATTGATGCGATTTCAGAACCGGATCCTGAAAATTTGTACAGAGAAAAGAAAATTAGAATTAATGAACCATCAGATGTGGATGTCAATCAAGGATGTAGGTTTAGAGCAAGATGCCCATATGTGATTGAAAAATGTATAGAAGAGCCAGAATTAGAGGAAATTGAAGAGGGGCATTATTCTGCGTGCCATGTGAAATTAGATTTAACTTGATTTGATAGAGGGCATTCGCTTATCTTTGTAAACTACAACATGAGAAACACCATTTTTGGGAAAAACACCATAAATCAATTTTGCCTTTTGAATTACAGAGTCTTTTAGKGATACCATAATGAATTGACTTTCTTTGGATCGTTCTTCTAAAATTGTTGCAAGTTTTTGAGCATTTGGAGCATCAAGATGTGCATCCACTTCATCAAACAAGTAAAATGGTGAGGGCTTTAGTTTTTGTAACGCTAGAACAAACACAATGGCTGCCAAAGTTTTTTCACCACCACTAATTGATGTGGATTCTCTTTTTGGTTTATTTGGGAATTGAATTAGATAAGAGATTCCAGAATTAAAAATATCATCCTCATTTTGTAATTCTAACCAAGCCTCCCCACCAGTCATTTTATTGAAAATTAATCGGATTTCCTTATCAATCTGATCAAAGGAATCCAAAAATGTTTGACGTTTATCTTTTTCAATATCTTCAATGAATTTTACAATAGAGTTTCTTTCTTCTTCAAGRGAATTCTTTCTTGTAGACATTGAACGATACCCRTATGAAACTTCTAGATATGTTTGAGGAGCCTTTGCATTTAATGCATTTAGTGAGGATAATTCAGAAGAGAGTCCACGAACAAGGGTTTCAACATCAAATGTTTCCATATTTTTGTTAAATCCAAATGAAGAAATTAATAGTTGTAATTTRGTTTCTTTWRAAATWAAATCATGTAAATCACGATTTAATGAATCAGATTGACGCTCTAATGTACTKATTTGTTTTGTCAAATCCCTATCTTGTTCAGATAAAATTTTTAGTTTATCATCAAATATTTTCACATTTTCAATWGATGAGCCAGAAGTTGCAATTAATTCTTGTTCCTTTTCTCTTARCTGTATTARAATTTTATTTTTAGGTTCTTTTTGTTTTTCTAATTCTTGRATTGTTGTTTCTAATTCACCGTATTCTRATTTTAAAGWGTGTTCTTCATCATGAAGTCKATTGRTYTGAGATTTTTCTCTATTATCCTGAGTTTGCATTGTTGTTAATTGAGATTCTTTATCACGRTATTCATTCATTATTGCAGTGTATAATTTTTCAATATCTGATTTTTTGATATTTATTTTAGATAATTCATTTGCAATTCTTGATTGYTCACCACTAGCATAATTCTTRTCCACAATTACAATTCTTTCATCTAATGATTCAACGTGAGATTCATTTGAACTGARTTCTGATTCAATTATAGTATTTCTTGAAGTTAATTCAGTAATTCTTTTTGATAATTGTTCTTTSAKKATCATTGTAGAAYTAATYTTTGATTTYAAATGAATRTAATTTTCATTAGTTGATGTTAATTGATTTTCAGAYARTGAGAGTCTTTCAACATTTRACTGGATGGAGMYATCTATTTTTTTTAAATKATRTTTTTGTTTTAACATRTATTTTTTGATTGTACTATTTGATTGGAMTAAAACRTCAATCTCACTACTCATTGAGATYARTTTTGTDAGTTTTGAAATYTTTGAATTTATATCAATWAYAACAGTTCCACCTTTTGCTTCAAAAAATTCCCCATTCAGWGTTACKGMTTTGTAGCCYAATTGAGATACATTATARGCAGATTCTCTAGCYTCAGTGAGCACAATATTTCCAAATAGGAACGTTTTGAGTTCAGARTAATYAGGATTACAAGYCACATAATCAGCAAGAATKCCAATAACKCCKGMTWCTTTTGGAAGRGTMAATTTGAATTTTGGAATTGCATCAAGTGGRATTATTTTTAATTTTGGTAATTTTTTRKTTCTTGCAACATCTACAATTCCAAGTAAAGTTGCAAAGTCCTTAACAACAATTGCTTTTATCCAATCAGAACTTACTGCCATTACTGAACGCTCATATTTTTTATCCCAAGAAATCATCTCATACACTAAACCTTCAATTCCTAACTTTTCGGCATCTTCTTTTAATTTTGCAATAGTGTAATCTTCATGCATTAATCCTTTTACAGTTTTAATTTTAGATTGATAATGAATTGCAGCTTTACTTGATTTTTCTAATATCAAAGTCCATTCTTCAAGATCATTATTTATTTTTRATTTTTTAAGTTGAAATTTTTGAATTCTAGATTTTAGTTCAATAATTGTTGCATCATGATTGTTTATCATAGATTCTAATTTTAATTTAGATTCAGATAATTGTGTTAATCCTTGATCAAGTTCATTTAATTTYAAAGTATTCATATGAATTTTATTTKTAGATTCAACTTTTTYATGTTGAATTTTAGAAAGTTTRAGTTTTGTTTCATTTAATTGATGTGTAAGAGTTTTAATTTTTYCATCTATTTCAGATTTTTTTGATGCAACTTCTGATTGTTCAAGAAGKATTTTATTTCTTTGAGAATCAATACCTTCTRCATYTTTATTGAGATTATTTTTCTTGGCAGTTGTTTCTARAATAGATTCTTTAATTTTTTGTATTTGTATGTCAATATCACTTCKRGCTACATCAATTTCTTTTAATTCAATTTGRAGTTCAGGTAWTCGTATATCAATTCGTTCYARTCTTTTTTTTGATGCAGATATTTTGGTATTATCAATTTCATATTGTTCAAGTGCAGAACTAATTTCCAAATCTAAAGTATTTTTTGCTTGATTAAATTCAGATGCCACKCCCATTAATTTTGATTTTTCTGTTTCYAATGAACCAATTTCTGTTCKYAAAACAGTTCTTTGACTATCAAATGTTGTCACCGATGTWGTTAGTTGRTGTAAAGWRKTCTCYTTTGATGATTTTTGRCTWGAAATAATYTTCAKTTTATTTGCTGCATCAATKGCSTTGTATCGATTAAGTTCTCGCYCYAAAATATCATRACGTARTTTTTGATTYCTTTCCTCTTCAAGTTCATCAATTCGTTTCTTTATTTCRCCCATTTTGGCTAAWGCRATTTCCAAWCKTCTRTCTGCTTCATCYAATTGCTTAATTGATTCYRMTTTTTTATCATCAAARTAKGAYARTCCAATTAAATCYTCAATTGTNTTTCNTCTTTTCTTCTGATGTGAATTCWGAAATTCTTGTAACAGTTCCTTGTTGKACARCATTTAGTTGWCCTAAACCRGCATTTGCCATATCMAGTAAATCAAGAATATGACTTCGRTTTGTTTTCTTTTTGTTTAGATAGTATGTGTTTTCWCCRTYTGCAYYCATTTCTCGWGTWATCTCMACCGYATCAGAATCAACTGGAATCTTTCTATCAGAATTATCAAAATGWACACTAGAYCGTGCMATTTTTGGMCCTCKACGATTTCCYTCAATATCRTGAATTARTGATCGWAGTTTATCGACTCTCATCACTTTTGGTTTATTTTCCCCCATTGCAAAAATTATGGCATCTAAAATGTTACTTTTACCAGAACCGTTAGGACCAGAAATTGATACAAGGCCDGGTTCAAACTGAACTGTGGTATTTTTAAATCCAAATGACTTGAAACCAAAGATCTCAACTTTTTTGATATGAACCAATATCAATATTTTCTAAATTGGTGTGATAATCGATGTCTAACAAGTTTAGTTGACACTATTGCATAATTTTTCTTGTTGTATTATGATATTTTTCGTAACGGTGTAATTCTAAGCCTAATCATGTTGTAAATAATGAAAAAATCATGCCTAAGTTTGGATCAAAAAATGAATTTAAAAAAGGAAAACATCATGCCTAAAAAAAGGAATGAGATTTGATTACAGTTAGTAATACATGATATAACGTAGTTTTTTAAAAATAATTTTGTGATTCAGGAATAATCCCTTGAGCACCTGAAGCACATTCACAGAATAGGACGTGTAATATTACTAAGACAGATTTTGTATTAACGAATTATTTGTTTACAAAAAATAAACAACAAAACCAAAATGATCGCAAAAAGAAAATATTTTATTAAATTTTTATAATAAATAATACAAAAGTTATCATCAATATTTTTGATCACATGTTATAATTAGTAAAATGGTTATTCAAAATTCATGGTAAAACTAGGATTAGTTCAAACCACATCTTATAGTTCAAATCAAAACGGGATTTCAAAAATATCAGAAATTTTAAAAAAGTTAGGAAAACAGGAAACTGAAATTGTATGTCTACCAGAACAATGGCTAAAAAATAATGAAATCAAAGATTTTGATTTAGAATTTTCAGATTTTAAAAAAATTGCAAAAGAGTTTTCCATGACAATTATCCCAGGAGCATTTTATGAAATAACAAAGAAAAAAACATCAATTATTGCTCCAATAATTGGTCCTAAAGGTGAAATAATTGGAAAACAAGAGAAAATTCATCCATTTGACTATGAAAGRGACACAGTAAAGCCAGGACKWGAGGCAAAAATTTTCAATACCGCATGTAAATTTGGAGTGATTATTTGCTATGATATGGTHTTTCCAAATGTTGCAAATATTATGACTAAAAAAGGAGCTCAAGTATTATTTTCTCCAAGTAGAATTGTCAAAAGAGGAATAAAACCATGGCAAATGTATGTTCAAGTAAGGTCACTTGAAAATAGAATACCCATCCTTGCAGCAAATGTGGAGAATCATAGRTTTGGAGGAAATAGTATGATTGTAGATTTAATTGAAAATAATAAAGTAGTCACAACAARAATTACAAAATTAACCAAACAAAAAGGAATTRCAAAAAAATTYAATMTKGGTAAATATGAAAAGAGTAGGAAGAAAAGATTTTCAGATTTRAATARTTTTCAATAATTAATCGCCARCAACAAATTTTTCACATGCAACTTTTGCTTCAAYATCAGAWGTTTGYTCWATTGGATGTTTCATSAGATADGCACTKGCAGGTTTTATYGGTCCRCCAACWCCTCTATCAAGWGCAATTYTTGCYAATCTRATYGCATCAACWACAATTCCTGCAGAATTTGCTTTGTCATCTACTTCTARACGAACTTCCATGTTGTATGGAATATTTGCCCAYTGWCGWCCCTCAATTCTCATAAACATGAGTTTTGTATTTCCMAAAAAKGGAATAAAATCRGARGGACCAACATARATTTGATCRTCAKCCARTCTTTCTTTTAATTGACTTTGWACACTTTCAGTTTTTGAAATTCTTTTTGAAACTAGTCTATCTTGTTCTTTCATATTTAGAAAATCAGTATTGCCACCAACATTGATTTGGTATGTTTTTTCAATTTTTGTTCCCCTATCACTACATAATTTTGCCAAAGTTCTATGAACTATTGTTGCACCAACTTGTCCTTTGATATCATCACCAATACATGGAATATTTTTTTCTTCAAACTTTTTAGCCCATRYTTCATCTGATGCAATAAATGATGGAATACAATTTACAAATGCAGTATTTGTATCWAGACAAATYTGTGCCCAAWACTCRGTTACYTTATCAGAACCTACGGGTAAATAAGATACAATAAYTTSWACATCWWWATCTTTGAKWAYTTKTTTTRCYTCWTCAGYAAKTTGTTCAAYRSTYTTWGKRYTTKTRAKTGGWTTRATTYTATTTTCKACCCAAWWWCCWACACCATCTAAAATWGGACTTTCATAGAYTTTGGCRTCASTTTTTGGCAWYTCMYCTTTTGGAATCCAATCAACCATGTTMGGRKATTCATAAATTGCMTCATKAAGTRGYTTKCCWACTTTATTTTCASCAACATCAAATCCACAAACAAAATYAATATCATGAATTCCATAWCCWGCTAATTTWTCATGAATAATTCCAGTAACTTCTTGTGAAGGATTYTTTCTATARTATTCAATTCCTTSRATTAAYCCWGAAAAACAATTACCAATACCWACTAAASCAACWTTRATTYTWYCTGACATTCGCGAAYTAGYGTCATYTGGCTGGTTTATAGTTATCTTAAATTRWTAAAAAAATTATTTTARTWAAGGCAGAATTTTATACATGAACRCAAAATRTAAAACATGATTGAAGTAGGTCGTCCWGTTAAAGATATAGAAATTGATTCAAGTACWTCTATTGAAAAAATTTTTGAAGAGTTATCTCRATCRGGAGGATTTGAATCAGTAAATCTTTCAGACGGATTAGAAATTTTAACAGAAATGATTTCAGATAAAGAATGTCTAAAATTTATCTCATTTGTTGGAGCAATTGTTTCAACTGGTTTGAGAGGAATTATAAAAAATATGATCAAAAACAAATGGTTTGATGTAGCAATAACTACCTGCGGAGCTTTAGACCATGACATTGCACGACATTTTTCACATTACAAAGAAGGATCATTTACAATGGATGATAATGAATTAGCAGACCAGAATATCCACAGATTAGGAAATGTACTTGTCCCAATGGATAGTTACGGACCATTAATTGAAGAAAAAATGCAGGCATTTTTAGAAGAAGAATATCAAAGTGGAGTTAGAGAAATGAACACTCCAGAAATTTGTAAAATGATTGGAAAACATTTGGGGGAGGATTCATTTCTTTATTGGGCATACAAAAATGATATCGATGTKGTAGTTCCAGGAATAATGGATGGAGCTGTAGGAAGTCAAATTTGGTTATTCACACAAAAACATAATGATTTCAAACTAAACATGATAGGGGATGCAAATCTACTATCAGGGCTAGTTTTCAAAGCTGGAAAATCAGGGGCGTTTATGATCGGTGGAGGGATATCAAAACACCACACATTGTGGTGGAACCAATACAGAGAAGGATTAGATTATGCATTTTACATAACAACTGCTCAAGAATTTGATGGAAGTCTTAGTGGTGCACTAGTTAGAGAGGCAATTTCTTGGGGGAAAGTAACTAAAGAAGCAAAGCAATCAACACTTCATGCAGAGGTGACTACAATATTGCCATTTATCTATGCAGCATTACTTTCAAAATTAAAAAATTAGATTAATTGTTGTCAAATTCAAAATATTGAAATCACAATAATTTACATTAGAATAAAGTCTGATTACTCTAAACATACAGAAAATGATATAGTTTGGAAGATATTTCTTTTCATGTCTGAATGCAATGCTAAATTTTGTAAATTAAAGAATTTGGAATTGATTCTTGAGAAAAATGATTTTGATAAAAAATAGAGACAAAAATTTTCCATAATGATGAAAATATGACTAGTGGCATTCAAAATTTGATAAATATTATTATTTGATAGATATAAAAAATATGCAGTGTACCCTAGAATCAAAATTAAAGAATTAGAACCAATBAATTTAGAAGGMGGTTATCTTATTGATGGATTTCCATCARCAGGATTTAGCAGTGCAATTGCATCAGAATCAATGATTAAAACATCACAGTTCAAGTTGGCAGGAATHATTGATTCAGATAGTTTTCCTGCAATTAGTGTTATCAAAAATGGAAAACCAAATTTTCCATCAAGTATTTTTGTAAATGAAGATTTGAAAGTKGGWATATTTTTGTCATATCTTAMTCTTGAACAATCAATGCATAGAACTACAGCTAAAGCAATGTTAAAGTGGGCAMAAAAACACAAAATTGGATTAATTGTGAGTAGTATTGCAATCAAATCAGCAAAGGGTAATGAAGAGATGACAGGTATTGGAAGTACTGATTCAGCTAGAGATAAAGTAAAARATGCAGGATTGAAAGTTTTAGAACATGGAACAGTTCCAGGGATTCCAGGAATATTGTTAAATGAAGGAAGTATGTCAGGGCAAGATGTAATTGTTTTAATTTTTCACTCAGATGGTAAAGGTCCTGATTTTAAATCGAGTGCACAACTTTGTCTTGCAATATCGAAATTAATTCCAGGGGCATCATGCAATATTCCATCTTTACAAAAAGAAGCAGAAAAAGCTGAAATTGTAATTAAAGAAACACAAGAAGAATCAAGTCATCTTAAAGATTCAATGTATATGTARAATTTTCAAACTATGTTTATGTTAGTACAAACAAATCATTAATCAAAGATGAGYCAATTACTTGAATTTTCAGTTTTAGTAATTGTAATTTCAGCATCAGGTGTAATGGYACCAGGTCCACTATTTGCAGCAAACATAGCACATGGACTAAGAGGAGGAGYAAAATCAGGTATCAAGATGGCAATAGGCCATACAATTGTAGAATTACCACTAGTCATTCTATTAGGAATAGGAGTGTTTTCTCTAGAATTATTTCCAGAATTTAGAACAATCATATCAGTTTTTGGTGCAATTACACTTTTTGTGTTTGCAGCAATGCAAATTAAAACAATTTTTAGAAATAAAGAGTCCACAACAAATCTAAAACAAGGGCCTCTTGTTTCAGGAATTCTAYTTAGTGCATTAAACCCATTTTTTATAATTTGGTGGCTAACAATTGGATTCAAGTTAATTTCTGATGCGATGCTAATTTGGGCATTTTCAGGCATACTCATCTTGTTTATTTTACATATTTGGATGGATTTTGCATGGCTTGGRGCAAYATCATATCTTGCATCAAAGAGTTCAAAAATTTTATCAAACAAAAATTATAAAATTATTATGATTGGATTAAGTGTAATGTTGGTATATTTTGGAATTACATTTTTAGAAGGTATATTGTACTAACTGCAATCAAGGATTTCTATTTGAGGTTCACATTCATCATTAAAAAAATCAATTTTCTCAACTATTACTTCACAGGATTCTGGATCAAGTAATTTTTCATACGATTTAATGTCGGTCATAATGGTCATGTGTTGTAAACCACAAAAATTACCAGTAGTACTAATCAAAACTATAACAATTAAAATTCCAACAACAATTAGAATAGGACTTTTGAAACTAGTTTTTTGAAATATCAATTTCCATTGTAGAAACATTTCGTTGTTTCCCATCTTGAGAAGTTAAGGAATCGGATGAAATTCTCACATCGCTAATTACATAACCTACAGAATCCATTCTTTTAATTATCATTTGAGATACATCAACTGCTTGTGTGATTCTTTTTCCTCTAGCTTTAATTGTTACAGTTGTTCTAGTTGAGAGTTGAGTTAAGGTTGCAGAAACATAAGTCATAATTGGTTTTGTTCCAACAAAAATTATATTTCGGTCTTCTACAGGTTTTGGTTCAGAAGTACCTTCTGGAGCTTCTAACTTTGGCTCAGGTGTAGGAGCTTCTAACTTTGGCTCAGGTGTAGGAGCTTCTAACTTTGGCTCAGGTGTAGGAGCTTCTAACTTTGGC
>NVWC01000024.1 GCA_002317795.1 Nitrososphaerota archaeon
GGCTCAGGTTCTGGAGTTGGCTCAGGTTCTGGAGTTGGCTCAGGTTCTGGAGTTGGCTCAGGTTCTGGAGTTGGCTCAGGTTCTGGAGTTGGCTCAGGTGTGGGWTTAGTTCGAGAATCAAATTCTGATAAAATGTCTTCTGCGTCGTTTGATTTTTTAGGGTCGCTCAATTTAAAATTCCTTTAATAACTAAACTCTCTTTCGCTTTTATTTAATTTTTCAGGTTTTGGGATTTTAGATAATTTTCAAAGAATTTCTCTAGATCGTCACTAGTATTGCATTTTTTAATTTCTTCAACTAGTTTTTCATCTTCAATCTCATAGCAATTTAGAACATCTTGAGAATCTTTGAATCCAAGCATKGCCTTATTTTTGAAAATACAGTGATAGAGTTTTTCTCKCTCCATATTTTCAGGCTTGAATTTTATGCCATCATCATTTGCAGAAATTGGCGAATCCATAAGAACAATAAAACTAGTAGCTATTTAGATGAATACACAATATTGTAATAATCATGAAAATAAACAATCACATTGGAAACAAGAATAGTTTTCCACATTGATTTTGATTATTTTTATGCTCAATGTGAAGAAGTRAGATCGCCTSAACTAAAAACAAAGCCAGTCTGTGTCTGTGTATTTTCKGATAGAGGAGGAGATAGTGGWGCAATTGCCACTGCAAACTACACTGCAAGAAAATATGGAGTTAAATCAGGAATTTCAATAGCGTTTGCAAAAAAAAGACTAGAGGAAAGAVAAGATGCRGTATTTCTACCAGTAGATTTTGAATACTATACAGAAATGTCTGAAAAAGCAATGGAGATTATGAAAAAAGATGTTGATGTTTTTGAATATGTAGGACGTGATGAAGCATATTTGGACGTAACAAAAAGAGTTGATGGGGATTTTATCAAAGCAAGTCATTTAGCACAACAAATTAAAAATTCAATCAGAGATAAAATAAAACTTAGTTGTTCTGTTGGAATTTCTCAAAATAAATTAATTTCAAAAATTGCATCAAACTATCAAAAACCAGATGGGTTAACAATTGTGACACCAGAAAAAGTTGAAGAGTTTTTAGAGCAATTAAAAATTAGAACAATTCCAGGGATAGGGGGAAAAACTGAAAAAATATTTTTAGAAATGAAGATTGAAACAATTCAAGATTTAAAAAAGCTAGATGTCTTTACACTAAATAATAAATTTGGGCGAAAAAGTGGAACTTACATTTACAATGCTGCAAGAGGAATAGATAATGAACCAGTAAAAGAAAAAGAAGGTAGAATTCAATACAGTAAAATTATGACACTCAAAAAAGATTCTAAAGATTATTCATTTCTATCAGAAAGTATCAAAGAGTTATGTGTAGAAGTACATGATGTAATTAAAAAAAATAATCAAATGTTCAAATCAGTTGGGATACATTTTGTTCAATCAGATTTATCAAACAAATCAAAATCAAGAATGCTTAGAAATCCAACTGCAGATTTACAAGAATTACAAAAAAATGCAGAGACATTACTAGTTGAAGCTCTAGAAAATCAAATAATCACCATTAGAAGACTAGGGGTCAAAGTGGCAGAGTTATCAGAAATTAAAGGACAGAGTGATATTACGAATTATTTTTAGGTGGAAGATTTCCTTTTGATTCCATCTTTTTGAGCCTACGTGTTTCTATTACTATAACAATCAAAATAAATGCAAACAGCCACGGCAAAAACATTATCTCACCTGCAATCTTGTGATATTCCTCCCATGCGACAGGGTCTGTAGTTACTTTTAGGGCATACCAGGATAATGAAAAAATTCTAATCAGATTAACTACAATGGTACCAATTATCCCCATAATAAAATAGACAGATTTTCTACCTCGGGGAATATTCATCTTTAACATAAATGCCCCAATCACCAAAGAGAAGATGATAATACTATGAACGCCAGCTGATGGCCAAAATACTTGTAATGCTATTGAACCGTGATCACCTCGCAAAAACATTACATTGTCTCGWGCTACTGCAGTTCCAAGTTCAAGTGTAGTRATTATCCAAACATTTGCTTGAAYAAAGWATGGAACAACATATTGTAATGGACCAAGTGTATCATATGGRAAAAATGCATCAAGGGATAAAATTATTGCAGTACCTGTAAGAAATATTGGTGCTGCAGGTGCAATCCTAATCCATCTTTTACCAAAGAAAACAGTTARTGCAACAAGAATAAAAATTGCCATTACAATAAAGTCCCACATCCACGTAAATGAGAAAATCAATGGAATGTCAATTGATTCACCATATGCAATGATGTAATCTCGAAATCCATACTCTAAGGATATTAAATATGCAATGACAAGTAGTGCCATTGGAATAACTGCTAATAATCGTTTTTTAGAAATTACAATTCGCAGACCAACAAGTTCTGCCACTACAAAGATTAATGCAAAAAGGTAACCACCTCGCCCCTCATTCCAACTCCAAGTAATAGAATCAGGAAATGCGATCATTGAAAAAAGAATGGGACTAGAAATTATTGCAATTCCAAAAATAAGATTCCAATTCTTCATTAAAATTAATCTAAAAATGGCAAATAAATATCCCAACATTACATAATTTGAAAATCAGTCTATAGGAAATACAAAGAGGGAAAAGATGCTAATCTTCTGCATCTTCAATTTCATCGGCATCAGGATTTCTCCTACTTGGCCTAATTGGGATAAAGATGAATGTCACAATAATAATTTGAAAGACTTTAAGATAGAGTCAAGGGTTGTAAAAATTTACCTAAGTGGTAATTTCTAATGAATCAACTTCAAGAATTGATTTTACATTCAACTTTGAGGGATTTTACAGTCGTAAAGTAAGTGATAGTCAAAATCGCAATAGCAACTATTCTAATTGGAATCTCATAATTTGTCAAAAATGCAGTAGCTGTAGCACCAACTGAACCAAATGTGGAAATTACTGCAAAACCAATTGGGCCGCAGCTACAAGCCCCAGCTGCTGCACCAATTATAGAACCAAAAACACCACCACCCATTTTTTGTTTGGAGCTTTTGAGAATATTTATCCGAAATATGTTCATTGGAAGAACCAATGCAGATAATGCAGAAATAATTACAATTAGAACAAATCCCAATTCKGTTCCTGAAGGAATGTGACTAACAACATAAGGCTCCAAGAAGATATACTCAGACATTATCAACARTCCAATCATCATAACTACAAAAATTACAGATGATAGTACCAARTATTTGGRATTTGAGAAWACTAGTTTGATTGTATGTATCATTTAGATCATAGGATCCAAWATTTGTTTAAAAACAGAAAATGGTTGTGCWCCACTAATTTGTTGTTGTCCATCAGAATTWACAATAAAGAATCCAGGAGTTCCCCTAACACCGTGGTCTTTTGCTTGTTGAGTGTTAAATGAAACTCGTTTTGAGTATTTTCCAGAATCAAGACAACTCTCAAAGAGTTCCATATCAAGACCCAAACTAAATGCAAATGCCTTTAGTCTTTCAGAATTGGCCCATCCACTATCAATTTTTGATTCCTGTAAAGTGTAAAGAAGATCATGATATTCCCAATACATTTTTTGATCTTCTGCACAGTATGATGCTTGTGCAGCTATTGGAGAATCTTTACCTAAAAATGCCAAATCAACAAAAACTAGATTTACTTTTCCAGTTTCAATGTATTGTTGTTCAATTGCAGGTTTTGTATTATGAAACCAATTATAGCATTGAGGGCATTGATAATCACCAAATTCAACTATAGTAATTGGCGCATCAGGATTTCCCAAAATTGGAGATCCCATGGCAGTGATTATTGTTCCATGTGCTCTTCCCATATCAAGATTCACGGTTTCTGAAGGAGGTGATGAGACTGAGGCTGCAATTCCTGCAATTATTGCTACAACAATGACGCCTATCATCATCCCTTTTTTATTCATATTAAATTCTGATAAAATGAGTTAAAAAAACTTATTCCAAATTACGGGATGATTTTCGCTTAAACAAATTTACAAATTTTGCAATTACAGTATCAATAGGGCATACTTCACACGTAATACTTGATGAATGGCTATCAAAATGGGCATCAAATTTTACTCGAGATTTAAAAATTAGATCACATTTTTCGCAATAAATCTTTGTTACATTATTTTTAAAAATATCAGTCACAATTAATTTGWATTWTTAGTGTTTATAAAGATCTTGTAAAAATYATATGAAAAAAACTGAAATTAAATTACAKATAATGAATTCTCATGTGAGTGGTTAATTCAACTTCATATTTTGTAACAAATCCACAATGAGTGCAAGAAAACATTTCAAGTTGTGATGTTTGTGTATCTCGCTCAATTATTTTACCAGAAATAGATGTAATACTAATAATTTCTTTATGAGAAATTACTGCAAAATTTTTAGTCTCACCAATTGAATCAAGAAATTCTTTAATTGCTGAAATCACTGTATCAATATCAAGTATTTCATCATCATCAAATTTTGAAAGCATAAATTGATGATGTTTTAATGTAGGAATTGCAGCTACTGAGTCTGAAACAAACACTAGTAATTCATTTTTTATCGACAAAATTTCTGTACAATCAACTGTAAGCATAAAATTTCAAKGTAKAATCGATATTTTARTTTAACAGTACTTAGAAAATGATTATTATTGTTTAATATTCTACATTTGAGTATATGAGGGATTCAGAAACTTTTGGAATAGAAAAAGATCATGGTGAGGAAGTARTAKMRTGGTTAAATGAGCGAGCAAAATCHCAAAAAATGAAGCTTGAAGCAAGATTATACGGATATATCATTTCTACAAAAAATTTTGGTGATTTTGAAATGTTTTCATGGRTTGGAGATGTACAAAATGCAAGAAAATTAATCATCAAAGCAAGTAAAAGATTCAAAGTCAAAGTGATAGAGGGTGGATATAGRCCAGAAGAGAAATTATTTAAAATGAAGAAATTTGATTTTGCAAAAGTAAAGAAAGGTGAAAAAACTATTGGTCAAATAGAATTTGCAGTATCAAGATTTGGAAATAAGCAATGGGAGATTCAAAATGAAGAACGTCATTAATTTTACAGTATCAAAAAAGGAATCAACATGAACAAAGTTGGTGTAATTGGACTAGGAATGTTAGGAAATACAGTAGCTGAACATTTGTTTGATTCAGGTTTTCAAGTYTCAGCATACAATAGAACAAAAGAAAAAACAATACATTTAGAAAATAAAGGAGTCAAAATTTTTACATCACCCAAAGATGTTGCAATAAATTCTGAACTTGTGATAATCATAGTAAAAGATGCAAAAGCAGTTAAAGAAATTTCTTTTGAAAAAGATGGGATCATTGAAGGAAGACATAAAAAATTAATTGTTGCAGATATGAGCACTATTGATCCAACAGAATCAAAAAAGATTTCAAAACAATTTCAAGATAACGATATTTACAAATTAGATATTCCAGTTATGGGGGGACCAAATGTTGCAATTTCAGGGGATTTAGTAATGATGGTGTCAGGGGATAAAAATAGTTATGAGTATTGTAAAAGTATCTTTGAAAAAATTGCAAACAAAGTGTTTTTTCTAGGAGGAGAAGGGGTTGCACATTCTGTAAAGCTTGCCATGAATCTACAAATTACGATGCTTGCCTTAGCATTATCTGAAGGCATTATTCTACTCAAAAAATCAAATGTAGACCCAAAAATATTTCTAGAGATTTTAAATTCTACATATTTTAAAACTGGAATGAGTGAAAAAAAGGCATACAAAATGATTGAAGGAAATTATGATGCAACATTCACTCTTACCAATTTAAAAAAAGATATCAACATCATGACTAATACTGCAAAATCTTTAGGATTAGAATTGCCAATGATTAGTAAAGCAGAACAAGTTTATGAAAATGCAATTAATGCAGGATTGGGTGATATTGATTATACAGGAATTATTGAATATATCAAAAATATTAATGAAACAAAATAAAATCAAAAATATTAATGAAATAAAATCAAATTTACGAATAAAATTTAACAAAAATTCTATAAACCATGTTAATTAAATGAGAATATGCGATTAAATGATAAAGTTGCAATAGTCACTGGAGCATCAAGTGATATTGGACAAGGAATTGTAAAGAGATTCACTGAGGAGGGTGCCAAAGTTATCATGATTGCAAGAAATTTGGAGGGTTTAGAAAAAGCAAGAAAAGAAATTGGAAATGAWGAATCTACTGCATCAATCACATGTGATTTAACGGATGAATCACAAACTCAGCAAGCTGTTAGTCAGATAATGGACACATATGGTAAAATCGATATTTTAGTAAATAATGCAGGTGCAATTAATGACCCAATACATTTTCAYAAAATGCAAGATTCAGAAATTAAAAAACTAATTGACATAAACTTGTTAGGAGTATTTCACATGACAAAATCAGTTCTTGTAAAAATGTCAGATGTAAAAAGTGGGGCAATTGTAAATGTTGGTTCAATATCAAGTGAGAGAGCAATCCCAAGAGTTCATCTGGCAGTATATTCATCTACAAAAGCTGCAATTTCCATGTTTACAAAATCTATAGCAGTAGAATATGCAAGAAAAAATATTAGATGTAATTGTGTTAATCCTGGAATTATCAATTCAGGAATGATTAAACCATATCTTGATGATCCTCAAGCAAGAAAAGTACTTGAAGAGAGATTACCACTTGCAAGAATTGGTGAGCCAGAAGATGTTGCAAATGCAGTATTGTTCTTAGCGTCTAAAGAGGCAAACTGGATTACAGGAACAATTCTAAATGTTGATGGCGGTAAAACTGCATCAGAGGGATAACCATTCAAAAAATATTTTAGAATTTTATTATATGTAATAATTAGATTGGGAGATTTTTTCTCTTCAAAAATGCATTATAGCTTAATCCAGATACAATCATAATAATTCCAGTTACAACGGACCACATTAGTAAAGATACAATTTCTGATTCTTCCACAAAAGATAATGAATTTTTGAACATCTAAAGTTTGGGTTTAAAGTATATCTAAAATGAGATTAAAATTTTGAAACATCTAAATAGATTTGATGCAAACAAGATACATGCCTGAATTTATTTGTCCTGATTGTGGACAAAGATTATTTCATGAGAATGAAACTACTTTAAAAGTTGARGAGACGATTCATTCAAAATTCTGTAGAAAAGAAGTAGGAAAAACTCATAGTTTTATGCACAGAGATCTAGCACATATGGAGACCTTTGATTCAGAAAGAGAAAATGATACTGCAGGCAATCCTGTTTTAAAAAAATAATTTCCAATCATTCCCTCAAAATTATATCCTAGGTACTAATGGTTTAGATTGATTGTTAGAAGAAAATCAATATGATTTAGTAGTGGTAGGTGGAGGACCAGCAGGATCATCAGCTGCATGGGCTGCTGCAAAAAATGGAATTAAAGTAGCCTTAATTGAAAAAGAGGGTTCAATTGCTGAAACTGTTAGAACGAGCGGAGTTACTTGGATTCAAAGTATCAAAGAGTTTGGAATTCCAGAAAATTGTTACAATCCAATTAAAAATTTCACATTTTGTTCACCAAATAATGAAATTACAATAAARGATTCAATACCAAGAGCTGCAGTTTTAGATGTTCGAAAAACATACAGATGGTTAGCTAAAAAGGCAGAAAATGCAGGGGCAGATATTTTCATTAAAACTAGCATTAATGGTGTTATCAAAAATGACAAGGAAGATATAATTGGAGTTAGTGGTGTAGGACCCAAAGGAGAAATTACATTTCATTCAAAAATKATAATTGATGCTAGTGGGTTTTCATCAACTATTTGCAAGGCAATGGGTTTTGTTACACAGTGGGAGAGATTTGGAGCTGGAGCAGAATGGGAAGTAAAAGTTGAAAACGTGGATTCAGAAACATGGTGGTTAATGGTAGGCCAACAGTATTCACCTGCAGGATATGCTTGGATTTTTCCKTTAGGTAATAATWTGGTAAGAATTGGAGTRGGTGTAGGAAAACCAGAATCAGATGTAGACCCAACTCAAAGACTYAAAGAAWTAATGGATGCAAAATTAGGCCCAATTAAAAAACTGGGAAAAATTACACCAATTGAATTTCATTATGGTTTAATTCCAAATGACGGACTATCAAGAAAAACAGTTTTTAATAATTTGATACTAGTTGGAGATTCAGCAGGACAAGCAAATCCACTAGTTCTTGAGGGAATAAGATATGCAATAAAATATGGTAGAGTTGCAGGAAAGGTTTCTGCAGATGCTATAAAATCTGGAAATACCAACAGAGATGCACTGTTACCATATGAAAAGAATTGGAAAAAAGATATTGAATCAAAAATAAAATCAGCAGGAAAAGTTCAAGATAGATGGATTGGACTATCAGATGAGGATTGGGATAAGGAATTAGATATTATTAGTGAATTAAAATCAGAAGAATTTATTGATTTTATTAAAGCAGAATTTGGATTATCAAACATGATAAAATTAGCAACACACCATCCAAAACTTGCAGTAAGACAGCTCTTTAATTTAGTTAAAGGAAAAAATTAATTATTTTACATTAAAGAAATCAGTYACKATCAAATTATGATATTGTAACTGAACTACATACATACCAGAATYAAATGGTTGWGATAYWAYTTCWGTGAATAATCCAGTKSGGTYRTCTTTGAGAATAATCTCTTTTACAAGATTCCCCTTTTGATYATAMAYATCGATAAAAAGATCCTCACTAAAYTCTACTAGTTTTAAAACACGCCCAGAYACTACTAGTTTATCCCCAKCATATGATGCCTCAATWGGSGCAGTWGGRTTTCKTATTGGRAGATATCGTTCAATAATTAGTTTRAATTCATCTAAATCATTACTAACYCTTTTAGRATCAGCAYCARTRAAACCWGATTTRATTTCATTKACTACAGATGCAAATCTAGGATTTGAATCAWAATTTGTRCCACCAAATTCTTTTGCAAAKGATWSTAATTCTTCAAATTCACGTGCAAGGTCWAYCATATTTAGATTAGAAWCCACATATTKGTAATCAAATTCTTYTTCCACATGAACAATTTGAGTRGCTTTKGAATCCTGRTATTGTAATTGAACAATATACAAACCAGGATCAGTTGGGGCAATCCATTGAGTRTAAAAATTTCCTTGTTTGGTATCAGTAAATTCYAAACTACTATGAATACTGCTATCCATATTGTAAACAGTAACGTATAGATTTTCKCGTCTATCAAAARCTGATTTGTCAGTWGCHCCCTGAATTATCCAAATRTCCTTTTCAKYATCAAATGAAATATCATARATRAGATGTTCATTGTTTAAAACTARATGWTKACTTAGATAATCACCAATTTCTAAAATTTTAGATTCWGTATCTACAAAATTTGCAATATCAATTAACTCATTTGCAGYATTCATTTTTTCATTATATTCATCRACATAATCAGAAAATCCTRCATTATAGAAAGTAGATACCATRTTTGAGAAARTATCTAAYRTTTTACGGAACTCWATTCGTTTAATTTCATCTACAGWRTAYCCAACATYTGAGCCTAAYGGGTCATCAGMATATGCTTTTGASACCATAGTCCATTCATCAAATARTTCAYGAACTAAATGATCWGCTTGATCTAAATCATTTTTAATTACAAGATCACGAACATTRTCAATTTTYTCATTAAATGTTTCAGTRAATTCTAKATAATTTGGYAAGAAGCGATTCTTWGTTAAACTCAACTCWACTAAATTCTCAATTGATTTTGCTCTCTGYAAAATATCACTTGCACGAACTTTGAATGCATCTTTATTATAAGAATCCAAATCAGMTTKAATTWSAGGAGCCTTTGCACTYACCCATGTTAACAAAACCTCAATTCTATCAATTCTMRTAATWGAWGGATTRCCYGATTCCATTTGTTTTGCAGTATCTAAAATTTTCAAWGCRTTRTCAATTAAAAAYAAATTTTTGTAATCAGCTTGAATTTCAGCTTTTTSTTTCATAGCAYGATAYTGAAATTCTAAAACTAGTAGKGGGTTTCGTTTTTCTCGTAGATYATTCATTGATTGATCAAATTCTGAGACAATATCYAAAATWTCATCAAYKGATTTWGCGTTTTCAACTCKYTCTAAAAGTAATTTCCAATCATCYACAAGRSTAGAATCAAGRTTACTTGCTTGTGAGATTTCTACACTTYTGYTTATYCTTGATGAAATATCAATGACTTGGGCCATTTGATTAATTTTTAATTCTGATTTTAAAATATCATCAACTGATGTAGCCAATGCCAAATCACGCTCTAGTACTTGCCAATCAGACATTATCAGATTTGCAAGTTCACTATTATCTTTAGAATCAGATGAAATGAATCTATCAACACCATCAAGTTTCTGTAAAATTATGGATATTTGATGTARTTCAGAAACACGTGTTTTTGAGGCCAGTAAATCTTCAATAGAGTCTTTATTTTCAAAAGATGGTTTTAATCGGTCCCAATCACTTTGTACTAGACGATAAAGATCACTTTGCTTTCTAGATACAATATCAAGGTATCTCGCTTTGGATAGAACATCAATTAAATCTGTAATTTCATCAGAGTAGATAGGAGCAATCCCCCTAGCAAAAATAAATCCAACTTCTTGCTGTACTTGTCTATTCATTATGGTGTCCGATTTTTTCATCAAGTTTAGTAATGTTTCTTCTAATTCATCAAAAGTAGGAGTTCTTACAGTATTAGTTTTTTCAGGATTTACATTTCTGATTTCAACAGATACATCAGTCAGTAAACCAATAGCTTTTGGAATATCACCTATTTCATAATAAAATATGGCTGAAAAAATTATTTTATCAATAGATTTTGCAAYACTAAAAGAAATTTCATCATCATCTAATAATTTTTGTACGGAATCCAGTGATGAGGAGATAAAGGGTCTAATCAAAGGTTCAATCTCAAATAACAAATCATCTACAAGAAATTCATTCCATAAATCAACATACACGGATTCTAATTCAGATAAATTACTTGAAGTTTGATTAGAAATTGGAGGTGGAATTTTAAATAATTTACCTATCAATGATGCTTGCTCAGATACTAAATTTTTAGCTAGAGAWATTTTTTCATCTTTATTTGATTCTGAAAAAGAATCTGATGAAACATTAAACGTWGTTGATTTYGAATAATCACCATAAAATAATTTAATTTCATATTCTCCAGGCATTCCACAAACCCTACCTTTCAAAGGAATTACATCMGTGATAAAATCGCCATTAGTTAATGGCATTAATTGTTGAATTTGACAGAGATCACCATAAGGATTTATAATTTGCATAATTAGAAATGAATCACTTACAATTGCCACTTGACCATAAACAAACATAGATTCACCACGCTGATAATCACCAAAATTTTCAATAATTGAAATTCTATCAGGACTTTCAGCAGAAGCATATACAGGCATTAAAAGAAGGACAAACATGCCTAAAACTGCAAGAATGTGCCTCATAGATATCAAAATCAAGTTTCATGATACTTAAAACTTGGGCAGTAATGATTCTAGGAATAAAATTTCTAAAATTTAATCAAGCCATGACAACTTGGGGATAGTTATCAGRCTTGATTTGTGACACAGTTTTKGGATGTTTGGTATTTGKGGATGATGTACAAATAAAATGCAATTGCTCTAGGGTGCAAGTAGAGCATTTTTTACAAATCATGCTTGTAGGTTTCATGCATTGAAAACATTTAGTATTCTCAACTAATCCTCCACTACAATTTCTACATGATTCATCAGGCAATCTTATTCAAATAAAATTAATGAAAATTAGATATAAGCAACACGTACAAGTCATTCATCTCAAAGATCTGTAAGAAGAATATTATAATTGAAATAAATTAATTAAAAATCATGGATGGTGTTAGAAAAACATTTGATAAATGGGCTCAGAACGGWAGAGCAGARTTAATGGAAATAGAGCATGGAAAAAATGTCTCAAAATTTTTACAAACAGTTTCATTTGATAAAGCATTTACATTTCTKGATGTAGGATGTGGAAATGGGTGGGTTGTAAGAAAAATTGCTAAAGAAGAAAAATGTAAAAAATCCATAGGTATCGATAAAAGTAAAAAAATGATTTTAGAGGCAATTAAAAAAACTAGTATAGGAAAAGAAAAATTTATTCATACAGATATAGAGACTTGGAAATATAGAGGAAAATTTGATTTTRTTTTTTCTATGGAATCATTATACTATGCAGATTCAATTGAAATAGCACTAGAGAAAATATACAAAATGTTAAAACCAGGAGGACAATTTTTTTGTGGAACTGATTTTTACACAGACAACAAGACAACTGTAAGATGGGCAAGTATTATGAAAATACAAATGCATCTTCATTCAAAAAAAGAATGGAAAAAGTTTTTTCAAAATACAGGATTTTTAGTTAAAACAAAACACATCAAAGATTTGAAAAATGCAAAAAAATGGAAAAGAGAGTATGGGACTTTATTCATTATAGGCACAAAGCCTAAAAAGTAATACTCAAATTCAATCAAAAAATAKACTTGTTATGTGAGCTGGAGCACGACACGCTGCTACGGCAGAGGAAACTCCTCCCTCCATACAGGAAATGTGATCTGGAGATAGATAATCAGAGATGGTTGGCAACGGAACAGAAAAAAATCCAATATGGCGCACAATGATGGCAAAACCTGAGGTTTCCATAAAAGGAATGAAAAAGACGACCCACATGGAGCAAAGCCAAACAGAACTCAAGGATCCTGTACCAAGTTCAGGTAGGCTGCAAAGCGAAATATCGTGAAAACAGAAGGAGGGTTACTCCCAGCACACATATTATTTTTTTTAAAGACAAAAATAAAAATTTATAGATATTTTTCTATAGTTGATTAACTGCTTCTTTACAAACATCAGTGTTACATTGACAATCTGCACTGCATATGCAAGCACCCTGCATTGCACAATCACATGCATAATCAGGATCACCACTATCTGCTTCGCATCCACATGCTTGGTCTATCATAGTAGATGGTGTGGTTGGGGGCGGAGTACTTTGTGGAGGTGGACTTTGTTGTGAAGTCTCTTCATAAACACTTCTTGTTTGCTGATAACTAGAATCATCTTTTAATTGTGCTTCACCTCTGTTAGTTTGATAACCACCTGATGATGCACTGGTTTGTGTTCCTACTAATCTACTAGGATCAATTCCTGTTTGTTCTGATTTAACATTTTTGAGGGAACGGCTACTGTGAATGAAAAATCCTATACCGCCAATTACAGCCATTCCTGCCATACCATAAACAATCATAACTGGAAATTCACCAGTTGAAGTTGTTGCATATCCTGCAGGGGATGTTGGAGTAACACCTGCAATTTCAACTCCATCCAAAATATCTAATGCACCAAAACCAATTGCTGCAAGAGTTGCTTGATCAGATGACTGTACACTTCTAACTGAATATTTTTGATCAGAAATAACATCGGCTTCATAGACTCTTTCAACTTGTCTTCCTTCCCTTAGACTACTTTCACCCATAGTCCAACTAGATATGACAAATCCAGWTATKGATTTATCTAATCCAAATGTTTCAGCATCAGATGTAATTCCAGTTGGATCAAACAAAAAGTGCCAATTAGTCATKGGTTGCTCTAAAATAAAATCRGCATTAATTAGTGGTCTATTAAGAACATCTTCAGCTTCTGTACCWACAAAGAAAGCATATGCTTCAGGTTCTTGRGATTTTATMATATTTAGTGGAATGTTAATTTCAATACCGTCAATTATAATTTCATCATTTGTAGAAAGACCTCTCCAACCTAAATCAACAAGTGTTCGTTGTGAATCTTTAGTTATTACATAATTTGTGAGTGTRCCTTCAAYAATCACTTTRAAATCAACKGATGTGAGGATATTTCKTGCTTTAAGATGAAAATCATAMTCTACATTCAAATCAGAAATTCTTGCCTGACTYCCATCTTCAGCAATTCGTTGATTTAATGAATCMATGAGTTTTTGAACRCCAGGATCAGATATATCAGCAGARCCTGYYAKGGTCCATTCATTTCCACGTAATGCATCAAAGAGATCACCACCGTCATGATATTCAATAAAGATTGTTTTTTGATAATTCATTTTAAAAGGAGATTCATTAGAATTTGGGTTAATTTTTGATTCTAATTGTGCTGCCCATACAGTAGAAGTGCTAGTGCCAATAATTATTATGCCGGCAATCAATATTGTCAAAATCAGAGATCTAGACACGACAAAAATMAATATTTTTCAGTAATAAACGTATCCTAAAAATTTGATTCCACAWGAATTTGAAAAAGTAATATGGAGTAACATATGAAGACTAAGTAATTCTAGAGGTATATGATATGATTACAGTTTTAGCAGGAGGAACAGGTTCAGTAAAAATAGTTAGAGGGTTTGTAGCTCAAGATTCTAAAGTTAATGTAATTACTAATGTTGGAGATAATTATTGGATGTATGGACTCTATGTATGTCCAGATATTGATACAATTGTTTATGGATTGGCTGATTTACTAGACCAAGAAAAAGGTTGGGGAATTAAAAAAGATACATTCAACTTTTTACGTCAAATGGAAGTGTTTGGGGAAGAAACTTGGTTTAGAATTGGAGACAGAGATGCTGCAACTAATCTACTTAGAACAAACATGTTAAAAAATGGAAAAAATCTAAGTGACATTACAAAATGGATGTGTAAGAAATTTGCAGTTACTGCAAACGTTATTCCAGTTACAGATAATACCATTGAAACAAGAATTACTACAAACAAAGGAGAAATACACTTGCAAGAATACTGGGTAAAGTATAGAGGAATGGATAAAGTTGAAGGAATTCAATACATAGGTTCTGATAAAGCCCGTCCAAATCCTGAAGCAATAAATGCAATTCATGACGCAGATATAGTTATTTTAGCTCCAGGAAATCCATTGACATCAATCGGGCCAATGTTACAAATTAAAGGGATTAGAAAAGAATTATCAAAAATTAAAAGAAAGGTTGTGGCAATTAGTCCATTAATTGGAGACAATGCAATTAGTGGTCCAGCAGCAAAATATATGCAGGCTGCAGGAATAGAATCAAACGCATATGGATTAGCAAAAATGTATTCAGATGTATGCTCTAACATTATAGTTGATACTAAAGATAAAGCACTAGTAAAGAAAATTCAGAGTTTGGACATGAGAGTTTTTGAAACAAAAATCACTATGAAAAATAAATTAGCAGAAGATGCATTAGCCAACTTTATCTTAAAACAAGTTCACGTGTAATTTGAAAATAGCAGCAATTATTCCTGTAAAGACTTTCTCTAATGCAAAAACACGTTTAGATTTATCTCCGCAAAAAATAGAAGGATTATGTAAAATTATGTTAGAGGAGATTTTACATATCATTTCAATATCTCCTCAAATTGAAAAAACAATCCTAGTAACAAAAGAGGAAAAAGCAATTGAGATTGGAAAAAAATTCAATGTGATCATTATCAGAGATGAGAAAGAAGAAAGTGTCAACAGTGCAGTAGCATTGGCAGACAAATATCTTTCAGAAAATAAATTTGATGCATCAATTGTTTTCCCACAAGACATACCATATATCAAAACTCAAGATATCGATTTTATGCTAAAATATATGGCTCAACCAAATTTTGCCATAATTATACCATCCAGAAGATTTGATGGAACAAATGCCCTAGTAAGAATGCCAATTGATTTGATGAAGACACACTATGATGAAGATAGTTACAAAATCCACATGAATACTGCCAAAGAACACACGCTAAATGTTGCAATGGTTTTTGTAAAAAGAATCATGTGGGATGTGGATAACAAAGAAGATTTAGAATTTCTATTAGAGCAAAACGATAAACCACAAATTGAAGCAAAAATCAGAGAACTTTTAGATTCAAACTAGGAAAAATAATTTTGAAGATAACAAGATCATTAAACGCATTAAGCAGAATCTGCTAGAATAAYCGAGATTATAATTAGAATAGGCGTAATGATTTGATAGTATTAGATCTTTAAATTGGATTCTCGTCTTGAAAATATTTTACTGATAATTAAAACAGAAACAGAAAATACACCAGATAGCAATAACAAAATTTCCAGAGAAGACATCAAAGAATGAGAGAATGCATCCTCAATTGAAATTAAATTAATTTGTGCAATAAAATAAGCATAAGAAAATACAAAGTAATTAGTTGCCCAATGAATTAACAGTGAAGCCACAAAACCATATCGTAAATAGACCCATCCCAATATTATACCACCAGCAGCGGCTTGTGCAAATTTACCCTCACTCCAAGAATCACCAAAAGCAATATGTGCAAATCCAAAAAGAATTCCAACAAAAACAATCAAGATAATTGCTTTTTTAGAATCATATATTTCCAAATTTGCAGGACGCCATAAGCATCTGAGAAAATATTTTGGAGAAGCATTACTAGAAYATAGTGCAAAAAGAGGAATTCCAATCAAAATTAAACGGAATCCAAATTCTTCTATCAGAGGTGCAAGAGTAATATAAAAAAATTGAATTAAATCATTATCACCAAGTGGCGGAACAGTTACAATTCCAAATCCCTCTTGAATGAAATTAATTAATAATGAAATTAAAATTAAAATTGAAAACCATTTTGTGATTCCAACCATGTAATTTGATTGATATTCAAATTTTCCAAAAGAAATTACTGATGAAAGTGATTTAAAAAATCCATGTTTTGGTCCAATTATTGAAATAGTAAAAAGAATAGCATAAAAAGTCCATAAAACAACAAAGACATCACCAATAGTAACATCAGTAGGCATTTGATACAATTCAGTTCCGTGAAATAATTCTAAATGTGTTAAAGGATAATCATAATTGATATCACCGCCAATATCACTTTCAAAGACTAGAAAAATTCCAATTGGAAAAGATACTAAAAGTAAACCAAAAATTACAGATAATAATGCAGTGTAAGGAATTCCAAGAGCTTGTAAAATTTTATTTGAATTTTGCAATTTGTTCTAATGTAGTTCTATAGTATCTGCTGCAAAGCCCAGATTAATCAAAGTCTCTTTAATGGTATCTCGATGATCACCTTGTAAAAAGACATAACCTTCTTTTGCAGTTCCCCCACATGCATATTTATTTTTGAGACTTTTTGCAACAGATTCTAAATTATTTAACTTAGGATCTAATCCCTCAATCATAGTACCTTTTTTCTTAAATCGTCTTGTTTCTAATCGAATTATTATTTTAGTACTGTCTTTGGCAAGTTCACCACAAGCACACAAGTCTTCTGGAAGACCACAAGTATTACAAATTACTGCCATACGTTCGAAATCACATCAATTTCACATACTATTAAGCCTTGTTTGAATAGCAACAATCTATTAAAAATAAGGAGATTTTTTAGATAGAAAATCAAAGAAAGGTTGTGACAGAGGATCTTACAAGAAAAGCTGCTGAAATGTTACTAAACGGGGCAACATTACTCAGTGATCCTTGCCCATATTGTAAAGGGGTAAGAGTGATGAAAGAGGGATATGCATTATGCATCAGTTGTGGTCGTGAACCTGGAAAAAAACAAGTTCCACAARAAAACATACAACAATCAAAAAAATCACCATTAGAAGAGACATTGGATAAAAAAATGTTAGATCTTTCAAAAGAATTAGAGCAGGAAAAAGATCATGAAAAACAGCAAAAAATTCTAAAATCTATTAATTCAGTACTAGAAACAATAGAAAAAATCAAAGGAAAATAATAAAGTTTTTATGTTAAAAATTGTAATGTCGAATTATGAGTAGTAAGAAAGCAGCACCACTTCCAGCATCAAGTGGGGGGCTCATGAGATTCTTTGAGGATGAGACAAAAGGCTTCAAAATTGATCCAAGAATAGTGATATCAGTTCCAATTAGCTTAATTGTATTTTCATGGGCAATTGACATATTTTTAGCTCCGTGAACAAACCATGGAAGATTCAGATGATGTTTCAAACATACACAATAGATTTTCCCTTACACTAGTTAATCCATCATCACATTATTTTTCTCTTGTAGGCTCATTATCAGTAGCTTTAGTAATTGTACTTTCAACATATTTGGGT
This sequence comes from Nitrososphaerota archaeon, assembly GCA_002317795.1. Classification (GTDB taxonomy): domain Archaea; phylum Thermoproteota; class Nitrososphaeria; order Nitrososphaerales; family Nitrosopumilaceae; genus Nitrosopumilus. Next base: position 18,162 of record NVWC01000024.1, read on the forward strand.
TATTTGAATAATTTATCAATTAATGAAATGTTGTTTAGAATACCAGCAGTAATTGGAGTTTTAGTGGTATTACAATTATTAGAYAAGAGATTCTCAAAGAAAAAAGAATATTCAAAGTCATTACATTCATCTCTTTTTGGAAATATGTTATGGGTACTAACTCTCTTGTTAGGATTACTTGCAAGTGTTGTATTATCAAAAGAAATATCAGTATTTTTTATTACTTTTGGAATGATTCTTTTTGCAAGTTTTAGAATAGGGATTTACACTACAGTGTTAGGTGCAAGTCTCAAAAAAGCATTAGCCATTTGTTTCATTCAACCATTAGTAATGTTTTTGGTATTAATTCCGCAGGATATGTGGTTTTCAATGCTTACTGATCCGATTGCATTAGGATACGGAATATCATTTTTAATAATTGCATGTTCATGGTCACTAGTTACAGATAGAGCAGGGAGACCAGGAATGAAGAGTACTCATAAAACTATTCAAGCATATTTGGCATCGCAAGGAAATGATTTTGATGATGCTGAAAAACTAATGGAGGAGCGTTCTAGTGAAACAAGTGTAACCACATCACAATTAAGATTGTCATCACCTAATGGAGAAAAAGAATTTAGAATGGTGTTACCAGAAATACACCCTGGACCATATCATCCAGTAGGAGGAAGTAATATTCCATATTTGATTTACAAAAATTATTCTTCATCAGCAATGGTTATGCATAGTATTTCAGACCATGCACTAAATCTTCCATCAAGAAATGAAGTTAAAAATTATTTAAAAAATTTAGAAAACAGTACAATAAAAGAAGAGGGGTTAAAATGTACAGAACCAGTAATAGTTCAAATAAACAAAGCTAGAGTTACAGGGGTATTATTTGGAAATAATCCATTATTGCTTTTGTCATTATCACCACATGGGATGGAGGATATTCCAAATTATATGAAAACAGAAATTAAACAATACGGTAAAAATAGAAATTATGCTAGAATGATGATAGTTGATTGTCACAATGCAATGGGTGAGGAAATTTCCAAAGAAGATGGGGAAGATATGTTAAAAGCTGTAAAATCTTGTTTGGATACTCTAATTACAAAAGATAGTTTTCCAATTGAATTTGGGTATGAAAATTCTGATGATATGGATGTGTGGGCTGAAGATTTAGGTATGGGTGGAATTGGAGTTGTTTGTCTCAAAATAAATGAAAAAAAGTATTTTCTTGGATGGGCTGATGCCAACAATATGGAGAATGGGATAAGAGAGAAAATAATTAGTAATTTTTCAAAAGAAGGTTATCAATTATTAGAGATTTGTACATCAGATACACATTATGCAGCAGTTAAACCTAGAAACAGAAATGGRTACTACCAACTCGGATTAATTACAAATGCAGATAAACTCTCAAAATGGTTTTTAGAAATTGCAAAAAAAWCAGAAACAACTACAACGTCTGCAAAATTTGAAATTTTAGAAAATGAAACTACAGTCAAAGTCATGGGAAAAGGAATCTATGAGGATTATTCAAAAGCCCTTGATAAATCTCTGAAAATCACCAAAATTTTTGTCTTGGGGTGTGTGTTGTTATTTGTTTCTAGTCTTTTCCTATAGTTTTCATTTGATCAATATTTCCATAAAATTCATCAATAAATGAGGAGAATTGAAAAATTGGAACTATTGGGACATTGTCAATAAAATTGATTTTATCTTGGTATAATGTTACAATTACAGGTACCGCAGTTGCACCTGGAGTTTTTTCAACATATTTTTTAGTTCTTTCAATCTGTTTTTTTACAGCATTAGTTAGAGAAGAAGTGCTATAGCGTTTCCAATGTTTACAGTCAATCAAAATAGCAATTCCAAGTCGAATTCCAATTACATCAATTTCCATTCGTGGTTTTGTTAAAATCATATTTTTTATTACAGCAAAATCTTTTGAAGATAAAATTTCAGCAGTTAATCCTTCAAAATCCCTCCAATCCAAAGCAATGGAAATATCATCAATTGGAAATCCATTTTCAAGTAAAGCAACTGCAATTTTTAGTTTGTCAGATACTTCAAAATAATAAAAATTATCTTGTTTTGAACCAATATCATTTTTAATAAATTCATCTAAAATTGTTTTAGAGTCAATTGAATTAATTTTAGTCACTGCAGAAAAATCAACAACAGAAACACCACCAGGAATGATGCCTTGCAGTCCAACAATCATGTTATGATTAACTTTCATCTACAATTTTTCATTGACATACAGAATTTAGGTTTTAGGAGACACAGATATTTCAGTATAGGTTGATTAATTTTCATTTCCTCCTTCATGAATTAATTGAAGTTTTGATGTAAGAAAACTTTGGAATGTGATTTCCATAGGTGTTGATGAATGTGAAACAATGTTCTGACTTTGAATAATTTCTTTTTCCAATCGTTCCCTAATTACTTGATCATTTAAGATTTGGTGTTTTAATGAAATTGCTTGTTTTCTGTTTTTTGTATATATTTGAATCCAACAATATCCAGTTTGACTATCATCAATTTCTATTTCAGTAATTTTCATATTATGATTAGTATACATTTACCTTTTAGGGTTTTAATTTTTTTTAGAAACTAGATTTTCAGAGGATTTGATATAGGTTTTATTACAAGCATCTAAAATTAAGAATATGAAAAAATTGCTAGTAGTCCTACTAGCTTTAACAGCGATTACAGTTTTGCAAAGTGATTCCTTTGCAGAAAAAAATACGTTTTTTGATTCAATCAAATTTATTCAGTATTTAGATGAGAATACAGCCCTTGAAGAAGTAAGAAATGGTAATCTTGATGTGTATTATTACACAATTTCACCAGATAGACTAGAAACACATCAAGCAAGAGAGGGATTACAAGTTTTTGACTCCACTGGAGGCTCATACAGCATACTTGTCAACCCCGCAGAATCTGAAAAATTCAATCCATTTTCAAGTAAAGAGATTAGATTTGCTTTAAATTATTTGGTGGATAGAAAATTAATTGTAAATGAGTTAATGGGCGGATATGGTGCTCCAATTATTTCATACTATAGTCCATCAGAGCCAGAATATCTAACAATCATTAAAGAATTAGAGTCATTTAGTTTCAAATACAATCCGGCTCTAGCAAATGAAATTATCACCAAAGTACTCAAAGAAAAAGGAGCAAAGAAAATAAATGAAAAGTGGTTRATGGATGAAAACCCAATTGAGATAACCATGTTTATCAGAAGTGATGATCCAGTTAGAAAATCAATTGGAGAGATTTTAGCAGTGGAATTTGAAAAGATTGGATTCGCGGTAAAAAAGGAATATGGTGATCTTAACAAGGCATTTGTAATTGTATATGGTTCGAATCCATCTGACTTGAAATGGAGTTTATACACGGAAGGATGGGCRCGTTCAGCATTTGTAAAATATGACTCTATAGGATTAGCACAAATGTATTCCCCATGGTTTTCAAATATGCCAGGATTCAATGACCCAACATATTGGAATTATGAAAATGACAAGATGGATGAATTAACTCAAAAAATATACACAGGTAATTTTGAATCATCTGAAAAAAGATCAGAATTAATTCAAGAAGCAGTAGTTGAAGGGATTAATGAATCAGTTAGAATTTTTTTGGCAAGTAAAATTGATCAATATGTTGTAAATGAAAAAGTAAGTGGAATAGTTAATGATTTTGGAGCAGGAGTACCCAGTAGATTTACACCAATAAATGCACAAAGTAATGAAGATAAATTAGTAATTGGTGTAAAACAAATCTATCAAGGTGCATGGAATCCAGTAATGGGGTTAACTGATAGTTATAGTAGGCACATTTGGGGGATAATTTCAGATCCTGGCGTATTCAAACATCCATTTACAGGAGAAACATTTCCAATYAGAGCRCAATGGGTAGTAGAAACTGCAGGACCAAATGAAAAACTCAAGGTTCCACAAGAAGCAAAAATGTGGAATGCTGAATTGCATCAATGGCAAAAGGTATCTTCAGATACACTTGCAACAAGTAAAGTATCATTTGATTTTGAGTTTAGTAATTGGCATAATGGACAAATGATGGATATGAATGATATTTTACATTCACTATACTTTACAGTAGAATGGGGAACTCAAACTGATGAAAATGATAAAACTTTTGATACAGAATTTACCCCAAGAGCTGCTCAAAGTATAGAAACAATTATCGGAGTGATTCCAATTGATGAGAATACACTTGAAGTGTATGTAGATTATTGGCATTTTGATGAAGGTGAAATTGCTGACTGGGCGATATTGTGGAATACGATGCCATGGGAGATTTCAACTGCGATGGAGAAGGCAGTCATTGATGGTAAAGTATCATTTTCTAGATCAGGAGCTACAAGTAAAAATATCAATTGGCTTTCGTTAATCGTTCCAAATGATGCAAAAATGATTAAAGAGAATTTACAAGAACTAAAAGATGAAAAATATATTCCAAAAGCATTTGAAGAGAATTATCAAAGTTTAGAATATTACAAAAAAAGATATGATGCATCAATCAAATGGATTGAAACCAATAATCATGCAGTAATAAGTAATGGCCCATTTTATTTAGAATCATATTCACCAGAATCTAGAACAATTACAGTAAAAACATTTGAAGATGATTCATATCCATTTAAAATTGGAAAGTGGTCTGAATTTGAGAATGTAAAATTTCCAATGATTAAAAAAATAGATTTAAAAAAAGTCATAAAGAAAGGAGATGAGCTCAAAATAGGCATAAAAACAGTGAATTCTGATTCAATTTTATATTTTTTAACAAATAATGAAGGAGATTTGATTGCAACAGAGTCATTCAAAATAATTAATGATGAAATGATAATTAATTTATCAGCAGAGCAAACAGAAAAATTAGGAATTGGTGCAAACAACATCAAAATATTTGCAATGTCTAATTCAGTTTTAAAACCAGATTATTTTGAATCAAGTTTCATTGTAACTAATCAAAAAACAGAATTACCAACTAGTAATACAGATATGATTGAATTTTCAGAAGACGAGTCTAATTATGAAATTTTGATTATTCCAATAATCATAATTGTTGGAATTRTAATTTATCTAAAAAAGAGGCAGTCACACTAGATGATAATCTTTAAGAATAGATTCAATTTGTTCTTCATTTTCAAGTTTAGAGTATTCATCTAATAGATTTTGATTGAGTTCATAGAAGGTATGRCCCCATTTGAATTTRTCAAGTAATTCTAAACTTTGTTCCTTAAATCCTAAAATAAATAATGMTGCAGACAAKGCTTCAGCAGTTGTAAGTTTGTTAAGTTTTGAATAATTCACAGGGTTCCCTGCCAATAAGGGTGGAAGTTTTCGTTTAATTCCATTAAATTTTTTAGAAAATGCCTGATCAGCTAAATTCCAAGAGCAATCAATTCCAACAATAGTGTTAATTAAAGATCTATCTTTAGGTATCAAAGTTTTCTTTGAGAATGGATCCAAAACCATTCCACGATTACCAATTTTTTTTATATTTTGAGCAAGACCRAATTTAACCATCTTGGCTGCTGTACATTTTTTTGGATCATCTTGATAAAACATCAAAACTTGTAAYTTCATATCAATAAWTTAGAAAATGAATGGTATTTTGAATTTACTCTAAAGTCTTGAATRTCACTTTATARTAAAATCTAGAKATTTGATCATCTTTGATTACCTCAACATTCCAATTAGTATTAGGTAAAAATTCAATAGATGATTCAGGCAATATGCTGAATTTTTCTAGGCGTACATCTGGACCACTATACCTCACATTAAGGCTCATTCCATCAACTTCAACAACATCATAGATTTGTCCAGGTTTTCTAGTTGATTCACTAACTAAACAATCAACATCTGGACCAATTATACAAATTCCTGAATCACTTGAAACTTTAAGATTTACTGTAGATTCTTCACCTCTACTAGGAGTAATTAAAGAACCAGAAAGTACTCGAGGGGCAATAAATGAAGAATCAAAAGTTTTCTCTTCAGTTAAAATAGAAATTGTTGTATCAGCGATTCTATTTTCTTTCTCAATTATGGTGTTTGATTTTGGGGTGGATGTATCTTCAACTACATTGAATTGAACATATTTAGTTTCAAAGTTTGCATCAACTGATACCTCATACAATCCAATGGCAGATGTAGAATCAGGAATTATAAATTCATGAACAAATGAACCAGAAGGACTTGGRAAAATACTAGTTATTGGWCCCACATTAGTTCCACAAACAAATGAACCACATGTAATCTCTGTATCTGATTTTTGAATAAYACCMACATCAAATGCTTCAAGGTAAATTAACTTGTTTGGTTKMCCAGTRATTATCACTACATCCCCAGGATGATATTCTGTTTTGTCAGTTGATACCARAAGAGADAYKGGATCATCAATTCCAAAAATAAAATCATTKGCAACACCRAAAATATTTTCAGCRTATTTTCCGTCATAAATTGCCTTTACTTTGTAATTACCTTCAGAAAATATMGTTACRGGTAATTCAAAGAGACTAGARAATYCACCACCTTGTKTTGGATAAACTAAAGCTTGATGAATTTCTTTGAAAGGAAAAGTCCCATCAACTATTTTGATTGTCACTCTCTCAGGAACTACAAGACCTTCACTGCCTTGCTCACGCAAAAGTACATTTCCTACAACCTTGAGTGTCTCTCCAGCTTTGTAAAGAGATTTTTCAGTACTTACAAAGATAGGTATTGTGGAAATAAAATCATTATCAGGATCTAATGAAACTTTGAAAAATAAATCTACACCATATGATGATGAAGAAACGTGGATTTTATACAATCCAATATTGGATTTTGTCACATCTCGTCCATCATCTATTTTGATATTTTGATAAGATTCAGAAATTGGAGTAGTCCATGACCATGAGAAACGCTGATTGTCAATACTTGCGCCAGCATTAGACACGGTTCCATCAGGCCTAGTTAATGAAATATCAACTGCCCTATCACTTGTTAGAAGAATACCAGTCATAAAGACAGTCTCACCTAAACCATAAATTTCCTTATCAAGGGATACAGTGGAACCATCTTTCAAGTCATCAAAAATCTCAAAAGATGTAGTTGCCAAAAGATTCTCATATTTTGCATCAATCAGATAGATTCCTTCAGAAAATATTAATCGAGTAAGATCAGTTTTAATTGAAAATGTTCCACCCACTTCAGGAATTGCAGTAAATTCATACCCTACAGAGATTCCACTAGTCGAGAGTCTTTTCCCACCTTCAGGCAATCCAATTATTTCAAGTGGACGGCCATCCTCAGTTGAAATTATAATTTTTACAGTTGGAGTTTCATAGCTTGTACGAGTTATAGGATCAAGGATTTGGCCACTAATAATCAATTCTTTATCTAAATTAAAATTAAAAGTGAGTTTGTTTGTAGTAATAATTAGAGGTTCAGTATTCAAAACATAAGTTTCAGGATTTTTAACTACTCTGATAATTTTTGTTGCAGAACCTACATCCTGGTTAACGTTAATCCAATAATCACCCAATCTTGAATCAGAATTTGGAATAGTAAAAAAATATTCAAATTTACTATCACCATCTAAGCGTACAGAATCTAAAATTTTTAAAACAGAACCACCACCTGATTGTTCACCAACACCTAGTGAAATATTTTTAGTTTGTATAATTTCTAAATTTAGAGAGTCCACCCAAAGATTGTTCAATCTTCCAGTGATGTTTACAGTATCACCAACACCATAGACTTCTTTATCAGTCCAAAGTGAAATAGGTACATCTTCTTTAATGTCCTCTAAAACTTCAAAAGTAGCGGATGTAGATTTGTCAGAATATTCTGCAATAATTTCATAAGTTCCATATTTAGGATTCACAGTTGTAAGAAATAGATTGGTTGAAAATTCACCATCAGTTGGAAATAAATTTCCATTGGAGATATTTACTCCTTGAGAGTCAGTAATGGTGAATTTCATGCCTTGAAATGGAATAATTTCAGTTGCAAAACCAGAAACAGAAACAGTTTGACCTGGGAAATATTGTGATTTATCAGTAGTAATGTTAAATGAGCTATCAATTTTTTCTGCTAATTCAATTAATTCAAAACCTACTGTGAAGCTGGTATTAGTAGTTGCACCACCATAACTTACAGATACATCATAATTTCCTTCATTGATTCCAAGAACTTGATGCAAACTTAGAGTGGTTTCATAATTGAGATTMAAATCAGAGTACAGCGATACMGTTTTGTCAAAGTTTGGGCCTGTGATATGAACTTTAATCAGTTCGGGTAAGAATTCTGGTTGTACGGGATTAACTTCTTTAGAAATACTTCCAGAAATTACTGCAACATCACCAAACAAATAAGAAGATTTTTCTGATGTTACAGTGACAGAAACAGTTTCAGATTCTAGRGTTTCAACTAATTTACCATTTGAAGAACCAGTAGTAGAGGTTACAAATTTCCAATCACTTGAACCATCTAAATCATAACCATCATAGATTCTCTGCCAAGATGTGAAATCATTTGCAAGGTCTGATARTAATGGTGTTTTATCAATTACAATTCCATTTKCATCTCTTAGTTCAACWGATTCATTTGAATCAGTAAACCATACACTTTGRTAAGAATATGTTAWGAATTCTCCAGGTTGAATTGTTGTTCCAGCARTAATDGTCATTGTTTTTTTAAGAACAGTAGTTGATGCAATTTCCCATCCACCCAAATTAATTTCAGAGTCAGTWGGATTGTAAAGTTCTACCCATTCTGAAATAGATGCTGAATCRTCTCCBGGAGGATTAATGTCAACTTCATTAATTACAACATGGCCTGGACTAGTTTGAGCATATACTGGAGCAACTAATCCCACCAGAAGAAATATAGAAAATACTAAAAGTAAATTTTGATTCATTGTGATTTCCTGATTTTTTTAGATAAAAGACTCATTTTAGAATGGAATTGAGGAAAAGTTGAGCTAATTGTTAAAGTCATAYATCTTAAAATCATTAAAAATTATCATGATTTTTCAGTATTAAGGCTCACGTAGAAATTATTCCTTTAAATCATCACACATYGGACATTTTTTATCAATTACTTTGGAGCCACACTCCATACAGATTCCCCCACCTACATCTTGTAAAATTGATTTTTGTCTCTTTGCAACATAGATTTTGATTCCAAAATACATGATAATTACTATAATTGCAGCATATGCAGCACCCATAAATGGAATTAATCCAATCATAAAAAGTACCAGACCTACAATCAGGACTAGATCACGCTTTTCAAATTTCAATAAATTCAGAGACTAAAAGAATTCATAAAAACATGCCGGAGCTCAGAGCCATTAGTTTACTTCATNTCAAARTCATTACTCTAACTCTTCCTCATTGCTCGGCAATTACTTCAGATAGTAATTTGATAATAAGATAATGGTGGGATTGGGGAAATTTGAATTCCCGACCTCTGCGTCCCAAACGCAGAATCATACCAAGCTAGACCACAATCCCAGTTAAACACAAGAATCACCCAATTTAAGCTTCACAGAGATTCCAAATATCAGATAATCATTTTAAAGGCACCAAAAAGATCAAAGTCGTGCAAACTGATGACTATATCAAAGCAGGAAAAATTGCATCAGAAGTACGAGAGATGGTCAGAAACAAAGATTGGATTGGAAAAACAGTTTATGAAATTTGTGAAGAAGTTGAAGGTGAAATTAAAAAACGAGGAGCAAAATGTGCTTTTCCAGTAAATACCAGCATTAATGAAATTGCAGCTCACTATACTGCAGAACCAAATGATCCAATTACTATCAAAGATACAGATTTAGTAAAAATTGATCTAGGAGYTCAAGTTAACGGATACATTGCAGATACTGCAGTAACTGTTTGTTATGATTCACAATATGATGGGTTGGTACAAACAGCAGAAGAAGCATTAGCTAATGCAATGTCGATGATAAAAACTGGAGTAAAAGCAAGTGATATTGGACGAAAAATTGAATCAACAATTAAACAGAAAGGATTCAAACCAATTGCAAATCTTAGCGGTCATTCATTGGGTCAATATACAATTCATGCTGGAAAATCTATCCCAAACATTTGGTCAATTGGAGGATTTTCACTTTCAGAAAATTCTGCATATGCATGTGAACCATTTGTTACAACAGGTCAAGGAGGGGGGTTTGTCAGAAATGGTCAGATAAAAAATATTTTTGCAATAAATTCCAGAAAGAAAACAAAAAATGCAGAAGCAGATAAGTTACTTGATTTTATTTGGGAGAATTTCAACATGTTGCCATTTGCGTTAAGATGGATAACAAAAGAATGGGAAGAGAAAAAGGCAAAAGAACTATTAGAAATTTTAGTAAAGAAGAAAGTTATACAGGCATATCCGATATTAATAGAAATAAATGAACAAAGAGTTGCACAGGCAGAACATACATTCATTCCAAATGAGAATGGAGTGACAGTAACAACTAAGACATTATAAAAAAATGATATATTTTGAGTGAAGAAGTTAGACCGTGCCCAAAATGTAAGGGAATTATGTTCAAAGAACAGGGAGAAACAGTGGCATGGTTTTGTCCATCATGTAATTTAAAATTTAAAACAAAATAATCTTTAATTTATTATTCCAGTTCCTCACCAAATATTTTTTCAATTTTTGTTGTTCCATCACATGAATTACATTTTGATGACTCTGAAAATAAATAGTCACCATCAATAAATTCTCTTTTTCTCTGCATACCACATTTTGAGCATTTTTCAATAGTATATGCAATAATGATTTTTTTCTTTGAAAAAATCATTGAGAAACCCCAGAGGTGTTACCTACGCCAATTATTACTAGGGATTGACCTTGTTTAGTATTTTCCTGAATCATTTCATTAATTTGGGAACTAACATCATTAGATGTATCAGCAATTTGTTTTGTCATCAATGTGGTTGCCTCTTTAACTGATTGTTTAACTACAATAGAAAAGATAGGAATATTTTTTTGTGTTGCAATTTCCTCAATTTGAAATCGTTCGGTTCCAATTCCACCAATTGCTGCACCAAATCCACATGCAACAGATGCAGACTCTTCACCCTCCATTTTTAGTGCGGCATCAACCATAATTATTGCATCAATCTTAGAATTAGAAACTATGGATTCAAGAGCTTCTGCAGGTCGTCCAACTGTAGAACCAGGCCCTTCAGCTTTTAAGAGAAATAATTTCCTATCCTCAAAATCAGTTTTTGCAAGAACAGTTTGAAATGTAATTGTTTCTTTTTCAAAATTAAGCATCATTTTTCCTACAACCATTGGTCCAATTCCATCACCAACAGGTTGTCCAATTTTAAATGCAGGAATAGATTTACTCATTGCCTCAGCATGCTCCATGATGAAGGGGAGTAGCATTTGCAATGGTAAAATTAATGGGTAGTTRTTTTGTTTTTTTGCAGTCAAAAACATGTGATTAACTATCYTGTAAATCATTTGGAGAGAAGATGCGATTTCAAGTAAAGTTTGAACTTTGTTTAATTCAAGTTCATTAATTTGTGGGGAGAGTAATTTTATGTGTTCTCGAGTATAATCCTCCCTCATCCTTACAGTATGTTGGACTTTGTCAACTATCCCATTAGGATCCATGTCAACAGGCATTATTGTGAAATATTCTAGAAATTTATCAATTTTTTTTGTTGGGTCGTCATCAAGTTTTAAATTTTTTTTAACATAAATAATTAATTCATTTCTTGATTCTCCTTTAAACTCATCAAGTTTCTTGAGAGCCTTTTTGATTTCACTTGAAGTAACGTATAATTGAATTCGTTGACCATAAAACACAAAAAGAATTATTGGAAGAATCCAGATCAACATCATTAAAGGATTACTGTCATCACTCATTCCAAATAATTGATCAAAATCAATATTCGTAAGTTCCATCAAACAACGTGCA
>NVWC01000025.1 GCA_002317795.1 Nitrososphaerota archaeon
TTAACATTTTGGTAACACTAGGAGGACGGACATTCATATAATTTGAAATATCTGTAGGAGTAGCATATCCTTTTAGATCAACTAGTTCAGAGATTACCTTCAGATAATCCTCCATCCTTGTTGTAAAAGAATTTTTTTGACTATGGGCTTTCTTTATAGATTCGAGTCTTTCACTTTTTTTATCAGATATTTTATTTTTTTTTAACATAATCATTGTTTTAATTTTATTATCAGTCTTAAATTTTTTGTATATTTAATTTTCCTTAAATGATTCTAACACTCAATAACTACAAGAGGAAAGGTGTTTCAGCATACAATTATTCCTTTACTAAAAGGGCTAACCGTTTCAACCAACTGTTGTCTGTTGCTACACTATCTTTGAAGGGCATACAATTTAGAGCTTGAATTACCTACCGCAGAAAGATATCCAGTAAAAAAGCACATCCATTTCTGCGGGATGAATTCCATGAAAGTGCAGTGTGTTCCTTTGCACCATTATTGATGAAATTTATTCTGACAATGTCGCCTTCAGTAGCTCTAATGATTGGACCTGGAACAGTTCCATTGAATGTTCATGCATTAAAGAACACACTGGGGGAGACCCACATAACTTGATCATCATCTGCAATGATAGTAAATTCTCACAGGATGCTACCGTCAGGCAACAGATACACTCTTCCATAGTTAAATTCTCTAAAATTCCATTGCATCAAATTCCATAGTAGGTGTGTGATGTACACAGGATCAATTATCTCACCTGTTGTATTATGACACCCCAGTATGAGTAACAAAGATACCATCTTCTAGATGCGCACTAATATCTTTGGGGGATACACTGTAAAGGGCAGAGATTGTAAGGATTACAGTTATTGATGTAATCATTATTCTAGAGATGGATTTTTTCATCTTTGTTATCTGGTACATTTCTCAATTGTAATATAAACTTAGTCTAGGCTAACTTTCTTAGCCTAGACTAACTTTGTTGAGACCAAATTTAAAAAAATATCCCAACCAAATCATTTGATGTAGTCTTGTAAAAACAAACAAAAATTCAATTTTTTAATTTTTGCTCAAAAGTTTGTTTAGTTAAAAAGAGCAATAGATTTGGTTTTGATTTTAGTAAAGTGATGAATTTTCTTAACTATTTCAATGTTTTTAGAATTTATGTTGATACAATCAGAACGGATTTTGTATTATGATTTTTTTTTCTAATTTCTTACTTATAATCAGGGTCTCAAGGGCATTTGTAGTATTTTGATTTTTGAAATCATCATTATTTCTTGATCCATTGATAAGAGATTTACCAAAATTCTCAATCATTACTCAAAAAAAGTATGAGAATGTTGTATATTATCAAGTAAAATTCTATTGAGTCTTTGCCCAAAACAGATAACATTTTCTTGATTTTACGTATAACTTGGTTCTAGTATATTTTGGTGATCTCAGTCCAATTCGTAATCTTGTATAGGATTATGCAAAATAAATTCAGGATTCAATTGCACCTCTACTCACTCATTAAGGAAAAATGCTAATGAATACACAACAAAATCTTGCAGGTAGTCAAAAAAACCATGATATGAAGATGTCATAATTGATTATCTTATGTGGTATTCATTCTTTTTCCATTTTATCGAATTTCTTATCTAGATTCTCTTGTTCTTTTTTGAATTCTTTGTATTTTTTGGTCCATCTGTTGAGAATTAATAATTGTCTAATTCCAAAACCAGTAATGATTAAAATGACTATTGGGAGTATTACCTTAGAAAGTACATCTCCTTCATCATGTAATTCATCGACATTTATATCAAAAACTACAATTGCCAGAACAATCATTCCACTTGGAATTATGACTGCTATAATCAACATGAATATTTTTCTTGTTTTTTCTACTTGTTCCATAATTCCATCCATAATTCGAAAAATACTTCGACCTTGCTCTTCTTTTGTCATTGTCTCTTGCCTCCTCTTGGGAACATGTTTTCATATGGCTCTAAAATCGTCTTGTAAAAATCTGATCCTTTCTGAGTTAGTTTGTACTTGATTATGGCTCTGCTTCCCCAAGGTTCCTTGGTTGAGGATAGCAATCCCTTTTGCTCCATGTCATCAAGAATCCCTTTGTGTATTTTCATATTTAATCCACAATAACTAATCAATTTTGTTAGATTCAATTCCCCATATTCTGATAATGTCAACATGATGTCTCTTCTGATGTAAGTTCTATCTCTAGATTCTCTGACCAATCCTTAACACCTTTTTTTTTAAGCGAAAATGCATTTACATCTGTCTCCAATATTCCAAAATTCATTCATACCAATTTAGAATTTTGTGATATAAACACTGCTTAATCTCATTAAGTAATGAAATTCATCAATGTCTTTTAATCTACATGGTACAGTAAAAGGGACTTGCTAAATGATATTGACTACAGGCCGACTGTGGCAAAAAGGGGAACATCATATGAATAGTTTAAACAAAATAGAATCAGAAAAATATATTTCACTTGAAACATATAGAAAAAATAATCAGCCAGTCAAAACTCCTGTTTTGTTTGTCATTAAAGATAATTTGATTTATGTTGTAACTGGAGATAAAACAGGAAAAGTAAAACGTCTTAGAAATAATTTGCAGGTTAAATTTGCATTATGTACAATTAAAGGAAAAGTTACAGGAGAATGGGTATCAGGAACTGCTAAAATCTTAACAGAAGAAGAAACCAAAGAGGCAGTAAAATGGAGAGGCAAAAAGTATGGGTTTTTCTGGAAAATTGCATCATCCCTAGATAGAAAAAAGGGCAAGTTTTTTGCATTCTCAATTAAAATAATAGAAGAGGAAAAAAAATGACAACCACTTCAAACATAGTACTTTTGATAATATTTGTTATTGGTGTAATACTAACCGCAATAGGCAGTTCGATGACAATTTCAGATTTGATTGATGATGTTCCCAATCATTCGATAACACCACACTTGATACCTTTGATAATTGGAATAGTTCTGATAGGAGTTTCAGCTAGTTTTGGGATACCTAGAATTAAAAAGTGACCGAGCTTGCTCTGTATACAGAGGATACTCGTATCACCGTCTAGTCTTTAGAGGCTTGAACCTTTCTTGAGGATTAAAATGGATTACAAACCAATTGGTGTTGAGTGAAAGTTGGATATGCAATGAGCCATTGTATTTTAGTTCTAGATTAGAATCCTTACAGTTCCAGTACCCATCTTGGGTGAATCCCTAGAGGTTTGATAGAATCTTATCCAAAAATGCACAAATATCTATTGAGTGTTGTGAAATATTTCTCATAATTGAATTCATAAAAAATATTCACGCCTAAGTAGATCATATTTAAAAACATCAATCTTAATCGAGTGGTATTGCAACAATTTGCAAATACTCATCCAATGAGAGAGAAAATTCTCAATCTGATGATACAAAATGAATTAGGTGATGATGATTTTATTGAAATGTTAGATTATACTATTGATTTGTTTGAGAGTCAAGGTTTAGGAAGTGACTATTATGGATATCACAATATCAATCATGAATTAGAAGTAACATATGTTTCACTTTTAGCTGYAAAACAAGATATTGTAAAATTATCAGAATTAGATATAAAATATCTATACGTAGCAGCACTGTTTCATGATTTCGATCCTCAAAAAAGTGTAGACAAACCACACGAAGAAAGTGTTTTAAAATTTATTGAGTCAGATAAAAAACTATCACAATTAATAAAAAATGTWAATATYGATTTGGAGATAATCAAGGTATTAATTTTAAGAACAACATATCCATGGGCAGGAGAACTYAAAAAAAATGCAGAACTACAAATCAAAAATTGTTTTCAAAATTCTGAACAAACCAGAAATGATATTCAACGACAACAACACATTATGAAAATTGGAGAATATCTATCAGTTGTAGAYAGGTTAAGCGGTTATACTCTAGGGGATTTTTCAAAAGCAATGGAAATGGCAAAAATGAATGCACAYGCACTAGCATGGAGACCATCATTAATTGTWAGAAGTGCAGTAGCATATTTTGAAGAACTATTAAACAAAGAAACAGTCATGGTAAAAGGAATTCTCAAAGTACTCACAAATGAAATGCGAAAGAATTTTTTTAATACTGTTTTATCATTTATGAGAATTCGTCAACAAGAAATTACAATTCAAGCAGATCATGCATATGARAATCTAAAACTTGTTCCAACAATAGAAGGTATGRCAATAAGAAAAGACCCAGATTTTATCAARRTTCTATATGACATATTTTTAGAGTTACCAAGACCACTTCAATTCTCAAAAGAAAAATTTGCAGAATCAGTAAAAGATCCTAATGTCATCATCAACACACTCAGAATAAATAATAAAAATGGAGAAATTGTTGGATTTGCAAAAGGGGGTGCACTTGAAAAATATAATTTGCGCGAGGAAATTAGAGATGAAAATTATGGTTTAGGAAATACAGTTTTTCTTGAACCAATTGCAGTAAAAATGGGATATTGGGGGTTAAGAGGAGGTAGTGAAATGCGACATTTGTTTGTGATGCAGGCACACTCTATGAAATACAAACATCTCACAAGCTTTGCATTAAGAGGAGTGATTCAAGCAAGAATAGACAAAGAACGAGCAGAATTTGTTCAGCAATTTGATCCTGAAAGATGGGATTATTACAGAATTAAAGTATAGATTTTGTTATATGAAAAATTTAATTCTAAAAAAATTACAGTCAAATATTCAGGGAACARTATTTTTCAAAAAAGAATTCATAGACTATTATTCAGTTGATGCAAGTTCATATCAAATATATCCAAAGATAATAGTTGTTGCAAAAAATGAAAAAGATATTATCAATACTATAAAAATTGCAAAAAAATTCAAGACATCAGTAACTGTAAGRGGTGCRGGTACAGGTCTTGTGGGRAGTGCATTAAACARTGGCATCATWCTAGATATGAAAAATTTTGATTCAATTAGATTAAAGAATRATCACGTWATTGTAGGTCCAGGCAYAATGAAAGGYCAACTAGACATTGTTTTAAAAAAATCAAAAAAATTTTTTCCGCCAAATCCRTCAATTGGTTCATTTTGTTCAATTGGTGGRATGTTGGCAAATAATTCAAGYGGTAGTCGAAGTCTAAAATATGGAAGTATGATAGACAATGTATCAGAGATTACATTTATTGATGGAAATGGAATCAAAATAACTCTACCAAAAAATAAAAAAACTGGGAAAAAAATTTTAGARATTAYAAAGAAATTRAATAAAAAAAAGATTCCAAARGTTACAAAAAATTCATCAGGRTATAGAATTGATAAAATTAAATCAATYAWGGATTCTCACAATATTTTAGTKGGTTCTGAAGGAACATTAGGAATAATCATTTCAGCTAAATTAAAAATTAAAAATATACCAAAGAAAAAAATATTATTTGTAATAGAATATAAAAAAATACCAGATGCAATAAAAAATGCAATTAAAATTAATGAATCAAAACCATCAGCAATGGAGTTTGTGGATAAAACAACACTAAAACAAATTAAATTTAAATTTGATAAACAAACTAAATGTTTACTTTTTGTAGAATATGATGAAAAAATTATTACAAGTGAAAAAAAATTAAAATCCATAATTAATGGAAAAATAGTTAAAAGGTTAATCAAAGAATCAGAGATTTTACGATGGTGGAAATTTAGAGATTCATCATTACATTATAGTTTGAAATCAATTAAAAAAGAAAAAAGAATGCCACATACAATTGAGGATTCAGCAATACCAATAGAAAATCTTCCAAAATTATTTGTAATATTAGATAAAATAAATAAAAAATTCAAAACAAAAGCTATCACATATGGACATATAGGRAATGGTAATATTCACATCCGTCTGATTTCATCAAGAAAAAGAAGAGAAATWATCAAAMARATTGCAATTCAGTTTTTTGATGARGTATTCAAACTAGAKGGCACCATTACGGCTGAGCATGGBGATGGGCTTGCACGYTCAGAATTTGTCAAAAAACAATATGGTAAAAAAAATTATCAAATATTCAAAGAAATAAAGAATCTATTTGATCCAAATAATATACTAAATCCAGGGAAAATTATTTCAAATAAAAGCTCAATTATAGAAAATTTACAGAATTTCTAAATAATTTATCAATTTAACAAAAATATACAGAAACCATTTATTAACAAAAAATTATCCAAAAAATTGTGTCAAGTAGAGGTTTTATGATATTACTAATTATAATAATGACTGTAAGTTTTTTCCCAGCATTTGCACTTACAGAATTAGAAAGAGTATCAATAGTTGATCCAAAATTAGTAAATGCGTTTGGAATTTCTTTAGGGAATAATGTTAATGTAGATCAACAAATTCAAATTTCAGCAGACATTATAAACAATCAAGAAAAATCTCAGACATTTATTTATCTRGTWCAAATAAAAAATGAAGAAARTTTTGTTGTGTCAGTWGGATGGATAAGTGGACAATTAACRCCATATCAAAAATTCAATCCATCTTTATCATGGACWCCATCTCAACCAGGTGAATTTAMTGCAGAGATTTTTGTTTGGGAAGGGTTACGAAACCATAATGCATTATCAGAGTACACCATGTTACAAATTAGTGTCAGTTAAAATTTTAATAATAATTTGATCTAAAAAATAATAATATTTTTAGAATCTGAGTTTTTTATTCTAAAATTGAACAAAAACATATCCGTTACGAAAAATTTAGTCACAGCACATAATAATTGAGATCGGAGATTTGCCAATTTGTGAAAAAAATTCAACAAGTTCTCCCTAATATGACCTCGAGGCTAAGGCAGGTATGACAATAGGATATTGTGTAAAATGTCGGGACAAACGAGAAATCGGAAATCCGGGACCATACACCATGAAAAATGGTAAGCCTGCAATCAAAGGCACATGCCCAACATGTAGTACTGCCATTTTTAGAATCGGTAGAGGATAAAATTCTAAACTAAGAATTTTACTCCCATTCATCAGAGGGCCATTCCAATGGTTTGGGATGGAACTTTTTCTATTTTACTTACAATAGTATTTTAAAAAATAATTATTTTAGTCTCCTATAGATCTCTTTAAATTCAATTGAGAGATTGTATGACATGTTTAGTAAATGTGCCAGTTGGTTCATGGATGTCTTATCATGTCCCAATTGTCTCAATAGAGTCAAGGCTTTTTGTGGTGAATTTACAGACAAAGCGATTTGTCCGGACCACATTTGAAAAGCATCTTCCACATCTAAACTAAAATTTAAAACAAATTCTTTCCAGTTATTCATTGAATGTAATGCCTTTTCATTAAGAAGCACAAGAGACAATTCACGAAATTCATTTTTTCTGTCAACGTATAGCATATCAAGGGCARTATCGATTTTTTCTTCTTTATATTGTGACGAATTCAACATGTACATCCCTGCAATACTCATGATGTGATATTCTCATAATCAAAGATAAACCAAGTAGTTGATTTTCTAAAAATTTGTATGGATTTTTTAAATTAAATTAACAGRTGTAAAGAAATAAAAAAAATAAAAAAGATATTTGATCTTATTGGAATGGGTCAATAAATGGACAGTTAACAATGTGGTCACTATCCATTGGACGTGCAATACCAATATCGATCAAACCAGCTTTCTTGTATGCATTCATATCATCAATGGTTTCTAGTAATTGAGCACTAGAAGGATCATCCCATCCTATCATGAAGATTCTCCACATTGGTGAATAGTTTGCATCACCAGGAGCACTTGCTGCAATTCCAGGTTGAAATCCTAATGGACCAGTACCTGTTAAACCATTTTTGAACTGATACAAGTCTACTGCTGCTGAATTTGCAATCAAGTTTGCAGATGTTGGTGAACTAACAACACCCATCATTCCTGCAGGACCACTAGGGGTAGCATCAGTTACAATGTAATAGATGGTTCTACCGTCTGGACCCCATCCACGATGAGCTATGAAAGTTACATTCATCTCTTCTGTATCAATATCAAGAACTTGACCACCACCATAGGGGGTTTCATCAGTTAATGTTTTGTCTTCTTTGACTGTCATTTGACCATCGGGCCATACGATCTGAGGCATATTCAAAACTACAGGTACTTCGGTAAGTGTAATATCACCGCTTTTTACTGCAGATAGAATTTTTACTTCAGAATCAAGTATTCTTGGCTGTACTCCATCATCCCATGTAACATGTACATGAGAAGTTAATGCACTGTAGATGTCAGATTGTGCAGGAGTACTAGTGAAAACTTCACCTTGAAATCCATGCACACCATCACCACTAACACCATTTACAAACATGTATGTTTTTGATAGTGCTGCTTCTGGTGCATTAGCCAAAAGAGGAGCAAGTTCTACTTTCCAATCTTGATTCTTTGAAATTGTGTCTGCATGTACTGCATCACTAGAATCAGTGATGATATAGTAAACATCACCACCGTTATAGAATCCATTATGCATTGGAATCTCAGTTGGAATATTTGCTCTTGACAATCTAAGAACTGAACCTAGATCTTTTTCTGTTACATCTGTTTTTTCAGTCGTATCTACTTTTGTGGTTGTTTTTTGATTGGATTGAGGAACTTTGGTTGTAATTTTTCCTTGATCTGCTTCCCATCCAGATTTTCCACCAGGATAATCTACACATAAAACACCTCCACAAACAATGTGATTGTTTTCAGAACCATACGATTGAATTCCTAGTCTACCAGGAGCGTTAACGCCTTGACTTTTAGCAGCATCAGCTTCAATAAAATAATTTGAAGCAATGCCTGCTGTAAACAAAGGTATCAGAGATAGTATTGCGATGTATCTTAGACTTTTATTCATTAAAAACAAAAATCATATTTTCATTAAAAAGAATTTACCCAAATCAAATAACAATCAAACAAAAGTTGTAAAGTAATTTGGGAATTAGGTTAAGTAGTAGAATTTGTGGGGTCAAACATGTCAATTACAGTTGAAACAATATCTGAATGTAAAGAAATATGTAGAAAAATTATCAATTTAGATTCAAATATTAAATTTTTTGGAATAATCAATGAATGTGAACGATTTATTGTAGGTCAGTCTAGGCAAGATGTAAAATTTTTAGTTGATAAAAAAGATCGTGAAATGTTATTTATGGAAGCAATTTTAAGAATGAGAATGCGTCAGGATTTTAACCAATCTTTAGGTCAGGTAGATTTTACAATAACTCATAGACGTAATGTAATAATTATAAAATTCCAGCTGGAAAAAATATTTTTTATTTATCTGCAGATAAGAAATTTAATTTTTGTAAAACTCCTTTTCAAATATTAGATATTTTAAAGCAAAATGAAAAGATATGCCATATTTCAGATAATTAAAATTAAACAAAAATGGTCTTAAGTGAGATTTAATGATTCATTACTGAATTCAAAATATTCTTTTTTTAGTGAAACCGGAGGGAAAAATTTATTTCATTCAAGTTTAACAGTGTCATTACTTTCAGATAGTACAACATTATTCCAAATTGCTATCATAATTTTAAAATAAAAAAATCATGATAAAGAACATGGTTCGAATTATGTTTTTTTGTCTTTGAAATTAGGTATAAATTTTTTAAAGGATCAAAAAAGTTTCAAATCATGAAAATGCTGACAATTATGATAGGACTATTTGTTATTGGATTATTGTCCATAATTCCTGTATCTTTTTCTCAACCCATAGAAAAAACAACTATTACTTCTATAAATGACGAAATTAGTCTTGAGACAACAATTACTATAATGAGTATTCCAAAAAACAACATATTGCCATGGGGAACTGTTCATGGAATGATTACAGATCCTGCAGAAAGATACCCTGTTATTATTCAGTTTTTCAAGGGAGAAGACCCAGTACATATTGCACAAGTGGATGTAAAGGGAGATAATTCCTACGAATACAAATTTAGAGTAAGAAGTGTAGATGATGGAAAAGTAACTAATGTATTTGAAGGAGACTATGAGGTAAGAATATTCAAAGTCATTAACAAACCTCAAAACAATTTAGATTTAATCTAGTTTTTTGTCATTTGAGATAAATCAAAATGATTCTCATAACAGTAAACTTGAAACTCGTTTTAAAAATAATCTATATACTATAATATCAAAATGAATTATTTTAATAATCCATTTTTATATCAGATAAAAAATTAAGTTTTTCATATTTAGCAAGAGTTACAAATTAATATAAATGAGAAAAGGAAATTACTTTATAAAATTGGGGAATTGACTAAATACTGTTATCTAAAACATATATCGGATAAATGAAAAATATAAATCAAAAATATTGTAATCATATAATATCAAGAAATGGAACTAGGTTTTGTAGAAAATGTGGGTTTAAAGAATTATAAAAAATATTAAGTTGTACAATAGATTGTGATAAAATATCTTTTATTTTTAAAAATGATAAATTTTGATCTAATTTTTTATTTGATGAATTTTTAGTTTGTTAGCAATTTCATCAAAGATATCTTGACTCTCATCAAACAAAACTGGTGGAAAATATGTAACGCCGTAATTATTTGAAACTCATGATGAAATTTTTATTTTAAGAGAAAATGAAGTCTATAAACTTAATTTAGATAAAACAAATCATGCTAAGTTATTTTTGTAAGATTAAAATTTTTAGATACTTTAATTAATTTTTTAGATTATTATTTATCTCAAAAAATTAATTTTAAAAGTATGTTGCCCAACCAAGTTGGATTAATTTTTCAACAGATTTAGGATATATGCATGCACCGGAACCATCAGAATTTTTCATTAATAGTTCAAAGGTTTGACGGCATTGAATATCTGCAGGATCAATGCCTATTTTCATTTGTGCCAATGGTGACATTGTTGATAAAGTAATTTCGGCAGCAGTGAGTTTTTTTG
The DNA here is from genome assembly GCA_002317795.1 of Nitrososphaerota archaeon. Lineage (GTDB taxonomy): Archaea > Thermoproteota > Nitrososphaeria > Nitrososphaerales > Nitrosopumilaceae > Nitrosopumilus. The sequence continues at coordinate 10,923 of NVWC01000025.1, forward strand.
GTTCTTCTAATTGAACAGGCTTTACAGTTGGTGGCAATACATCAATATCATAAAACATTGTATGCTCAAAGACTTCAAATGGTGGTGGAAAGTTTGCAGTCATTTCAGGTGCAGGTGCTGTATGGTATACCAAGTGTAGTTGTGCAGTGTTGTGATTTACTGCAGAGTTTGAAGGAGTCATTGGAGAATATGGTGTTGTGCCATCATTTTGTAGTATTTTTCCAGTTTCAACATCTCGTGCACCCTCAGTTAACATCATATGAGTTTCAAAAATTCCTTCAGATACACCGTTCTTGAAAACTTCAGCTGGTCCCCATGCGGCCAAGTAAACAAAGAGAGTTGGTTCTATTGTTGGACCAGCTCCAGTTGTTCCATGTTCAAAGTGGTTAATTGCAACAGGATCTAAATCTAATGTGGTTTGAGTGACTCCATCAATGGTTTCACCGATGTACATTTCATTGCCACCAGCAAATTGTGTTTGGGTGTATGTCCAATCATTTCCTTGAGGATCAGTCCATTCAGCAGTAATGCTGCCAGTATTAGTAATTGGATCTAAATCAACTTGAACATTTCCCGTAATTTTTTTGTGACCGCTTCCATCATAGCTAAATGCATCATGTCCACCTTTTGGAGTTACACCATCAATAATGTATGCAGTAGTTCCAATAGATTTTATTTTTGTTAATGGTAATTCACCACCAGTAATTGAAGTGTCACTAGAAGCAGTAGTACTAAATTCTAAATCAATAGAATCATCAATAAAAGATGTATTTACTGACGAGTTTGCTTTTGCAGTTGCTTTATCTCCAACAATTATAGTTCCCATCATGTCAGGATGAACTGCACAATAATAGTAAAAAATTCCATCATCATTAAGAGTAATTGGGTCAGATATGCCATCAATTCCAACGATTCCAGTATCAAAGAGTCCATTTACCATAGAACTTGCATCTGCAGGAGATGCATCAGGTGCAGCATCAGTGCTAGTTGCAGTATGAATTTCAGGTCCAGAATTTATGAATACTATAGAAGCACCTAAAGGAATTTCAGCTATTTCTGGAGAATAAGAACCTGGTTGAGAATAAGGTAAAATTGTAATTTCACACACTACACTTCCATTAACATCTGAGCAATAATCGGGTAGTTCTGCTGCATGTACTGTATTAATTGGAATAAACATCACAAGTAGCAATAAAGACATTACAGTTACAGTAATTGAGAGGGTTTTTCGCATGTATCAGCAAATTTGAAAAATGAATATTTAAAGAAATTCCCAAATATCATTATTGATTATTTAGTTTTGAATTTGGGAATAGCCTTTTAATATTTTTTAAGAAATATTCTATGGTCAATAAACATGAATCAAATTCAAGTTGAAAATCAAGTAGGCAAGATCGTAATGCCAGATAATCTAAAAGTAGGATTAATGGTTGCAGAACAACGTAAAAAATGTGCTTCTGGTGGCTGTACTGAAGAATTTTACGGTCTTGGATTTGGCCAGTCACCTTTTCATGTTTTACCAGAATTATCAAAAGCATTATCTGAATCGGCAGATAAAGGACATTATTCTGCTGCAGAAGGAATTTTAGAATTAAGAAAAGCAATTTCAGAATTTAACAAAAGACATTTTGGATTAGATGTTGATCCAAGTAGAATTGTAATAGGTCCTGGAACTAAGGATATAATCAACACATTATTTGGGATGATTAAAGGAGATGTGATTATTCCATCTCCATCATGGATTGGGTATCGTCCTCAAATTCATCTTCTAAACAAACATTTTCACACATTTTTTTTAAAACCAGAACATGATTACAAAATTCAATCAGATGAGTTTGAAGAATTTGTTTCAAAATTACATGATGAACAACATATTCTAGTTCTCAATAATCCACATAATCCTACAGGAGTAGTATACACAAAAGAAGAACTTGAAAATCTTGCTAATGTTTGTAGAAAATACAATGTTTTAGTGTTAGCAGATGAAATTTATGCTCTAGATACGTATGATATTTCTCAGTTTACAAGTATGGGAGTAGTATATCCTGAAGGAACATTTGTGACTAATGGATTATCAAAGGATCGTTCAGCAGGTGGATATAGACTAGGTTCATGTATCTTACCTACAACTTCATCTAAAAAATTAGCATCAGACTACAAAAAAGTAGCAGCTACAGTATACACTAACGTCTCGACTCCAATACAATTTGCTGCAATCAAAGCATATGAGCAAAATCAGGAAATTGAACAATACATCACAATTACGAGAGACATTCACAGGATTATGGGAACATATCTCTCAGAACAGTGGGATCGCATAGAGGGTATAACTGCAACAAAACCTAAAGGTGCATTTTATTTTTATGCTGATTTTAATCAGCTTGAACCAGATCTAAAAAGAAAAAATGTACTAACATCGAATCAACTAGGAGAATCTCTACTATCATGTCCATTTCATATTGCAGTAGTTACAGGTGATGCATGTATGTTAGAGCCAGATAATTTTGGTGCAAGAATTGCATTTGTGGATTATAATGGAAAGAAAACATATGATGACTACAAAAATAATAAACCAAAATCATTATCAGATGAAATTGAATTTGTAAAGAGGAATGCTCCTTTAATGGTTCGTTCAACAGAATCTCTAAAAAAGTGGATCAAATTCATTAAAAATGATTAGAAAAATGAATTCACATCTACAACCCATTGTAAATTTTTCATTAAGAAAAGAAATATTTTTTGTAGCAATTGGATCAATTGTTGGTGCATTCACTATGCATTTACCCATAATATTCTCAGACTTGTTTGGGAATTCATCATATCAAGTATGGTTATTAGTTGCTGCAAAAATGGTAAACTCTTCACAACCCGAAGTAGGATTAACATTGCACTTTTTTGTTGCTACAATAATTGGAATTACAACAGGGATATTTTTACACAAGGTATTACGATTTAACATTTCTAAAATTCATAAAGGATTAGCATATGGTGTTATTTCAGGAATTGTAGTTTTTGTAATATTTGCAATTCCAGTATCTCAAATATTTTTAGGTCCAAATACTATAGAAATTTTATCTGAAATTAATCCAGAGATAAGTATTACACAATTAACACAAGAAATCGAGCGTAATTTCCTAAATCAGATGCTAAATTCGTTGTTTATGCATATTGTATGGGGCGTGACTTTAGGTATAATCAGTTCATTATTGACAAGAAAAATTGGTGCAAATTATCTGTGTCACATATGTAATATTGAATTCTCAAAAATCAAAACATATGAGCATCATAAAGAAAATGTTCATGTAAATCCAACTTCTAAAATGAAAAGAGTTTTGATCTTAGGTGGAGGATATGCAGGAGTTGGAGTACTAAATAAAATTCAAAAAACATTTGAGAATAATGTCAATGTAAATATAGAACTTGTAAGTGAATCAAATTTTTTCCTACATACTCCAATGCTACCAGAAATGGCAACTGGAACAATTGAGCCACGACATATTGCAACACCAATTAGAAGATTTTGTAAAAGAGCCCAATTTCATCAATCTAAAGTTATAGATATTTCACTTGATAAAAAACAAGTTACTATACAACGAATGACTGATAAATCTCAAAGAGTTCTTTCATATGATTATTTAGTTTTAGCAATGGGTGGTAAGACAAACTTTTTTGGAAATTCAAATATTGAGAAAAATTCATTTACAATAAAAAGTTTGGATGATGCAATAAAAATTAGAAATCATATCATTAGTATGCTTGAAGATGCAGATCAAGAAACAAATCAAGCATTACAACAAAAGATGATGACATTTATGGTAGTTGGCGGTGGTTTTTCAGGAGTAGAAACAATTGGAGAATTAAATGACTTTGTCAGAGAATCATCTAAGAAATTTTATCGAAACATTTCACAGAATAACATAAAAATAATTTTAGTATCTGCAGGTGAAAAAATACTACCAGAAATAGGAAATTTGGGAGAATATGCAAAACAAGCATTACAAAAAGCAGGAGTCAAAATTTTTACAAATACCAAATTAGAGGATTTTGCAAATTGTATTGCAGTATTAAGTAATGGAGAACAAATTTCAACTAGTACTGTAATTTGGGCAGGTGGAAATACAGTTGAAAAAGTTATACAAAAAATGGATACTACTCATCATAAATCAGGAAAACTAGTTGTGAATAAACAACTTAAACTTGATGATCATCCAGAAGTATTTGCTTTAGGGGATTGTGCATTTTCAGTCGATCCCCGCAGTAAGAAACCATATCCACCAACAGCTCAGCATGCCATCAGACAAGCAAAAATTGTTGCCAAAAATCTGGAACACAAAATCATTGGAATTGGATTTCAAGAAGATTTTGTTTATGATACAAAAGGTTCTATGGCAAAAATTGGAAAAAATGATGGTGTTGCATTGCTATTAGGGCACGAGTTTAGGGGATTAATTGCATGGTTTATCTGGAAGCAATATTACCTTTCAACTCTTCCAACAAATGAAAAAAAGATCAGAGTAGGGCTTGATTGGTTTATTGATTTGTTTTTTCCAAGAGATATAACTAGACTTTCTAGTATTTTTGAGCAAAAATGACCTCAATTTGGAACTAATTTTAAATCTTAATAAAAAATTCTTGAAATAATGCCATTTGATTCTTTATGTAAAAATAAAATTTTCAAAGAGGTTCCAAATTTAGAAGACATCAAAGTTGATAAGCACATGAATAGTGTATTTTCATCGATTTTTACAGGAATGGGTGGGAGATATACCAGAATGAGARTAATTTGTGCCATTACTGAAAATCCAATGAATATGTTTGAACTTTCAAAGAAATTAGAGATGGATTATAAAACAATCAAACACAGTATCAAAGTTCTAGAGACAAATAATCTAATAACTAGAGAGGGTGATGGGTATGGTGATACATTTTTTCCTTCAGATAAAATAACATTACATTTACCAACATTATATTCAGTAATTAGAAAAGTTGAAGCAAAATTAGAAAAATCAAAAAAATACATTGATTGATTTTTAGAATTAATATTAAAATCAAATTGGGAATTTTGTTATATATAATTCTAACGTAGTATTATTATGTTACGCATGAAACCTATGGATGATGATGTTGAGAAGTTCTTTGAAGGAACAGATAAAGAATTTGAAATTTTTGAAAGTATCATCAAACATACATTAGCAATTATCAGTGAACATGAAAAACAAATTGAATTATCTGATTTAAAGTAATTTTTAATTTATTGTTCACTTGATTAGTATCAACATTGTGTATAAATTATTTTTGAACCATCATGTATTGATTTTAATTTAATTCCTAGTTTAAAATACTCTAGATAATATTTTGTATGTTTTATTCACTATAACATTCTATAATGAATTTTTTCTTCTAAGTAATTTTTTAATTCCCCTATATGCCAAAACAGGAATAATACATGTGGGGCACCCAATTTTACTAATAGAACAACAACATAAACAATCACATTCACCTTTTGAATGATTACAATTATCACAAGACATATTTTTTACCCCTAGATTTTGAACGAAGTTTTGTTTTACAACAAGAACATAAAAATTCTTCAGTATAAAGAAACAAAGCACAATTTGAACAATATTTTTGCCCGAATCTGTAACGATATCTAACAGTATTAGTATACAATGAAATTTTTTGTCTTGTGCATAGTCCCTTACATACTTGAACCATTGAAAAATATTAATTCAGATTATATATAACAAAATTCCCAAATTAATTTCAACTTTATCAAATTTTTTTTAAATGATTTGGGAAGATCTTCAAATAGTATTATAGAAATAAATTCTCTATGCTAATTTCAGAAAAAGCAACAATTAGTGCCTCAGCAGATAAAGTTTGGAATCATTTACAAACACTGCAAGGGGCAGAAGAATACCTACCAATTGTTACAAAATCAGTAGTAAATGGTACGAGGTTAGGCACAACTAGAACATGTGATATTGAGATGGGTGAACAAAAGTTCCAAATTAAAGAAACTCTTGTGAAACTAGATGATTCCCAAAAAGAACTTGCAATATCTATTGATGATGGACCACCACCAATGAAAGGTTTGAAAATTGATTTTTCAGTAAATGGTAATAGTGAATCATCAGAGATTATAGTTAGTAATGAATTTGAACACACTCCAGAGAGTGAGCAGATGATCAAAGAAGTACTCAATATGATTTGTACAGGTTTAAAAAAATATCATGAGCAATAATTAAAACATTATATTTTGATTAAAACTGTTACAATTTTTATTTTTTTTACACATTAAAATAAAAAAAGAAAACCAGACTAGTTCAAAGAACTATTTATCATGGTTTTGAAGGACTCTTTTGTTGAAGCACCGGCCTGTTGTGAAACTATTTTTCCATTTTTGAAGATGGCAAGTGTTGGAATACTTAGGATGTTGTATTTCTGAGTAAGATCATTGTTTTGATCAACGTTAACTTTAACAAAATCTACCTTGTCACCATATTCTATTGAGAGTTCTTCTACAACAGGAGATACCATTCTACACGAACCACACCACTCTGCCCAAAAATCAACAAAAACTGGATGGGTAGAGTTTAGAACCTCTTGTTTGAATTGTTGTAAAGATGTTATTTCATTCATTTCAATATACATTTGATAAAAGATCTATTTACCTAAATTCCCAATTGTAATATTTAGAAATTAGTAATAATATCAAAAAAATAATTATATTTTACAATAATTTTAAAAAAAGAAAAGGGAGGTTATTTTGTTTTGACTTTATTTGAAATTAAGGAATCTATTCCAAATTTGCCAGAACCGTAAATAACAAGGCCTATAGCCACGCCTAATATTGTAGGATCCTTCCAGATTGCAGGTCCAGTGGTAAAATCAAATCCAAACATTACCATAGCACCAATTAGAATTACCACTTGAAACATTGCAGCAGGTCTTGTCAATAAACCAGACAAAATTAAAGCACCAGATACAATCTCCAAAATTCCAATCATTAGAGCCATGCTTGTTGCCATTTCAGGTTGGATACCTACCATATTTTGTAGCATCATTCCAAATCCTGCTGGATCAGATGCTTTACCATAACCTGCCCAGAAAAATGTAAAAGCCAAGCCTATTCTTATCACAAGTAAACTTGCTGCAGATTTATTTTCTGAAACTGGTTTTAGAAATGCAGTTAACATTAAAGATGTAAAAGTGAAGAAGGTATTTAATTAAATTCCCATATTCATTTTTGTTTATGTTAAGATGATTTGGGAATTTTTTTAAATACTAATTTAATTTATTCGTATTATCATATGAAGAATTTAAGAGTGACAATAATATTGGAGGCAGATCTTGCAAAAAATCTTCGCAATATACAGGCAAAACAAATTGTTAAAGCTCAAAAATCAGTCAGTTTCTCCAAAGTAATTAATGATACATTACATAAAGGTATCAAGTAATTTCAAAAGATGTTAATTTGAATAAATAAAAAGTATTACATTATGTTTCAAAAATATAATTAAATTCTAACTAATCAAATAACTTGAAAATGTATTCCTTAAGTATATCAAAATGAGATAAAAATGAATTACAATTCTGGAATTTAATTATATATTTATAATTTGTAAAAGAATAATTTGGAAATAAAGATAAAATTAACAAAATTTCTGGAATTATATCTCTTAGTATTTTGACAATAATACTATTAGGATACATTACTAGAAATGATTCATTACTAGTATTTCCAAATGCCATAATTCTTTATGTTCTCATGCCATCAGCACTAATTTGGTTTGGTACAAGAAAGAATGGTTACGGTAGTTGTAATCAATCATGTTCAATTCCAAAACAAGATAAAAATAATTCTATAGAATAATCAGGTGTAGAATTATGAGGTAAATTTACGCATCTTGTTTGGAAACAAAAAAAAGATTCAGATTAGAATACATGTGGATTCGTATTACTTTTTGGGGTTAAAAATAGATGGGGTTAGGTGTAAAATTGAGATAATGCTTTTCCATATGATTCCATCATTGTGTGCAAAAAATTATCATATGTTTTCAATACAGATATCTGCATTTGTGTAATTTCTTGTCTATATTTTGCATACATGTCAATTTGATCTAGACATGGTTGGATTGATAACTGTGCTAATGTTTGAAATGTCTTTAAAATATTTTGATCTATGTTTATCTTATCAAAAAATTCCTTTTCAGACAGATAACACGAGCCAAATATATCATCCAAAGTATGAAGGTATGTTGAATAAAGATCAGAGTATTGTTGAAATCTTAAAGGTATTTGGGACTCTAATTTTTGAATAATTTGAGAAGAACTATTTTTCATAATATCACAAATAGAAATTTTTTCATCATAAGTGATTATTGGGGGTGTATTAGATTTGCTCATAATACAACATAGTTAACAATGCTTTTAATCAAATTCCCAACTTTGATTTCATTTAAAATTTGGAAATAGGTTAAATGAAAATTTCAAGTAAATGAATTGACTACGAGTTGTTTCATTGATCGTCATGTAATGATGCTTATTCATAGTAGTTATGTTGTATGTTTATGAAACCAAGTATACAGCAATAAAAGATAATAATAGATTTTATTGGAATTATTTTATTGGAATTATTTTATTTATTTTGAAAATATATTGATATAATTAATTTTTAGCTTGTTGTTTTGATTCCCAACTACATCGAATACAAATTGATTTTGAATTTTCATGTCGTAATTCTGATTGTATTCCTTGTTTATAACATTCTGGACAATAACTTGCATATTTCATATAGTAAATAATTAAAAAATATATTTTAAGGAATTCCCAAATTGGAATTTATACAAGTTGTGAATAATATTAAAAAGAAATCATACAATAAATTTTGAGACAATGGATTTTACAATGTACTGATTCATGTTGCCTGTATCAACACTGGTAGCTACTGGTGCAATGCTTGGAGGAATTGGTGGGGCTGCAATGTTTATGCCAATTTTCTTAATTATTTTTCCATTACTTGGTCCAGAGTTTACAATAGCAGGTCCTGTTGCAGCAATTGGTGTTGCAATGATTTCATCAGTGTTTTTATTAAATTAGTCTCAAATAGCAGAAATGGAATTTGGGATATTGCTTAAATTGTTACATTTAACAAAAAAATAATGATCTGGAAGATTAGATAATCCTAAAGTTTGAATTTCTATCTAACAGAGATTAGATTTATTCAAGAATTATTGTTTGTTAAAAATTAGATAATCTAGCAAAGGCCACGCTTTTGCATTCCTTTGTTACATTTTGGTTCACCATTATTACCACCATCATCAGTTCCACCATTTACAGAATCATCAATGAATCCTACATATTTTGAAACTCGTGTATCTCCTGAAAACTCACCAAATGAACTATCTAAGATTCCATTTACATCGGATGTTGTTCCGTCATTAAAAGTCAAAGTAACTCCATATGATGTGATTCCAATGATGTTTCCATTGCTAATTGCTGGACCTCCAGAATCTCCAGAAGCTGAATTGACTTCATTAGTTCCTAGTCCTAAATTATGATTTCCAAAGAAGAATCCAAATGCATCATTACTTGTCAAACCATTATCAAAATCATATTGTAAGACAGAGCCTGGAACAAAGTGTGCTTTGGCCTTTAATCCCAGTGCCTTGAGCATAGTATCTGCAACATCATCATATTGATTTTCTCCATTTCGTTTATCCCCAAATGCAAGAACATCYCCATCATTRCCATTTCCAGAACGTCCATAACCTACTTTCTCAACAATTGCTCCAATATCATCAGAACCATCCCTATCAATTTGGTATCTTGTAATATCATCAGTTGGTGCAGAAACTAGTTTCAAAACTGCGACATCATTTCCTTTAAGAACATCACCATTCCATTTATTGTGGATTTTGGTTGCAGTTGCATCAATTGCAATTGTTTCAGTGCCAAAATCACCTTCAAAAGTTACAGTACCAAATTGTAATACATTGTTTCCATTATCATTAGTTACACAATGAGCTGCAGTTAGAACATGTTCTCCAGTCCATAACAAACCACCAGTGCATCCAAAAGTTCCGTCTGAACGAGTTAAAATTAAGTCCTGTACCATCAAGTGCACCACCTGGACTAGTCAAATAATTAGCAGGATCACCATATGTTGTATATAATGGCTGAATCACGGCACGTAGGTTGTCTGTTTGAATTATTGTTTGTGTGAATTGTCCCACTTTGACTTTGGCAATATCTGGAACATGATCAGGTAATGCTGAGGAATTTACTGTAATTCCACTAGCAAGTAAAATTGAAAATAATCCCACGAGCAAAATATTGAAATGTTTTAGTCATATTGATGCATTACAAATTTTGTTTTTAAGCATTACTGGGAATTTAGATTCGAATCTTTAGACTTCAATACTTATTTGTATAATTCAGATTATGCTAATTTAAAAACAAAAGAGAATTCTTCGGTATTTATTTACCAAAAATTATCATTTGTGAATTTCAAAATACAAGGCGTTATGATCAGATATTTTCTTTACAAAATTGATAAACTTAGAATTTTTTGGTCCGTTTGGATCATCCAGATGTTCTTTCCATCTAGAAACTTTTACTTCAGAGTTGTTTGAAAAAGAAGTAAACTTTAGATGATCACTTGCAATAACATGATCTAAATTTCCAAATATTTTCTGATGTGTTCATATCAATTTTTGGTAAATCAAAGAATTCAACAATATTAGAACTATTTTAAACCAAATTGTAGACACTTGGTTTGAGAGGCTTTACCTTAAATGAGGATGCTGCTTCAGATTGAAGTCTTGTGTATTCCTCTGACTGATACATTTTATCAAAAGTTTCCCTGCTTTGATGCTCCACAATAATACTATGCTTATCTCCGGTGGAATTTACCAGTCTTCTTGATACCAATCCTTCAAACTTTGACAGAATGTTGTGTGATTTAGAAAACCATATCTTAAAGTCAGATTCTAATTCTTTTTTGAAATTGATATCAATAATTACAAGAAACATGTTTTTCTTAAACCAAAATACTAGTTAGATACATGATTAACATTCCTGCAGCAAAACCAGTTACTACTGCTCCACTAGAGAAGTTTTTGTCGCCTTCTTCTCGTATCCATCTCATGATAGTGATTATTACTTGAAATATTGCACCAGCACCTACTGCAAGAAAAATTACAGTAGTAAATGGAGAATAAACAAATCCACCTATCCAAGCACCAAAAATAACAGGAGAGCCTGCAATTAATCCCAGTGCTACAAGTTTTCCTATCAATGCTTTTCCTACCAATCCTTTTCCTCTGGACAGTGGTCCTGCAATGGCAATGCCCTCAGTGGTATTGTGTAATGCAAATCCAACTATCAAAAATGTACTAAATGCAATCGAACCTATACCAACAGCTGCACCAATTGCAAGTCCTTCTCCAAAGTTATGCAATCCAATGCCTATTGCAATCATCAATGCAACTGCTATAGGTTTTGAGAGTCGAGAAGACGCAGTAGATGATACTGCTTTTTTTACTAGCTTTTCACCAGCATAGTACAGGCCAAGAAATGACAAGACAATAACTGTAGTTACCAGCAATACACCATTGAAACTGCCTGCAAGATTTTCTTCAGAGATCTCTAGTGCCTCCTCAATGGAATCAATGCCTAAGAATAGTAACAGTCCAGCAGTTAATGCCAAAAAGAAATGATATTTGTTTTTACTAATCTTTTTGATAAAAGGAAGCCAAAGTAATCCCACCATGACAGGTATGATTCCAACATAAGTTCCAATTAATGCAAAGAATCCAACAAGTTCAAGTGTTGGTTGTAACGCAGGAGCTGCTGCCTCTACCTCTTTTTCAAATCTAGTTCCATCCTCAATCGTTAATCCAATTCTGTATGGTTCTGCCTCATTCCATGCAAAAGGAATTCTTACCAAAGCAGTTTCATATCGTTCCAAAAACCCATCAGGTTCAACTGCTGCAGGCTGTATTCTATCATTAATGTCAGCCATTGCAATCACTACAGGAATTGGTCCGGTGTTTCTAACAGTTACTTGAATTTCAGAATCTAGAAAATCAATTTTCTCCATAGTTATTTCAGGTAATGGTACACCTAAATCTAAAACATCAGAACCTGGACCAAAAATGTATACCACTAAAACTATTAAAAATGCAAATGGAATAATTCCACTTGCAATTAATTTGCCTTTTGATTGTTTTTTATCACTAACTTCCATGGTCTATTTTCTCTGCTAATTTTTTATCTTCTGAATTGTCAGTAACTTGGAATATTCCAACCCAACCTTTTTCTGAAAATTCTACCTTGTGAGCATGGAACAGGTACTTTCCAGGGAATTCATATTGGAATTCCATAATGCCACGTTCTGTTTGTGACAGAGTAATCATATCAGTAAAAGTTGAAGGAACAAGACTGGTTCCTGTTGGATAGTAATTGTATAGATTACCATGCAAGTGAAGGTTGTTTATTGGATCAAACTCAACCATGTTTACCACATAAATTCTGACCAACTCATCTGTGTTAATTTGAATTGGGTTGTTCTGATAGTAAAATGGAATAGTATTTGCAGCATAGAAATTATTTTCTCCATCAAAGTCCATATCCAAACCATTTAGAACCATAACCATTTCATCTGCTGCAGGTCTGCCCTCTTTTGGATCAACTATGAAAACACCATACAAACCACGTACAATATGTTCTTCAAGTGGCATAACATGACAGTGATATGGGTGAACACCAACTGGTCCTGCCTCAAATTCATAGGTAAATTGTCCGCCTCCACCACCAACTATCTCAAACACTCCATCCATTTCTGCAGGATGAATTCCATGAAAGTGCATGGTATGTGATTTTGCACCATTATTGATGAAATTAATACGAACAATATCTCCTTCAGTAGCTCTTATGGTTGGACCCGGAACAGTTCCATTAAAGGTCCACACATTAAAGAATATTCCAGGTGAGACTTCCATAATTTGATCATCTTCTGCAATAATTGTAAATTCTCTTAGTGTGGTACCATCAGGTAGCGTAGAGACTGTACCATAGTTAAATTCTCTCAAATATTCCATTGGATCAAATTCTACAGTTGCTTCGGTGTATTCAGGATCAGTAGTTGTGGTGTATACGGGATCAATTACCACACCTGTTGTAGTTATGGTACCGCCAGAATGTGTAGCAAAAATATTACCTTCTAGCTGTGCATTGATGGTTTCAGGAAATGTAACATACAATGCAGATATAGCAATAATTACAGTTAATGATGTAAGTATAATTTTAGAGCGAGTTTTATTCATTATTTACAAATGTCATACTTTTTAATTATAATATAAACTTAGCCTAGGCTAACTTTTTTAGTGTTATGCAACTTTGTTAGAGTACTGCAACTTTAGAAAAACATTCCAACTAAAGCAAAATCATTCAATGTAATCTTGCAAAATTAAAAAATTTAATTTTCTAAAGTTTGTTTAGTTAAAAAGAGCAAGTAAATCTGGTTTTAATTTCAGCAAAATAATAAATTTTCTTAGTTGTTTCATTGTTTTTGAATTCAGATGGTGTTCCATTCCTTCCACATCTTTGTTTGCAATGGAGCTATCCACCCCAATAAGTTCAAAAAATTCTAAGAGATCACTGTGTTTTTGGCGGATTTCATTAGCTATGTTTTTTCCTTTAGGATTTAGTTTTAATCCTTGATATTTTGTATATTCTAGATAATTATCTTCGTCTAATCTCTTTAACATTTTGGTAACACTAGGAGGACGGACATTCATATAATTTGAAATATCTGTAGGAGTAGCATATCCTTTTAGATCAACTAGTTCAGAGATTACCTCAAGGTAATCTTCCATTCTTGTTGTAAATTTTGGGCTTTTTTGACTATGAGCTTTTTTTATAGATTCGAGTCTTTCATCTGTTCTATCAGATATTTTATTTTTTTTTAACATAATCATTGTTTTAATTTTATTATCAGTCTTAAATTTTTTGTATATTTAATTTTCCTTAAATGATTCTAACACTCAATAACTACAAGAGGAAAGGTGTTTCAGCATACAATTATTCCTTTACTAAAAGGGCTAACCGTTTCAACCAACTGTTGTCTGTTGCTACACTATCTTTGAAGGGCATACAATTTAGAGCTTGAATTACCTACCGCAGAAAGATATCCAGTAAAAAAGCACATCCATTTCTGCGGGATGAATTCCATGAAAGTGCAGTGTGTTCCTTTGCACCATTATTGATGAAATTTATTCTGACAATGTCGCCTTCAGTAGCTCTAATGATTGGACCTGGAACAGTTCCATTGAATGTTCATGCATTAAAGAACACACTGGGGGAGACCCACATAACTTGATCATCATCTGCAATGATAGTAAATTCTCACAGGATGCTACCGTCAGGCAACAGATACACTCTTCCATAGTTAAATTCTCTAAAATTCCATTGCATCAAATTCCATAGTAGGTGTGTGATGTACACAGGATCAATTATCTCACCTGTTGTATTATGACACCCCAGTATGAGTAACAAAGATACCATCTTCTAGATGCGCACTAATATCTTTGGGGGATACACTGTAAAGGGCAGAGATTGTAAGGATTACAGTTATTGATGTAATCATTATTCTAGAGATGGATTTTTTCATCTTTGTTATCTGGTACATTTCTCAATTGTAATATAAACTTAGTCTAGGCTAACTTTCTTAGCCTAGACTAACTTTGTTGAGACCAAATTTAAAAAAATATCCCAACCAAATCATTTGATGTAGTCTTGTAAAAACAAACAAAAATTCTATTTTTTAATTTTTGCTCAAAAGTTTGTTTAGTTAAAAAGAGCAATAGATTTGGTTTTGATTTTAGTAAAGTGATGAATTTTCTTAACTATTTCAATGTTTTTAGAATTTATGTTGATACAATCAGAACGGATTTTGTATTATGATTTTTTTTTCTAATTTCTTACTTATAATCAGGGTCTCAAGGGCATTTGTAGTATTTTGATTTTTGAAATCATCATTATTTCTTGATCCATTGATAAGAGATTTACCAAAATTCTCAATCATTACTCAAAAAAAGTATGAGAATGTTGTATATTATCAAGTAAAATTCTATTGAGTCTTTGCCCAAAACAGATAACATTTTCTTGATTTTACGTATAACTTGGTTCTAGTATATTTTGGTGATCTCAGTCCAATTCGTAATCTTGTATAGGATTATGCAAAATAAATTCAGGATTCAATTGCACCTCTACTCACTC
>NVWC01000026.1 GCA_002317795.1 Nitrososphaerota archaeon
CTTGTTCAATTAAAAATATGACACCAGCATTATCAATATCAAATCCTGCTCCTGCAATATCACCTGCAAGTGTTACTCCAGTTAATGTTGGGTTTGTACCAAAGACTGCAAGTCCAGTTCCTGATTCATCACCAAGTACACCTAGTAAGTCAGCTGAAGTGCCGAGGTTTAATCTAAAGTCAGTACCTACATCATCTGTAAAGAATAATACGTTTGGAGTTGCAGTGTCTACCCAAATCTGTCCAGATCCTGCAGCATCAGCATTTGCTTCTGCTTGTTCTATCAGAGAGATAGTTCCGCCACCAGTAATATCATTTCCTTGTCCATCAAGGTTTCCACCTAATTGTGGAGTTGTATCTTCAACAATATTATGTTCGTGAACAGCAAAAGCAGGACTAACTGTACCTGTCACCAAAATTGTAATTATTGAAAATAAATATAATTTATTGATGTTATTCATAACATACCCTATAAAAACAAATATTGCAAAGTAAATAAAACTTTCCAAAAATGAGAAGTTCCTAGTATATGAAAGTTTTTGATTAAAATGACAGAGTCCGATTTACGATCAGATGAATTTGGGTAAAATTAAAAAATTTTTGCCAATATCTGATGATTTAAAAAAAATGGAGGTATCTAAATAATTAAATTTCAAAAAATACACTAGAGTACTTTGAATCAAAGTCTCTTGATTCAACTAGATACTCGCCACTTGGAGCATCTTTTGGAACAGGCCACAATACGCTAAAGTCCCCATCATTAGTTGATGTTGTAGGCATTTCCCATATCTCAGTAGAATTTTTGTTTGATATAGTAACACTAACAGGATTCTCAGGGGATGCATTTTTTCCTGTAATTAATACTAGTTTACCATAAGGTGTTTTTTGAATTTCAGATATTTCAACAACAAAAAATTTATCAGAATCCACATTAAAGAAAATATTTTTTGAATTTGTACCACTTTGAATATTTATCATCCATTCACCACTATTTGGAATAGTTGGAATTTTGAAATTATCAATTATAAAATTTCCATTATCATTAGAAAAAGATTCTGTTTTATCAATAATATTGGATTTTGAATCATACAGTGTAAAGTTCATAGGGATTTTAGGAGAAGTATATCCATACAATGAAACTAAATCATGAGGGTGATAGAATTTTTTAGTAAATGAGTAATCTACAAAATGAAATCCTACAGGAAAACCAACTGTAAAATTTTCAGTAGTCTTCATTGTACCTTTAGAAATAATTATAAAATAATAATCAGAATTCAAATTGGTTAAATCAATTTGATATGTAGATTTTCCTTCAGGTCCAAGAATAATTTTTTCCTCTAAAACAGAATTTCCAGAATCATCAGATATAATTAATAAAAGTTCATCAAGCGATTCTCCATGAATTGCAACAAATGCAACATCATCATAAAGATAATTTATTTTATTTAATTTTGATGATAAAATCTTTTTAGGATGTTTATCGATTCCAAATGGAATTATATCTACAGTATTTCCTTGAAAAATATACAAGAAATAAGTTTTATCAGAAATAAAAGAAGCATAATCATATTCAATTTTTATTAAACCATTTTCAGGAATTATATATTCAAATGAATTTTCTTGGATTCCATTTGAATTTAATACAAATACACGGATTAGATCACCAGGATTTCCAGATCCATTAAATGAGATAATATCATTTTTAGAAAAAGAAGGCTTCATTGATGAAACATTGATTTGTTTTGAAAGTAAGACATTCAATTGTTTTGTTATAAATGAATCAAGTGATTTTATTTCTGCAGTGTATGTACCAAAAAAAGATTTTTGTGTGATTTTAAAATCAAGGAACCAATTACCAGAAATGTCAGAAATCGTATTAACTTTAGACCAAAGGGAGTCAGAAGGATCAGACATTATTATTGAGACATAAGATTCAGGTTCAGTTTTACCTGAAAATGAAACAACATCACCTATGGAATACGATACAGAGATGTCATCTACTGTGAGACTTGCTTTAGTAAGGTATGATTCAACTGATTCTAACAAATGACCATCACGTAAAATTTCATTTCCATAAAGATCACGAATACCATACGTGATTATTCCAGGTTCAAATGTATCAGGGATTGTTTCAGTAAAGATAAAACTCCCAACATCATCTGTTTCAAAAGAATCAATCAATACACCATTCATAAACAAAGTAAACTGTTGATTTGCCATAAAATCAGTTCCAGTAATTCTAATAGGAGATGCAGTACGAGGGGATTCAGGAATAGTTTTGAATTTAGAATTATCTAGAAATCCTGTAGTTATGAAATTTTTATCTAAAATAGAACGATCAGTAAGTGATTGGGTGGTATTAATTTCAATGGATGTTCCATTAACTCCCACAGCATTCCAATTTATTGGAGAATTTGATTCAGATGTTTTAATTCCAAATTTCACTTTTTGATCTGACTCAAATGGAGTACTAGGTGAAAAGATTAAGGTTCCTTGATTATTTTTTTCTCCAGTCCATCCAAACTCTGTTTTAAAAGATAAAAATGAATCATCAATTAACCAAAGTTTAATGATATTAATTGGTTCAATTCCATTATTTGTAAATTCTATAATTGAAGTATTTTCAAAAACAATTAATTTAATATCTATTGAATCAGATTCAGCAAATACAATATCTGTATTTACAAAAAATAACAAAACTAGAGAAAGAAAAATAAAATGTTTAAAAAAGTACAAATCATATATTCACATTTACACATATTTTTAGAAGTTAAAGAGTTTTTCCAGATAATTTTTCGTATGCTGCAACATATCGTGTGGTCATTTTTGTAATAATTTCTTCTGTAATTCAGAAAGTCCAGTTCCAGGCATTTTTGTAGTAAATAGTAGATCAAAAATATGTTCTAAATTTTCTTTTTGAATACACGTACCTGAATCTTTAACTTGAACCATTCTTAGGGATAATTTATGATTCAATTCAAGCGCAACCCAGACATAGATTTTTAGTTTTTGTAAAAAATCGATATCTGGTCAATAATGTTAGATTATTTTCACCAATTATTGCTGGGCAACAAGTTGCACATGTAATGGAAGTTCAACAAAAAATGTGCTTCCATTATTGGGGGAACTAATAACTCCCACATGTCCACCTAATCCATCTGCAATTCCTTTAGCTACGGATAACCCTAATCCAGAACCACCATGTTTTCTTGTAGCAGATGTATCTGCTTGATAGAATTTTCGAAACAGTTGTTTTTGATCTGTTTCAGATATTCCAACCCCATTATCAATTACTGAAAATAATATGGAGTCATTTTTAATGTGAACTGTTAATTCAATTTTCCCATTTTGTTTTGGTACAAAATCAAGAGCATTTGTAATAAAAATTCTCAATACTTGTTGAATTCTTGATGAGTCAGTATACAAAGAAATATTTTCAATATCTGAATGAACAAAATTTATAGTGTTATCATTCAAAACTACCGAATAGTTTTCAATTAATTCATCAACAATATCTTTTGAAAAACATTTTGTTTTATTATATGTCAATTTAGATAATTCTAATTTATGAACATCTAAAACATCTGTAATTAAATTTAAAAGTTTTAACGCATTAATATTTATTTCACTAATTGCCTTTAGTTGTTTTTCATTCAAGTCACCTAAAATTTCTGATGATAAAAGATCTGCCCAACTAAGTATTGGAGTTAGTGGTGTTTTAAATTCATGAGTCATCATTGATGTAAATTCTTCTTTTTGTTTTTCAAGTTTTGAAATTGTTATTAGTTCTTGATCTAAAACTTTATTTTTTATTTCAAGTTCTTTCTTTCGTTTAATTATTTCTCGCTGAATAATTCTAATTTGTTCTTCATGATTTTTTCGTTCAGTAATGTCATTTCCAATTACTATATACGTTTCAGGGCTACCATCTAACCCAAACATAGGAGTAATTGTAGCATCTGTCCAAAACAATGAACCATCCTTTGTTTTATTTTGAATATCACCTCGCCACACTTGACCTTTAGAAATTGTGTTCATCATGCCGTAAAAAAATTCACGTGTGTGATATCCAGAATTAAATATTCGATGATTTGTACCGATTAATTCATCCCGAGTATAATTTGAAAGTGCACAAAATCTGTTATTCACATGACAAATAGTTCCATTTGTATCAGTCATCATTACAATTGAGGAGTTATCAAGGGCATGCCTAAATTGATTTAATTTACTTGATTTGTTTTTGGCATGTCTTAATTCACCAGATATAATTATATTCTTAGATTTAATTTCATTTTTTTGATTAATGGTTTCTTCCTTGAGATTTTCAAGATGTTGTTCATTTAGAATGATTTTACCAATTAATTTGTTAAATGAAGTTTGTATTCCTTCAAATTCTTCAGCAGATTTTATGCTGATTGGATGTAAGTTTTCGGGATCTATTTCATTACAAGATTTTATCAGCATATCTAGGGGTTTTGAAATTCTTTTAGTTACATAAAAAATTCCAACAATCATAGCACTACCCATAATTGTAAAAATAGATACTATTGTATTTCGTAATGATGCAATTGATGTGTCAGAAACAAACATTTCTTGTTGAGTTTTTTTATAAACAAGCATCCAATCAAACATTGGCAATTCAGTCAGTACAACGTGATTAATATTTTCACCATCATCAAATGTAAAATGATGATAGACGTGGTTAGTAGTATCAAACGTATGATGAACTGATGAGAACTCATTAGAGTTTTCAACATGAGTATCTACAACATGTGAATCTTTATCATGTGAATCTACAACATTATTTATTATGAATTGCTGAAAGAATTTTAATTGAGTAAATTCATGAGTGTCATCAACTACATCAATATGATTTAATTCATCCACAACTCCATGATTTTGATTTGAAATTACTTCACCTCTGGAGTTAATTACAAACATATCTCCAGAATTAGTCTGAATCAAATCTTGTAAAGAAAATTCTACATCATCCATGATTTTTTCATTGAAAAAGTTAATTTCAAGAGATTTCTGAGAAATAATATTATTCATTAAAACCATTTCTTTATCAATCAAAGATTTTTCTGCATCATAATTTACAAAATAACTAGTTGCAGCAAACAGAATTATAAATGCAGAAATTGAAAGTATTAGAAAACTCGTCCTACTTTTCATGAAATTAATTTCTCAGATTATTTAATTGGTGATTGTTTGTCCAATAAATTGTAACAATTTGAAATATAATGGTGAAAGTTTACTAGATCATGAAAATCCTACACATTGAAAATAATGAAGGGGTTTCAGAGCCAATAGGATTATTTTTAGAAAATAAGGGTTATGAATACGAGACAACTGAAGATGGTAGAAAAGGTCTACAATTAATCAAAGAAAATCATTATGATATCATATTATTAGATTTGGYCATGYCAGGYTTTAGTGGAATTGAGGTAATTTCARCACTTGAAAAAGATGGTTCAATYAGAAATGAAAAAATTGTCATTCTTTCATCATCTAGAATGTCTGARGAGCAAATGAATGAATTAAGAGAAATGGGYGTTCAYTCTAGTCTGGAAAAGCCGATAATTCATGCAGAATTACTTGAAAAACTCCAATTAATTGAGCAAAACCATACAGTCACCACAAATATTCATTAATCAAAAAGGYACCATKTTACAGAATTTAATTGATAATAACAAATCTTGAAATAATGAAATAATYGTATTTAGTCATTAGAATAATGATTCAAAGAGAAGAATTAGAGCAAATTTTGAATTTTGTTGCAAGTAGATGGATTGAGAACACAAAAGACCCAAACAACAAAAACATGGCAGATTTACCAAGTGATTTTTGGATGAATTCAGTAGGAGGTAAAACTGCAAAAAAGGGATTTTGGGTGACGTCATTAATGTATACTGAAAATGAGGCAGATGCTACAGCATTCAAAGAAGTGCTAATGAGATGGCAGGCAAAAGGCCAGGATAAAAATAGAGACAAAGGTCCCGATCTAATTCAAATTGGAAAAAAGAAATAGACTATTAATAATTGAGAAACAGTAAATAATTATTGTCAGAATTTTCAAGTAACGAAAAAAAGATTCTCTCAGAACACTTTTCAAATACAGACAGTAGTGTATTTGCAATAATTACACCAAGACAAGTTGACCGCGGTGCATTGATGTCAAGATATAGTAGAACGGACAAAAGCATGAGAAGRATTTTTCTTGATGAATTTTTAAAAAATAAAAATCGCGGAGAGRAATTTTATGATAGRGTTCTTTTRGAATATGGTGATGATTCAGTTGCAGAATTAGGAGAAGCACAGATTGCAATTGAGGGATTATCAAATATWGCAGTTAAAAAAATTGAGGATAGACGAATAGGATTATCATATTTAGAAAAATCATCAAGGTATGTTGCATGGAATAAAAAAGAAAAAGGAAAATATAGATTTTACAGGGATWCAGAAATAACAARTTCTAGATTTGKAGATTTGTATGAAGAGWCATGTAATTTTTCTTTTGATGTGTATTCAARAAATATAGAACCAATGATAAAATATATCAGAGAAAAATATCCTATTGAAAAATATAGYTTCAARRATTCAAAAGATAATAAAGAAAAATYATTCCCCAAATTAAAAATTGAATCAGATATAAAATCTGCAAATATGATTTACAGAGGTTCAACTAAAGCCAAAGCCCTAGATATTCTCAGAGGGTTATTACCGGCATCAACACTSACTAATGTTGGAATCACAGGAAATGGAMGRGCATTTGAATATCTACTAACAGTATTAAATTCRTCAGAACTAAAAGAGGAGCAGAATTTAGCCTCAAAAATCAAAAAAGAGCTYGAAACTACYATCAAATCATTTGTTAAAAGRGCWGATGACAAATAYGGAAAAGCVTATCAAAAATATCTYARRGATRTAAAAAATAAAWCAAAARCAATWACTGCAAAACAAATCAAATCAAAACCAACAAAAGGGGTATTTACAAAAATTGTAGATTTTGAATCAGAAAATAATGCAATTGATAAAATTATTACAAGTATAATGTATGAGCAATCACCAAGTACAGCATATCAGAATATTTTACAACAAGTAAAGAAAATCCCAAAGCAAGAAAAAATAAAAATCATACAAGAATTTACAAAACTCAGAACAAATAGACGTCACAGACCATCAAGAGCATTTGAAAATGTATACTATACGTTTGATTTATGTAATAATTTTGGAATGTTTAGAGATTTACATAGACATAG
The DNA here is from genome assembly GCA_002317795.1 of Nitrososphaerota archaeon. Lineage (GTDB taxonomy): Archaea > Thermoproteota > Nitrososphaeria > Nitrososphaerales > Nitrosopumilaceae > Nitrosopumilus. The sequence continues at coordinate 7,262 of NVWC01000026.1, forward strand.
AGCATTAACCTTAGAGCGACAACTACTCACAACAGATCATGGATACAGTATTCCAAATGAGGTAAAAATTATGGGAATAGACAAGGATTTCAATGATGTAATGAATAAAACAAAAGACACATTTGAAAAAATGAGGAAAAAATATCCAGAACAAGGACAATATGTTGTTAATTTTGGATATAATTATCCATATTTTATGAAATTTAATCTAAGAGAAGCTTGTCATTTAATTGAATTAAGAACTATCCCTCAAGGCCATGTAGATTATAGACGAGTTGCACAGCAAATGTATATCGAAATAAACAAAGTTCATCCAATTTTAAGTCAAATTATGAAATTTGTAGATATGAAAGAATATGATTTAGAAAGGTTTGAATCAGAAAAGAGAACAGAAGCAAAGAGGAAAAAAATAAAATGAAAAAAACACCAGATGAATGGAAAAAAGAATTAAGTCCTGAACAATACGAAGTATGCATAAATCATGGAACAGAACCACCATTTTCTGGAAAATATGATCAAAGTAAACTTGAAGGTGCTTTCAAATGCACATGTTGTGGTGAAGAGCTTTTTTCATCTGATGCAAAGTTTGATTCAGGCTCAGGTTGGCCAAGTTTTTGGAAGCCAATATCTGATGAAAAAATAGAGTATATTTCAGATACAGCACATGGTATGCTACGTACAGAAGTCAATTGTAAAAAATGTGGTTCTCATTTAGGTCATGTATTTGATGATGGACCAAAGCCTACAAATTCCAGATATTGTATTAATTCCATTTCTCTACAACATGAAAAAGATTCTGAATAAACTCAAAAATACTAAATTGTATCAAAATTTAATGAAAATAGGCTCATTATTAATATCAAAGCGTTTTTAAAAAACACAATTAATAAAAATAAATTCTAGAGGAAATAAAATGAATAAAAAATACATGTCAAAAAGGAATGAAAAAAATTGAGAATCATAATATGTGGATTTGGCGTTGTAGGTCAAAGTTTAGTTAAATTGTTTGATTCAAGGACGGAAGATCTTTATGAAAAATATGGTCTAAAACCCAGAGTCGTCGGAGTTTTTGATAGTAAAGGAAGTGCAGTTGATTCAGCAGGATTAAATTTGAACAAACTCGTTGAAACAAAGAAAAAATTTGGAACTGTAAAAAACTATGCAGATACAAAAAATTCAATGTCAGGTACTGAAATGTTAAAAAATGTAGAGGCAGATGTGTTAATTGAAACAACTGCCAGTAACTACAAAGATGCAGAGCCAGGAATGACACACATTACATCTGCCATGAAAAAAGGTATTCATGTAATTTCAGTAAACAAAGGACCTCTTGCATTAGCATTTCCATCATTAATGGAGCTTGCCATATACAATAGAGTGATGTTCAAATTTAGTGGAACTGTAGGTGGCGGTACACCAATTTTAGATTATGCTAAAAATAGTCTAAGTGGTGAAAGAATAACATCATTTGCAGGGATTCTAAATGGTACTACAAATTACATTTTATCAAATATGACTACAGGACTATCTTTTGATGATGCATTAAAGGATGCAAAAAATAAAGGATACGTGGAGGCTGATGAATCCCTAGATCTTGATGGATTAGATGCTGCAGCAAAATTAGTAATTCTTGCAAATTGGGTTATGGGAATGAAGGTGACAATGCCAGATATCAACTGTACAGGAATACGAAAAGTGACAACTGAAGATATCAAAAAAGCAGAGAAAAATAATTGTTCTTTAAAATTAATTGCWTCATGTAACAAAGAGCTTATTGTTAGTCCAAAAGAAATTTCAAATGATGATCCATTGTGTGTAAATGGAACACTAAATGCTATAGCATTCACATCTGAGCATTCAGGAACTCAGACAATTATTGGTAAAGGTGCAGGAGGTATGGAAACTGCAAGTTCAATATTAAGAGATTTGTTAGACATTAGACAAGAGATTGCAAAAGCTTGAAATCTAATTTAATCTCAAAAAGTGAAACAAGTGTAGTTTTAAAAAATRTCACAGAGCAATGGGGGATTGAATTACCAAAAATAAAAAATCTCAAAGTTCATCAAATTGAAAATAATGCACAAATCATTACAGGAAAAGGAATTAAAATTTTAAGAATTGATGATGATTATTTRCCATTTTTGACAGAAACTRCAATGTTGGAGAAATTTCCAAACGTAATGGTGGATATGGGTGCTGTCAAATTCATGTGTAAGGGTGCAAATGTCATGAGGCCTGGAATTAAAAAAAATACAGAGTTTGAAAAAGACAAACTTGTTTGCATTATTGAGGAATCTCTGCATAAATTTTTAGCTGTTGGAAAATCAATGGTATCTAGTACAGAATTAGAAAATATGGAGAAAGGAGAAGTAATAAAAAATATRCATTAYATCTCGGATAAATTTTGGGAAACAGGAAAAATAATTTACGATTAAAATAATTATTTTATATCTTCAGTGAATTCTTCAGTACCATCTTTAGTAATTACAAGTATATCCAAACCATCACCACTTGCAGAGTCCCTCAAAGCTGCTGAACGTACTGCATGTTTTGCTAAATTAATTGCCTCATCTTTTGTCATATTTGGTTTAAACTGAGGATCCAAGATTCCCAATGCCATCTCAGCRCCAGTTCCAACTGCAGCATAATCATCAGGTAGAACTGAACCTAATGGGTCAAGAGTATACATAATTGGTTTATCAACAACACCGCCAACAATTACTTGAGTTAACAAAGGAAAGAATCGTCTTTCATACATCATATTTGACATCATTTTAGCAACAGTATTTGGTGGAACATCTCTTTTTAGTTCCATTTTTCGAATTTTTGCAAGTGCTGAAATTTGCAAGGTTAAGATTTGCATATCAGCTACAAGACCAGCACAAGTTGCACCCACTTTGGGAGTAATTGAGAATGTTTTCTTTGTAGATTTACTTACAAGGAAATTTCCAAATGCGATCCTTTTTTCGCTGGCAAAAACTACACCACCRTCAAAAGTAATTCCAACAGCAGTTGCTCCTGGCATATACATTGACATAATTCAAATAATTCTGCAGCATAATAAAGGGCTTTCTACATATTACGAGTAATTTATGGGCAAAATAATTATACATAAAATTCAAGACAAGTGTGTTGACTACAAGTGAGATTAAGGGAAAAATTCTCAATGATGTTGTCTTTATGGGACTAAGATCAGCAATAGGGATAATTTTCATTTTACATGGTTACTCAAAAATTGGAAATGATGGATTTGCAAGTTGGCTTCCAAGTTTAGGCATTCCCTCAGAATTTCAACTTCTTATTGCAATGGCTGAACTTATTCCAGGAATTTTGTTAATTATTGGAGTACTAAGTAGAATTTCAGCATCAGTAATTTCTATAGTAATGGTTGGTGCAATATTTCACGTCAAAAGTGCTGCAAGTATTACAGGTGAAGGAGGAATAGAATTAGATTTGATTCTTCTGGCAGTGGCATTAGTGATAATTGTTGTAGGTCCAGGTAGAATTTCACTTTCACAAGTAATTAAAAAATTACCAAGATGTCTTCACTAATTTTTTCCAAAATTTTGCATTATCAAACACATACACTTTGTTGTTTTTTTCAATAAATCAATTCTGGCAAACTCATTAGGAGAATGAATTCGTGAAAACATGTATGTGCTGCCAATAGATATGCAAGGGGTTTTCAAAATATCAACAAAGGGATACATTGGACCAGTTCCAGCATTTGAGACATTTAGTATTGAGGTTCCAAATGATTTGTCAGCTGCGTTCTTTACTTGAGCCACAAAAGGATCAGTGGAATTAGTTCTAGCTGCTGCCTCACCATGAAAAACTTTGATTTTAACATCTTCAAAGCCTTTTGATTTGAGATGTTTTTTTAATCGTAGTATCTGTTTTTTAGGATTCATTTTTGGAATTAATCTAAAATCAATTTTAACTAAGGCATCTCCAGGAAGTATTGTTTTTGCACCATCACCAGTATAACCAGAAAGAAATCCTGCAATATTACAAGTTGCATCACCTACTAGAGCCTTTTTTGCAGYCATTCCTTTTTTGTTTCCAACAAATGATTTTACTCCAAATTCTTTTTTGAAGAYATTTTCATCAAATGGTTCTTTTTTAATTAATTCTAAATCAATTTTTGAKAATGGTGTTACTTCTTTGTACCAATCTTTAATGAGAATTTTTCCATCAGTATCTCGAAGTGTTTTAATTGCATCAATTAATCGCCATGCAGGATTTTTAATTAAAACAGCTAAACTAGAATGAGCATCTCTAATTGATTCTTTAACAGATAATTCTACAAACAATAATCCTTTCATTCCAAGACCAATGATTGGTCTATTTTTTGCATCAACGTATCCGAATTCCCATATTACACCATCACATGAAAATTTCTTTTTGTATTTTTTTAAATAATCTTCAATATGAGCACTGCCTGTTTCCTCTTCACCCTCAATTACAAATTTCACATTACAAGGAACATCACCTGTTGTTTTCAAACACGCCTCAACTGCCTTAATTCGGGTAATCAATTCACCCTTATCATCAGTTGCACCTCTACCAAAAATTTTGTTTCCCTTTCTTGTTCCACTAAATGGAGGGKCATCCCATAAATCAAAAGGTTCTGCTGGTTGTACATCATAGTGATTATAAAACATCAAAGTTTTCCCAGGATTTTGTTTTGATTTAATTTCACCAAAAACTACAGGTGCTACATTTTTTTTTAATCGAAGTATTTCTGAAGATATTCCAGATTTTTTCAATAATTTTGAGACTAATTTTGCACATTCCTCAATTCCTTCATTTTTTGCAGACACACTTGGTTGTCTAATCAAAGTCTGCAAGTCTGAAACAAGTGAATCCATGTGCGAATCTACATGTTTTAAGACATTCAATGACAATCACACAATTTTATCAAAGGGCTTCATGACATGTGGGATTTCATCTAAAATATCAGTTGAAGTCAAATGTAATCCTAATTTCTTTTGAGCTGATTTTCCAGCTAATCCGTTTATGAAAGCAGCAGCTGCTGCACATTCCAATGCATTTCTGCTCTTAGATAACATCCCTGCAACTAAACCAGAGAGGACATCACCAGTACCACCAACAGTCATTGCAGGGGTTTTTTTCTCGTTTAGATATGTAATTTTACCATTTGAAATAATATCAGTTGGACCTTTAAGTAAAATTGTAATACCATKATCYTTTGCATATTTTTCTACTAATTTTATTCGTTGAATTTTTGCATTTGGCGGTAATTCTCCAAAGAAATGTTTGAATTCTCCAGCATGAGGCGTTACTACAACATTTTTGTCTTTAAGCAATGGTAAAATTTCAGGAACTAGTGCACTTGCATCTAAAGATAATCTAACATCTCTATCTAAAAGAGATTTTACAAGTTGTAATAATGAATTTCGGTCCTGAATTGCAAGACCCATCCCAATAGTTGCAGAATCAAGATTGAGTGGTAATACTCCAACAAGTTTGTTTACAGCTCCACGAGTTAATTTTTGATCAACTAAAGGAATGACAATTAGATTTGGGGAAATTGCACGTGTTGGAGATACATTGATTTTTGGAACACAGGTGTAAACTAAATCAGTTCCACACTTTAAAGCTGCAATAGATGATAAAACAGGAGCGCCATGATAGATGTAACTCCCACCAACAACTAGAACGATTCCATTATCTCCTTTTCGTGATGAAGATTTTCGTGAAGGAATGAATTTTTTCACCATCAAAGTTGTTAGATTCTTTTGGACCAATACAATATATCCTAAAAAATAGTTGAATAAATCTTGTTTTACAGAGTTTGTTAAAAAATGAGGCTATTTTTTGGATACTTTTTTGGAAGTTTTACTAGTTTTTGTGGTTTTGATAGTTTTGGAGGTTTTAGTGGTTTTTGATTTTGTAGAGCGTTTTTTTGAACCTCTATCAAAAAAGGCTTTTCTTGCAAAACAAAGGTAAGTGGTATGACCTATTCCTTGAAAAGAATGTCTAGTTTTTCCTTCTCTTGCCTCAATTGTTCGAATAATATGTTCTGTAGATTCAATATCAGTGAATTCATTTTCAACTAGAGCCATTGTTAATTTTTCTAATTGATTCATCGTAGGACATATTGCAAAAACACAACCACTGCTTTTTAACATCTCTCGTACTTTAGGAATAACTACCCAAGGATCACCCAAATCAATTAAAGCTACATCCATATCTTTTAGAGGCATTTTTTTTGCAGTCTTTATATCAAAATTATGWTGTGTAATGTATTTTGAAACTCCAGCTTTTTTGATATTTTTTTCTGCAATCTTCATAAAATTTTCATCAACATCAAAAGTGTATACGTGACCGCGTGGTTTTACAACACTTGCAATAAAAGATGTYAGAGAGCCACTACCAGTACCAATCTCTAAAATTTTTTGACCGCTTCCAATTCCTGCTCTTGCAATAATATATCCAATATCTTTAGGATAAACAATCTGAGTACCATGTTGTATTTTCATTACATAGTCATACATTGTTGGTTTTAGAGCATAGACATACTTGTCCTTGTTTGTGATTATTCTTGAACCATATTCTTTTCCAATTGCATCAGAGTGTTTGATAACACCAATATGAGTATGAAATGATTCTTTTTTTGAAATTTTCATTAGCCATTTTTTTGAATGATTATAGTAAAATAATACAGGAGAATTGTTCTTTATTTTATCCATGAAATTTTGCTAGAAATTTTAGATAAGAATCTACTGATTTTCTTCAAGGCCACAATGAATACATCTTTTTGAAGAKAGTATTTCAAACCATGCAAAATTATGAAYATATCCATCTTTACAACTCATAKGATGATACTTTGAGAAATCAKGATTCAAAGGTTGTTGTCAAAAACAATATCGATCARAAAATCAAATTMTACACCATKTAATTTTCTAAAATTATTAGCAACAAATTGCATTATTTTCAAGACAAATGCAAATAGTATTTTAATGCCATCAAAATATCAATGTAAGTTGGCAGAATACAAATTAGAAGGATCAGGCGGATACGTAATAGCAGACATTACTGAAGAACAGGCTAAAAAAGCAGATTTAGGAGTAGGAAAATTGTTTTTGGCAAAAGCAGACAAATTAGAAATAGAAAAAATGTCAAAACATTACTGTAAAAACTGTGAGACTGAATTTGATAATCCTCCAAAAATACAATTAGAAGAAAGTAGTAATGAGCAAGTTGCAGAGAATCTAATTCTAGTTGAGAGGGGTCAATACACTTGTGAAAAATGTAATTCAACAATTGGGGAATACAGAGTTTTCAAAAAGAATGATGAATCAAGTGAGGCTGGAAAAGCAAAACCTTCTGAATAAAAAAATACGCATTCAATAAATACAGCAGTTCTTGATAAATATTATGGCAAATCAAAAATGTATCTCTTGTGGGATAGGATTTTTCTCACCAACAGACGCTAACAAATGTTCTAGATGTGCAGGTAAAGAATCAGAAGGGAGTCAAGAAGGCCATGATTCTTGCGGTTGTGGACACAGCCATTAATTCTTTTTTTATCACAGATATTTTTTTAAATTAAAAATAAATTATTACAATGTAAAAAATTTAGCTAAGTCTTTGGTAAAGATACTGAAAATATGGATGGCATGCTACTGCATAGTAGTTTTCCGCCATGCTGCTCAATAATCATTTTACAAATGGTTAATCCCAATCCACTGCCATAAAATTTTGTAGTAAACATTGGATCAAAAATCTTTAATTCATCTCCAGGCGGAACACCAACACCAGAATCTTCAAATCGTATTATCACATTTTTAGATGTAATAATTGTTTTAATCTTGATTTTTCCATTTTTATCAATTGCATCAAGTGCATTTGTCAAGATATTTAGAAAAACGGCTTCTAATTTTTTAGGATCACATAATACATGAGTAGAATCACCCGTTCTTTCCAATGTTACAGATGAGGGAATGTTTACGCCCCCAATAGATGATGAAATCACATCATCAAGTAATGTATCATTCAGTTGTAATTCAGAAATCCTAACAAATTCTAAAACATCTTCAATAATTCGAACCAAAGTTGAAATTGAGGTATCAATTCTTTGTTGATGTTTTATCTTTTCTAAAACATTGAGATTAGTGTTATTACACAAAATTTCATGAGACATTTTTAATTTAGATAGTGGATTTCGCATATCATGAGCAAGTCTTGATGTAAATTGTCCAATAATTGATATTTTTTCAGTTCTTTTCAAATTATCTGTTTGATTCTCAATTTTTCGCTCAAGGAAAATCTGTTTTACTGAAAGTTCTTTTTCTTTTTTAATTACTTTTTCAAGATCGGTCTTCAACAAGTCATTTAATTTAAGATAACGACTTTTTTCATTTTTAACAAGAATGATATCAGATTCAAGTTTGTCATTTTTTTCTCTAATGCTTGTTGCAATATTTTCAACAAAGGAAATTTTAGTTTGTAGTTGTTGATTTACACGAGATATTTCATCAACTCGTTCATTTACAAGTTTGTTCATCTCCTTCATGTGTAAATCATTTTCTTGAAGATCTTTTTTTGCTAATGCTAAATCTTTCAAAGCATTTACAGTAATTTCCGATAAATCGCGCATGACAGAATCTCGTTCGGAAAGATGTTCCAGCACCATAAAGAGTATTTTGAGAATTTCGCTATTATGATCTGTGTGTATATTTTGAACACAATAGAATGTGAGGTTTTCATCAAAAACAAGGTAAAACCAAACGTTTATGACTAAAATCAAATGATTTGTCAATAATTGGTTTGCACGCCAAGATATGATTTGCGAACTAGTCACTTAGGTTACTAGGTACGAAAATCTATCCGCTAGCATCATCTGATGCTAGTGACATTATTTCTTCATCCAACAATAATTTTGATTTTGTATTTTTTCTTATATGGGTAAATTTTTCCCATGTTAAATCATCAACTATGCATGTTTAAAAAAAACACACGTCAGATTAAATTCAGGAAATAGTATTATCAATATTGGTTTTAATTTCAAAAAAATACCTAAAAATTCAGATATTTTAATGAGTATTATTTTATCCTCAAAGGACAAAGAAATTGAAGAATTAAAAGAAGAGAATAATCAACTCCTTGAAGAAATTATAGCACAAAATGATGAAATTCAGTTTCAAAATAGAGAATTGTATAAGTAATTAGATATTTCTAATAAAGCCCAAAGAAAAAAAGGAGAATTTCTATCAATGATGACTCATGAATTTTAAACTCCAATACTTAGTTGGGCAGAATTGTTATCATCAAGTGTTTTAGGTAATATTTCAGAAAAACAAGTATCTGCATTAGATAAAATAAGTAAAAATGCTATGAAACTTTTGGGATTAATTAACGATGTACTAGATGTCAATAAAATAGATTTAGACCAAATGACATTTAACAAAACAGATACAAATTTAAAAGAAATTGCATTGTCTTTTATGGAAAATTATGAAGCAGTTATGATAAAAAAATAAAATTAAATTTATAAATTCAAATATGGATAATGTTCCATTACATACGGATAAAAATAGAATTGAATAGGTTCTTCGAATCTTTGTGACTAATTCACTTGAGTTTGTTCCAAAAATTGATGGTCAAATTGAACTTAGAGTTACACAAGAAGAAAAATTGGTTGTCTTTAGTGTGATTGATAACGGGATTGGGGTACCTAAAGAAAATCAAGAGAAATTATTTACCAAATTTTATCAAATAGATTCTTCTGTTACTAGAAAACATGGAGGTTTGGGATTGTCTGTTGCTTATGGAATTGTTGAAGGATTAGATGGGGAAGTTGGAGTGAAGAGTGAAAAGGGGCAAGGTAGTGAATTTTATATCAAAATTCCAAAAATGCCCATCACAAAATCATTAGAAAGACACATAGATCCCATCAAGGTTAATGAAAAAAATGAGTTGTGAAAAATGTGGGGGGGAATCAAGAATAAATTCACGTAATGAGGAAGGGTGTAAGTGTTGTGCCATGTTGGTACATGCTTGTAAATGTAATTTGAAGGATTAATTGGTTGAACCTTTCCAGGGCAATATTCAGGATAGTATCAAACGAATTTAATAAAATCGCTTCCAATACCAAAAACCACTAGTTCGTTGATCATATACAAAATTGCACATCAAGAAGTATTTTACAAATTGTGGTTTAGGTCACTAATTGTAGATTCTTCCAGTAGTAACTTTGGTTGCTACTGACATTATTATTTAATTCTTAAAACAATTCATTGTATTTTTCGCTGAAATGCAAGGCAATGTGATGAAATTGATAATAATATTTTGATGAATTTCTATACCCTATAGATTTTGAAAGACAATAATCTAATTTTTTTAAATTGTTGGAATTCATGATATTTTATCATAATATCTTTTTGAAATAATATCAAGTGAATTAATCTAGTGTAATTACATTTTATTTGGTGCAACAATGCCCAATAAATCAAGGGATTTTTCAAGAGTAGTTTTAAAGGAATTAACTAAACAAAGTCGTGCATTTTCTAATTTTTCATCTCCAATTCCAAGAACTTTGGTATGCTCATAAAATGAATTAAAGGAAACTGCAAGGTCATGAGAATATCTGGCAACTACYTTRGGWGATAAATTATTTGCAGCATCCCTTACAGATATTCCAAATAATCCAATTGTCTTAATCAAATTCAATTCAGTTTTATCAGAAAGTAGTGAAAAATCAATGTCAATTGAAGGGCTTCGTTGAGATTTTTCTAAAATTCTAGATGCCCTTGCAAAAGAATATTGAATATATGGTGCAGTATCACCATCCAAACTAAGTGATTTTGTCAAATCAAATGTAATTATTTTATCTAAATCTTGTTTTATCATTTCATAACGGAGTGTTCCAACAGAAATACTATGAGCAATATGTTGAATTTCAGAAGAATCTATTTCAGGATGTCTCTTTGTTGTTTCTTGAATTGTTCTCTCTTTTAGTAAATCATAAACAGAGTCAGCACTGACATAGAGRCCTTTCCTACCAGACATTTGAGCTTGTTTRCCATCAGTATCAAGACCTAGTGTTTTTGCAGTTTCAGAACTGAGTGTGACTGATTCATATCCCAGATGRACATATGCATCAGGAATTGATTTAAATGTACCCATTAGTTGTGTAATGATTTTTTGTAATCTTGCCTGACGTGAATCAATAACTGTGATTACTTTTGTGCCAGTAAAATTTTCTTTGGTGCCATTTGTATTCAAAGTTGTTTGCCATAATTTTTGAGAACTAGGTTGGTCTTTTGGATATTTTTCATAGTAAAATGGGTCATCAAGAAGACCTAATTTCCAAGCAGCGTATGGAATATCTTTTGCAATGTATGTTGCAGTACCRTTACTTCGAACTACAATTTTATCTTCTTCTTTTCCATCTCCACGAATGACCCAACATCCAGCATTCTTTCCATCATTTTCAAATTCTACTAGTTTCATCTCTTTGAGTTTTTCAAATATTTTGGTCCATAATCCAGAACGGATTATTTGAGATTCGAAATTGATGCAGTCATAGTATACTGAAAGATTCCAACAGGTTTCTAATTGATTAGATAGAACTCTCCTAGTAACAATATCTGCAAGTTTAGCAGTTTCAGAAGTTTCATCTTCAAGATCTTTTAAAACATTTTTACGAATTTCCTCCAGACTAGAATCTTCATCATATTTTTGAGTAGTTTTAACATAAACATCATCGCCACAATAATGATCAAACTTTTTTCCATCAGGTGGTTCTTGAGCAAAACCAAAATGAGTAAAACCGACTAAAATATCAGCAACTTGAAGTCCGGAATCATCAATATAGTTTAAAACATTTACTTTGTAATCGGCTTTTCTTAGAATTCTAGAAATAGTATCACCAATTATGATATTTCTAACATGACCAATRTGTAATGCCTTGTTTGGATTTACACTAGTATGTTCAACAACAATAGTTGATTTATTTCCCAATTCAACAAAACCAAATGTATCCAAATTAGATTCAGATAGAATTAATTGGTTTAATTTTTCCCAATTTGCAAAAAAGTTAAGATATCCTGATGGATGTGCTTCAGATTTTAACACCAAAGTGTGTTGAGAATTATCATAATTGTCCGAAAGTAATTGTGCAATATCTCTAGGACCTTTTTTGAGTTGTTTTGCAAGTAAGAATGAAATATTTGAACTCACATCACCAAATCCAGATTTTGCAGGTTCAACTGAAAAATCAATTCCAGTTATAGACATTTCAGTTAAAATTTTGTTGATGTTATTTCTAACCTCATCTAATATTGATTGAAAAGTCATCTTATATCTCAGATAATGTAGGTGCTAATTTATCTAATGCCTCAAGGACACCATCTCCAGCATTGGCTGAAACGACCATTGTTGCCTCAGATTTTACCTGCTCTGATGCATTTCCYAATGCAACACTAGTTTTTGCAACTTTAAACAATGGAACATCAGTTGCACTATCACCAATTGCTATTACATCATCACGTAGAATTGAGAATTTATCCATAATCTTAGAAAAACCAGTACCTTTATCGATTCCTGAGGAATTAATGTGAAATGCATATTGACTATCAGATAATTCAACATTAAGGTTATTTTCAGATACAACTTTTCTTGCAAGATCTAAATCAAATGTTCGCTCTAAAACAACTTCAGTCATTCTAGGAAAAACAGGTTTTTCTTTAACATTATCAATATTTTTCTTAATTATTTGAAATGCATTTTCACATTCTTTGATATTACCTAACAAAATATGATCATTTGTGTCAAGAGTGATGCAACCGCCATTTTCACCAACAGTTATTTTTGTAGTTCCACCAAATACTGAAAGTAAAAATCCTTCAACAGATGAACGCCCAGTAACAAAGATAACATCATGGCCCATGACAGTTAGACGTCTTAATGCATCAAGTGCATCCAAATGAATTCTGCCACCCCCATTTTCAGTAATAGTTCCATCAATATCTACTGCAAATGTTCTCTTTTTCATAAGATTTGTTTTTCAAACKGAATAATATTTGCTGCGTAAGAAAAGTAATAGGGTTTTATTTGAAAAGAATGTCGAAGGAAATGAACAGTATTGGGAATTCCTGAAAAAATTAAGGCCATCCAAGATGAAATGGCAAAAACTCAGATCAACAAAGCTACTGAGAAACATGTTGGTTTACTAAAAGCAAAGATAGCTAAACTCAAAAGAGAGCAAGAAGACAACGTTATAAAAAAATCAGGCATGAAGCAAGATGGCTTTGATGTCAGAAGAAGTGGTGATGCAACAATAGTGTTTATCGGATTACCAAGTGTTGGAAAATCAACATTACTAAATAAAATGACTAGTGCAAAATCAACTGTCGGTGCTTTTACATTTACAACACTTACCGTTGTTCCAGGGATGATGGTGTATAGAGGTGCAAAAATCCAAGTTTTGGATCTACCAGGAATCATTAAAGGTGCATCAACAGGAAAAGGGTTAGGAAAACGAATTCTTTCAGTTGCAAGAACTGCAGATCTAGTAYTACTCATGTTAGATGTTTTTCAGCCATTCCATGAGGATGTGTTAGTAAATGAATTAGGCAAYATAGGAATTAGATTAAATCAATTACCGCCAAATCTAACAATTGAGAAAGCATCAATGGGAGGAATTGCAGTTGCTCAACAAGTAAAGCTTACAAAAATTTCAGTAGATCATCTCAAAGCTATTTTACATCTTTATGGAATTGTCAGTGCACGTGTTGTGGTAAGAGAAGATGTAACATCAGAACAATTAGCAGACCACATTGCAGGAAACATTAGTTATTCAAAAGCAATTACAATTTTAAATAAAATTGATTTAGTTGATAAGGCATTTCTAAAAGATTTAAAGACAAAAATAAAATCAGAGGTAATAGAAGTATCTGCAAATTCAGATATCAATATTGAATTATTAAAAGAAAAAATATATCAAAAATTAAAATTTATTAGGATTTACCTACGTCCAAAAGGCGGAGAAACTGATTTCAAAGAACCACTAATTGCAAGAGAGAGCGATACAGTTGAAGATATTTGTAACAAGCTTCATCGTAGATTAAGAAGAGAGTTCAGATATGGTTTAGTGTGGGGGAAAAGTGTAAAGTTTGGAGGACAAAGAGTAGGATTGAGTCATATTTTACTTGATGAAGACGTACTAACAATAATTAAAAAACGCGGCACATAATTTTAAAAAAAACAATAAAGTAGATCAAAAAATAAAATTCAACAACACAAATGTTTCATGACAAATACAAAACAAAGATTAGTTTTTATCAATTAAAGTTCAATAAACACGCGTAAAAAAATAGAAAATGAATTGTTTTTCAGAAATTTGAAAATAATCGATCAACTTTTGAAAAGAGTTATTGAAAGTTTTTCGATCAAAATAAAAATTAAAAATTGAAATTACTTGACAAATAGTGATCAATTTGTGTAAATTTTTTTAGTTTACCCACTGAAAAACTATGAAAAAGTGGTTCCATTAATGGCTACAAAAAGAAAAGCTGCACCAAAACGCAAAGCAGCTCCAAAACGTAAAGCTACAAGAAAAGCAGCCCCTAAAAGAAAGGCTGCTCCAAAGAGAAAAGCAGCCCCTAAAAGAAAGGCTGCTCCAAAGAGAAAAGCAGCYCCNNAAAGARARRMKNNGCTCCAAAGAGAAAAGCAGCTCCAAAGAGAAAAGCAGCTCCAAAGAGAAAAGCAGCTCCAAAGAGAAAAGCAGCTCCAAAGAGAAAAGCAGCTCCAAAGAGAAAAGCAGCTAAAAGACGATAATCTTGTAAGTACACTAACAATCGTCAATTAGACGGCGAATTGTTTTCCTTTTTCTAAATTCTAACTAGTGTTAACTAAATTTTTTATCTAGATATTATTATTTTAAAAATCATTTACAAAAAGTTTTGTTAAAAAAATATTGATTTAATAAATACACATACTAAAAAGTAATGAAAGTTTTTTTGTTACAAAAAATTTTTAATGAATCAAAGTCAGATTAAATAATTAACAAAAATTTTAGATATTTATTTACAATTGGAATAAAATATGATAATTTTTAAGAATTGATTAGTGAGTTAGTAAAGATAACTCATCAATTTGATTTGTTCTTCAGTAGAAATAATATTTTTAATTGTTAAAATTTCTAATAATTCTTTAAAGATTRCTTTTTGTTCAGATGACATTCCACCAGTTGTRCCTTTTTCTCCAGGTGGACCDGGTGGACCTCTAGGACCAGVTGGACCTACAGGACCTTGTTCACCTTGTGDGCCTGGTTCACCAATAGAACCAATTGGGCCGTTAGGACCTCGTTGACCTTGTGGACCTTGAATDCCTTGTGGACCTTGTGGGCCTTTTTCTCCAGGYAATCCTGTTGCACCTCGTTCACCTTGTGAGCCTTGAGGACCTTGTGGACCTTTGTCDCCAGGTATTCCTAGTGGACCAGTTGTACCTTTTTCTCCTARTGGACCTTCAGGACCTTTGATACCTTTTTCWCCTWDWGGACCAGGAACTCCAGTTAAYCCTTTGGAGCCTGCAGGACCTTGTGGRCCTTGTGGGCCTTTGTCACCAATTGTACCTTCAGGACCTTTAGATCCTTTGTCACCTAATGGACCAGGWGGACCAAATGTRCCCTTGTCACCTAATGGACCAGGTAAACCAGTKACTCCTTTKTCACCWAATGGACCMGGTGGACCTAATGGACCTTTKTCWCCTAATGGACCAGATGGACCTTTTTCTCCAATCGGACCAGAAGTTCCTTGAATTCCTTTTTCTCCTTGAACACCTGATTGACCAGTAGAACCTTTTTCTCCARKHGGACCAAAAGTACCAGTGACTCCTTTKTCACCAATTATTCCTTGTTGRCCTTTGTCACCTTTTTCTCCAGGKGAGCCTCTTAATCCAGATGGACCTTTGTCACCAGGDRGACCAGTTGTACCTTTTTCTCCTTTATCGCCAAGTGGACCTTTCAATCCAGATGAACCTTTRTCRCCAAGTGGTCCCGTAGAACCTTTTTCTCCTTTATCTCCAGGAGGACCAGTAATTCCTTTGTCACCTTTATCCCCTTTATCACCAGGGATTCCTTTATCACCRATTATTCCTTTATCRCCAGMAAMTCCTTTGTCACCAGTAATTCCTCTATCRCCAGTGGTTCCTTTGTCACCAGATGYACCTTTTGTACCATCWGGTCCTTTAATTCCAGGAGTACCTTGAATACCTGGAGGACCAGMTTGACCTTTGTCACCCGAAGGTCCAGTTGAACCTCGTTGACCAATTGGGCCAGATTGACCAGTTGCACCAACACCAAGATTAGTTTTTGGAGAACGTTTTGGAGTTTCAGTTGTAGTTTCAGTAAATGTGTCAGATWTTGATGATGATGGTTTTGTATATTTTGCTAAAGGAACATCAAAAACAGAATGCAGTGAAGAAAATAAATCAGTAACAACTATCCAAATTGTATCTAGTTCAGTTATAGATGATGGAAGAGGATTATCTGTAGAACCTATTTTTTCTGAAAAAATTCCGTCTTTTACTTTTAGATGAAATGTACCATGCCACATAGAAGGAAATTGTTTAGTTTTAACAGCGTCATCAGATGGTTTACTATCAGTAATTGCAATTTGCACCTCATAAACACCTGATTGTTTGAAAGGTGCACGCCCATGAATTTCTAATCTGGACTGAGAAGACATATCCGTTTGTGTAATTTTCAAGTATTTCTGTATTTATATCAAATGCATACATTCAAAATTTTGATCTCTAGCAATCAGGCTCATTAAGATGGTATTTATCTAGATAAAATRGATATTTYMARATAATGAAAAAACTTTTTGGGAAAAAATCAAAAGAATTGAAAGAGTCAAAGCCAAAAAAAGATGGCGAAGAAACCAGTTTAGTTGATGCAGATTATAATCGTAAAAAATTATTTAAAAAAGGGATCAATTTGATGGCAGATGAAAAATTAGAAGAGGCCATCATGTATTTCCAACAAGCATTAAGAATAGATCCTGATAATGTAGAGACCCTGATTAAATTGGGATATGCCAATTTCCACATAGATGAGCACGGTGAAGCACTAACTGTTTATGATAGGGTACTAGATATCGATGTTACAAATCCAGAAGTTT
>NVWC01000002.1 GCA_002317795.1 Nitrososphaerota archaeon
ACCAAGAATAAATGCACCAAGAATAAATGCACCAAGAATAAATGCACCAAGAATAAATGCACCAAGAATAAATGCACCAAGAATAAATGCACCAAGAATGTTAACTATCAAAACATTAACTGGTAATGTATTAAAAATTAAAGGAGATTCTGTGATTTTAAATCTTAGATATTCCTAATACAGAACCTACAAGAAAAATAAATTCTAAACCTTTCATCTGTATAATACCAAGTAATTGAGATAATTAGTGTTATTTGAAAAATTTGTTGTTATTCATGTTTTAGTTGTAAATACAGGTTTATAGTTTTTATATCCTAGAACTATTTCTATTTTAAATGACACTTAAACTAAGATGTGAAGATTATGGTTTTGAATGTGAATTTGMGATTGATGAAGAAAAATCAATTGCATTAATTGAAAAATTAAGAAATCATTTTGAAGAAGAACATGGAATTGATTATACTATGGGAGCAGTCACTCAAATGATTACAAATCGTGGACATTCTTTAGAATCAATTAAGAAATAATTATTTTCTTAAAAAGTTATTTTTGTTTTATACTAAATAGCATTCTCCAATTGGTTATATCACCAACTAGATGCTTTCAAAATCAATCCTAAAAATTTAGAGAAGGTGAAAATATTTTTTCAAATAATATTCCTTTTAATGAGTTTACCAAATTCAATATTATACGAACTTGCTCCATAATTACTTCTTTCAGACTATCAATTTTGTTATTTAGTTCAGATATTTTATTTTGTAGATTGTTGTTTTTTTGTTTCAGTTGATTATTTTCTTCAGTCAATCTTTGTATTTTTTCTGATTCAGTTTCTCCAGGAAATGGTTCTGGGGTAGGCTCAGGTTCTGGCATTCTAATTGGTTTTGGTTCGGGGGTAGGCTGAGGAATTTTTGGAGGATTTGGTTCTTGTTCTGTTTCAAATGCTATTGCAAATTGTAAAAAATTAATTGAAAAAAGTAAAACAACTAGACTAAAAATAATTCCTGTTTTCAATTAATTATCACTCAATTCCATAAAGACAATTTTGTATATGAATATGGTTATTATTTATGAAAATAAGATGAGTGTTACTTGTAAAAATCAGGTTCTTGATCTTTTTTCTGTTTCGGAAGATCTTCCATAACTGCTTTAACAACTTCGTTATGGTTGTATGTCAAATGTCTAAGAAATTTTGCAGATTCATCTGCTCTAGTTTTTTGATCACCAAACAACATTTCAGGACTACTTAATTCTGCCATCATGGTATTGCATTCTTGGCATGGATCAAAGTCAAGATATAATTTCATGTTTTGTGTCATTTCCTTTAGTATTTAGACTATATTATAGATGCAAGAGGTGGAGCCTCTTTTTTTCGAGGTTTTACCTTATCTATTGCATCAATCAAATCTTGTTGAGAAATTTTAATTTCTTTAAGATTTTGGAGTTTTCCACTGACGTATCTYTTTAGAGCAGTAATTGCTGCTCTGTTTGCWACTGCACCAATCTCTGCACCACTAAAACCGCTAGTCAATTCTACAAGTTKTGTAATATTRACATCGTTTGCAAGTGGTTTCTTTTTTGTATGAATCCTAAAGATATGTTCTCTACCTTTGGAAYCAGGRTTTGATACCTCAATAATTCTATCAAATCGTCCAGGTCTCAACAAGGCCTCATCTACAATATCTAGTCTGTTAGTTGCACCAATAATTAGGACATTTTGTAATTCTTCTAGTCCATCAATCTCAGTTAGAATTTGAGATACAACACTTTCAGTAGCATGTGATTCTGAACCACCATGTCCTCTTCGTGGAACAAGTGCATCTATTTCATCTAAGAAAATAATACATGGTGCTGCCTGTCGTGCTTTTCTGAAAATTTCTCTTACCCCTTTTTCAGATTCTCCTACCCATTTTGAGAGTAATTCAGGGCCTTTTATACTGATAAAATTAGATTCAGTCATTTTTGCAAGTGCTTTTGCAATCAAAGTTTTTCCAGTTCCAGGTGGACCATGAAGTAGAATTCCTTTTGGAGCTTCTACATTTACATAATCATATACCTCTTTGTGTTTGATAGGCCATTCAACTGCCTCACGAAGTTCATCTTTTAATGCATCTAAACCTCCAACGTCATCCCAACTTACATCTGGAATTTGCACTTGGACTTCTCTGAGTGCACTTGGACTAACTTCTTTTAATGCATCTCTAAAATCTTCGCTAGAAATCTGAATTTTTTGGAGAATTTCTGATGAAATTTTTTCCTCATCAAGATCAATTTCTTCATCTGCAAGAATTCTACGAAGAGATCTCATTGCAGCTTCTTTTGCTAGTACTTCYAAATCAGCTCCMACAAATCCRTGTGTAATCTTTGAGATTTGTTTAAGATCTAYTTTTTCATCAATTGGCATACCWCGTGTATGAATTGAAAGAATATCGAATCGTCCTTCATCATCTGGAATTCCAATCTCAATTTCTCTATCAAATCTTCCTGGTCTTCTAAGTGCTGGATCAATAGAGTCTGGTCTGTTAGTTGCTGCAATTACTACAACTTTTCCTCTAGACTTCATTCCATCCATCAATGTTAAAAGTTGAGAAACTATTCTTTTTTCAAGCTCACCTGAAACTTCATCTCTTTTTGGAGCAATAGARTCAATCTCATCTATGAAAATAATACTAGGAGCATTTTYCTCAGCTTGTGTAAAGATTTCTCTAATTCGCTCCTCACTTTCTCCATAGAATTTTCCCATAATTTCAGGACCACTAATGGAAATAAAATTAGCATTGGTTTCTCCTGCAACTGCTTTTGCAAGTAGAGTTTTACCTGTTCCTGGAGGGCCATACAATAATACTCCTTTTGGAGCTTCCACGCCTATTTTGTCAAATAATTCAGGGTGTCTCATGGGTAATTCAACCATTTCACGAATTTTTTGAACCTCTTTTTTTAGACCACCAAGTTCATCGTATGTAAYTCTTGGAATTGATGCATCAATTGCTTTAGTCATTGCTCCAAGTTTGAAGATTGTATTTTCAGTAACAATTACTGGTTTTGATGGTTTTGTACTTGTAGTGATAAATTGTATTTTTCCACCCATTTGTGTTGGCAATTGAATCGAATCATGAACAGTAAACACATGATTTTGAAAGTTTGCAATCATTACATTATGTAGTTGTTCTTCATCAATTGGTAATTTTTTAGTTGGAGATAGTACGATTTGTTCAGCATTAGGTGCTTCAACAGATTTTATAGAAATTTTRTCTCCAATACCTGCTCCAATATTTAGTCGAGTGATTCCATCGATTTTAATAATTCCAGTACCGTATTCTTCAGTAGTTCCTGGCCAAAGTTTTACATGGGTTTTTTTGTTATAWRTTATTTCTAAAATTTGTCCTGAATTCCAATTTTGATCCTYAATAATTTTAGGATCAACTATTGCTCTACCTCTTCCTACATGTTGTTGTGGAATTTCATCAATTTTTAAAATTATTTCAYTCATATCTTTTCCTCAAAAAAATTGAGGGGTTTATTCAACCTCCACTTTTTTGCCTGTTTGTTTTTCTGSAACTAATTTGAAAACTAGTTGTAGAATTCCATTTTTGTATGAAGCTTTTGCAGAATTCTCATCAACTATATGTTTCAATGGAACTTTGACATGGTATTTTTTTTCACCATGTTCTGCAGAAAGATCTACAATTTTGTTGTCAACAACAATTTTGACATCAGTCTTTTCAACTCCTGGCATTTCAACTATGAGTTTTACTACCTTTTCTTTCTCATCAACAATTGTATCAACAAYKGGTTCTCGTGTATCAGAAATTGGAAGTTGGYCTGGCTTGACGTTTCCGTATTCCTGTACAACAGGTTTTCCATCYGGACCAACAGTYATTGTACAACCGTAAAAAAGTGGTYCAGAATYAGAABTACCTTTGAATYCYTCAAAAATTTCATCTATTTCAAAAAAAGATTTTGTCATTTTATTGAAGATYCTATCAATTTCRCTATCAAAGAAYATTGTCATATTACTTACATTATGTAATATATATGACATTATATAAAGATTATYGTTAATTCCATGAAATCTTACATAATCCTATTATAAYTGACATGATATAATAATCTTAATGAGAGTTGCAAGCATGTCTATTCCTGAAGTTGTAAGAGAGATYATCACCAGAAATCGTTCAGTTTACGATTGCATGAAAATGGATTTGATAAACTATACAGCATTAGCAGTAAAAATTCAACCAGAAATTGAAAGAATTTTAGGAAATTCTGTAAATCTCAATACTGTAGTAGTTGCAATCAAACGATTTGCAGATTCATTTGAAATCAAAGAGGAAGTAAAAGAAGAATCAGTTCTAAAAAATGCTAGATTGGCTTTAACTGATGGTATAATGGATATAAAATTCTCAATAAAGGATTCAAAYGAAATGGATCCAATGAYAATTTTAGATAAATTYTCAAAGATAACTAGTAATTATGAATTTTTTAGAGTCTCTGATTCTTTTAGATTCCTTGCTGAAGATATAGAGGATATTAGACAGATTTTCAATAATTTTACAAATAGGGAAAATATGTTCAGTACTGGTCTTGCAAAAATTAGAATTTCAATACCTACATCTCAAAATCAATCCGATGTAGTTTCTTATGTTGCTGAAGTATTACATACTAATGGAATTGAATTAGTTAATGCATTTTTCAGTCAAGACAATATTGTAATCATTCTAAATGATAGAGACGCATCAAAGGCATATGAAATATTACACTCTGATATTTTAAGAGCCTAAGATTTTACTAAAAATTATTCTTATAGCATATATTCACCTAATTTGTGAATAGGTCACAATTGGCTAGAAAGAAGAAGAAAATTGTAATTTTAGGAGGAGGATTTGCAGGGGTAGAATGTACTAGACAATTAGAATCTAAATTTGGAAATGACTCTGAGGTAGAATTAGTCATGGTAAGTGAAGATAATTTTTTGTTGTTTACTCCAATGTTACCTCAAGTAGCATCGGGAATGATTGAAACTAGACATATTGTTTTACCAATCAGGACAATTTGTAAAAAAACAAAATTCTATGAAGGGAGAATTAAAAATATTGATCCTTTTGGAAAATTAGTAAATTTATGGGGAACTGGAGATAAAAGAAGTATTTCAATTCMTTATGATTTTCTTGTAGTAGCTCTTGGCAGTGAAACYAATTTCTTTGGAATGGCTGATGTTGAAAAAAATTCTTTCACAATGAAAACACTCAATGATGCTGTTATGTTGAGAAACCGAATAATTGATATGCTTGAACAAGCAGAAAATGAAACTAATCCAATTCTTCGAAAAAGTTTTCTAAACTTTGTAGTAGCAGGAGGTGGATTTGCAGGCATTGAAACAGCAGGAGAATTAATGGATTTAATCTTGGACGCACGAAAACATTATCATAGTATTCACAAAGATGATCTAAAGGTAGTTGTAATAGAAGCACTGCCTATGATTTTACCAGGTTTTAATGAAAAATTAGCAGAGTTTGCAAAACAAAAACTAATTGAGAGAGGAATTGGTATCAAATTACAAACTGCAATAACTAGTTTTGATGGAAATGAAGTTACCACAAAATCAATAGATCAAAATCCAAAAGATCCAYTAGATGAATCAAAAGTTGATTCAATTAGAACAAAGACTTTGATTTGGACTGCAGGGGTAACCCCAGTTAGCACCATTCAAAGATCAATGCTAAAAACAGATAGAGGTAAAGTGATAGTTAACGATTATCTTGAAGTTCAAGATTTTCCTGGTGTGTTTGCAATAGGAGATTGTGCTTTGTTTTTGAATCCAGAAACAAAAAGACCGTTTCCCCCAACTGCACAAATTGCAGAAGCTCAAGCAAAAACTACTGCTAAAAATTTAATAGCATTAATCAAAAATTCAAAAAAAGAAAAATTTGAATATCATTCAAAGGGCCAAATGGCAATAATTGGAAAAAGATCAGGTATTGCTACRTTTTTGGGGATGAATATATCTGGATTTTGGGCGTGGTTAATTTGGAGAAGTGTCTATCTTTCAAAAATACCAACTTTAGATAAACAAATCAGAATATTACTTGATTGGGTAATAGATTTATTCTTTGATAGAGACATTTCAAGATTAAAGATAATGAAACGTAAGGATGAGAAAGAGTACAAACTACTTGATGAAGTAGATGATGTTTGGTAGTTAGAATTAGTAAATTATTTTCTAATTTTGTAAATAATCATTGCAGGTGCTACAAAATACATTCCAATATTCATTAAAATTATTCCAATCCCATAAGATATTATTTCTTGTTCTGAATCAATATCGACATAATTCAGTAGAGATAATGATGATAACATTGGAGTTAGTGTTAGTTTTACAACTTCTTTGAAAATTGGACTTTCACGTTCCAAATCAGCAATTACTGGTGAAAATGAATAATAGAATTGATTAAATCCCGACATAAATGCAATTCCTGATTCTGTTTGTAGAATTGTGTTATCTCTAAGTTCTCTTAATTGTTGTACTTGAGGTGCTAATTCTGAACCAAATGCTGCAGTTGCAATAAGACAACCGCCTCCTTCTTCAGTTGTTAATTCATCAAGAGTAGATTTTTTTGATGATAATTCAACAGAATTAATTGTTTCATCAAATCTTGAAAGTTGTGAATCAAAATCATCTTCTGAATTTGTATATGTAATTACAAAATATTTTTCAATGTCAAAAATTATTATCTCTTTAAATTTTACATTGATGTTTTCTCCATTAGATGGAAATATTCCTAGTGCATCAGTTACATATGCTTGATTTCCATTAATTGTTGTTTTTTTCTGTAAAGTAATCTGCAAGTTTCCTGATTCTACAACTTGTTTTAATATTTCATTTTTTTCAGAAATAATATCATCAATAGTTTTTTTGTCTAATTGTACAATTGTTAGAGAAATATTTGGGTTTATTGTTCCTATTTTTGGTCCTACTGCAACTACATCAGGAGAATTTTCTTGAGTTCCATCAGATTGTTGTAATAACCAACCTTCAGGAAAACTTATTGTTATTCCATGTTCAACACTTTCAAATTTTTGATTTCCAGTTGATGGAGTAATAGGGGATTGAGTACGTTCAGGTTCAGATAGAGTGAGAAGATTTGAAACTTCAGAGTGATTTACAATAATAGCTTTTGTGATTTTGACTTGTTCAGGATCTATTGGTCTATCACTGCTTCCTATTTCAACTGAAATTATTTTATCAAGTGTTTGAAAACTTTCTTCAGTAACAATTCTACCAAATACGGTATATTGTTCATCAAGGAAGTTTGAATCCTTATGAACTATGAAAAATTGAGAACCTGCGCTATTTGGATCAGCTGATCTTGCCATTGAAACAATTCCACGATTGTGTTTTATGGTGTTGAATTCTTCGTTTACACTAGTACTTGGACCACCAGTTCCCCATGTACTTGGATCTCCACTTATTGTGTTAGGATCTCCACCTTGAATCATAAATCCAGGAATTATTCTATGAAAAATTGTTTCGTTATAAAATCCTGATTCAGTTAAACTAATAAAATTATCAACATGATTTGGTGCATCTTGAGTAAAAAATTCTATTACAATTGTTCCAAGGTTTGTTTCTAATATTACTAATTTTTCACTTGATTGTGCAAATGATTGATTTCCAAAACTAACTAAAAGTAATGTAACTGCNAATAANTATTACAAWTTTATTCAATAWTTTTTTTTGAGATATCTTACATAAAAGCCAAGTGTATTAGTTTTTAACAAAGTYGATTAAATCATCTCTAATGCAATCTGATGAAAAGATTCAGGCACATTTAGTTTCAGTATGGAGAGAATCTAAAAAATTCTTCTCAATTGGAGGTAGGGAAGGAATGTTAGTGTTAACTGACAAACATTTGGTGTTTGTACATAAAACAGAGGCTAAAATGAAATGGTGGAAAGCAATTAGAGATAGACAAGTAATTAATTTTATCAAATCAAAAAATACAATGATTCGTCATGATGGTTATAATGAAGAAGAATTAATTGAGGATGTAAAAGATGAACGAAATGTTGAATTAACATTTGATGATATTTCTAGTATTAATTTTGAAAATAAGATTTGGGGAGGGGTATTACAATTAGAATATACAAAAAATGGTAAACAAGAAAAATTTCAATATTCAATAGCTCAGGATTGGGTAAAATATCCTGCAAAAGAGCCTACAAAATACATGAAAGTGGATTGGGAACCTTTTGTRCAGTACATCAAAGACAGACAAATTTTRACGAAGTAAATTGGGTAAAGTTTATGCYGTTGGTGTTGGTCCWGGTTCACCAAAATATGTWACAGAAATTGTAAAAGAGATAATTCAAAATTGTGATATTGTAATTGGTTACAAATACACATTAAAAACAATTGAAGGTTGGACCAAAGGGAAAGAGATCTATGAAATTACTATGAGTAATCAAGAAGAATCATATCAAAAAATTCTTCCTGAACTTAANNGATAGAACTTTGGTGATTCCATTTACTGGTGATGTAAATTTTTCAGARTCTGAAGTAGTAGATAGATTAATTGAAGTTTTTGGTGAGGTAGAGATAATTCCTGGAATTAGTTCTATTCAAGTTGCAGCATCAAAGGCTCAAGTTCCACTTGATAAATCCAAAGTAATTACAATGCATGTTACTACACCCATTGAGGATAAAAAATTAGAATTACAAAAGGCATTGATTGATGGTTTTAGTGTAATTTTAGTACCAAGACCTTGGCCAAAACAACCAGACAAACATTTTATGCCATCAGAAATTGCATTTTATCTCAAAGAAAATAATTTTGATACTAGTCAAATGAAAGTTCATGTTTTTGAGGCAATTACAACTGAAAATGAAACAAGTTTTGTGGGTACTGTAAAAAATTTGGAAGGAAAAGAATTTTCTGATTTATCTGTAATGGTGTTTAATCAAACTAGTTTAGATTCATACATGAATTATAGATGGCAATGGGAAAATTAGTTACCCTGTTGATTAGTTGTTGAACCAGTTATAAAATTATCCACAATAGGGAAACTTACTGCTTCAATTTTCATATACTTATAATCAGGATCATATAGTTTGTAAATTCCTAGACCATCAAATGTAATTGTGGTAGATTCTCCAGGTGCAATATCTCCAGTTGAAATTCTTCCATCAGGAGTAAATGGATCATATCTATCACCATAATTTTCTTTTCCACTAATAATACTATGATTTGTAATATCATCATTTACTATAGTGATAGTAGTACCTGGATGTATTGAAATTCTATCAATAGAAAAGAATCGAAGTAAATTTGCTGTAGCCATTCCTGGAGTTATGTCATTAGTATCTTGTGCAGCAGATCCTTTTAGAATGTGAATTGTTATATCTGATTCTTCAGAGTCTGAAGTTATAGTAATTTTTGATAATGTAGATAGTTTTGTTGTGTAGATGATTTTGTGTGTTTCATCACTAGTTGTAATTCTTCCAGTAAAACCATAAACTGATGCTTCTTTGCTTTCTTCTACTAGTCTTCCAAAGAAGCTAATTGAGGTATCAAGACCAGTTGAACTTTCAATATCTCCATTTATTCTAATATAACGGCCTTCACGCAAAAATTTTCCTTTTAAATCAGATACTACAAATTCGTCATCACCTAATGTAATAAAACCATCTTCAATTAGAAAATTAATACTACTTCCACTTTGTTGTTGGGAAGATAAAGCAAGATCAATTTCTGATGTTTTAATTGATTCCTCAGTTACAGCAAAACCAGAGCCCTCTAACAAAAATGCTTGATTCTCAGATATTTCAGCAAATGAATCATTGATGAAATATCCTGATGAAATAAAAAGTATAGATAGTAAAAATATAATTACTTTCATCATTGATTTCTCTTCTAATTTGGTTTATAATTTACTACTAAATTATTTTAGATTAATCTGGTAATTAGTATAAACACAATTTTAAGGCTAGATTAAACATTTTATCCTAGCTTTTTCAGACGGGTTAGCATTTTTACTATTTCATCATATTCTAGTTGATTTTTACAAATTTTTTCTAATCGATTCCAATCAATCTTTTTGAGACATTTTTCAACAATAGTTTTTAGATCTGCTCTATCATTTGGTCTATCACTCGAATTAAAAGAACGATATTTTGCTATTATCATTACTTCTAGACATGCAACTTTGACCTCTTTTTTTGTATTTTCATTCAGAAGTGTTGCAGTTTTTACTATTGTAGATACAGGAATATCACTAACATCTTTTCTATAGATATCTACTTTGATATTCCTAGGAGAATACCATGAATCTCTTTTGCCTTCTATAGAAATGTATCCAAGTTCAATCAAATCATCATGTGTTATATCAGTAGCCAATGCTACATCAATATCAAAAGATGTTCGTGCCCGTTTTGTTTGAAGCATTACTGCTACTGCTCCAACCATTACAACATCTTTAAGATCTTTAGATATAGCATATGCTTCTCCCATTATATCAAGCGACAATATTTAACCTCGGTAAATCTTCTTGAACTTTCTTTATGAATTCTACTGGGAAATAACCTTTGTTTTTTATGTTAGCGCCATAAAACCACTCCAATGCAATACCATCCAAAGTATTTCTTCCTCCTTTAGCAATACAATCAAAATATATTCTCTCGATTATATTATCAAAACTTCCTAATTTTGGAAGTAAAATTACATTTCCATTTTTTCCTTCATTAAAATCATTTTCAATTAAATAATTTGCAGATTCTTCTACATCATCTACATAAATAAAAAATTCTAAGGGAGTTTGATATCTTGTGAATTCCCATGTTGCATAATCTAAAGTAGTTAAAAATTTTCCTGGAAGATGTTTCTTAGCAAAATTCACATCAGATTCATTATAATATTTTCCAAATCGTCGTGCATTTTTTAATGCAATTAATGATCCAAATAGTTTTTGTCTAATTGAAAATGGTTGAGTTACAACATTAGATTTAATTTCAAATATGTCACGATTAAATTTGGCTAAACCAAGTTGTTCCAAGATTCGTAATCTATGATATGCTGTAGGGAGAGAACCTGCTTGTTTTTTTGCATCTTTCTTTATACTATACACTAACTGGCCGGTAAAAGCTTGAGCAAACGAAATGGCTCTCTCAATTTCAGATTCAATTAATTGAAAATCATTATATTTCATAATCTAATTATGACAGTTATATTAATAAAGATTTATAGAAAATCATAGAACTATATATAATCAACATAATTTTTATGTATCTAAACTATATAAGAATTTAATAATAAATTCATGCCTAGAATGTAGATTTCTTACTTGGATTCTTAACAAGACTTTTATGCATGGATTGTTATCTAAGATTAATGCGAATTAAAGCCGTTCCATTCAAACAACATGGAACAACAATGTATAGTGCCGTAATGTCTGCTAAGAATTTAGTAGATCAATACAAGGTAGATATTTGGCACCCTACAAACGAAGATGGTTATCAAAGAGCCGTATCACCAACTAGAGCAAAACAATTTGGTCGATATGTAGCATCTGGAGAAATTTCAGCACCTGCAATTTTAGTAAATATCCGTAAAGAGGATAAAGATAAAATCACATATGATGAAGGTTTTCTTGAAATTTCTGATGATGTTACAATATGGTTAGTTGACGGTCAACATAGAGTGGCTGGACTAGAAGATTTGATTTTGTCTGCTGGAGAAAAATATGAGAACATAGAATTCCCAGTTATCGTTATGATAGGACAAGATGTTTACGAAGAAGCAAAAGAATTTGTTGTGATTAATAATTCTCAAAAAAGAGTTAGAACTGATCTTGGTGAACGTTTTCTACAAAAACGAGCAAAAATAGAAGGTACAGAAAAGTTACTTCAAAAAGGAATTAAAAATATCGAGTGGATTCCTACAGCAATTGATGTTGTTGACATACTAAACATAGACCCGGATGGTATTTGGTATAATAAAATTCGTTTACCAAATGAACCAAAGGGAATTACAATTGTAAGTCAGAAAGCATTTAGTGATTCACTAAAACCACTTCTTAAAGAAGATGGAAGATATTTTGGAAGCTCAAAAGATACTGTGGCCTCTATTCTGAAAAATTATTGGGAAGCAATACAACAAGTATTCCCTGAACCTTTTGAGAATCCTGAGGGATATGTTCTAATGAAAACTACAGGTGTAGTAACACTTCATGGCATTTTACCTAGAATTGTACGAGTAATTGGAAATGATGAACCTAGTACTACAGAATTTGTTAAGCTATTAGAAAAGATTCCAATATTGAATGATGTAGAAAAATGGTCAAGTCCAAATGGTGAATACAGCAGAATGACAGGACAGAAAGGTTTCTTGATAATCAAATTGGATCTTCTTGAAGAGATCCAAGAAACATTAATGCAGGTAACTGCATAACCCCCCTCTCTTTTTTTTAATATATTTTAGAACTAAATTATATATTACATATACAATGTATGCAAAATATGGTCAAAACCCTTCGTATTTCAGACGCTAATCACAAGGAAATGCTGAAAGTTCAGGGTGAAATTCAGGCTAAATCAGGTGAGTTCACTAGCATGGATGATGTGATTGCTGAACTAGTAAAAATTCATAGAAAAAGAAAGTAATCTAATCTTTACAGATGGATATTGGAAAATATCTTGAATTTTTCATTTCAGATTGTAATTTTGCTAATTCATTTCGTTTTTTAATATATTCTTCTTCTTTTTTCATATATTCTTCTTGATCATTTTTATTTTTAAAATGTCTAATTTGAGGTATTTTCTCTCCTCCACCAATATAATGCCCATTAAAATCAGTAAAGGTAAAGGGAGTTTCTAGATCTCTAACTATTTCATTTACAGTTCTAAATTTTTTAGTATAATCTCTTGTTAACATAATCATTATTGATTGTCTAAAAGACTCATTAGCATAAACAGTCCAACCTTCATCTTTTAATCTTGCATTATTTTTTTCGTTAAGTAATTTTTCGATCTTTTCTTTAATTTCATCAACATATTTAGCTATAAGATTTATTGCAAATCTATATTCTGTCTTGTTGATATCTTTGGTGATATAATCCAACATCCATATTGTTTCATAAATAGCAATTCCGGATAATAAATGAGGAATTGTTGAGATCAATTGTACTTTAGTCATTTTTTCAAAATCTAGTTCACTGTCATTGATAGCTATTTCCAGTCCCATTTGAGCCATGGAACGAAGACCATCACTAATAATTGCTTTATAGATTGTTTGACTATTTCGAAGTTCTCCTAGTTGTTCCCTTGAAACGATATTTTCTTCAACTAATGTTTTAAGATGTCTGTTAACAGTATTTTTTGGGAATCCAGTAATTCTTTGTAACTCATTAAATCCCAAACCGTTATGACTTTTAGCTAAAGTTTCTAATAATACAGAATCACGAGAATCTAATTCAAATTCTTCTTTCATATAGTAATTTTCATAGTTTATCATATATAGTCTAGTAGGTAGACTAGTAGTTCACATCGTAGTCTAGATGAGGTAGTATTGTGTGACTAATAGTATGAATGATTCAGTTATTCTATCATTTGACAAAAAAATTTGGTCATTGATAGACAAGAAAAGAAACAGAGATTCTCGTACTGATTTTTTACAACGTTTTGTTGTCAGTATATTGAGAAATCCTACTAGACCATCATGTACACTAGAAAAATGGTTTGAAGTAGATAGGAGTAATTTGTGTTGACTTCAATTCAGATCCAAAAATCTACACAAAATAGACTTTCAAAAATTGGAAGTATGTCATCTACGTGGGATTCAGTTCTAAACGAGCTGTTAGATCATGTAGACAAATGTGATAGCTACTGGAGTGAAAAATAATGAAACAGAGATTGATCACAAAAATTACTCCATATCTCTTTGAAGAGTATTTGATAATACCACTTCACAAAGATTGGATTAATGTCTACAAGACAATACCGACTTTTGAAGTTAGAATTGACAAAGAGGGGAGACTGATACTACTCGGTCCCTCTCTTAAAAGGTCAGGTGATATGAGTGAGTAACATCAGTGGACAAAAGACAAAGAAACTGTATCAACAATTAGTTGAGAGGGATGGAGAAGTTTGTTGTTTCTGTTGGAATGGTCCAAAGAAAAGACAATTAGTAATTGTCAAAAAAAACAAATCTAGAGAATACAAAACAGAAAATCTAGAATTGTATTGTAAGAGATGTAATAGTTTCAGAAAGAGTACACAGTCAGGTGACATCAGTGTGAGTTTAGATGAAACATCTCTATCTATAAACAGAGACAAAGAACCAAAATTTGGAGAATGGATCTATTATAGATTGAATGAATCTTTATACATTGATAAAGAAATTCTGACCAATGAGGGAGCTGAAAAATTTGGTTTGTCACCAATCACTACAGAAAGATATCTGAAAAAGATGTGTTCTAAAGAAGGTCTTTGTAAAATGGTAATGGGTAATGTTACTAAAAACAAAGATCATCCACTATTCAAAGGGGAAATAGAAGTATATGATGGGATTCGACTCACCTAACCATCATCTTCTATAACACCTTTATTTTTTGATAAAATCACATACTTTTGTGACTGAGTATAAGATCTATGCTTATAGATTTCTCTAAAATACTCTATACTTTTACGACTGAGTATAGACATAGTATCAATAAATTTCATAATTTTCTATCGCTTGTTAACTAATTTATGAGAACATACCAAACCAAGATTTTAGAATACTACCCAACGTAACAGATTGTCTATTGTTATTTTTGATTACTTGACAGATATCATCTACTAGTTCAGTACCAGCTCCACAGATAATACCAGTTGATGTTGTTTGTAGTACTGTTTCTTTCTTTGGTTTTTGTTCTATCTTGTTTTTTATGGTATTACTCAAATCTTTGATCTCATTGTTTTGTGGGTCTAATACAATTGCTCTGTCAAACATTTTTTCTGATTCTTCAAATTTGTCAAGTTCAAACAGCGATGTTGCTTTGTTTGCAGTTGCTATTGTATACTGTTGATGAAGATCTATTGCTTTATCATACAGTACAATTGCTTCTTTGTGTAAATTCATACTAGCAAGAATGACTCCAGCATCATTTAGATCTCTAATTCCAGAAGTGTTGATACAGTTTGATATGCTATTTTCATATACGTAGTAATAATTTGTGTCTAGATTGTATGAATCATAATTATTTTGTGCATATTGCTGAGCAACATATCTCGCTTTATCAGGACAATCATCGATGTTTTCTTGTATTTGTGAATATGATTGCGTTAATCCAACACCTTCTTCAATGGTACCAGAAAAATTATTATGAAACCATGTTTTGTAAATGGATTCAGAATAATATCTCTCTAGATAATGTTCTACTCCTTTTTCTGAATCATATGGAAAGTTTTTCATTGCAGAATATTTCGGAGTTGTTTCATCAGCAAAAGACAAAGACATGCTAGAAACAAACACAGATACAAAAATTAGAGAAAGTAAGAGCTTCATAGTATAACTTGGCATAACTAGGTTTTACTGTATTTAAGTTATACTGAGTAATACTTTGTCATGTGAAGATCAAGACTGCAATTTCAATAGATAATTATTTGTTAAAATGGATTGAAAGTGAAATAAAGTCTGGAAGATTTGCAAGCAAGAGTCATGGAATCAACTATTGTGTCAAGATGGTAAAGGATAGAAAAATTACTTGAACATGCTCAAAACTTCATAGATTTGTGACTAGATATAGAA
The DNA here is from genome assembly GCA_002317795.1 of Nitrososphaerota archaeon. GTDB lineage: Archaea > Thermoproteota > Nitrososphaeria > Nitrososphaerales > Nitrosopumilaceae > Nitrosopumilus. The sequence continues at coordinate 15,780 of NVWC01000002.1, forward strand.
TTTATCTTCATAAATTTCTCAAAATTCAGTATTGTTTGATTAACTCTGGTGGTGGTTCGATACTTTTTGTCTGAATGTACTGTTTTAGACCTAACACAGTCTGTTCTAACTCATTACACTTTACAGTCAGAGTAGTCATTTTGTTCTCTACTTCTTTGAAATCAGAAAATGTCAAATGTGATTCTACATCAGAATATAGTTCTAGTTTTTTTTCTTCAGCTAATTGATAATACGTATCCATGTAAAATGAGTGACCCATAAGTGATTCTGAAAAGTCTCGACCACAAACATTTCCGACTGTGGTTCTGAAATATTTTCTAAAACCATAAAAGTGAATAGCTTTGTAACCATTCTCATTAATCACATCAAGATCTGGTATCTTTGATACGTAGCTACGTAGAGATTTTTGAAGTGATAATTTAGATGATTCAACATTAAAACCAGGTCTTTTTGATTTTCTACCTTTCTTAGTAGTTGGACCAAAGATGTATGTCTCATTTAGATGAGTGTTGTCTTTGATTTCTGACCAACCAAAGTTTGTTGATAGATAGTCTTTGAGTGATTTTGTAGCTTCTGTAGTGATGAAAGTCTCTCTTGACTGTCTTGTTTTACTGGTATTACCTCTAATTGTTATTTTTGTCGGATTTGATTGAAAATCAATGTCAGAAAGTTTTAGCTGAACTAGTTCACCGATTCTTAAACCACTAGAACAAGCTACAAAAATAGCTGTCTGAAGTTTTGGTGGTGAGCTGTGTAATATTCTCAGTATCATATCTTTTGTCAGTGGAATTTCTCTTGTCTTGACTAGTTTTGGTACACGAACTGAATATTTGAAATCATCAGAGCTTATTTTTATTTTAGAATATCTCAAGAATCCTTTGACACCACTAAGATAAGATCGTAGACCTTTTGGTCTAATGTCTAGCTTGTCAAGATAGATGATGAATTCTCGAAGATAGTCATATACGTCAATTTCATCTGATTTTAGTCGTAAAATAACATCAGATATGTCAATTTCGTATCTGATTTTGGTAAATTTCTGAAGATGATTGAGTGACGTACGATAAGTTTTGACTGATTTGATACTATGAGATATGACATACACTGAATCTAGAAATCCAGTTTCGTAATCTTGTGTGATTGTACTCATGCATATTTCTAAACATTATATATAAAATATAAACGTATGTATTTTATATATATTGTATATTACATATATTATTAGTAGTTTATGAAGTCTTGTCAATTTTTTAGTCATCTAAAAACTAATGTTTTGAACCAGTAGATCTATAGATCACAATGTTGTACACTATCGTACTTGTTAGATGATAATAATTACACACCTATTGGAAAAGATACAAATCCAATTATACAAGAAATTTCATATGATTATGATGATATGAAGGGAGTTGTTAATGATACAAATCTCGGATTTGAATCTACATCATATACATTAACAGAAATTTTAGGGGGTAAATGTACAATATGTAATATTCGTAATACGGTACTTTTGAAAATTCATAGTATTAGAAATGTTGATGATGATCCAAAATTTATCAGACATTTAGTGAAGAAAATGATTAAAAATGAGAAAGATCCAAGAAAGGATTTTTGTGTTTTATGTTATAATTGTGATATACTTATGAATAAAATTAAAAAATATAGAAAATCTACCGGATTACGAGATCTTACTAGAAATGAGTTAGAACAAGAATTACGTGTTGAAATTCATTAAAAATATTTGAAATTTAATCATTTGATGACAGGTTATAGATTGTTCATTGCATGAACTATTCACATTTAACAGACAGTCGGTTAAATCAGCTAAAGATGGCCCAAATATGGGCAATCCTTAGAAGAATCAGAATGATTTTATCTAATTTTGTAATCATACAGTTCGTAACAAACTACCGAAATAACGGAAGTATTTTTACAATAACTCATTTATTCTGAATTTATGTCTAACAGAGATTATGCTAATTGAACACCATGAAGAATGGTTAATGCTTCAGTAACTTCCTCTAATGTAAAATGAGATTGTGGTTTTAATTGATTTATTATTTCTAGAATCCTTTCTGAATCAAAAGTACAGTCATAGTTTATTATGTAATGAACAGAAGCCAAAATTTCCATTTGTCTTGGGTTTTTCTCATTAAGTAGATTGTAGGCAAAATCTATTGATGAATTGATTCTTTCATAATTTTCATTATTAATATTTCTGAAATATTCAAGTCGGGTAGTACCTTGTTCAGTTAAGGATGTGTTGTATTGTCTTGCAACATTGTTTAATTGAATTTCATCAACAGCAATATTATCATTTAGATAAGCATCATCAAAGAATTGTTGGACTTCCTCAGAATAGGGTCCATAATTATTCCATCTATAGATAAAATCATCAGTTTGAAGATTTGTAAAATATGTAATTTTATGTAAAGCTTTTTTTCCAGGTACGGTTCCAAATTTATCAATTACTGATAGTAGTGTATATTCTTGATTCATAGCCCCTGTTGCCCCAATCTTACGATATTCCGATCCTCGAGTATTTATCTCGTTTCATTTGTAATAGGTTAGTAAAGTATTCACATTTATCAATTTTTTTAACCTATCTTAAAATCGGGTATTTTTCCTTGAGATATTTCATAAGATCATCTTTTTTCTCTTTTCTAACATAGATTCGTCTGATTTTAATCGCGTTTCCAAGAGTTACTATGATATTTGAGCTATCTTCCATGGTTTTTGTTTTCTTTGTTTCGTCATCATAAATTTGGATAGTTTTAGGATCATCAGGCTCTTCTTCTGCTAATAGTGAAGCAAAGGGACGTAGTTTGTATGATAGTTGAGTAGCTTCATCAAACAGAATGTCTTCGTTTGTAATGCCTATTTCGTCAAACGCATGATTATCTAATCCATATTTCAGATCATCTTCAACGCTTTTGACAAACATACTCCCTTCAGGAACTATATTTTCAGAATCTAAGGCTCTAGTATATGGAATTCTGTTTAGAATGGATTTTTTAATATTTTCCATTTTAGGTTCAGTTATTTCTGTAATTTTCTTAATTAACCAAGAATCATCTAATGTTATAAAATTTTCAATTCCATCTTGTGATTTCAAATCATCAGGTTTTGGATAATCAAATTTATCGATATCTAATAGATGTTCTCCTGCAATTTTTGTAAGGTTTTCAAAACATCTTTTTGTTTTATGTAGATAAATCTGGCTAAACATGTGATATCGGGCTAGAAGAAATTGTTCAACTGAAAAGAATCCTTTTTGAAGAACTACCAATTTTTTTTCTTCGTTGACAATAAGAGAGTCTATCAATCTGTCTAAATCATAAACACCGTATTTTACTCCTGCATAATAGGAATCACGTAAAAGATAATCACATCTATCCATGTCTATTTGACTCGAAATCAAATCAGCAAGATAGGGTTTATCAGGTGGTGGATTACCTAAAATCAAATCAGATACATCCTTGGGTTTGATATCAGCTTTTTCTAGAAATTTAGAAAAATGGTTTTCTACTAGAATTGTAGAGTATTTTTCATGTTTCACTGGAATCATTTTTGAGCTATCTAAAGCATGAGAGAAAGGATGATGTCCTACATCATGTAACAAAGCTGCAAATCGAGCTAGTTGAATATCTTTTTTATCAATATCAACAGTCAGATCTAATTTTTTTGCATTTTCTTGAATTTTGTTAAGAGCCCTTTCAACTAAGTGCATAACTCCTATTACATGACCAAATCTAGAATGTTCTGCTCCATGATATACAAAATAGCCAAAGCTTAGTTGTTTTATTCTTCTTAGTCTTTGAAATACAGGATCCTGAATAATTTCAAATTCTTGATCATAGACTGGGATAAAACCGTGGATAGGATCCCTTAACTCTTTAATTGGTTTGGTGTCCAAGTGAATAATCTCATATTCTATGATTAATTAACGTGATCGTGTTTTTTATGCTGTGAAATTCTAGAAATTTGACATTTGATTTTTATCAAATGGAGCAGGTAATAATTCAGATAATTTGTATGTCTTATCATCACCATCAACATGAATAAGCATGTCCTTATTGAATTCGGCCAAGACTTGTCTGCATATCCCACAAGGAAAGATCGGTTTTTCAGGAGCAATAGAAGATGAAATAGCTATTTCTTTGAAAGATTTGTTTCCATCAGAAATCGCTTTAAAAATAGCAGTTCTTTCAGCACAGTTAGTTGCTCCATAAGATATATTTTCAATATTGCACCCAGTGAAAACTTCTCCATTTTCAGTTAGAATTGCTGCTCCTACTTTAAAATTTGAATAGGGAGAATATGCAAATTCTTTTGCTTCTCTGGCCTTTTTAATTAAATCATCTCTATTCAACAACATGTCAAAACTAAAGTTTGTAATAAAATCTACTAATATTTAAGATTATATAATTTATATATAATATATATTAAATATAGATTATTTTAGACTGATTAGGTAAAGCAATAAATTATTTTTAGTTAGAAACCAGGCATCTCAAAACCCGTTTCTTGAGCGAGATCTATCAAATACATTTCRAGGTATCCTCCAGAAAATAGTAGACCTACAACAATTCCAATTTCRATTACAGTTGGTTTTATGAATTGAATAAGATTAACTTTTTTGGTAATTGCTTTAATCAAAATAAAACTTCTAGAGATTCCCAAAGAGTAGGCAATAATTTCCATTATTCCAAATGGGGATAAGAAGAGAATGGTAAGAGGTGGAATACTACCTATTTCAGGTATAGTTGATGCAATTGCTGCAAAAGCAAATCCAGTTGACCAGGCAGAAAAAAGACCCCATACAGCACCAAATCCTGGGATAAACATTGGTAAGGCAATAGTTGTATTATGTGTAAAAATTCCAAATGCATCAATATCTAAAATAAGATTTTTAAATTCTTTCATGAACGCCTCTGCATCTTCTTCACTTATTGTAGTCATTGATCCAATTTGAAATGCGGTAGCAAAAGCTCCAAGAAAAATGAAAAATAAGAGTAACCTAATTCTATTCATATTATTTTTAATTATGAACATTATTTGAGGTTTNCACTTTAGGCGCAGATTTAATTAAACCAGATGGTRTTTTTTGATATGAAAAAGGAAGTTACTTTYGCATTAAACTATGCAYTAAACAAAGGATTCCAAATTCATCCTGATGCATTTAAAATTCTAGAAAATGTTGATGTTAGAAAATTAGAGAAAATCATTAAAGAAATAGTTCGAGAAAAGACCAAACAAAAATTATTTCAAATAAATCAAGATGATTTAGAAACGTATCTTGGAATTAARGAAGACTYAGATTTAMAAAGTGAAATCAAAGTATTATCTGATCCCACCTTAAAGATAACATCTGGTGAGGGTGTTAAAGGGTATAATGCCCTATTTTCTAGCCGATTTAACAAACTCAAACGAATCATTTCAGATAGGCCTGAATCAAGAATGCTAAAATCACTAGCATCAATAAAATCTGCAAAATTTGATGATGATTTGTATGTGTGTGGTCTTGTCACARCAAAAAATTCTGAGCGAAACATTACAAAATTAATGCTAGAAGATCCTTCAGGCTCRTTTGAGGGAATAGTTTTTGATGATGATTTACAAAAAACTGTAGATACTCTTCTACTAGACCAATTTATTATGATAAGAGTAGGAATGGGGAAGAATTCGGGATTTATTATAAAGGATATAATTTTCCCCGACATTCCAGAGCAGGCTGTAAACAAATCAGAATCTGAAGCTTATGCGGTATTTCTTTCTGATTTRCATATTGGTAGTAAATATTTCATGGAAGAAGAATTTTCTGATTTTGTAGCATGGTTGTCTAGTCCTGATCCAGTTGCAAGAAAAATTCGTTTTGTTCTRATTGGAGGAGATATTCTTGATGGTGTTGGAATTTATCCAAATCAAAATAAGGAATTAGTTTGTCAAACAATAGAAGAGCAATTAAAAAAAGCTGAAGGTTTAATTGATAAAATTCCAAAAAATATCAAAATAATCATAATGCCTGGAAATCATGATCCAGGAAGAAGAGCTCTTCCACAACCAGCAATTCCAAAAAAATACAATTCAAGTTTGTGGGAACGAGAAAATGTAATAATGATTGGAAATCCATCAATGATTTCATTAAATGGAGTAAAGGTATTGATGTTTCATGGACAAAGTATTGATGATATCGTAAAGACTACACCTGGAATGAAATATGATGAGCCTACAAATGTAATGAGACATCTACTCAAAGTACGACATTTGAGTCCAATTTATGGTAGTCAAACACCAATTGCACCTGAAATGGAAGATCTTTTGGTAATTGAAGATATTCCAGATATTTTTCATGTGGGTCATGTCCACAAGGCTCAATTGGACATGTATAAGGGAATTTTACTAGTTAATTCTGGTTCGTGGCAAAAGCAGACTCCTTTTCAAGCTAGTGTTGGAATGACTCCAAATCCCGGAATTGCATTAATGGTAAACTTGAAAACTTTTCAGGTATTTCATCAAAACTATAATTCAGATTCAGATAATGTCTTGCAAAGTTAGATCGTCTTTGAATGATTTTTTTATCATTTCAGATGAGATTGTTAGTTTGTATTTTTTTGTCCTACCATGAATTCCTTGATGAATCAACCGTCCATTAATTATTCCAGATAATTCAATTTCACTTAATATTTGAGTAATTCTTCTTTGAGTAAGTTCGTCTTGTCTGATAATTTTACAGAGACTTTTGTATGAGGAATATATCTCACCTGTGGATGAACCATTAGCCTTCATTATGGCTAAAACAACTAATTTTTCATGTAATGGGTATGATTTGAGTGACGTCTCTTCCTTATTTTCTTCAATTTTTTGGGTTGCTTCTCTAACATGCTCAATTGTTACTTTATCTGATTGTTGACGTTCAGCAAGTTCTCCTGCCACACGAAGTAAATCAATGGCTCGTCTTGCATCACCATGTTCTCCTCCAGCAAGGGCTGCACAYAAATTTAGAGCAGGCTCCTCTACAGTATCCTCTAGAAAAGATTCGTTAATTCTTTCTTGAAGAATTTTTTTAATTTGCTCAACATTATAATTTGTAAAAACTACTTCTTCCTCCCCAAGACTACTAATCACTCTAGGATCTAATTTTTCCTTAAATGTCAAGTCATTTGAAATTCCAACTAAAGTCAGGGAACCATGTTGTAGTCGCTCATTTGCTCTAGTTAGTTGGTATAAGATRTCTTTACCAGTTTTTGAGACTAGTTGTGCCAGATAATCAATTTCATCTATAACAAAAATTGCGTTAAGTTTCCCTTCATCAATTTTATTTAATARTCGYTTAAARACCTCACTTATTGCCAAGCCAGTTGTGGGTAATTCCTTCTCATTTAGRTTCAATTGCCTRCCTAAACTAACYAATAAACCATAAAGTGTTGTTTCTTCTTTAGAGTTTGAATATACTAGTTTAATTGGAAAMTTTGATTTTTCAACTCTTTCTTGAATTTTTGAAAKTACTTTTTTTACWACYARRGTTTTACCAGTACCAGGTTTTCCATAGACAAGKARRTTTGATGGTCTKGATTGTTTGAGAATTGGTAAWAGAGATTGAGCTACTTGTTCTTGTTCAGAATCTCTATGTAAGATAATTTTTGGAATATATGTAAAATGAAGAATATCTCGATTTTTAATAATTGATTTTCCAGATTCTGCTGCATYAAGTAATCTATCTATTGGATCAGACATACTCACACACNCNTTTGTTTCCTATCAACAATAACATAATCATATYTGAATTAARATGGTATAGAATACAGTAGTAATTGTAATTTAGTTTGTAATTAATTATTTTTAATTAGTTTTAGATTTTCWAAAAATAAAAATATAAAAAAAGTTAGAGTGGAAATAYTGGTGTGTGGGTTTATCCTAAATTTTTYCYATATTCACAAATTGTTAATTTRTTGTGAAGAAAATRTYMAAAAACCTCATTTTAACCCCCTTATTTCCAYTCCAGGCGTTAAGAATGATGTTAACAATGTGAATATCCTAAAAACAACCCCTTTCTTTCCACTCCAGGCATGAAATTATCTTATTTAKGGGGCTAATTGAAAATATATTGTTAATAACAAAAAATTAGTCAGGCGTGATCTAGGCAGTCAATATTAACAAATCAACTAGTTAACAAATATTCTTGGATCATTTCAATTATTAACATTAGATTAAACAGATCTCAAAGATGGCTAAAAAACGTATTCAAATAGATATGGAGGATGCAGACGGTGCTCGTTATAATATTAAATTAGAAGGTAATGTAACACGTGAAAAAATTCTCAAAATATTTGAATTAATGGACTTGATGAATATTGAAGATGAACAAGAACCAATTAACATGGATTCAGTAGGTTCTAAAATTTGGAATATCGTTGATAAATTCTTCCCAATGGGCAAATTTACTTCAACAAATATTCTTGAAAAATATGAGGATGAATATAACGAACCTGTAAAACTTAGTGTGATTTCTACATACTTAGCACGATTTTCCACAAAAGGTAGGGTAGATAGAGCCAGAACAGGTCGAGAATGGACTTATCAAACCATCAAAATACCACAAAAACAATAATTAAAATTATGAAATAGTGATTTTTCTAACAATCAATCTATCTTTTCCAAGAATTAATTTAACATATTCTCCTTTTTGGACATCCATAAATTTTCTAAACTGTTTTGGGATAGAAATTGTACCAGCAGATGTAATTTTAACTAAAACTTCATTTTCTTGTACAGACATGATATCATTATAATTTTATAATATATATAATTTAAYATTATTATTAATTTATAATTAATAATGAAATCATACTAAATTTAATRAAATATTGATAAATCAACTAAAAACACTTTGAAATTTATTGAATTATAGTTGGAACATCTTGGACATTTGAAACCCCTTTCTCTGTAATTGAATATGTGTATGGTTTAGTCTCCGTATTTCTTTGCACCAAACCTTCATCAAATAATTTTTTCATTAACCTTGAAGTATGCTCTCTACTCTTTTTTAATGTGATTTGTATGTCACGTGATGTCATAGTTTTGTTTGTGATGAGATGTAACACGTGATTTGTAGGACTAGAATAACCAATTTCAACAACCTCAGGCGTAGAAATTACTTGTTTTTGAGTAACAGTAGGCTCTATTGTTTCAGGTGAAGGCAATTTTTCTTGTACCTCATTCCTTGCTAGTTTTTCTARAAATTGTTTTAATTCCATGTTTGGATCCTCAACTTTTTGTTCAATCCCTTGCATTTCTATGGCATCTAGGCGTATTTTCATATCAATTAACTGTCTTTCATAGAACTCTAAACGCTCARCCTGTGWTGCATCAATYACCTCATTTCTAGACTTRATGAAAGGTCGTACTTTATAGTAACCATACAATCCTGCTAARCCCACCAAAAATGCAAGTATCACACCTAAAATCACTTCAGGATCAGGAATTTCTATTAACATCACAATATTTACGCTTAAGTTGTGATTTATYGTGATTGACCAACATTAATTCACATTTAGATTAACATACTCACACAACATATCACAATTATCCTAACTTGAGTTAGTTTGATGTAATCACATTCATCACATATTACATGCCTGACGAACGAGCCTATCTATCACACTTATCACTTCATCTTCCCTTTCTGGAAAAATATCACTCTCATTTATCACACTAACTTGTTCTGATAGTTTGGAAATCACATCAATATCATCAGGCAAAAGTATGCCTAAACCACGAAAAAGTATGATTGAGTAGTATAATCCAATTAATTTCTCTCTAGACTGCCCAACTTGCCTATAATACGCACCTTTAGAAATGGAAAACTTTGATTCTTGAATATCCTTCTGATTTAAAATAATTTCAATTTGTCGCTCTGTAAACAGTGATTTTTTGATGATTTTATGTATAATATTGTTAAAATTRGATTCTTCAGACCCTGCCATAGCTATACAGATCTGTATGCACCTATTCCAATTAAACTTTAAAGAGACACATACAGAGATCTTTTATGACTGGAAATAAAGTTGAAACATTCCTAAAATTAGAATTAAAAAAGAAAAATGCATTACTCTTTGTATTAATTGATTCAGAAGTATCAAACCTAACGGCTTCAAGTAAGCTTGCTAAAGATGTAGAAAAAATTGGTGCCTCTGCAATCTTAGTTGGAGGTTCATCTGCAACTGATCAGATTGAGATGGCTAAAGTGGTAAAAGGCATCAAAAAARGCATTAAAATTCCAATTATTTTGTTTCCAGGAAACGTTACAGGAGTTGTTCCTGACGCTGATGCTATCTTATTTAGCTCCCTAATGAAYTCAGAAAACCCATACTTTATCACTCAAGCACAAGCATTAGCTGCTCCAAGTGTTCTCAAATTTGGTTTAGAACCTCTTCCAACAGCATATCTAGTGATAGGAGAAGGTACATCTGCCTGGTTTGTAGGAGCTGCTAGAGGAATTCCGTTTGAAAAACCAAAAATTGCTGCAGCATATGCATTAGCAGCACAATTCCTTGGAATGAGATTTGTATATTTAGAAGCAGGGTCTGGTGCAAAATCAAGTGTAACCCCTGAGATGGTTCAAACAGTTCGACATGCATTTAATGGATTTCTAATAGTAGGAGGGGGCATTAAAGATGTCAAAACTGCTCAAAGTTTGGTAAAAGCAGGAGCTGATGCTCTAGTAATTGGTACATTCCTTGAAAAAGGTGGAAGTATCAAAAAACTTGAAGAGATAGCAAAAGCAATTCAAAGAAGCAAGTAATAGTATTGTATTATGTCTGAAAACGACGCAATTTCTCGAATTAAAGACATTAAGATGCCTGATTATTATCTAAAATACTATTCAAATCTCTCATCTGAGACAATCACAATTTTTGAGAATGCAGCAGCAGCTAAAGCAACCCTGTTTGACTCCTCAGGCATAATTGAGCCTAAAATTGCATTTGATTTAGCAGATAGAGTTGCAAAAATGCACGATATTGACATTGCTGATCCATTAAGAGAATTACTAAAGATTCATGGAAAAGAACTCTCTGCCCTAATACTTTCAAAAGAACTTGCTTTAGGAAAATAYGCTCTTCCAGATGCATCATTAGAAGATAAATTAGATTTAGCAGTTCGTGTAGGATTGGCAATTGTAACTGAAGGAGTTACAATTGCACCACTACAAGGAATTAGTGAAGTAAAGATTAAGAAAAATAAAGATGGAACTGACTATCTTTCAATTTCAATTGCAGGTCCAATGCGTTCAGCAGGTGGGACAGAATCAGCAGTTACTATGTTAATTGCTGATCATGTCAGAAAAGCAGTAGGACTAGCAAAATAYCAAGCAAATTCTTTTGATGATGAAACAGGRAGATTTGTTGAAGAATTACGAATCTATGAAAGAGAAGCGAGTAGTTTTCAATTTCATATTTTAGATGAAGATATTGAATATGTAATTTCACATCTTCCAGTAGAACTTGATGGTGTAGATACTGATCCATATGAGGTTGTAAATCATAAAGGAATGACTCGTATCAAAACTGATAGGGTTAGGGGAGGTGCTTTACGTGTTCTAAATGACGGTTTGATTGGAAGATCTAAAAAACTTCTCAAAAGAATTGAATTGTACAATTTAGATGGTTGGGAATGGCTTAATGATCTAAAAGGAGCAGTCCAAACAGGCGATAATCAGGAAGACGCTGCTGCAAAAAGAATGCGTGAGGTAATTACTGGCAGATCTGTGCTTTCTATGCCTAAYAAATTAGGTGGATTTCGATTAAGATACGGGAGAGCATGCAACACAGGATTTGCAGCAGTAGGAGTTCACCCTGTAATTGGTGAGATTCTAGATCATACAATWGTAGTMGGAACCCAAATCAAAATTGATCTTCCAGGTAAAGGAGCAACAATTGCATTTGTAGACTCTATTGATACTCCAATAGTTCGTTTGGAAAATGGCAATGTTGTAAAAATTAGAGATGTAAAACATGGATTAGAAATTAAAAATGATATTGAAAAAATCCTTCATCTGGGAGATATTTTAATCACATTTGGAGACTTTCTTGAAAATAACGCTCAACTAATCCCATCTGGATATGTTGAGGAATTTTGGATTGAAGAACTAAAACAAAAAATTCAAAAAAATGAACCTGATGAAAAGTATCTACATCAATTTTTGAAAAAAATCCCAACAATTAATGAAGCATTAAAAATCTCACTTGATTTTAAAATTCCATTTTATCCACAGTACTTGTATTATTGGGACATGATATCCACTCAAGAATTAATCCAACTTTTAGAACCTAAAAAAGTAAATGAAACATCTATCGAATATTCTATTGAACTTAAAAAAATCCTTGAAAAACTGGGTACACCTCATAAAATTGAAAATAATACTATAATTTTAGAAGAACTAGAARCAAAAATTTTCTTTAATTTGTTATTTAGGAAAAAACCAACAATCAGTGATTTATCAGTTCCAAAGATTCTATCCGAATCATCTGGAATTCAAATTAGAAATAAATTTTCAACATCAATTGGAGTTAGGATTGGAAGACCAGAAAAAGCAGCACCAAGACAAATGAAACCTCCCACACACGTRCTATTTCCTGTTAGTGATAAGGGAGGCCCWACTAGAGACCTCCTTAAAGCCTCAAGAAATGAAAATTTCTTTGCCAAAATATTCAACAGGCATTGTAAACAATGTGATGAACCATCAATTGGAATAAAGTGCCTAAAGTGTGGTAYWAARACAATAATYACTTACAGRTGTTTTTACTGYAGAGATACTCTTACTGAGCCATTTTGTGAAAAATGTAAACGTAAAGCACCATCTTATTCAGAAAGAAAATTCCCATTAAAATCKAAACTACTTTYKGCACAAGAGAAGATGGGCWTWCGTGCYAAAGAACCATTCAAGGGAGTAAAAGAGYTAATCAGCCAAGACAAAATAGCYGAACCCCTWGAAAAGGGRCTTGTACGTCAAAATTTTGGCYTAACAGTCTTCAAAGATGGAACTGTTAGATTCGATGCAACTAATTCYCCAYTGACTCAATTCAAACCTTCATGGATTGGAACATCAATTGAGAAATTAAAGGAATTAGGTTATTCTCATGATATTGATGGAAAACCACTTGAGAATTTAGATCAGATYATTGAGCTTCGAATGCARGATGTRATTATTCCTTATGATAGTGGRAGATATCTCGTTTCAACTTGTAAATATATTGACACACTTTTGAAGAAATTTTAYGGAAAATCTTCATTTTATAATGTGAAAAATATCCAAGAACTTCTTGGTCATTTAGTAATTGGTTTAGCTCCTCATACCTCAGTAGGAATTKTAGGACGAATTATTGGATATACTGAAACTCATGTTTGTTTTGCWACACCTAACTGGCATTCTGCAAAACGAAGAGACGCTGATGGTGATGCTGACTCGATTATGCTATTAATGGATAGTCTACTTAATTTCTCAAGACAATTTCTATCAGACAGAATTGGTGGATTAATGGATGCACCATTACTTATTCAACCRCTAGTTTTACCACATGAATCTCAACCACAAGCACATAATCTTGAAGTTACAAAATTATTYCCTTTAGAATTCTTTGAATCAACTCTTCAAAATGTTAAAGCYTCRGAGATTAAATCAATTGAAATTGTTGAATCAAGAATTGAAACTGAAAGACAATTTTATGATTATTTCTTTACACAYWSCACMTCATCTTTARYCACMTCAAAATCYCGTAGTGCYTATTCAACTCTAGGCTCAATGCTTGACAAATTTGATATGCAAGTTAGAAACGCTGAATTAATTGATGCAGTAAACACATCAGAAATYGTTTCAAATGTAATCTCTACACATCTTGTGCCAGACTTGATGGGAAATCTTAGGGCATATGCAAGACAGAGTTTTCGATGCACTGCTTGCGGAAAATCATATCGACGAATGCCTCTTATTCAGACATGTACATGTTCTCACAAATTAATTGCTACAATTACTAGAGGCTCTGTAGAAAAGTATCTAAAACTTGCAAAAAGATTAGTTGAAAAATATGATGTGGGTGAATATCAAAGGGGAAGAATTCATGCCCTCTCAGATGAAATTGAATTAGTTTTTGGTAAGAATAAAGGAGACCAACAACTTCTTACTGATTATTCTTAGAGATTATCTGAGTTTTACGTATTCGTAGGCACCCAATTTATTATCGAAACAAAATTTCACTTTTTGATAATCCTTTCTTAATGATTTCACTTTAGAGAGAATCTTCTTTGGATCTTTTTTCTCAATGATAACTTGTTTTATGAAAGATGCAATCTCTTGCATTTCAACTTTCTTCATTCCAAGTCGTGTAATTTCTGAAACTCCTAATCTTATTCCTCCTGGATGGAAATAATTYCTTCCAGCCTTAATATCRCCTGGAATAAGTTGTCTATTTACAATAATGTTAGCTTTTTCCAAATCAGCTTCTACTTTTCCACCATCYGAATAGTCTAACACATTGACTGCAATTTGATGCGATTGTGTAAATCCTCTACTTTCTCCTAACACTTTGAATCCTGCATCACTCAAAGCGTCAGCTAGTAGTTTTGCATTTTTAATTACTTGAACTGCATAATCTTTTCCAAACTCTAAAGCTTCTGTAAATGCAACAGCTTTACCTGCCATATGATGAATATGATGGCTACTTGTAAGACCTGGAAATGTTGCTTTTTTAATTACTTCTTCATGTTCTTTAGAACCTAAAACAAGTCCACCTTGTGGTCCAAACAATGTTTTGTGAGTACTCATAGTCATTGTATCGGCACCTTCACGTAGAGGATCTTGGAATTTTCCTCCAGCAATTAGTCCTGCAACATGAGCTGCATCATAATTGATATGCATATCATAACTCTTTAGAAAATCTGATAATTCTTTGACGGGATGTGGAAATAAGAATAGCGAACCACCAAACATTGCCATTTTTGGAAGACGATTATCTTTTTTTAGTTGCTTTACTTTTTGTTTTGTTTTCTCAACATCAATTGTCATCTCTTGAGCATCAAATGGATAAAACTCGATTTCTAATCCATGAACTAAACCTGCAGTTCCAGAATGTTCTTTTTTACCATGAGAAATATGTCCACCAGCAGGAATAGATGGTGCTAACATAATATCTCCTGGATTAGTAAAAGCAGAATATATAACTAAATTTGCAACAACACCTGAAATTGGTCTGACATCTGCAAATTTTGCTTTGTATAATTTTTTAGCTAATTTCATGCATTCAAACTCTACATCATCGATGAAGACACAACCAGCGTAAACTCTTTCTCCTGGCCATCCTTCTGCATATCTGTTACCAAAATCAGAAATTATTGCTTCACGAACAGCTGGACTAGGTACATTTTCACTTGCAATTAATGGAATTGAATTTTCAAACCAAGAATGGTGCTCTTTTAATTTTGCAAAAATTTTATTATAAGATTCCTTATTTTGTGACTTTACCATATTCTGCAACTGAATTTTCCCAATTTAAAAACACCGATACTTTACCAAATTTTTTATTCTTGATCTGGAAGGTATAAAAGGGGAATCTAGAGATTTTGCATCTATGGGTGTGCAAGCAACTTCAAAGGGCAATATGCCAGTTATTCTACTAAAAGAAGGCGGTTCAGAAACTAAAGGACGAGAAGCCCAAAAAAATAATATTGCTGCATGTAAAATTGTTGCAGAAATCGTTCATACTAGTCTAGGCCCACGAGGCATGGACAAAATGTTAGTTGATTCTCTAGGCGATGTAACTATTACAAATGATGGTGCAACTATTTTGAAAGAAATTGATGTTCAACACCCTGCAGCAAAAATGCTTGTTGAAATTGCCAAAACTACTGATAATGAAGTAGGTGATGGAACAACTTCTGYAGTTGTATTAGCAGGAGCATTACTTGAACACGCTGAATTATTACTTGATCAAGATGTTCATCCAACAATTATTGTTGATGGTTATAGAAAATCTGCAAAAAAGGCAAAACAATTCCTTGAARRTATTGCAGAYACAATTTCTCCAAACGATAAAAATATTYTAACTAAAATTGCAAAAACATCAATGCAAACAAAACTTGTAAGAAAAGATTCTGATCAACTTGCAGAAATTATTGTAAAATCAGTACTTGCTGTTGCAGAAAGAGATGGAGAAAGTTTTGATGTTGATATTGATGATATTAAAGTAGAAAAAAAGGCAGGAGGCTCTATTAAAGATTCAAAGATAATTCAAGGTATAGTTCTTGATAAGGAAATTGTTCATGGAGGCATGCCTAGAGTAATTAATAATGCTAAAATTGCATTAATTAACACAGCATTAGAAATTAGTAAAACTGAAACTGATGCAAAAATTAACATTTCAAATCCTCAACAACTAAAACAATTTTTGGATGAAGAAAACAGAATGCTAAAGACAATGGTTGACAAAGTTATTGGTTCTGGCGCAAATGTAGTTTTGTGTCAAAAAGGACTAGATGATATGGCACAACATTATTTGGCTAAAGCAGGAATTATCGCAGTTAGAAGAATTAAAGAAAGTGATCTTACAAAACTTGCAAAAGCAACAGGTGCTACAATAATTACAAATCTTGATGATCTTTTTGAGAAAAATTTAGGCAGTGCCGAAATTGTTGAAGAAAGAAAAATTGAAGAAGACAAATGGGTATTTGTAGAAGGATGCAAACATCCAAAATCTGTTACATTACTTCTTCGTGGCGGTTCACAGAGAGTAGTAGATGAAGTTGAACGTTCTGTTCATGATGCACTTATGGTTGTAAAAGATGTAATTGAAAAACCTGAAATTGTTGCAGGTGGAGGCGCCCCTGAAACATATGCTGCAACAAAACTTAGAAGTTGGGCAAAATCTTTAGAAGGTAGAGAACAATTAGCTGCTGAAAAATTTGCAGATGCTTTAGAATCAATYCCATTAACACTTTCAGAAAATGCTGGAATGGATCCAATTGATACACTAACACTTCTTCGCTCAAAACAACAAAAGGGAGAAAAATGGACTGGAATTGATGTTATGAAAGGAAAAATTGCAAATATGAAATCAAGTGATATTATTGAGCCTCTTGCAGTTAAACTTCAAATTGTTTCAGCAGCTGCTGAATCAGCATGCATGATTATTAGAATCGATGATGTAATTGCTACCCAAAAATCTGGTGGTGGACCACCTGGTGGTGGTGAAGGAGGAATGCCACCTGGAATGGGTGGTGGAATGCCTGGAATGGGTGGAATGCCTGGAATGGGTGGAATGCCTGATATGGGCGGAATGATGTAAATTATTTTAAAAATTTCTTTCAAAAGTTTATTTGATTATTATATTTACGAACAACATTGAATGTACCATCATCCAAAATTTTAGTTAGTTTCAAGTACGTTTACCTAGTTGCATTTTTTGCATTACTTTCCGGATTCTTTCATCCACTAATTACAAACCAAAGTTTTGATAGTGTAATAATTGGAGTTTTAGTTTTGTTTGCAGGTCTTGCAGGAGGAATTTTGTTATACAAAGCAGCAACATCTGAGAAATATMGAATWATATTTCTTGGAGGRGGATTTACTTTAGTTGCAGTCTCATTAYAYTTTATCTTTCAGCTTACTGGAAGAGTTTAGACATCAAAGTATAGATAAAATTCATGTGGATGTGGTCTAATTGCAATTTCACGTTGATCTCGTCTTTCTAATTCTATAACTTTGTCAATCACATCATTTGTATAAATTGGATTAAGGAATTTTCTATCACTTTCTAATTCATCTAATGCCTCACCAAGACTTTTTGGAAGAACACCAATTCCTCTTTTGAGTCTATCAGATTTAGTCATCTTGAAAATATCTTCTTTGACTTGTTCWCCTGGATCCATTTTYTTYTTRATTCCATCTAGTCCWGCTGMTRCTACTGCAGCAAACACAAGATATGGATTTGATGAAGGATCAGGTGCTCTAAATTCTAGTCTTTTTAGATGTGCATACTCTTTTCCAGTAAGATGTTTTGGAACTCTTACAACTGCAGAACGATTACCTGAACTCCATGCAATGTATGCAGGAGCTTCATATCCTGGTACTAATCTATGATATGAATTTGTAGTTGGATTACAAATTGCAGATAATGCTTTACAGTGATTAATAATTCCACCACAAAAGTATCTTCCAGTTTGACTTAGTTCAATCTCATCATCTGGATCATAAAATGTGTTTTCTGTTCCTTTCCATAAACTAACATTAACATGCATTCCAGAACCTGAATCCATTGCAATTGGTTTAGGCATCATTGTAGCTACTTTACCATATTTTTGTGCAACATTTCTAATTACAAATTTGTAAGTTTGAGCAGCATCTGCAGCGTTTGTCAAATAATCATATTTGATATCAATTTCACATTGTCCTGCAGTTGCAACTTCGTGGTGATGATTATCACATAAAATTCCAAAATTTTTACCAAGAATATTTACACATTCATTTCTATATGGTGTAAGAGTATCTGCAGGTGTACTTGGATAGTATCCTTCTTGTAACCCCATTGGATATCCATCACCTGATTGACTCCATGGGGCTTCTTTGGATTCAATTGAATATGATTGTCCTTTGTACGGTGTTAAAACATCCCAATGTACTTTATCAAAAACAAAGAATTCTACTTCTGGTCCCCATGTACTAAAATCAAATCCTTGAGTTTTGATATATTCTTCAGCTTTTTGAGCAATTCCTCTAGGATCTCTTGATAATCTTCCTCTATTTTCTCCCCAATAAACATCACAAAGCATTCTAGCTGTTTTGTTTTCAGTCATCCAAGGAATTATTGCAAATGTATTTGGATCTGGTTTTAAAAGTAAATCTGAATCATCAATTGAAGTAAATCCAACAATTGATGAACCATCTAGTTTAGGTAAACCATCTCTCATTTGTTCAGGAGTAAAAGTATTAGCTGAAATTGTAGTATGATGAAAATGACCAGTTAAACCAGTAAATTGAAGATCGATAAATTGAATTTYTTCATGTTSAATTCTAGCGAAAACYTCATCTGRTGAATATGTTACTTGGASTGCTTTACCGTGACTTACTTTATAGGGCAATTTTTGTACTTCAATCAAACACAAATACATCCARCATTTAAGGATTAGGTAAGAAATGTCAGAACCWAATCCAATCAAYATCAATTCATTACATCTTACAGTTTTACGAGAAACAGAAGATGATTCATTACTAGAAATTGATCCAAATTTTTACAGAAACCTTTCTGATTTTATTGGAAATCTAAGAAAGCAAGAATTTGATGGTGTAGAAAATAAAATCAAAGACACCCTGATTGAAATGACAACCGAACTAACATCATTATTAATAAAAATTAGATTAGACAAAATTTTTAAATCTTCTGATTTTAAAATTGGACATCTTTTGGATGAAGAAAAATTCATTTTAGATTCACAAGATGAACAAAGAGAAAGAACAGAGATGATTCTTTCTGCAACAATTAACGGAAAATCAAAATTTCTTGAATCATTAGCTCAAAACCATAAAACAAAAAAAGTTGTCATTAGGTTTCTTAATGAAGTAGATGAAATTGTAGGCGCTGACCTTGAGAAGTATGGTCCATTTAAGACTGAAGACATTGCCACAATCCCTTACGAAAATGCACAGGCATTAATTGCTAAAAACATTGCAACAAAGGTTCGTTGGGAAGATTAGATAGAAATTATACCTATTATTTTCATGAACTATGTCCCATACAGGCGTTGAAGTATTTGATTTTTTATTATTTTCAATTTATCCAGTATTTGGGATTCTTACCATTGAACTAATTAGCAGATTAATCAAAGCCCCAAAATGGATTAAGTTATGGACACAAGCTGTTGTGTCTATTGGTTTTGGAATATATTATTGGTTTATTTTACCTGCACCACAAAATTTTCCATTAACTGCAATGGTAATGTTTGCGCTAGGTATTGCTCTTATTTATCAAGGAAGACGCGCAAAAATTTCTCCTGATAAAAGCCCTTACTAGTTTTTCATCTTTTAAAAATTCGTCTAAAAACACTTGGTTTATTTCTACCACCGTCTCGAATGATTTTTTTCTCACCAAATCTTTTTGCTCTAATTAGAGTCAGCTTTACACATCTATGTTCTTCAGGTAATCTATGTTCAGCACAAAATGGATCCTTACAATAATTGCAATGAAAAGGCATATCTGTTAAATCTCCACAGTAAGCACATTTTTCTGATTCCATTATTTGATTACCCTTTTTCATTTAATAAAGATGATAGTATTTTTTCCAAAGTAATGTATCTGGTCTAAACATTTTTACGATGATAAAATTTAATGCGATTAAATGATTAAAGGCAAAGTTGCAATAATAACTGGAGCAAGTAGTGGTATAGGATATGCAACTGCTTTGACACTATCAAAGGCAGGAGCCAAAGTTGCTATTGGTGCTAGAAGAGTAGACAAATTAGAAGCACTTGCAAAAAAAATAACTGATAATGGAGGAGAAGTATTTTATCAAAAATTAGATGTAACTCAAAGATTAGAATGTGATAATTTTGCAAAAGCAGTTTTAGAAAAATGGAATTCTATTGATATTTTAGTAAATAATGCAGGTTTAATGCCTTTGAGTTTCTTTAAGAGTCTCAAAGTAGATGAATGGGATAAAATGATTGATGTGAATATTAAAGGTGTATTGTATTCTACAGGAGCAGTAATTACTCATATGAAAGAAAAAAAATCCGGTCACATTGTAAATCTTTCATCTGTTGCTGGAAGAGTTGTATTTGCTTCTGGAAGTGTTTATTGCGCAACAAAATTTGCTATTGCTGCATTTAGTGAGGGATTAAGAAAAGAATTCAGTGCACGAACTAACATTAGAGTAACAAGTATTGAACCCGGTGTTGTTGATACAGAACTTAATGATACAATTACAGAAGAATCATTGAAAGGATTTGTTGAGAATGCAAAAAAGATGGAAGCACTACATGCAGAAGATATTGCAAACGCAATTTTGTATGCAGTTGAATCTCCAYCWCATGTTAATGTTAATGAAATTTTGATAAGACCAACCACACAAGAACTTTAAGTTGACAAATATTCCTCATGTTGTAATTTTGGGAGGAGGTTTTGGTGGACTTTCAAGTGCAAATGAATTAAGAAACACTTTATCATCYTCACAAGTGAAAATCACTGTAATTGACAAAAAAGATTGGTTTATGGTAGGATTTGCCAAATTATGGATAATTAATGGGACTAGAACTTTTGAAAATTCAATTGGCTCATTAAATGAATTATCAAAAAAAAATATCAATTTCATAAAAGAAGAAATTTTAGAAATAAATTTTCAAAACAAAAATATTAAAACTAAATCTCAAAATATYAYATTTGATTTTTTAATAATTTCTACAGGTGTAGTTTTAGCACCTCAAAAAATTCCAGGTCTAGTAGAAAATGGATTTAATCTATATGATCATGATCAACTCTTAGAAATTCGTGACAAACTTGAGARTATAGAATCTGGAAAAATTGCAATCTCTATAATGGGAATGCCTTACAAATGTCCACCTGCACCATTTGAGGCTAGTTTACTGATAGATTCTATGCTCAGAAAGCGTGGAGTACGTGATTCTGTACAAATTGACTTTTACAGTCCAGCCCCAATTACTTTACCAGCTGCAGGCCCTGAAGTTAGTAAAAAAATCCTTGAATTAGTAAACTCTGAAAAAATTACTTTTCATAATTYATGTAAAATAAAATCTGTTGAATCAAAGAAAYTAATTTTTGAAAACAGTGAAGCTGATTTTGATATTCTTTTAGCTATTCCTCCTCATATTGCACCAAAAATAATTTATGATTCTGGTTTGGCAAAAGAACCTGGCTTTATTCCAATAGATAGAGATTGTAAAACTCCTTTTGAAAATATTTTTGCAATTGGTGATGTAACTGTATTAGCAGTTGGAGAAAAAATGGCAGTTCCAAAGGCAGGAATTTTTGCTGAAGGTGAAGGTATTACAGTTGCAAAAAATATTATTTCAATAATTCAATTAAAAGAAGAAACTGTTTTGTTTGATGGAAAAGGTGGATGTTTTATTGAATCAGGAAAAAACACGGCATCTATTCTTGAAGTAGATATGTTTACTAATTCAAAATCATCAACAAGTCTTTCAGAATCAACAACTGATAATCTTTCTAAAAAGAAGGAATTTGAAAAAGAAAGACTCTCAAAATGGTTATGATTTTTCTTCTGAATCTTTATCTTTTGTAAGATGCTCAAGAATTGCTCTTACTTCAACTCCTAATCCTTGATAATCTGTTGAGAGATTCAGTTTTTCAGTAATACCTTTTTTAAATTCTGCATTCTCTAATTCAATACTTCTTTTTTGGACACAGTCAAGATGATTTTCTCCTGTTGCAGAAATTTTTTTACAGAYACTACAAATTTTCATAMWTACATTATTCAATACGACRATTTAATWATTTCATTTTGTGCCTATGTGACTAGGGATCGTCGTCTAGCTTGGTATGATACTAGTCTGGGGGACTAGTGGTCGCAGGTTCAAATCCTGCCGGTCCCATTTCAGTTAATCACAACAAAATTAATCGTTGAATATTTCTAATCTTATAGAATTCAGAGCAGAGTGAAACTATACTCCAAATGTTTTCCTACTTTTTTCACATTTTGGACACTTTGAACCACTAGTTTTTGTTCCACATGTAATACAATGCAATTCCATACCCAAAATATCTTGAGAATGTGTTCTTGTTGCTTTTATAATTAAAATTGCTACTATCAGAATACCTATTGCAATTCCAATCAATACTAGTACCATTACACTATACTATACTGTAAACGTGGATATAGGGGTTTAATCATGGATAGATCCTCTTGTCACGTACACGCAATRAAATTGAATCAAGCTCACAAACTATGCATGATCATTTTTCAACTATTGCATCAAAATATCAAAGTGTAAGAACACTTGATACAGAACCAATCTTACACATAAAAGACAAACTAAAACAAAAATTTAAAATCAATATGGCTGATATTGGATGCGGTGATGGACGATATTCACTAGAATTTTTGAAATGCTTTGATGATACATTTTACATTCACTGTGTAGATTATAACGGAAATATGTTAAAATCATTAGAAGACCATCTTACAGAACAAAAAATTACAAATTTCTGTACACGAGAAGGAAATGCAGATAGATTACCATTAGATAACAAATCAATAGATTGTATTGTCACCTTTAATGCAATACACCATTTTGATGTTCCAAAATTTCTCTCAGAATCACTAAGATCACTCAAAGATGATGGACAAATATTTATCTATACAAGACTAAGAAATCAAAATTCCAAAAGYGTATGGGGAAAATATTTCCCATTATTTACAGAAATGGARACTCGTTTGTATGARTTAAATGAATTACAATCCCACATTAACAATGCAGATATGAAAATCYATTCTACCAAAGTGTTTGAATACGCTAGAACCTCTAGTTTGGATAGATTRGTARATCAAGCTCAGAAYAAYCAYTATTCTACATTTGCTCTATATGAGAAGGAGTCATTTGATGAGTCTTTAGAAACATTCAAAGAAAACATAAAGAAGAATTTTGATAATTTAGAGCAAATCCAATGGACTGATGAGAATATTTTATTAGAAATTAAAAACTAATTCTCAAAACAAAAA
The DNA here is from genome assembly GCA_002317795.1 of Nitrososphaerota archaeon. Lineage (GTDB taxonomy): Archaea > Thermoproteota > Nitrososphaeria > Nitrososphaerales > Nitrosopumilaceae > Nitrosopumilus. The sequence goes on from NVWC01000002.1 coordinate 39,519, forward strand.
TATTAAAACTAAATCTCAAGAATAAATAAAATTTGTCAATATTTCAATTGTAATTGATAATTTTAGATTTTGTAAATAAAATGATTATTGTAACAGATGTTGCAAAAATTATTAAAACAAAAACTCCAAATTCTGGAATTACAGTGTTGTGATATTTTTCAATGATTGGACTATAACTAGCACCTGGAGAAATTCCACCTCCAACCAAGTAGATATTATCATTAATTGTTACTGCATCTAATCCATGTCTTGGAATAGGCATGGGTTGTTGTTCAAACCATCCATCTCCTGGAATATACGCTTCATTTTCTGCAAATGTATTAGCATATCCCTCGCCACCAAAAACAAAGATTACACCATTCAAGGTAGCTGCTGCCAATCCACTTCTTGCAGTAGGAACAGGTTCTAATGATTTCCAACTATCAGAAGAATAATCATATACTTCTGTTGTATCCAGATTAACTTGATCATCTCTTCCTCCTATAATGTACATCTGATCATCTAAAATTGTCGAGCCAAGATGTTCTCTAGGTGTTGGCATGTTTGCTCTTTTCTCCCAAGAATCTATTAGTGGATCATAAACTTCATTCTCAAAACGAGTATCTTTGTTGAATCCACCAACTGCATATAATTTACCATCAAGAAATTCTGCAGTTAATGCACCTCGTGGAGTAGGCATATTTTCTCCCCTAAACCATTTATCTAATGTAATATCATAAATCCATAATTCATTTGATGGTATCCATTTATCATAATACCCCCCAACAACATACAGTTTTTCTTTGTAAATTGCTGCACCTGCATGATGTATTGCAGTTGGCATGGAAGTTCCAATGGCCCATTCATTTTCATTAATGTCATAAACAAACATGGAATTGTCTGCAAGCTCTTTATTGTTTAATCCCCCAACAACATAGATTTCATTATTATATGCAATTGCATTTGATTCTGATCTAGGTTCTGGCATGTTGGCAAGTCTTTCCCATCCTTCTGAAGGTTCTTCTGCAAATGCTAAAGATGCCGAAATTGAAAAAAATAATGAAAAGATAATAAATATTTTCAACATCAATAACATATTTTTAAGAAATTAAAAATTCTTTTCTTATTTTTTAACTTATTCATGCCTGATTAGTACCTAAAAAATGAACAAAAATATACGAATCCTATCGATCGCATTATAATTTTAGAATTTTTAATAGTTTTTCAAAATTTTCACTTGTCTTATCTTTTTTGTACCGTTGTAAAGTCTCAATGATTTTATCTTTAGATGGATTTTTGTAAATTTTTTGAGCCTTTTTTGCAATTCCTGAACCAATAAAAAATGCTTGAGTAATTGATGTTACATTAGATGGTATTCTTTTAGTACTGGAACTCTCAAAATCAATTAAGGTAAATTTTATTTTTCCTACAATTACATGTTTAGAAACATTACTTAATTCTCCATGATCTAATCCTAAGTTATCTAATTTGTAACAGTCTTCAAGAATTTTTTTAACAGTAGTTTTGAATTTTTTTGTACTGCCAATACCATGTAGYGAATTTACCCAATTACTAATTTTCTCTCCTTCCAGATACTCCATAACTARAAAATTTTYACTATTATCAAATATTTTTGGTCCTACACCAATAGTGTTTACTAGTTTCAACAATATTGATTCATTTTTCATATTTTTCCTTTGCGAATCAGTTCTTCTAATTTTTAATGCAACTTGTTTGTTACCTTTTTTTGCAAGAACAACTACTCCTACGTATCCTTTACCCAAAACTGCTAATTTTCCAAGTGTTGTGGGACCTGTAAATGATATGGATTTTATTTTTAATTTTTCTAACTCTTTAATTCTTGAACTGATTTGACGTGTTGTTGCTTTTGGATACCCTAGAATTTTTGAATATGGCTCATCAGTAAATTTCTTAATTGAAATAAAGGAATGTGYCATCAGTTGAAATCAACTCATTGGCTTCCTCTTTAATTGATTTGCTTAAATTTTTACTTCCTACAGAAACCTCAAAACCTTGCTTAAAATCATCTAAAAGTCCTTTTGGTATGCCTGTTAGAAGATTTTTTTTCAAGAAATCTTTCATAAATTTAGCAGCTTCTGTATGTTTTCTTTTTTCAAGTGCAATAATTTTTCCATCAGTTTCGATCCACATTAATTCAGTATTTTTTAGATTTTTTGAAATGAAACTTTTGGAACTATTTTCTCTGAAGAATTCAGGACCTTTCTTTGAATATGTGGGATTAATTTTTGTAGATTCTAAAAAGAACAAAAGATATGCCTCTTTTACTTCATCTGTATGAGATTTACTTCTTAGGACAGTAAATCCTCCTAATTCTAATTGGGTAACCAATGATGATGTAGCTCTTTTAATTTGGCCCCATATTATATCTGGACTTCTTAGTTTAAAATTAAATTTCACTACTAACAGATTTTCCCAACACTTTTTTGATATTTCAGATTTTTTATTTTGAAATAATGTCAATCTAGGTTTTTCTTTAAAGGCTCTAGAAATAAGAACAAATTTTCCGATATTTTCATTAGAAATTGCTGCAGCTAAATTTCGATTGCTGTCAATTGGATCAATAATTACTATAGATGTTTCAAATTTCTTTGAAGTTTTACCTATGATTTGTTTTTCTTTAATTTCTGAAATTGATTTAATTAAATTTTCAAAACTTTTAAAATTTAAAATTAAAACTTCTGAAACATATCCACTAAATCCCTGTTTTGCAATTTCTGCYCCATAGATTCCATTTGATTTTAGAAATGTCTTTAAAATTCTAATYTCRTTTCTCATTTTTGGTGTTAATGATTTTTCCATGAACTTTGTATGAAATGGTGATCTATCTGCAGCACTTTTCCATTCTCCAAGTTTTACATCATAAAATGGTACAACATTGACTTTGGTATCTTTGATTTTAGCCTCAACATATGGATGCTCAGAATATCTGACATATGGAGAGTATTTTTTTAATGCCTCAAAACCAATCTTTTTTGAAATTGCCTCAAATTTTTCTTCTGATGTAGATTTTTTGAATTTGATAAAAATATCTATATCTGCTTCTTTTGCTAACCAAGTCCCTTTAGCAAACGAACCTCCAAATTCTAAATCAACTACTTCAGAAAATTTCTTTATTTCTTTTTCAACTAAATTATATGCTAATTTGGCAATTTTCTTTTTTGTTATTTCTATGGTCTTTGATGGTACAACTGTTTTTGCAACTTTAGAAATTATTTGTTTCATTTTATAGCACTAATCTCCACCAAATCTGAATAGATTGGTCCATTAGGTGTTAGTTCACTTTTTTTTAACTTTATACTAGTTATTTTCTGAATTCCAAAATTCATGTTTTTATTATCTTCCATTTGTCTTATGATATCTTCACCTTTCTTTTTAATTCTAAATACTGTGATATGAGGTTTGAATGCTTTATCGGAGCTAAATCCTAAAGGTTTTAACAACTCTTCAATTTTTTGTGCCAAGTTTACTAATTTATTTCCTCCATTTTCATCTGTTCCAATCCAAACTATTCTAGGAAATTTTAGTTTTGGAAATACACCAATCCCTTTCAAATTTACATCAAAACTTGAAAAATTAATTGTCTTAAGAATCTGAATGATTTTTTGTGAGATCTCTTCTGTAATTTCACCTAAAAATTGTAATGTGAAATGTAAATTTCTTGAATTAACTGGTTTTGCATTAATCTTAAGTTCTTTTTGAAATTTTTCAATTGAATTAATTACATTGTCATCTGAAATTTCAATTGCTACAAATGTTCGCATTATAACAATTTTTAAAGTATCTTTATAATAATTTCCGGTAACTTCTTAGACGAGCCATTTTTTTGATATGTATTGACTAAACTAATTGTATGCCTGACAGGAATGCCTGGGGCTGGCAAATCTACCATTGCTGAAGGGTTGGAATTAAAAGGATATGATATTGTAAATATGGGAAATGCTGTAAGAGCCGAAGCAAAAAAAAGAAATTTAGAATCTACTAGAGAAAATCTTGGTAAATTGATGCTTGAACTTAGAGAACAAAACGGTCCTGGTGCAATTGCTGAGTTAATCAAACCAGAAATTGAATCATCATCTTCAAATGTAATTTTGGTAGATGGGGTACGATCTAATGATGAGATTCAAGTGCTTAAAAAATTTGGAAATGTGAAACTTTTAGCAATTCATGCATCAACTGGAATCAGATTTGATTTTTTACAAAAAAGAGGAAGATCAGATGATCCTAAAACACAAGAACATTTTGAAGAAAGAGACAATAGAGAATTAGGAGTTGGAATAAGTAATGCAATTGCATTATCAGATTATGCAATTTCAAACATTGGTCTTACAAAAGACGAATTAATAGAATCTGGATTTAAAATAATCCAAAGTTGGATAGAATGAAAATTCCTAACATTAAATGCAAAATAGAAATGTTTTGCTCAATAAATCCTTCTGAAGATCCAGAAAAAATAAAAAAATCAATTTTAAATATTTTCCCCAACTCAAAAATAAAAATTGAAGATTTTTCCATTAATGCCCATTCTAAAGATCTAACTTCTTTTGAAAAAATCTATGAAACAATTCGTTCTAAAAGATCTCAAAAAAACTATAGACGTAATCTTGAAAATAACTTAGATAATGATACAACTTGGTTTTATCTAAATAAACAAGCAGCCTTTGCTGAAGAAATAGCAATTTGTGAAGAAGCAGAAGAATCCCCTTTGGGACCAATTAAAGTAATTATGACTTCACCTGATATTGATAGAATAATTGATTGGATAGTTTTTGTAGATTAGAACTAGCTAAGAAAATTCACTCATATCTGATTATTTTTTTTAGTTCGAATCTAAAATCTATTTTTAATAATTATTAAGAAATGTTCATTAAATTGGGTATAATTGCAGGAATTATTATCTTAGGAGGCATGATATTCTCTAATGAAATCGATGTTCTATTTCCATCCACTTCTGCTAGTGTAGTAAATTCATTGAAAGACGATGTTTCTAATTTTGGTGCTATAGCTTCTGAATCAGTAGAAAAAAGAATTGATGAATCTATTGACAAAATAGTAGATAAAACAAGCAATGCAATTACTGATGAAATTAGTGAAATTGGTAATGATATTTCTAATGAAATATCTGATATAAGAAAATCATCCCAACAAACAATTAGCGAAAAAATTTCTAATTTCAATTCTATTGAATCAATACAAAATATTTTCACTGATAATCCAAATGTGGAGGAATTAACTGACTCATTTGAAAATTTTGAACAAATTGAAAATACTGTAACTCAAATTTCTATTCAAGATGACTTTTCAATAATTCATGAAACATTATCTTTATCCATAATACAACAATCTAATGATGATATTCTTTTACAATATTTTGATTTAAGTGGAAAAACAAATAGTGTAAATGTAATTATTAGAACAGAACATAAAGAAATCTTTTCTGGTATATTTTTTACTTCTGTGTTTGAAACAAATGTAAATGATATTAGTGGCGTTCCTTATTATGTAGATATGATTATTGAGCATGAAAATTATGGTACAATAACTTCATCAGTGTATAATCCTGGCGATTCTTCTGATACAAAAATTAACGGAATTTTTTTACAATCATAATTTAGTTAATTTTAAACATTGAGACTAATTCAGGCAACACATTTGCACTTGTGTTTCTTAAAACTAAATCCATTTCTGATGACATTTCAGTTTTTTCTGGATTAATTTCAATTAGAATTGCATGATTTTGTTTTGCATAGATGGGTAGAGTATTTGCTGGTGATACAACAAGAGATGTGCCTGCAATCACCATCAAATCATATTGACTTGATAGAATTATTGCTTTTTGCCAAATGTCTTGTGGTAAGGATTCACCAAACCAAACTACATCTGGTCGAAGTATATTTCCACATTTACATAAAGGTGGAATTTCTTGAAATTCAGTAACTATTTCATCTTTAAAATCACAAACTGTACATTTTATTTTTACAATACTACCRTGTAATTCTAAGACTTTTGAACTTCCTGCTTTTTGATGAAGCCCATCAATATTTTGTGTTAAAATTACCACTTCTACATACTTTTCAAGTTCCGYAATAGCTTTATGACCTTGATTAGGACTTGCTGCAAAAATATTACATCTTCTTTCATTATACCATTCCCAAACCAACTTGGGATTTTCATAAAATGCATCAATTGTTGCTAGTTTCATTGCATCATAATTTCTCCACAATCCATCTTTTCCTCTAAATGTAGGAATTCCACTTTCTTGTGAGATTCCAGCACCTGTCACAAAAACTATTTTTTTAATTTCTTTAATTTGATCTTTTATTAATTCAAACATTTTCATTTGATTTCTATTTCTAAATGATCTCTTGCAGTAATTACTGAATTATGAATTTTATTTGCCTCATTCAAATGTCTTAACTCATCTTTGTATCTAGCTGAAAAATGTGTTAGAATCAAATTTTTAACATTTGCATTTTTTCCTAATATCGCAGCTTCTTTTGCAGTAGAATGACAAGTATCTAGAGCTCTTTGTTTTTGTTCTTCAACAAATGTAGAATCAAATACTAAATAATCACAATCTTTGAAAAACACTTCTAATTCTTTTGTTGGCATCGTATCACCTGAAATTCCAATTTTTATTCCTGGACGTTTTTCTCCTAAAACTTGTTCTGGCTTGATAATATTTCCATTATTATTAATTTCAKTTCCATTTTGTAATTTATTCCATAATTCCCCTTCTGGTATACCTAATTCTTTTGCTTTTTTAACATTGAATCTTCCTGGTTTATCTTTTTCTTCAAATAGATATGAATATGCTATTACTGAATGATTTGCTTTACATGTATAGATTGAAAATTTTTCATTATCAACAATTTTTTCATCTTTAATTATATTTATTAAAACTGGAAATGATAATCCAAAATTTAACACTTTGATATTTGCTGCAATAAACTCGTCAATTCCACTTGGTCCAAAAATTTCTAAAGTTTCAGTTCTATTTTGCATTGACATTGTTTGCAATAATCCTAAAATTCCTACACAATGATCTCCATGAAGATGTGTAACAAAAATTTTCATTTTTTTATTCCATCCTAAACCTGATTTCATATAGGAAATTTGTGTAGATTCACCTGCATCAAACATTAGAATTTCTCCATCTCTTTCTAAACAAATACAAGACAATCCTCTGTTTTCAGTTGGTTGTGCAGCAGATGTTCCTAAAAATACAAGTTTCATTTAATCAAAATTATCCTTGTCAAGCTTTTATGCCTATAGATTTCATATTTTTTTAATCCTTTTAGCTTTAGATTACTCTCTAATTCTTTTTTGTACATAATTGCTATTTTTTTACGTTTAGGAAGAATTGAGATAAATCTCTTAAGGATTTCTTCTGGTTTTTCAGAAGCTTTTGATGATCTTCCGTAAGGCAAATCAGTAACTATTCCATCATATTTTCCAGAAATTTTAACCATTTCTTGAAAATCTGAGTTRATAATTTCAGATTTGTATTTATTTATTTTGAGATTTTCTTTTGTAATTTCACACATCTTTTTATCAAAATCTAATCCAATTGCATGAATTCCCATAGATTCTGCTTCTAATAGTGTAGTACCTGTACCACAAAATGGATCACATATTGTTTCACCTTTTTTGAGCCCAATCAAATTAATCATAACTCGAGTTAATTTCCAATCTAATTCATGAGGATACTTTTTGATCTTTTTTGGTCTAACTTCCTCTTTAACTCGTTTTGARAATCCAAAAAAATTTTCTTTATCTGTAAAAATTAGGTATACTGTAATATCTGGATTTACAAGTTTAACTTTAGCAYGAGAGAATTTTGATATCATATCTCCCATTGAATTTTCTAATTCTGGAACATTAAACTGATTTGATGATATGTTAATTATTCTGCAAACAAATGATTTTGYATTTTTGAGAATTTCAAAATTTCCCTCATCTAAGAATAATCCTGACATTTTTCTTAATATTTGTCCAGACACTTTAACAAATGTTGCTCGATTTGAAATTTCACTCCAAYTTGTCTTTGATTGAATAATCACTAAATTAGAAATTACTTTAATTTTAGAAAATCTATCATACATTTTTGATATTGCAATGATTTCATCTGTTGCGAGCTTTAGATTATCTTTAGATAAAACAAAAAAACTTTCAGGCATTATACTATTGCCTTTGCAATTGTATCCGATACATCAACTACTGATGTCTTTCCAGGAATTGTATTTGCACTAACAATTTTTGTTACTCCAGATTTTCTAATCTTTTTTTCAGCATCATTCATTAAAAGAGCATGTGTGCAAGCAACATAGACTCTTCTACATTTTTGTTTTTTAAGAAACTGTGTTGCGTTTATGATACTTCCTCCCGTACTAATCATATCATCAACTAAAATGAGATCTCTACCAATAACYTCATCTGCATTTTTTGTTTTGATTTGTACTTTACCATTTTTTTTATCTCTTTTTTTGTGTAATGCAATATACTCTAAACCGAATTCCTTTGCAAATTCTTTTGCTCTTTCTTTTCCACCTTGATCAGGGGAAACAATTAATGGATTTTTCAGGCTCAATTTCTTGAAATATTTCACAAGATTAGGAATTGCTGTCACATTTTGACTTTTGATTGTAAAATATTTGAATCCAATCATACTGTGAATATCAACTGCAATAATTTTTGATGCACCAGCACCCTTGAATAATTTTGCAAGAACTTTCATAGTTACAATTTCTCCTGGTAAAAATTCTCTATCTTGTCTGGCATATCCTAAATATGGAATTACAGCAATGACTTGAGATGATGTTTCTCTAGCTTTTGAAATTAGAGATAATGCTTGTAGTAAATTAGTATCAACAGGTGGATAAATTGATTGTACAACTATTGATTTTTTTTTAGATATTTTTCCACTTAGAGTGATTTTGCTTTCTCCATCAGGAAAAACCCTAACTGATGAYTTTACTAGATTTGCTTTAATTTTTTTAGATAATTTTCTTGCTAATTCCTCAGAAGATTTTCCTGAAATTACTGAAACATTACTCAACAAGAAAATGTAATTTAATGGGATTCTTAAGTTTTGAGAAGATTATTCATCTTCAGCAGAACCCTCTGTCTGTTTAGAACTATACTCTTTAACCACTTGGTCACGCATTTTATCRWATTTTCCAATTTCWTCAGMTTCTCTTTTCTCATYACCTTGGTATAYTGTTCGAATTGGCCATGGAATTCTAATATCATATTTTTTAAATTCTTCATACATTATTATTCGCATTTCACTTTTCATTTTAAACTGAGAACCATAATCTCGTACAAATACTCTAAGTGCAAAATCAAGTGCTGAATCATTAAAATTGTTAAATCTTACTACAGGATCACCYACATCTACGTGTATTTCTTTATCACAYCCACAACTTTGTTTGTGTAMATCAAGGTATGGACATCTTTTTTGTCTWGCAAGATGATTACCTTGTCCATCTTTAACCTCTTTCATGGCTCGTTTACCTATTTTCATTAGAATTGCTTCTACTTGCACTGGATTGTTTAGATATGAAACTCCAACCTCAATAGCTGCAGGAACAAGTTTGAATTCCTTTGTAAAATTAATTATTTCTTCTGAGACAATTTGTTTTGTAGGAATAATTGCTAAAGACTCATTGAGACCATGTCGAATATAGGTAACTCTRGGTGTAATTTTGTATACTARGCCATTGTATCCACTTGGCAAAGTAACTCTATCACCTTCTTTGATAACTTTGTCTTTCTTTATCATGATATATGCAAAGTAATTCTCCATTGTTTCTTTTAGTGCAAGTCCAATTCCAAATGCCAATCCTCCAGTTGCAGTTGCTAAAACTACCAAATCCACTCCCCACCACGAAACTACACCAAGTATTGTGACTACAAAGATTCCAATTGGAAGAACTTGTTTTGCAGATTTAGGAACTCCTTCYTTTTGYTTTYTTGCRTATCCWGGTGGTCTTGAACTTGGAATTAGAGGGTCATAATTATTTTGTCTCTTTTGCTCTCGCCATACATCTATTGGATAAATTTCCTCTGGAATAGCACCAGGCTTTAGCTTTTGTCCTGTCTGATTTTTTCCAGTAACACAATTTGTATAATATTTTTCATATTTTATTCTCTCTGATTTTCTCCACTCTTCATATGGCTTATCTACAAGTTTTTCATAACTACCAACTGGTAAACCCTTAGAAGTATGATAATTTTCAAGAAATTTTAAACCATCTTTTGTTTGAATATGTTTTTGAAATTCATCATCCTTCATGTCATATGGTGTTGTTTGTGGTGGAACCCATTTGAAACATTTTTGAAACAAATTATCACTGTCDTCTGNAAATCCTTTCATATCATCCCATTTTTCATAATCTTCTTTTTCTACAATTGATTTGTCACGTTTTGTTAATGCAATTGGAATTAGATGTGATATTGTCCAACCAATTACTAACATGTTAATAGAATTAAGAATTTTTGCAAATTTTTCAGCTCCACCGCCACCATCTTCAATCTCATTTTCAAATAATTCAGCAGTTTGTATGGATACATTAATGGTTGATACTAAAGCTATTGCAAAAAATGGTAATACAGCCTTGCGAACAAATCTAGACAAATGTGGTCGTGTATAATTAAATTTTTGAGTAAAAACCCAATGTGAAAATTTACGATAAATTATTCCAATAACTACTAAACCAATAATTAAAATAATAAATGCCAGTTGAAGAGATTCTGAAGAAGCTAAAAGTTGTGGTATAGTTTCGAACTCACCTACTGAAATTTGYGATACTTCTTCTTCAGCCACAATTACTCACCATTTTAATSAAWTTCATATCTTTGAATACAAAYGTTAAGGAATATTATCATTATTTATTAAAATTGTTTTCAAATAATTAAAAAATYCRYTTTTCATGCCTAAAWAACYTGTAACCTTTAACAAGGGCAAATACACTTTTTAACAAATGAYCTATCAARAGTCAGTTTGGGATGATTCACCYTCACTAAAATCATACACACTATCAAATTTTCGAGAAATTCCATATATTCAGAAACTTTCTGAAGAAGCTCAATTTGAAATGGAAGTTGTGGGTAATGTYTTACCCTTTAARGCAAACAATTACGTTGTTGAACAACTAATTGATTGGAATAACATYCCAAATGATCCAATATTTGTTTTAACTTTTCCACAAAAAGGAATGCTAAGTCAAGAACATTATCAAAAGATGGYAACTGCATTAAAAAATAATTCTGAYAAAAAAGAGATAGCATCTATTGCCAATGAAATTCGTTTACAACTAAATCCACATCCAGCAGGGCAAATGGAATTAAATGTTCCAACTTTACAGGATGGAACAAAATTGTTTGGAATGCAACACAAATACAAAGAAACTTGTCTATTCTTCCCAAGTCAAAGTCAAACTTGTCATGCATATTGTAGTTTTTGTTTTAGATGGCCACAATTTGTTGGAATGGATGAAATGAAATTCGCTATGCGAGAAGGCGAACAACTAGTACAATATCTTATTGAACATCCAGAAATTAGTGACGTACTTTTTACTGGTGGTGATCCAATGATAATGAAAGCAAAAATATTTTCAAAATATATTGATACTTTAATTAATGCAAAGCTTCCAAATCTAAAAACTATTAGAATTGGAACAAAAGCTCTTTCTTATTGGCCATACAAATTCCTAACAGATTCTGATTCTCAAGAAATGTTAGATGTTTTTARAAAGATTACAGATAATGGAATACATCTTGCATTTATGGCACACTTTAATCATTTGAATGAATTATCAACTGAATCTGTAAAAGAGGCAATTAAAAAAATCAGAGCAACAGGAGCTCAAATTAGAACACAATCTCCAATTTTAGCACATATCAATGATGATTCRGAAATGTGGGCAAAAATGTGGAGYAAACAAGTTGAATTGGGATGCATTCCGTATTACATGTTTRTTGTAAGAGATACAGGAGCTCAACACTACTTTGGAATTTCTYTGATAAAGGCACAWGAGATTTTCAAAAAGGCRTATTCTTCWGTTAGTGGMTTRGCAAGAACTGTACGTGGACCWAGTATGTCTGCAACTCCAGGAAAAGTACATGTTATTGGAAYTGCAAATCTAAATAATCAAAAAGTAATMGTTTTAMRATTTTTGCAGGGYAGAAACMCTGATTGGGTMSMRAYTCCATTTTTTGCMAAATATGATGAAAAYGCAATTTGGTTAGATGATYTAAAACCTGCATTCTCTGAAAAATTCTTCTTTGAAGATGARATGAAAAATTTCAAAGCRACTCATYCTMTRRATGATTATCCTGAATCTTAAAATTTACCTGAYYATCTTGAYAAATCTATCTTACTCAATAACATTAGTAAACTAATTTCCTAAAAATATCAGTTGAATTCAGATCAAGTGTTACAARCAATRCAAGATGAAAATATYTCATTCATAGAYTTTTGGTTTGTAGATATTTTTGGAGAACTTCATAMTGTTGGAATRCCAAGCTACGCAATTGATAAARSTAGTTTTGAAAATGGGCTTGAAAAATTAGATGCGAGTTCAATWGTTGGATTCAAATCTGTTAATARTTCTGATATGATTTTACTACCTGATCCAAATTCATTTAAAATTCTTCCAAATGATTATGATCCAGGAMCYAGAAAAAACGCAAGAATTTTTTGTGATTTGTATGATGGTAATACAAGAAAAGAATCAAGATACAATCGGGATTCAAGAGGAATTGCTCACAAAGCATCAGAAAAACTCAAAGAATTTGGATTTACTCATACCAATTGGGGACCAGAAATAGAATTTTTTGTATTTGATGCTATCAATGTATATCCATCACCATATGCTGCAACTCATTCTGGTGCAGGTTCAGGATATTCAATCGAATCAAAAGAATCACCTTGGGGAAAAGGAAACGTTAGTACTGCCATTGATATCAAGGAAGGATATTATCCATCGCAACCTAAAGACACACTTAATGGATTTAGAAAAGATATTTGTGATGATTTGTATAATTATTTTGGAATAAAGATTGAAGCAGAACATCATGAGGTAGCAACTTCTGGTCAATGTGAAATCAATTTAGTTTATGATGAAATGATTATAATGGCAGACAATGTAATTGCTGTAAAAAATTTAATTAAAGTAAAGGCAAAACGAAAAAATAAAGTTGCAACATTTATGCCAAAACCAATTTTTGGAGAYAATGCATCTGCTATGCATACTCATCAAAGCTTGTGGAATGATAAAACAAATGCAATGTATGATGAAAATGATGAATTAGCACAATTGAGTCAAGTTGGTAGGTACTATATTGGTGGAATTTTGAGTCATGCATCTTCATTATGTGCAATTTCAAATCCAACAACTAATTCATACAAACGTCTAGTTCCAGGATTTGAAGCACCAGTTAATGTTTGCTGGGGTTTAGGAAATCGATCTACTGCAATTAGAGTTCCAATGTATAATAGAAATCAGGAAAAAAGCAAAAGAATGGAATATCGTGTACCTGATCCTACAGCAAATATCTATCTTTTAGAAGCATCATTGTTGTTGGCTGGATTAGATGGGATCAAAAATAAAATTGATCCTGGTGATCCTATTGAAGAAAATGTGTACAAACTTTCTACAGAAAAGAAACGAGAATACAATATTGGTTCTTTGCCAGTATCATTGAAAGGAGCATTAGATTCTTTATCAAGTGATTCAAAATTCTTAGAAGATGTTTTCACAAGTGATTTTATTGAAAAATATTCTGAATTAAAATATAAAGAATATACCGCCTTTGCTCAAACTCCTACACCTTGGGAGGTTTCAATGTATGCTGATGCATGAATAGTACAAATATCAAAATCGTTTATCTTAATTCGTTTTAAGAAATTTATTTTTAATATTATATTTTTAATATTATATTTTTAATGTAACAACCTACAAGTATAGGAAACATGAAAAATTATCCAAATCGGTGTGAAATTTGGTAGAAAATAACTATGATATTCTAGGAATTGTAGAAGGTACTACTACAAAAGAAATCCGAGATGCGTTTAGACGATTAGCTCTTCAATTTCACTCAGATCGTGGTGGAGAAAATGAACAATTCATTAAAATCAARCAAGCATATGAGGATCTYAAAATTGGCAAAAAATATCCTGAAACAGATATTGAAAAATTAAAAAATTCACGAGTGTATTCTGATGAAACAGAAGCTAATGTTAAAAGAAAAAATCAGATTTTAGGACAACAATTATCTAAAGAAATGAAAACTGCTGAGGAATGGGCATCAGCATTAAACAGATCAAATTTAACTGCTACAAGATTATTTGGTTCAAAAACTCTTGGTGAAATTGAGTTAGAAAGAAAAGTTAATGGTGCTTTATCTATTAAAGGAAATTTTATGGCAGGAAGTATTACCTATGATGGCCCAATAATTATGCAAGGAAGTATCACTAGTCCATCATGGACTGAAGAATTTCAAACAAACATACATCTTACTTCTGGAGATTTCAAATTTATCAACCCTTTAGAAAATAAATATAAAATTGAAAATGGTGCTAAAATAATTGTTGATAATGGAAATATTGTCGTAGGAAACATTTATGGAAGAAAATTCAAAATTCCTGACCCGATAAAAGTTGGTGTTTATCATATTCAAGAACACAGAACACATATTTCTGCACCCAATGGAAAAATTATCGCTGAAAATATTATGGATACTGTTTCAGTTGATGCTGATACAATTATTGTTCTTAATGTAGAAGATAATGTAAAAATTTCTGCACGAGAAATATTATTTTATGGAGGAAAATTAACTTATGATTCTGAAATTGAATTAAAAAAAGGAGGAATCATAAGATTCTTTGAAACTTTTTCTATTCAGGGATTAAGTGGAGATGCAACAATAAAACTTGAAAATGGAAAAACAATTAGATTCTTTAATCTTAAAACTAAAAAAATCAGAGATTTAGCGGATGAATTTGTACCTAACAAAAATAATTTTGCAAAAGATGCAACAATGGTTGGAAATGGATTTACAATTACATATGACATGCTAGATAATCTATCAAAAAAACCAACTAAACAAAAAAGTGGTTGGAAAGCAAAATTAGGTTTTTCTTAAAAATATCCATTACAAGTATCAAAACAGGTTTCTTGTAATCTTGTATTGGTTAAAGAAAAAACCAAATACTTCAAAACCAAAATCTAGTGCTATTAAATTTAAAATAATAAAAAAGAAATTAAAATTGAATGAACTAATCTAATCGATTAATTCAGTCCAACCTTTTACGAAGACTGAGTCTTTGTGTAGTGGAACTGGTTGTCCAACGGTAAAGTCCATTGGTCTCATCCAAAAGATTGCTTTTGTTGGGCATACACCGATGCATGCACCATCTGCAATGCATCTTTCTGGATAAAATACAAATGCTTTTCCTCTCTTCCAGCCTTCAACAGGTTTTACTCTGAGGACATCTGGACCAAGTGTTGTACAGATTTCTACACATAGTGCGCATCCGATACACATTTGTTCACTGATGTCAGGAAGTATTGCTACTGGCATAATGAATAATTTCTTAATTTGGCATTAATATAATTTATCCAAAAATACCACCATATAACGGCGTTTCAACTTTTTGATCGCCTTACTATCTCTTATTCTATTTTGAAAAGCTTTGATTTTTTATTGATATTATTTTCAGTAGTAATTATCAAATTTTTTTCTATTTTTTTAAGAAAATATACGCCTGTTTTACTTGATTTTATAATCTGTTTTCCACCAGGTGATATAATCCACTTTTCTTCTTTTTTTCTGGCCATTCCAGTAACAATTACTGATGAATTAGTTTCTCTTCCAAATGATGAGAGAAACATAATACATGAATTAATGAATCTGACTGACTCTAAATCATCAAACATATTGTAAACTCCATTAAATGAATCAATTACAACTAATGTTCTCTCTTTTGAAATTTTGGTAATAATATCTGATAATTTTTTTTCCCAATTAGTTTTATCTGGATGAAAAATAATTACATTGGCATTTTTTTTAATCATCCCTGATTCAACATATCCTGTGTAAAGCAAATCCATATCCACAAAAACTATTTGATATTCAATACAATTGATTAATCTATTAAGGAATTCTGCTTTATGAAAAGGATCTGAACATAAYAATATACTTGGAATATTCTTTTCAAATTCATTTTTAATAGATGTTAAATTATTATCTATAACCCACTCAGGATTTTTATCCAACACCATAGTAGCATTTTACAGATATAATAATGAATTTAGTATCAAAAGATATTTCAGATGATTTTCCTAGATCCGATAAAATCTATCTAAATAATGCATCTGTTTCTCTTATGCCCTTACAAAGTATTGAAGCCATGAAAGAATTTCTTATCTCATACAATTCTATTGGTCCAGATTCAAAGGATTCTGAACCATTTATCACTGAAAAACTAAGAAATATACGGAAAATAATTGCAGAAATAATTTCTTGCCAACCTGATGAAGTTGTTCTTACGCAAAGTACTACTGATGGGATCAATATTGTGGCAAATGGCCTTTCTTTTAATGATAAATCCAATATTATTATTCGTGGAATGGGGCATGAACATCATTCAAATTTTTATCCCTGGATTAAGTTAAAAGATAAAATCTCAATAAAAAATCTCCCTATTAATGAAAATGGTTTTTTCAAATTAGATGATCTAGAATCTTTTATTGATGATAATACAAAACTAGTTGCACTTAGTCATGCTTTGTATAATACAGGCTCTATTTTACCTGTAAAAGAAATTGGAAAAATACTTGAAGATAAAATTCCATTTTTCATTGATAGTGCTCAAACCATTGGATGTATAGGAGAAATTGATGTATCTAAAATTAAATGTAATTTCATGTCATTTAATGGATCTAAATGGCTTTGTGGACCAATGGGTACTGGATTATTTTATTGTAATAGAAAATCTAGTGAATTATTAGAACCAATGACAATTGGAGGCGAGTCTGCAATTATTTATGATGATTCAAATCTTGTTTTCAAAGAATTACCAGAAAAATTTCAAACTGGTTTTAGAAATTATGTGGGAATTGTTGGATTAGAATCATCTATCAGATACTTAGTAAAATTTGGAATGAATAACATTCATAAGAAAAATCAATACTTGTCAAATCTTTTTAGAGAGGAATTATTAAAAATTCCAAATATTATTTTGTATGGACCCGAAAACCTAAACGATAGAACAAGCATTGTATCTTTTAACATTAAAGGATTAGATTCACAAAAAATTGTGGATACACTTGAAAAACAAAATATTATTTTAGCTGTTAGAGAAATTATGGAAAAAAAAATAGTTCGAGCTTCTCCTCATTTTTTTAATACTGAATCTGAAATTCTTCAGGTAATTGATRCAATAAAAAAATTATAGATTTTCTTGTTCTTCAATTACCATCATGGTCAAAGTAGATTGAATTTTACTGATTTTTCTAACTTTATTGGTAATAATTCCACGTAGTTTTTCAGCATCATTTGAGGATAATTTTAAGACTATATCATACACTCCATAAACACCTTGAATTTCATACGTGACATCTTCTTCAACTAGAATTTTTTTTACTTCGTCTATTATTGACTCATCTGATCCTAAATCAGAATTCAATAAAACATATGCAGTAGGCACACRAAAATTTTCATCAAACAGTATTTAACCTTTGACAGTTCAAAAACTGATTAATTACTAATGAATTCTATTGATGTGAAACCAATAGATCTTACTTTAACAATATCTGAATCAATTCCAAGCTTTCCTGGTTCACCAAAACCACAATTCATTTCATGGTCAAATCTAAAAGATAATGGGTATAATCTTGAATTATTATTCYTAAGCACACATACTGGGACTCATCTTGATGCACCATTCCATTTTGTTAAAAATGGAATGAAAATTCACCAAATTCCTCTTAATAGACTTCTAGGAAAAGCAATTTTGATCAAATTAGAAAAAACTAAGAATACTAAAATTTCAAAAACAGATATTACTTTATTTGAAAAAAAGAATGGAAAAATTACTAATAATTCATCGATATTTTTCTATACTGGATGGCAAAAAAATCTGAAAAAAGATAACTATTTCACAGAAAATCCTGGATTAGATATTTCAGCTGCAAAATATCTTTCATCAAAAAATATCAATCTTGTTGGAATAGATTCTCCAAGTATAGATCTTGGAAAAGATGAATCATTTAATGTTCACCATATTTTATCAAAAAATAATATTTTRATTGTAGAAAATTTAACAAACTTGAATAAAATTTTAACAAAGGAATTTAATTTTAYAATACTTCCATTAAAACTCAAAGATGCAACAGGCTCTCCAGTGAGAGCAATAGCATCTTAATCTACTCTTAAAAAATTTCGTAATRCTAAAAACAGGYAAWTTTTGA
Organism: Nitrososphaerota archaeon; assembly: GCA_002317795.1. Lineage (GTDB taxonomy): Archaea > Thermoproteota > Nitrososphaeria > Nitrososphaerales > Nitrosopumilaceae > Nitrosopumilus. Next base: position 58,016 of record NVWC01000002.1, read on the forward strand.
TAYTCTACATGAGTAAACCTGGRAATATTTGGAGAAAAGTTCATGGTAAAATTACAAAGAAACCAACTAACTTTTCTTGGCTAATTGAAAAAAAATTGGCTGGTTCAGGTATGCCAACTAGTTCTGATGAATTTGATTGGATTGTAAATCAAGGTGTTAACTCAATTGTAACTATGACTGAGAATTCTCTTCCAGATGAATGGACTCAAAAAATTGATTATCTTCATGTACCAACTCCAGATTTTGCAGCACCTGATATGGACAAAATAGAATCTGCCGTAGATTTTATTCATGAACAAATTAAAAATGATCATCCAGTAATGGTTCATTGTGCAGCTGGATTAGGAAGAGCAGGAACMATTCTTGCATGTTACTTTGTAAAATATAAAAAACTAACTGCAGATAGTGCAATTAAAAAAATTCGAAATGAAAGACCAGGTTCTATTCAATCTGAAATACAAGAATTAGCTATTGGTTTTTTTGAAAAACATGTTAAAAACTAGTTTATACAAATTCTGAAACTAATTTATCATCAACTACTTTGATCTTCAAAGTTTTATTCTCTTGAAAAAATAATGTTACTTCACTACCTGAATCAGAATCTTCTATTTTTACAAGTTCTAACATTCTGAGTTCGTCATATTTTCCCATATCATTTCACCTATTCTGGAATTGAYACCGTGTCAATTTTTCCATCAACTGCTTTAACAAATAAAAATCTATTATCTTTAAGAATAAATGTAATTCCACCTTCCTTATCTGGTTCTTCAACTTCAAGAAGTGGTTGTCCTAAAAGACCATCATATTTTGCCATAATTATTCACTAAAAAAGTTCCTTATATCCCTAATTAATTACAATTTCAATTTCACTAGAGCTATTTTTGATACTTCCAGGTTCTGTGTAGTCATGTTTTTGCCATGATGCAAATGACTCAGCTCCGATTTTATGATTACCTTTTCCTAAATCTGATGCCTTGAAGACAAATTTTTCATTAAAGTCAAATAATTCCTCTCTTACCTCTTCYTCTGTAAGTCTGATAAAAGGCTCAAAGTTTTTAGMTATCTGAACCCAAATCCTTCTATCTTTATTTGGATTGACAAGTTTTGGATTTCTTGTCCAAAAAATTGCTGCTTTTCTATAGGTGTCAATGGTTCTACCCAAATCTTTTTTCCTAAATCCACCTGATGTCAATTTTACACCATATTTCAATTTGAAGCCAACATCATAGTTGTTGTATGCTTTTGTCCAATTTGTCTCATTAAAGGCCTCTCTAATGTCACCTTCAACTGAAAATTGAACGTTAATCTCGATATTWTCATCAGATGTGTATTCTTTCTTGGAATTCACTAATTTTATGTCTGATATTCTACTTTCACTCATTTCTTACTACTCATAATGATTTATATCCGCAATATGTGCTTTTTCTGATTACATGAATGCTCAAGTTATCAGTTCAGAAGCAAAAGAAATCAGTTTTTCAATCGCAGAAGCTGATATTGGAATTTTATATATTGTTCAGCATGAGCTTCTAAAGCAGTCAAACATCAATTTTGCAGGTGTCATTGTAAAACATCCTCTTACCAATGAATGTTGGATGAAAATCAATTCTAGTACAAAACCACTCAACGAGATTAAAAAAGCCACAGATACATCAATAAAGATTGCAGACGATCTCAAAAAACTATTTAATTCCAAAATTAAGGTAAATTAGATTGAAGTTTTGCCCCAAATGTGAGGTCAAATTAAAAAAAGGTACTTCTGGACTTGAATGTTCTAAATGTGGTTATACTGAAGGACAAAAARTAAAACAAACAAAAAAAATTAATGAAGAAGAACCGGATTTCTCTCTTCTTGCTTTTGAAGGAGATGAAGGAGAAGAATCAATGCCAACACTCAAAATDGATTGTGAAAAATGCGGTCATGATGAAGCAGTTGGATGGATGTTTCAAACAAGAAGTGCAGATGAACCTACAACTAGGTTTTATCGTTGTCAGAAATGCAAATACACTTGGCGTGATTACACATAACGTTTAACTGGAACTTTGAATCAAGAAAATTGATTTGACTTTTGGAGCAAAAACTAATGGYTCAGATGATCTAAAGGCAATAATTTCTGCAATCTCYACACTTGTTGAAGAAGCTACATTTGTTGCAACTGCAGAAGGGATTTCTTTTAGAGGAATGGATCCATCACATGTTGCACTCATTGATATTTCTTGGCCAAATTCTGCATTTGAAAAATATGAATGTGATAGTGAYATTAAATTTGGAGTAAGAATTGATGAATTTTCAAAACTTATCAGAAGAGCAGAYAAAAAAGATAGTATTGAAATAAGTATTTCTGATGAAAACATGTTACTTGTAACRGTTGGAAAAAATAAAAAATACAAAATGCGTTTAATTGAAAGTTCTGCAACAGATACCCCATTACCAAAAATCCCATATGATTCAAAAATTGTTTTATCATCTTCAAAATTTGATAAAATTTTAGGTGATGTCCTGGTTGTATCTGATTATCTAACAATTCAAACAATTGATTCAAAAGCAGATTTTTCAGGCAAAGGTGATTCTGGAGAAGTCGTGATTGATTTAGATAAAGATGATAAAGACATTGAAGAGATTTCTTCAAAAGAAGATAGTGTGGGTACTTACAGTCTAGAATATCTAAACCCTGTAGTAAAAGCTGTAGGAAGCAATGCAGGCATGATCACATGTGAATTTTCAAGCGCAAAACCTCTAAGAATTGAATTCAAAGTAGCAAATATTGGCAGAATTCACTTTTACTTGGCTCCACGTGTGGAAAGTTAAAGCATTTAAAGATTAAATCATTCAGGTATTTTGAATTGAGACTTGTAATAAAATATGGTGGAACATCAATATCTACTACAAAAGATATTCAGAAAATAGCAAAATATCTTAGCTCTTTATCAAAGAATAATCAAATTGTTGTTGTTTGTTCTGCAATGAGTGGAACTACTGATGATCTCATTGAAATATCCGAATCAATAAAAAGAGAAAATAAATCAAAAGCAGAACAACTTGCAGCAAAAATAATCAATAGACATAAACAATTAGCAAAACAAACAATCAAAAAATCAGATATTCAAAAGAAACTATTACAGAAATTAGATCAAGATTTCACAGAACTTCTTGCATTAATAGATGGAATGGTATTGTTAGGTGAAGTTACACCAAGATCAATGGATTATTTAATTTCATTTGGTGAACGATTATCCATAAAATTAATTTCATCTTCACTTAATGATTATGGAAAAAAATCAATTCCTTTAACAGGTAAAGAAGTAGGAATTGTAACTGATTCTAATTTTGGTGAATCAAAACCACTAATGGATACATCTAGATTAAGAATATCAAAAATAGTTGAATCTCTGTTTGAAAAGAAAACTGTTCCTGTTGTAGGAGGTTTTGCAGGTGCAGATCAACATGGACATGTAACTACTTTTGGAAGAGGAGGATCTGATTATTCTGCAACAATAATTGGTTCTTGTATTAAAGCTGATGAAATTTGGTTAATGAGTGATGTAGATGGATTAATGACTGCAGATCCTAAGATTGTCAAAAATGCAAAATTACTCAAAGAAGTATCATACATTGAAGCAATTGAAATGGCTTTATTTGGAGCAAAACAAATTCATCCACGAACATTTGAGCCTCTACTTTCGAAAAAAATACCTATGAAAATTCGAAGTTCATTTAATGTAAAAAATGAAGGAACTCTTGTATCTGCTACTCCATCAAAAGCTGCAAAAAACACTGTAAAATGTGTGAGTAACGTTCGGAATAATGGATTAATCGATATTAGAGGAGGAAGTATGGTTGGAAATCCTGGAACTGCAGCAAAAATATTTGAAACATTAGCAAAATCTGGAATTAACGTAATGATGATCTCACAAAATCCATCCGAATCAAGTATAACCATTGTTGTAAAAAATACTGATTTAGATAAAGCAACTAATTCTTTGGAGATGGAATTACTGGGAAAAATTATCAAAAAGCTAGAAGTCACTACTAATGTAGCAATAATTGCATTAATTGGTTCAGGGATGCGAGGTACTGTTGGAGTTGCATCAAGAGTTTTTACTGCAATTCAAAAAAATAAAGTAAATGTATCAATGATTACTCAAGGTTCATCTGAACTAAATCTTGCATTTGTTGTAAAAAATTCTGATACAAATACTGCAGTACGAGCCTTACATGATGAATTTACTCTTGACAAAATTAACTAAGACAAAATAATTTAAGGGAATAACTATAATTACATTCGTTGAAAAAAATTACTGCTATTGTAATTGTTGCAATTTTTGTAACAAGTATTATTTCTATTTCTTCAACAACTGATCAATTCGCTGATGCAGGTTCTAGGAAAAAAATTCATTTTACCCAAACAATTACATCTTCACAAGATCCAGGTCAAGGACATCAAAATCACCAATTAGCACTTATTCTATCACCAAACGATGGAACTCTCTATGATGGTTCTATGACATTTACTTCAAGTGAGCCTGTTCAGATTGTTGTTTTACATGAAATTAACTCACAAGATGCAAAAGGCCAACCTACATGGACTGTTGATGGAAATTCTATCTATGGATTATCTTTAATTGATTTAGATGAAAAATCAGGTTCTTTTGAGTTTACAGGTTCTGCACTTGCATTACATTCACCAACTTCCAAAAAATTTACCACAACTGTTAGTGTTGATGGCTGGATACGTGGGCAACCCACTGAAGTAATTATGCAAAAAATTGAATTAGAAAAAGAAGAACCGGTATCATTGATTGCTAGAACAAATGTTCCAGCTACAATTCCAATGCATAAAGGAATCTATGAAGGAAGCCAAGTACTTTACATTATTACTGATGGAAGTGATGAGGATTATACAAAAACGCTTTCAGAAAAACAAGAATGGAATGTTGAACTTTCAACAGTCATTTTAAATGTACCAGAAGAGGCACTACAAAAATTATTTATTTTTAAAAATGGGATTAAAGGAGACGGCATTTATGGATTCCAAGATGAAGTATTTTCTAGTACTCCATCCCAAGAGTCACAATATAGTGCATTAAATTCTGTTATTGAAGTAACATGGAAGAACGGTCAAAAAGAAATTGTATTTGAATCATCAACTGACATAATTGCTGCAAATGAAAGTGGTAGAATTGAATTTAATGAAACAGGTATTGTTCTTAATACACCTCAAATTATTTGGCCCGATGGCCAGATGAAAATCAGAGATGATACAGAAATTATTGATGAAATATCCTATAGTGGAGGTCAAATAGTTGAGATTAATGAAGAAGAACTAACTGTAACTTTTGTAGCTCATAGAGGTTGGGGACCTGATGGAAAAACCATTTACTATATTGTAACTGATGCAACTCCTTCAGGACCTGCAGAAACAATGGGAGTTGTTTCATCTCCAAGTTCTGCAAATCTAATTATTAATTCAGCAGCAGTTGATCTTTTCCAATTCAAAAATGGAATTAAAGGAACAGGTCCATTAGGATTCCAACCAGGGATTGCAGCAGCTGCACTAGGTGATGAAAATTATAGTCCTATGTGGAGAATTTATCTAGTTGAATGGAATGATGAAGAATCCGCAAAAATTCTTGAAACAAAGTCTGATATTGATTCATTTAGAGCAGATGATTTGTTAACTGTCAGTATTGCACGTCCAATGAATAGTGATCATATAGTAAATTGCCCATTCATAGATCCGTTYCAATGAATTTTTCTCTAAACGGATAAATTACTTGATGAAAAATTTATTTTAAAATTGACAGGTAAATTATACATCGTTGGTGTTGGTCCTGGCCATCATGATCACATGACATTTCGAGCAAAAGAAGTAATTCTTGAAAGTGATACAATTGTTGGATATGAAACTTATGTTAACTTGGTTTCAGATCTTATTGAAGGAAAAACAATTCATCGTTATGCAATGACACAAGAAGTAGAAAGAGCTCATCAATGTATTGATCTTGCAAAATCCGGAAAAACTGTTTCACTTGTATCAAGCGGTGATCCTGGAATTTATGGAATGGCTGGATTAATTTATGAAACACTTGCAGAAACTGGTTGGAATCCAAAAGATGGGCTTAAAGTTGAGATTGTTCCAGGTGTATCTGCTCTAAATTCATGTGCATCTATTATTGGCTCTCCTCTAATGACTGATTTTGCAGTAGTAAGCATGAGTGATTTGTTAGTACCGTGGGAAATTATTAAAAAAAGAGTTGAAGCTGCTGCAAAAGGTGATTTTGTAATTGTTATTTACAATCCATCAAGCAAAAAAAGAATTCATCAATTACAAGAAACAAGAGATACTCTTCTAAAATATAGAAAACCTACAACYCCTGTTGCAATTATCAAAGGAGCATTTAGAGAATCTGAAACAATAGTAATGACTGATTTAGAAAATTTACCAAAACATTCAGACATATTAGGTATGACTAGCACTGTAATTATTGGAAATTCTTCAACTTACACTTACAAAGATTTGATGATTAATCCTAGAGGATACAAATCAAAATATAATTTGGAAGAGCAAACTAATCCAGATCTTAAAGTCTAGAAACTTTTCTTTATTGTTTCTTGTAATTCATCACTTARATTCAACTTTTCTCTTATTGGAGAAATAATTTCTACCAAATAATTTCCAACTGTCTGTTTCAAATCTCCTGGATGTAATTTCTTTTCAACAAAATCTGTTTCAAGTTGATTATAATTAGAATATGATACATTACCACCAAACTTTTCAGGTCTTTCAACTTTCATTTCATTAAATTCATGAAAAATTACTGTTTTTGCAATTTCTAGCAATGGGTTATTTTGAATATTTGCTTCTTCACACCAAGCTTTGCTGATTTTTTTCTTTATTTCCTCATCTGTATTATGAATAAAAATACCTGAATTTGGATCTGATTTACTCATTTTACTTAATATTTGAGACTCGCTAGTATCTGCAGGCTTTGAGAGTCCTGGTAGTAATTTGTGATGAACTGATACTGGTACTTTCCACTTCATTTTAGGAAAAATCTCTCTAACTAACATGTGGATTTTTCTTTGATCCATTCCTGCATGAGCAATATCTACATCTAAGAAGTGAATATCTACTGCTTGCATTGCTGGATAGAGTAATTTTGCAACATCAATTTTTTTATCATCTTCAGAACGCCCCATAATTGTTAGAGTTCTCATTGTTCTAGCAATTGACATATGTTTTGTAAATTTTACAAGCTCAGTCCAATATTGTGTTTTTTCTTCATACAATTTTGATCCTAAAACAATTTCTGCATCAGGACAAACTAACTTGAATGCATCTTGATAATATTTTGAAACTTTTGATATTGTTTCCCAATCCCCACCTAGTTTATCATTAATCAGAGTATGCCAATCTGCAAGAAATATTTTACATTTAACACCAGCCTTTGTAAAATCATTAATTTTGAAACCTGTACTAATCAAACTACCAAGATGTAAAAATCCTGAAATTTCTAAACCAATGTAATGTTTTGGAGATGAATTTGTCTTAAATAATTCTATTAGTTCMTCTTGTGTTACTACTTCTTCAGTTGGAGGTCTTAGAATTAAATCAACTTTTTCTGTAATATCCAAATCAAAACAACTTTTGAGTTGTAAACGTATAAAGTTATTCAAAAATGTAGTAGAANTTGAAATCTTTGAATATCTGTCATGTTTTTAATAATTATGACTCTTGAAGAAGGACTAGAATTAATTAATAATTATAAAAAAGGACTCCAAAAATTTTTAGATTTATTACCCGAACAATCAGTTCAACTAGGCTCTGAAATGATTAAAACTCTAACATTGAATTCTAAAAAWGAAATTAAAAATCTAGAAGCAATTGAAAAAGCACTCAAACACCAAGTAAAAAATCAATCCAATTAATCTCTATTTACAATTTTTCTTGTGCTTTCTTAACTCATCTTGAGTATCAAATTCAGTTCCACAAGCTCGACATTTCTCTTTTTTCTTATTGTGTGCTTTTTCTTGATGTTTTTTTAATCTATCAGAATCAGGAAGAACTGTTCCACATTTTTTACATTTTAATTCATTTTTGCTAGATCCAAAYAAHCCCATATTGAAAGTAATTCATACTAGAAAAAATAGTTTTAATGTAGAATTTGTAAAAATGACTCAAAACTAGAAATAATTATTCTATATTTCTGATTCATCCAAGATTTTTCTAGGTTTTATACTAAGATAAAATGCATGAGTACTAATGATAAAACCTGCAAGGAATATTTTAGTTGCAAAAATTAAATTCCAYGGTCTATCAGGATCTGGATAAGCAACTGATAACATATCAATATCYGGAACTAATCCATTAACTACACCTGCAGTAATCTGTGCATTTAACACTGTGAAATTGTATAATACTTCATACAGAGCAATAATTGAAAATCCTAATAACATTAATTGAAGTAATGCCATTCTTGTACCAATAATTTTATCTCCTGCAGTTCTTTTCCAACCTATTCTAGTRACACAATACCATCCAATGATTGTAGAAAAAAATATCCAAGTTGTTACTCTTGCAAAATTTTCAAATGGAATTGTTGTATTATGAATTGCTTCTCCCATGACATAAGTTCCATTTTCTAACCATTCTATCATGGTTACATATACTCCAAAAACTAATGATGATACCATAATGAATCCACAAATATAAAAAATATACAGATAAACTTTGTAACCTGAATCTGTTTTTTCAAGATGACGTGGCTTCATAATGTCGATAGCCAAATTTTGAAATATAAAAATTCATGTGTCATCAACGAGATTTATAGACTAGTTATAGACAGAATTACTATTGAAAATAGCAATTAACATTCCTCTAGTTGGTAAAGAAGAGATTTCAGTAGTTACTTCTATTCTTAGAGATGGTGCTTTGACATCTGCTGCTAATCAAGGAGGAAAGTATGTCCAAAAATTTGAAAAATCTGTTTCAACTTTTGTAAAATCAAAATATGCTATAGCAGTAAATTCTGGTACTGCTGCGTTACAGGCATCTCTTTATGCATTAGATATTAAAAAAGGAGACGAGGTTCTATTACCATCATTTACTTTTGTAGCGACTGCAAATGCAGTTGTATCAACTGGAGCAAAACCAGTTTTTGTTGATATTCTAAAGGAAAACTATACCATTAATCCAGATGATCTACAAAAAAAGATCACAAAAAAAACTCGTGCAATAATTCCTGTTCATCTTTATGGAAATGTGGCAAATATAGAAAGACTATCAGAAATCAGCAAAAAAAATAAYATACCAATAATTGAAGATTCTGCTCAATCTTTAGGTTCTACCTATAAAGGAAAACACACTGGTACTTTTTTTGAAATGGGTTGTTACAGTATGTATCCAGCCAAAGTAATGACTTCTGGAGAAGGTGGTTTTATTGTAACTAACAATAAAAAATTACGAGATAAATTATTGATGATTAGAAATCATGGAATGGTTCATGGATATGATACAAAAGTATTTGGACTAAACTTACGATTACCTGAAATTAGTGCTGCAATTGCAACAATACAAATGAAAAAACTTCCAGGATTTTTGAAAGCTAGAAAAAACAATGCAAAACTTTTATCAAAATTAATTTCTGATCTTAAAATTCAATTACCACAACAACGAAAAAATGAGAATGTTAATTGGTATCTATATACAATTTCAACAAACAAACGAGATRTCCTTTTGAAAGCACTTWACAAAAAAGGAATTGGAGCAGCATCATATTATCCAATACCGGTTCATAAAACACCATTTTACAAACTAAAAACAAAACTTCCTATCACTGATTGGTCTGCTAAACATGTAATATCATTACCAATCCATCCAAATGTAACTAAAAACAATATTGAATATATCGCAAAAACTATGCGTGATATTTTGTGAATGTTTTAGGTGAGGCAATTGGGGAACTTTGTAAGACCATTTTACCCATACCTGAAGAGTCTTACTCAGGAAATCCAGATTCATTTATTGCAGTTTGTACATTATCAAGCATAGATTTACTCAAAAAATTTGTAAATTCTGAAGTTTTAGAGCACATATCAATTGTAGGAAGACTATTTTCAGAGAATAAGGGAATTGACTCAATTATTAATTATGTAAATAATAATCAAAAAATTAACACCATTCTAGTTTGTGGAAAAGAAGTTTGGGGTCACAAATCTGGACATTCATTATTTCAATTACATGAAAATGGAATTGATAGAAATAATAGAATAATTAATTCATCTAATCCAGATCCTTTTCTTAATGTTTCAAAATCAAAGATTCAATATTTTAGGAATAATATTACTTTGGTAAACTTGATCAATGAAACTAATTTTRAAACAATATCAAATAAAATTAAAATTCTTTAATATCCAGTTYTCTGTCTTTCTCGATTAATTTCGTTTTTCTTTTTGTATTCATTTACTATATCATCWGGTGTAAGATTTAGCTCAAGTGATGCTTGAACTACAAAATGCCAAATATCAATTAATTCTTCTCTTGCTTCAGCAACATCAAATTTTGATGGAGTTTTCCACCATTTCCAATTTGTTGTCCTTTGTAGCTCCACTGCTTCATGCATAATTGCAGTACTTAATGCAGAAATTCTTCCTTCTGAATCTTTTGGGTATCTATCAAGATTCATCATCTCTGATAGACCTTTTTGCAGTYTGAATATTGTATCTAATCTATCTTTAGAAACTTTTTGAGACAATGATAAATAATTTTGGGAAATAATTGAACTTAAGTCTTTTTAGAATCGAATCATTTTTTCATACATCTTTATTCGTTTTGCAATATCYYCTTTTTTGATTCTAAGTAATCCATCCAATCCATATTTTTCTACTGCAAAAGATCCTAAAACATTTCCATAAACAACTGATTTTTTAATTTCGGGTAAACTAGTTGAATTTTTACTTGCAAGATATCCAATCATTGCACCTGCAAAAGAATCTCCTGCACCTGTAGGATCTACAACATCTTCTAATGAAAATCCTGCAGTTGGGAAAATGATATCATCATAAAACATGAGAGATCCATGTTCACCTTTTTTAATAATTACGTACTTTGCGCCCCATTTCATTATTTTTTTTGCACATTTTATCAAATTGWATTCTTTTGTAAGGAGTYTRGCTTCYTCATCATTAATTACKACTGCATCAACAGATTTTATCATTTTAATTACTGCTTCTCTTTTAGTTGATATCCAAAAGTCAATTGTATCACACATGGAAAATTTTATTTTATCAAACTCTTTTAGTAATGCTGTATTTTGTTCAGGATCATTATTTGCAAGATACACAAATTGTGATTTCCTATAATCTTTAGGAACACTTGGTTTAAAATCTGCAAGCACATTTAATTCAGTTTTTAAAGTTGATCTTGTACTAAGTGTGTTATCATATTTTCCATCATAACGAAATGTTTTACCATTTTTAACAGTTAATCCTTGCAAATCAAGATGTTTAGATAAAACCTTATGATATTTACTTGGAAAATCTTTTCCAACTACTGCAATTAATCCTGTATCTACAAAATTACTTGCTGAAATTGCTGCAAAAGTTGCTGCTCCTCCTAAAACATTTTTTAATGTTTTTTTTGGTGTTCGAATCGTATCTAAAGCTGTAGAGCCAAAAACAGTAAGCATTTGAGAAGAAATTATTTTTGATGTATAAATTCTCTTGCTTGTTCATYAGTTGGATAGAAAACAAACGGCACATCAATARYTGTTAATAAAATATCATACTTCATAATTCCAGTAATTTTTATAGATTTTGATTTATCATTATTAGAATCCGTATGAAAAATTCCTTTGACATTACTACTTTCTAATGGTTGTAATGTGAATGATTCTAACTGACCTTTACCTACCATTTCATCATTAATAATTACAAAGAATTCTGTTTCACCTGCAGTTANTAGTAATAATGAAGGATTAACAAATTTYAATTCAATATTGTACTTTGCACCTTTTTCATTCTCACTCAATAATTCACTTTGAGTAATACTAACTTCAATTTGTGATGCAGACGCATACTGTGAATATCCAAAAATAGCCATGCCTAACACAAAGAGAACAATTAGACCGCTTTTGGATGATTTCATGACTAATAATCACAAAATTATATTTTAATTCAAAACGAAAAAAATMCCGATAAAGTGTGTAAAAGTTTTGATCTACTCTTAAAGCTCATTAGAGCTAACCAAATAAATGAAAATTWTATGACTATTTCATAATGGCTAGAATAAAACTCAAGATCGGAGAAAATGAAATTGAAGTTGATTCAAGGGATTTCTATGTAGATAATCAAACAATTGGTGAAGTTATAGATAGCATTTCAAATCATTTGCCAGAAAATTCTGCAAGAATTGTATACGAATCTACAAAGCCATCTGAAGTTAAAAATTCAAATCAATTTGGTTTAGAATTTTTAGATGATGCTGAAGCATTTGAGCCAGAATTTAATGAACCAAAATACATTTCTTCTCATGAGATAAAATCAAAATTAAGAATATTAGAAACAAAAAAATTTTTTGATTTACCAAGAACGGTTTCTGAAACTGTTCAACAACTAAGGGAATATGGTTGGGCTACTAGCTCATTAGATGTATCAAAAGCTTTAGCAAAAATGGCATTAAGTAGAGAAATTATGAAAAATTCACATGATAGTAAAACTCATTATTTTGTTCAAGATGCATTAATTACTAATTAGATAATCACATTTTTCACAATTTGAAAAAATTTCTCCATCTAAATGATCAAAATGTGTTTTACATTGATTACATGTGTGATGCATATCAAAATATCCATCTTTTTCARCTTGTCCAATTTTATTTGATTCTAAATCTGTACTTTTACATTTTATACAATGACATCCACATTYAATTTTCATAATTATTYTCCGATAWTGATGTATAGTTGAAACAACTATACTAATCATTGGAAAAGAAAAGGGAYATTCCCATAGAAATTGATGATCACTTCAAAATTTTTGGAAAGKMGGCTTCWGAAGTAAYTTATGGCGAAAAATGCCCTGTATGTGATRTTAGAATAGACGAATATGGTTTTTGTTCGTGTGGTTCTAGTGGAGATTAAATTTTCTAGTAAAAGGTAATACAAGAATCATTAAAAATCCAATTGCTAATGGGGCAATTATTGGAAATTCAGGAATTACAGTTGTTCCTATAATTRTAATTGCACCTGAAGTWTCAGGTTTTAAACTMAGCCARATATGAGTTCCATTATTGATGTATTGATGAAAGAWAATTTTCTCATCATCAAGTAATACRATATATGGATTCCAYAATAATTCTAATGGAATTATTGTTGTAACAAATTGATTTTCATTAGATACATCAAAAGAAATACTTTTTGTTGGTTGATCAAAAACAAAGTTATCTATATTTGAATGAGTTAAAATTTCTACTACAAATTCTTTATCTTCCCAAATTACATTTTTAAAATTYTTTGGTTCATTAATYGCAAATTCTAAAASCATTTGRCATCCATGACATGAAATTCCTTTWTTCTCATCTAAATATATGGGCCGTTCATTTGAAAAGATCAARTTAGCTTCGTTTGGGAAATAGAAKKRAGTKGTTTCAAGATATCTAAAACTCCATGTCCATACACCATTTGTTTGAACTARTRCATGTTCAAGATCATATTCAATAATTGAATYRTCATTTGATGGTTGAACTAAYAKYRTACGATCATCNNNANTAATTGAGAATAAYAGTTCRTYCCCTTCYTCRTTTGTAACTGAAACATTTGAAACTGTTCCATAAATTAACTCAAGATCTGTTGGTAAACCTGATGAACGTACAATATGTTTGACATGAACTTCTCCTTCTGAATTAATTGTAACCTCAACTGATTTTTGTATAGCTTTTTGCCCAATTGAAATTTGAGCATCAGCCATAGGAATAACAGCTATTAATGATAAAATTACTAAAAATCCAAAAATCTCTGTTTTCATTTATTTCACAGTGACATGAATCATTGGTGCTTTTTCTAAAGGACAATCATTCCCATCTCTTTCAAGATTTACAATTTTGTCTGCAACATCCATTCCTTCTGTTACTTCACCAAATACAGTATATTGCCTATCAAGAAACGTACTATCAGCAGTAACTATGTAAAATTGTGAACCTGCACTGTTTGGATCTTGAGATCTAGCCATAGAAACTATACCTCGTAAATGAGATCTTGAACTAAATTCAGCATTAATRTTATAACCTGGTCCTCCCATTCCCCAAGAACCTTTGTTATCGGTTTTAGTATTTGGGTCGCCTCCCTGAATCATAAATCCTGGAATAACCCTGTGAAAAAGAATCCCATCATAAAATCCATCCTTAACTAATTTTTCAAAATTTCTTACAGTCTCAGGTGCTAATTCAGGTAGAAGTTTAAATGAAATGTTACCAAAACTGGTTTCAATTGTAACTACACTCATCACTTTGATTTTCTTTTCTTATCATAAGAGTCTTTTGTGATAATCTATTTGAAAATCTTATGGATTATTTAATTATGTTGAAAAATTTATAATTTTTTGTATATTTTTTATTGATAAATTTATTTTTAATGATTTTGATAATTCCATTTTTTTAACAAATGAAAAAATATGAACTTAATATTAATCGCATTTTTAAATTTCAAAAGTTATAGTGTTATATAGAACAACTAAAACTTAGTATCATTGAATCGTACAAACCAAAGCACGATAATTAAAGAAGCAATTAATTCTTATCTTGAAAAAGGAGTTACTGACAAACAAGATATCTACACTAAAGTTGTTGATGAACTTGGTGTACCAAGACCTACAGTTAGAAGAGTTGCAAGAGATTTAAGAACTGAATTATTACAAAAAATTCAAATCTTACAATCTGATATACCAAAAGCAACTTCTACTCCTGAAACAGACGAATAAAATCTACTTCTCTTTCTTTTTAATCCCATAATTTTCTGATTTTTGGCATTACTGTTATAAATAATGCATTTTTCAATTTGTTATGGGATATGCTAGAAACCATTTAGCTACTTTAGCTACTGGAGCTTTTGCACTTTTCCTAACTGGACTTTGGTCATATTTKATGGACTTTGCACCATTAACAAATYTMATTTTTATGATGGCTGTACCTATTACATGGTTTATGACTTTAATTTGTTGGATAKCACAAAAAAGTACTGATTACACACACAATCATGCTCCTAGCGAAAAACAGCTWGAGTAATACGATTACTATTCAGACAACGAATACATGTTTACAAAAAGTATTTCAGAAATTAAGGAAATTCAAAATGAACTAACTTTAGATCTAAATAATCTTAAAAAATCTGTAAAACTAAAAGATAGTGAAATTGAACTATTAAATCAAGAAATTCCTAATTCACAAACAATTATTCAAATTAATCATTAAAAACTGAGCTAACTAATTTGAAACTATTATACTCTAAAAGAAAATAATTATTCTAATCATCACAATGGCAACTTGTTATACCATGATTTTTCTTACAACTAGGACAACTTATAGCGCCTCCATAGTGACATTTACATGAACATAACTCAGTCGGGTCTTTTTTCAAAYTCAATAKTATAATTTYTATGCCTTGTTAATATTTTACTTTTACAATTTTAACATTTTTTACTGTATTTTTGAAAAAYAACYANNTTTTTYWYYTGATWTTTATTTTTTAAAATTRTTTAATGTATAATTYTAATTTATTTTCAAATACTTTTATTTTTTTAATATTGTTTTACAATAAATTTAATASANTTTTAAAATAAARCGGGCTTGGAGGGCTTCGATCCCTCGACCTGCAACTTAGGAGGCTACCACGCTATCCATATTTCGCGTCAANWTGACTCTGCGCCACAAGCCCAGCAAAAAAATCATTCTTAATTATTTAAGCGTAATCAAGATTCTCTTTGATCATTTTTTGAATRCTTTCCCAATCTTTATTTTCTTTATCATTCCATTTYTCAAAGTATACTACATCTTTCAATTCAAGTCGTGGTAACCAACCAGCAGTTTGAAGATCTGGTTTTTTTGCAAAATCATCAACATATCCTAAACAAAGGTATGCAACAGGAACAACATGTTCAGGAATATCTAGGACTTCTYTTAGRGTATCATTTGATAGAATACTTACCCATCCAAGMCCTACTCCTTCTGTYCTTGCAGATAGCCACAAATTCTGTATGGCACARCATACACTGTATAGACCTGCTTCWGGAATACTTGATCTTCCTATGACAAATGGMCCRAATTTTGATGGATCATATGTTACACATARATTTACARYAGATTCTAARATTCCTTCWAGCTTAAATGAAAGATATTTTGATYTTTTTGGYTCWTCTACTARTTCTGAKGAACGWTTTTTTTCTTTTTCAAAAGATTCCTTGATTTTTTTCTTAGTATTSATATYTTTTATTAAAATAAAATTCCATGGTTGAGAAAAYCCTACTGATGGTGCATGATGTGCTGCATGAAGAATYCTTGATAAAATWTCATCATTTATGGGTTTTGARTTAAAATGAGATCTTACGTCTCTTCTTGAATAWATTGCCTTRTAGAGACCTCTTTTTTCTTGYTCACTAAAATCAKCTGTCAATNATTTTATMMCTTCTTTYAATTTACTAATTCTTTCTTTTGTTAAACGTTAATAATGYCTGCACTTAATTTTGTATTTCAATGGGCCKGTAGTCTAGCTGGTTAGGATACCGCCTCGACAYGGCRGTGATCRTGAGTTCGAATCTCWYTMGGCCCACNTTTTTTTATTTAAAATCCAGATTTGAACTCTTTTTCACTCATGGTCCATGTATTTTGTGTGGTGATTATTCCTTCARCACTRAAATCATTGGRACCATTTTTAATTATATTAAAAATTTCTGATTCAACATCTGCTTTGTTTAAAACAAATATGTTAGTTAAAGGAATTTCATTACCTGGAAAAAATGACGCTCTTCCTGGCATTGAAATATCTTCTGTAGAATATTTTCCTGGACCAAGTAAAACTCCATTATTGTAAAGATTGTATTTGATTACTGAAACTGTAAATGTTGTATCACTTGGATTTTTTACAAGAAATGATACATGTAATTTTACTTGATCCTCTTGAATACTATCTTTAATTATCTCAACACTTTGTAATTCAATTTCTACTTGTTCAAGATCAGCGTTTCCTAAACTAGCATAATACATAATTCCCCCTAACATAGCAAAAACACCAACAAGAGCAAGATAAACTGTAAATTTACTTTGAAGTGCCATTTCAATGGTACCCAATATGTACAACTAAAAAACGTTGTCAAGATCCAAATACATAATATTTGATTTAAAATATCATAATTGATGAGTGCACTAGAACAAGCTATACTTACTTGGATTCATCTTATTGCAGCTTCAATATGGGTTGGTGGCTCACTTTTTATTGGAATTGTATTTTCYCCACTTCTAAAAACAATGACTAATTCACTTCAAGAAAGAATGCAAATAATGATTCGTGTTGGAAGACGATTTAACAAAGTAGCTGTTCCATCATTAATTATTCTAATGGCAACTGGATTGTATAGTTCTCATATGTTACTTGGAAGACCAGAACTTCTATTGGCAACAAGCTATGGAATATTTCTATTAACTAAGATAATTCTTGTAATTGCATTAATTATCATATATGTAATTCATGTCAGAGTAATCCGTAAAGATATTGAAGATCAAATTATGAATAATAAAATGTCAGAAATTCAAATTCGAAAACTAAGAAAAAAAATCATCATTCTAGGAGAAATCACCGTCATTTTATCACTAGCAATCCTATTTTTTGCATCCTTACTTGACGCTGGAGTTTGATATCCCTTCAATAATTACTTCAAATCCCTCATCTAATTTTCCAATACCGTATTTACAACCTGTAATTTTTGATGTAACAAACAAATTTGTTTCTAGATGCTTTGTAATCTCTTTAACRTGAAAAATTGTTTTTCCACGACTTAAACTTGCAGTCACGATAATCATATCTGCCAAATTTTCATCTACTCCTAATGAATTTTTAATAAATTTATTYAAATCTAAATTGAAATTTTGTATTTTAGTATCAAATAATCCATCAATTCCYRYGATTGAATTTTCATCTTTACTGTAAATTAACAAAGACGCCCCTGAATTTATTGCATCTTCATTTTTAATTTCTACCTCAACAATGAAATTCTCTTTAGTTAATTTTTCTTTTATTTTATTTACTTTACTTTTAATTTCTTCAATGGGAAGTTTTGAAAATGTACAAATCATTTTTACTGAATTRGTTTTTCTTTTTGTAAATRAAATTGATTTTAARYTAGATGGATTTACATGCAAATTAATTTCACCACCACCTTTTGGATAATAACCACGTTTACATAATTCAAGTGAGAATTCTATYCCCATTCTAGAATATGCTTCTCKTAAAACATACTGAGTATAATCAATAGAAGGACTCCAAAGTACATCGGTTCCTCCTTTAATTGTTAAATCAAGTTTTTTTTGAGAAATTGCAACAACTGGAATTAATACTTGTAAAATYAAAGAAATACTTCCAGCTGTTCCAACATCCTCAATTAATTTTAAACTTTCAACATTACCTGGAATAAATTTTAATTCAGTAGATCCAATTTCTGCACCAACTACTTTGGCATTTGCAATTTTTTGAAGAATTTTTATCGYTGTTAGATGTTGTGGCCTTAGACCTGGAACTTTTCTATTTTTTCTTATTTGTTCTAAATGAATTGGTTGTTTTGTTATACATGAAAGTGTAATTGCTGAGCGTATTATTTGTCCACCTCCTTCACCATGTTCTCCATTAATTTTTAGAAAATCCATATTTTTTTTYGATTAGAACTCTTTATGATAGTTTTTTAAAAAGAAATTTTCTATTATTTTGTATGAATGGCTTGTTGATTGGACGATTTCAACCATTTCATTTAGGTCATTTAGACGCTTTACAATTTGCTCTATCAAAAGTTGATAAATTATGGGTCGGTTTAGGCAGCTCAAATCTACCATCACAAAAAGATAATCCTTTTTCAGCAGAACAACGAAAAGAAATGATTCTTTCTTCAATTGATGAGACCATCAAAGAGAAAATTTCAATTTATTTTATTCCAGATTTGGATAATCATATCAAATGGATTGAAAAAATAGATACTATTGTTCCAAAATTTGACATAATTTTTTCAAATGATGATTTAACAAAGCATTTGTATTCAAAAAGATCTATTCAGGTAATTACTATTCCATTTTTTAAAAGGGACAAATTATCTGGAACTCATATACGTGAATTAATAATCAGCGATCAAAAATGGGATGATCTAGTACCTGATGGTTCAAAAATTTTTTTAGAAAAAATCGATGCCAAAAATTATCTCAAAAATCTTTAATTATAAATAAACCTCATATTGCATTAACAATAGATAACGTATGGAATATCTTTCAATGCTTCCAGGTCCAACAAATGTGCCTAATAGAGTAATGCGAGCAATGCTTGCACCAATTATTAATCATAGAAGCGATGATTTTGTTGAACTATACACTGATGTTGTAGATAAGACTCAACAAGTTTTCCAAACACAAAATGATATTGTTGCTTTATCTGCATCTGGAACAGGTGCAGTTGAAGCAGGAGTTATTAACATAGTTAAGAAAGGCGATAAAATAATAATTCCAGTTAATGGAGAATTTAGTAATAGATTATGTCAACTTATTGAAGGTCAAGGTGCCAATGTAGTTAAACTTCAAACCACACCGGGAGAAAATGCAACTTTTGATCAAATCAAAGAAGCATTTGATAACAATAAAGATGTCAAAGCATTCTATGTTGTTCACAATGAAACTTCTACTGGTACAATGGTAAATTATCTTGATAAAGTATCAGATTTGACATCTAGAAATGATGCATTCTACATTGTAGATTCAGTTTCTTTACTAGGTGGTGCTGATCTTAAAGTCGATAAATGGAATATTGATGTATGTTTAACTGGCTCTCAAAAAGCAATTGCAGCTCCTCCAGGAATTTCTCCAATCTCTGTTAGTGCTAAAGCAAAAAAATACATGATTGAAAATCCCCCACCAACACACTACTTCAATTTAGCAAGATATTTCAAATATTATGATGAGGATAAACATACTCCATTTACTCCTGCATTACCACTAATGTACGCATACAGAGAAGCATTGACAATAATGCTTGAAGAAGGATTACAAAATGTCTTTAATCGTCACAAARTATGTTCTGACGCATTATACTCTGGACTAAGTGCAATTGGATTAACACCATTTGCAAAAGAAGAAGATCGTTCAATTTCAATTGTCGCATTAAATTATTTAGATGGATTAGAAGACAAAACTTTCAGAAGTACACTAGCAAACAAGTTCAAAGTTTTGGTAGCCGGTGGATTTGGCGATCTTAAAGGTAAGGTAT
This sequence comes from Nitrososphaerota archaeon, assembly GCA_002317795.1. Lineage (GTDB taxonomy): Archaea > Thermoproteota > Nitrososphaeria > Nitrososphaerales > Nitrosopumilaceae > Nitrosopumilus. Next base: position 78,515 of record NVWC01000002.1, read on the forward strand.
TTCGAGTTGGATGTATGGGTGAAGTGAGTCCATATCATGTAATGAGAACCATTTCTGCAATTTCATCTACCTTGGCAATGATGGGATTTGATACTGATGCTGCAGCAGGACTCAAAACTGCAGAAGAAAAACTAAAAACTCTCTAAATCTTGTTAACTTAATATAAGGAAATTCGAGACCGAACACATTGACATTTGATAAAGGTTCACTAATTTTAGTAGATTATACTGCAAAGGTAAAAGATAGTGAAGATGTTTTTGATACAACTATTGAAGAGGATGCAAAAAAATATTCTATTCATGAACCAAATGTAAAGTATCAACCAAAACTAGTTTCAATTGGTGAGGTATCATATCCAGTTCTTAAAGGATTAGATGAAGCACTTGCAAAAACATCTGTTGGTGATAAACTAACAGTTGAAGTTTCACCTGACAAAGGATTTGGTGAAAGAGACACTGGTAAAGTTAGAATGATTCCAACTAGAAAATTAGGTGAAGATGCAGAAAAAGTATCTGTAGGTGATACAATTGAAGTTGATAACAAACGAGGAATTATTCGTTTTATTGGTTCAGGAAGAGTTCAAATTGATTATAATCACAGATATGCCGGAAAAACTATYTTATTTGAAGTAAATGTCATCAAATCTCTTGATTCTCCAAATGACAAAATTGATGGAATTCTCAAAAATAGATTCCCTGTTGAAGATACAAAAGTTTCATTTGATTTAAAGGATAAAGAAGTTAGTGTTAATATTCCTGAAGAAATTTTACGTGCTGACGGTTTACAAATAATGAAACATTTCATTCAATTAGATATTTTCAAATTTGTTTCAACTTTRGAAAAAGTAAGTTTTGTAGAAACACATGTCAATAAACAAATTCAAGAAAAGAAACCTGAAACAAAAGAAACAACTACAGAAACTAAAAAAACAACACCTGAACAAAAAACTAGTTAAATTAAATTACTTTAGTACTCTTTGCAAGATTCAAAGCTTTCTTTTCAGTCATTTTAATTTCTTTTAAGATTGTATATCTTTCTGGTCTTAATTCTTGTGCCATAGTAAGAGCTTTAATTATTACATCTGGGTTTAGACCTATTTGTTTTGCAGTTGTTGGAGCACCTACATCTTTCAATGTCTTTACAATTTTTCTCCAATCTTGTTTGTGYAATTTTGCCATCATTATAGAACCAAGTCCACATTTTTCTCCATGAAGTCCAATACCTGGAGCAATTTTATCAAGAGCATGTGAAAAAAGATGTTCTGCTCCTGAACATGGTCTACTACTTCCTGCAATACATGATGCAACTCCTGCACTGATTAATCCCTCTACAATCACTCTTGCATCCAATCCTTTCTTTGCAAATTCAGAAGAATTTTCCATGACTATTTCAGCACTCATCAAGGCTAAATTTGCGGCATATCGTCCATAGTATTCGTTTTTCTTTTTGTGACCTAATTTCCAATCTTTTACTGCTATTATATTTGCAATAAGATCTCCACAACCACTAGACAATAATTTTGATGGAGCATTTTTTATGATATCAATATCTACAAAAACCCCCATTGGTGCAGATGCAACAATTGAATGAGGTTTATCACTTTTTACAGAAACAAATGGACTAGCCATYCCATCATGAGAAGCAGCTGTTGGYAAACTTACAAATGGTTTATCTAAATTAAATGAAATTAATTTTGCTGTATCTACAGAACGACCTCCACCAATTCCAACAATCAAATCTGAATTATCTTTTTTTACATTTTTTTGAATCTGATTCAATGATTTAATTTGATTATCTCTTGATGTATGCCAAATAAATTTGATTTTTTTTGATTTTAGTGATTTTTCGATTTTTTTCTTCACAACTTTTTGAACATTTATTCCTGAAATCAAGGAAACCTTTTTTGGCTTATTTAACAAATATAGAAAATCACCAAAATCACCAATGTTTTTCTCACCAATTTTGATGAGCCTGGGTAATTCCATTGTATGTGATTGCATGCGATCTTGATTTTTTATCATTATTTATGATTTCAAAGGATCAAAAAGTTATTTAAAAGGGTGACATGACAATTCATTATCTTAGTAGGTATATTTTATGTCAAATAACGTTCAAGAAAAAATTCTGCATGGGACCACCACAGTAGGTATCAAGGCAAAGGATGGTGTTGTACTATGTGCTGATATGAGAGCCAGTGCTGGTTATTTTATAGCAAATAACAATACCATGAAAATTCAACAAATTGACTTACATGCAGGCTTGACTCTTGCTGGTGGTGTTGCAGACGCACAAAATATTGTTGATATTTTACGTTATCATTCAAATCTTCATAGAGTAGACAAACAAAATTCAATTTCAATTCATTCACTTGCAAGACTCTGTTCATTGATATTTCATCAAAATAGAGGCTATCCATTTATGGCTGATATTTTACTTGGAGGATTTGATGCAAATGGTCCTTCATTATTTAATGTCGATATGTTTGGTTCAGTTGAAGAAAAATCATATGTTACAACTGGCAGTGGTTCACCCGTAGCTTATGGTTTACTTGAAGCAGAATTTAGAGAAGAACTTACAGTTGAAGAAGCAAAACAAATAGCTCTACGAGCTGTTAAAGCAGCAATAGTTAGAAACATTGGTACTGGTGATGGAATAAATATCGCAGTAATGGATAAAGATGGATTCCGTCTTTTGACTGATGAACAAAAGAAAGCAGTTATCAAACTTTAGTGATTTAATGCAAAGAAAACAACAACAAAAAGAATTACCTCCTAGTAGCCAGAATATAATGGCCACCATACTGCAAAGTATACCAAAAGAAGCAAGCATAACAAAAATAGAATATGAAGGACCACGAATTGCACTTTATACAAACACACCGAGATTTTTGTTGGAACATAACGACATAATTTCAAATCTTGTAAATGTAATTAAAAAAAGAATTGTAATCAGAACAGATGAGTCAATTAGAAAACCAGAAGCTGAGGCTAGAAAAATTCTTGCAGAATGTGTTCCAAAAGAAGCAAATCTACAGGGAACTATTTTTGATACTACTACTGGTGAAGTATCAGTTGAAGTAAAAAGACCTTGGTTATTACAAAGAAATGCAAAAGAATTCAATCATGCTGAAGTAACTGAGAAAATAGGTTGGAGATTACGTATTAGAAAAGCTACAACTATTCCTTCACGTACAATTCAAACAATTAATGCAACTCTAAAACAAGCCTCCTCTGAAAGAGCTAAACAACTCAAACAAGTGGGTGACGATATTTTTAGACCTAGATTATCTCAAAGAACTGAAGTTTCTCTCTATACTCTTGGTGGATTTGGACAAGTTGGAAGATCTTCAATGCTATTATCCACTCCTGAAAGTAAGATCTTAATTGATTGTGGAATTAATCCTGGTGCCCGTTCTCCAATGGATTCATTTCCAAGATTAGATTCTCTTGATATAACATTAGATGATCTTGATGCAATAGTAATTGGACATGCACATTTGGATCATACCGGATTCCTACCTACTTTGGCAAAATATGGATACAAAGGCCCAATTTATTGTACTGAACCAACACTCCCAATGATGAATCTAATTCAATTAGATGCAATCAAAGTAGCTGCAGCACARGGAAGAACTCCAATTTATTCTGAACGAGATGTTAAACAAATTATGAGACAAACAATTACTTTACCTTATGGAACTGTAACTGATATTTCCCCTGACATTAAATTAGTTCTTGCAAATGCAGGTCATATTTTGGGTTCTGCTTTATGTCATTTTCATATTGGAAATGGGGATCATAACTTTGTATATTCTGGTGATATTAAATTTGGAAAAAGTATTTTGTTTGAAGCTGCTAGTTGGAATTTCCCAAGAGTAGAAACATTATTGATTGAAAGTACCTATGGACTTAAAGAAGACATACAACCAACTAGACAAGAAGTAGAATCTGCTTTCATTAATGCAGTAAACAACACTTTAGCTGATGGAGGAAAAGTCTTGATTCCTATTCCTGCAGTTGGTCGTGCACAAGAAATTATGATGGTAATTGATCATTACATGAAATCAGGAGAAATGGTTGAATCYCCMGTATTTACAGAAGGAATGATCTCTGAGGCATCAGCTATACATGAATCATATCCTGAATATCTTGCAAGAGAACTAAAACAGAAAATCTTAGAGACTGATGATAATCCATTTGATTCTGAATATTTTACTAATATTGAACATGCAGATGCAAGAGAAGAGCCACTAAGAGAAGATTCTCCTTGTATTATTTTAGCAACATCCGGAATGTTAGAAGGAGGTCCTGTTTTAGAATACTTCAAAAACATTGCACCTGACAAAAAGAATAAGGTTTTGTTTGTATCATATCAGGTAAATGGAACTTTGGGCAGAAGAGTTCTTGATGGATCTAAACAAGCAACTATGTTAGGCAAAGAAGGGAAAGTAGAAGTTGTAACGATCAATTGTAGTGTTGAAAGACTAGATGGATTCAGTGGACACAGTGATTATAACCAATTAATGTCATTTGTACAAAAACTAAGACCTAAACTTAGAAGAGTTTTAGTTAATCACGGTGAACGTTCAAAATCAGAAAATCTTGCAATGAATATTAGACGAATGTATAGAGTACCTGCACATTATCCTCAAGTTCAAGAAGCAATTAAATTATTTTAGATCGTATTCTGGTTTCCAGATTTTAATATTTGATGGAGCAATAATAATTCTCTCCTCACCTAATCTTGCAATTTCTGCATTAGAATTTTTTGCAATAGAATACAATTCTTCTACAACTTTGCGTAATTGTTCAACATCTTTTTGTGCTAATGGTGTTACTCTTAGAATTAGAATCATACCTTTTTTGATATCTTCTTGAATAGAATGAACATCACTGATGTCTCTAATTGTTATGGCTTTCAAATATGTGGGAGTTTCTTGTTTTTGCATCCTTGTTGAAAATGAGATCTACTTCCTCAAAAACTCTTCCTTAGTTTTAATCAATTTATTAAAAACTTCACGCCTACATTCTAAATTTAATGTAAGATTCTTCTTCTGCTCTATCTGTTTTGATTTCTTCAGACAAATCACCTTTCTTAACTATGATTACTCCTTGTTGTCCTTTTGGAGCATCTGAATACCTGAGTGTAATTGATGATGCAAATTTTACATTATCTTTTGCATTCTTGCCACGTAAAATTGAAACTGGTCCTAGATCATCTCTAGCCTCAAGTAAAATATCACCAGGTAATGCTAATGCTTTGATCATTTCATTTTCATCCTGATTTCTTCCYACCACAAATTTTGTTTCCTCATCTAATCTAAAGTGTCTTCCAATTTTTAATAAATCAATTTCGTTAATTGTAGGAGTYTCAATATGATCAAACAAATCTTTAGCTTTAATTCCAAACTGTGGTTCTGTTAACAAACAACCACCACCTGCATTTGGTGGATTTTCAATTCCATATTCTTTAGCCATTTTCATCTGAATTTTTCTTTGTCTTCCTCTAATCATTCCAAGATCTTCTCTTTTGATCAATCCATCTTTTTCTGCATTTGTTGGTGGTAGTAATCCTCCTGATAATGGTCTTACAATTTTTCCTTTCAAATTAGATTCATTTTCTATAATGTGTAACGATGGTGCATGTTGACTCATTGGACGTTGTCCTAAGACTTCACCTGAAATAATAAACTCTGCACCAATTTCTTCCATGTGTTTTTTTGCTGCATCAAACATCATTGTTCTACAATCAACACATGGATTAAATCCAGCACCTATTCCATGTTTAGGATGTTTTAACATCTCAATGTACTCATCACCGAGATAAACTGTTTTTAAATTCACATTAAGATCATCTGCTCTTTCTCTAATTTCAAATCCACAACCTCGTCCACAATCAAAATCACAAAAAGGAGTTTTTATTGCAACAGCTGAAACCTCAAAACCTTGTTCTTGCATCATTCGTACTGCAAGCTGACTATCTAATCCTCCTGAAAGTAATGCAACTACTTTTTTCTTTTTTTCTTCTGTCACTGCAATCAACCCTAAATTTCCATATACAAACTTTACATCATACATAAATTAAGAAACAGAGATTTTTTGATCGTGAAACAACGCCGAAAAAATCTTCTAAAACATGCCCAAAAGATAGAATGTGATACTTTAGTTACATTTGAGCCTGAAAATTTGTATTACATGACTGGATTTTGGGGTGAGGCAATAGGATTACTTGAAAAAAATGGAAAAACCACAATAATTGCTCCAGAACTTGAAGTGGGAAGAGCAAGAAATGAATCTGTAGATTGTAGTGTTATTACTGCAGAACGAGGAACTGGTTTGATTTCTTCATTAATTGGAAAAATTAAGAAAAATAAAGTTTGTACTGATTGTCAAAATTATCCTATAATGACGTCACTAAAAAAATCAATTCCAAAAATAAAATCATCTTCAGAACCATTTTACAATTCTCGAATGATAAAAGATGAGAAAGAAATCCAAATTCTCAAAAAAGGTTCTAAAATAATAGATGAAATGTTTGAACTATGCGTAAAAAAAATAAAAATTGGTCAAAAAGAATCTGAATTACAAACAATTTTGATGAAATATGCTCTAGAACAACAAATGTTTGATACTGGATACAAATCCACACTTAACCCTTTAATCATTGCAGGAGGTCCTAATGGTGCACTACCACATGCTCAAGTTTCACAAAGGAAATTCAAAAAAGGTGATCTTGTTGTAACTGATCTTACATTAAGATACAAAGGATATGTTTCAGATTCAACTAGGACATTTGCACTGGGGAAAATTTCTACTCAAGCAAATGAAGCATACAATGTTGTTCAAGAATCTCAAAAACTTGGACTAAAAGCTGTAAAACATAATGTACTTTGTAAAGATGTAGATCTAGCATGTAGAAAATACATTGATGAAAAAAATTTTGGTAAATATTTTATTCATTCTACTGGTCATGGAATTGGTTTGGAAGTACATGAACTACCAAACATTTCAACTAAAAGTACTATACAATTAAAAGAAAATATGGCAATAACTGTAGAACCTGGAATCTATATTGAAAATAAATTTGGAATTAGAATAGAAGATTCATTGATTGTAAAAGATAGAGCAATTGTAATGCATAAATTTACAAAAGATCTACTCACAATTTGAGCCTAATCATAAAACTTTACTTTATCAATTAGATGTTTTGATTCAGGATTATTTGATGTAATGTCGCTAGATTTGGAATTTACATTCCAATCAAAATTCATTTCACCCTGATGTGATTTAAAATATAAAACAACTTGATTTTCTTCTAAATTAATATTTGAAACACTCAACTCTACTACCGTTTTTTTGTGATCATAGATTTTCTCATCTGGGTATTCTTCTGCAATTTTATCTGAAATAGCATTCATCAAGGTATAACCTCCATTTCCTCCATCATACTTCATCAAAATATCTACTATTTGTTGTTCTTCAGCAGTAAATTCTGGAAAACTTTTCTCTAAACTACCCTTTGTAAATTCAGGAATTCCAAATACCACAAACATTGCAATTAGAGCCAGATAGATTGGCGCTCTTTTTTTAAGAAATGCTTTAAAATCTGATTTCTTCTTTTTTGGTGCTTCTTCTTTTCTATCTTTGACCATTTCTCTTCTCTTGAATTTTTAGTATTTTGCAGTTAAAATTAAAACTTCCCAAGGAAATTGTATTTCTCCATCTCTTTTTGTGTAAAGTTTTGTATTTTTTCTTATCATTTCTTTTAATTCCTTTTTTTGTGATTTTTCAAGTAGGTTTAATTTCTTTTTGATTGGTTTTGCAACATATCTTAGATAATTTCCCCAATACTGCTCAAAATTACCTGGACTATATTTGAAAACATAATCTTTGACAATCACATTTGAATATCCTGCTTTTTTTATTTCATCTCTAAGTGATTTTTTTATTCCAAATCTATCAAAATCTGGAGTTCCTGGAGGAATATAATCTGGAATAAATTTAGTTGTAGCACTAAAAATACTCTCAAAAAACGGAACTTTGTCTTTATACCCGTGAACCGATATTCCTATTTTTCCTGTTTTTTTGAGGCTATTTCTCATATTTTTTAGTGCCTTTAAGGCATTTGGGAAAAAAAATAATGCAAATTGACATGTAATAATATCAAATTTTTCTTTGAATGAAAAATTTTCAGCATCGGCATTAACAAATAAAAGATTTGGAGTTTTTTCATTCCATTTTTTTGCAACTTTAATTGCTGTAATTGATGTATCAACACCAATCACATACCCTGATTTACCAACTTTTTGATTCAAAAATTTTGTTACAACACCTGTACCGCACGCAACATCAAGAATATGGTTACCTTTTTCAACTTTAACTAGATCAACTAATTTTTTTGTACTTTGAAATGGACCACGTTTAGCCGTTGCCCATCTTTTATGATATCTAGGAGCTACCTCATTCCAAATTAACATATTTYGTTTTTTATATTCAGATGATTTTATTTTCAACTTTCTTTGATCTTTTCTAAATCTGATTTTAATGTTCTTCCTGTTTCATGAAAATATCTATGTTCTATTTCTTCTAATTTTACAGAAAATTTTAGATTGTTTACATATTTCTTTTTTTGTTTATTGATAATCTCTTTATACTGTGAAATCAATTTTTTGAGTTCTGAATTTTTCATTCCATTTTATTTTCAATTGCTTTTTTGATAAATTTCACAATCTTTTCTTTTTTCTTCCAACCATATGATATGGTTTTTTTGCTATCTACAATTAATACATGATTATAGTTTGGATTTTTTTGATATTTTTTACCAATATCATTAGCAACAATAATGTCTGCACCTGACTCTTTCATCTTTTTTTGAGCTGATTTGATTAGTGCATTTTTTGTTAGATCAGTTTCTGCTTTGAACCCAACTAACAATACATCTTTTTGATATTTTTTTACATAATTTATGATTTTTGGAGATTTTTTAAGCCTAATTACTAATGATTTTTTGTTACTTTTGATTTTAGATTTGGATGAATTTTCCGGAGTATAATCAGATACTGCAGCAGCCATTATCACAATGTCATATTTTTTCTTTAATTCTTTTTTTGTTACATCAAACATTTCTTTACTTGTTGTAACATTAATCACTTTGATTCCTTTTGATGGAATTTGATTTCCTGGACCATAAATTAAAGTCACTTTTGCACCTGCAGAAATCAATTCTGAAGCTAAAAGTGTACCTGTTTTTCCAGAACTAAGATTTGTAATTACTCTAACAGGATCAATGTATTCTATTGTTGGTCCTGCAGTCATTAAGATTTTTTTATTTTTTAATTTAGATGAGAACCCAAATTTCATTAAAACATATTGTAAAACATCTTCAGGTTCAGGCGCTTTAGCTTTTCCTTCAATTAATTGAGGTGAAATAAATTCAATTTTATTTTTAAGAAATTCTATATTTTTTTTAACAGCTGAATTATCATACATTGATTCATGCATAGCAAGACACATTAAAATTGGAATTTTAGAACCAAATCCTACAGTAAGTACAGTAGAAATAGGAGTATCATCAATTCCATTTGCTAATTTTCCAAGTGTATTTGCAGTTCCAGGATAYACAATAATTAGATCTGATTGATTATAATCTGCTAATCTAATATGTTCTAATTCRCCTGTTAGCTTTGTTATTACCTCATTTCCTGTAGCCCATTTGAAATAATCAGGCTGGATTAATTTTAAAACAGCATTACTTGTTACACATTTAACATCTGCTCCATGCCTCATTAGTAATCTTGCAAGTTCAATTGCTTTGTATGCTGCAACACTTCCTGCAACACAAAGTACAATTCTTTTTCCAGATAATTCAACACCGTATGAACTAACAATATCTAATGATGGATGATYTTTTCTCTTTATTTTCTTTTTAACTACCAATCTGCTCACGTAATTTCTTTAACTCATCACCATTCATTGAAAACCAGTTTTCTTCTGCAGGAAATGTACTTGATTCAACGTCTTTTTTGAAATTTTCAAGTGAATTTACTATATCCTTAGATAAATTCATGTATCTTTTTGCAAATTTTGGTTTAATCTTTTCATACATTCCAAGCAAGTCCTGAACAACTAGAACTTGTCCATCACAATTTACTCCCGAACCAATCCCAATTGTTGGCACACTAACTGTTTCTGAAATAATTTCTGCTACTTCATGGCTTACCATTTCTAATGCAATACTATACACTCCTGCCTCCTCCAACTCTTTTGCATCCTCAATCAATTTCAATGCGGAATCTTTTGTTTTTCCTTGTACTTTGTATCCTTCTGAAAGCATAGTTGTTTGGGGTTGTAATCCAATATGACCCATAACTGGAATTCCTATATCTACAATTGCACTAATTGTCTCAGCCATTATTGAACCGCCTTCAAGTTTTACAGTATCAGCTCCTGCTTTGATTAATCTACCAGAATTGTTTATTGCATCCTCTATACTTACCTGATACGACATAAACGGTAAATCTGCTACAAGCAGTGAATTTTTTCTTGCTCTACTTACTGCTTCAGTAAACATGCACATTTGATCCATGGTTACAGGAATTGTATTTTCGTAACCTAACATTACCATTCCTGCACTATCTCCAACTAGTAGTACATCTATTCCTGCTTTATCACATAGTGAAGCTAGAGTATAATCATAACTTGTAATAACTGAGATTTTCTTTTTCTCTTTTTTCATATTAATTATATCTTGAACAGATTTATGCAACTCTTGCTCTCCTTGTAAGATTATTTTTTATTTGAATYACATTTTCTGCAAGATTTTTCTTATTATCAAACTCATCAACAATTTTTTGAAGAACTTTGATATTTTTTTTAGAAAGTTTTTTTGATTCATTAATTAGTAAATCAATTGCTCGTGTTACATTATCTACAATTGTAATATTTGCMGTCTGTGATGTTCTTGATAGAGGATTTAGATCAAATGTGATAACTTTTTTTCCTGCCTTTCTAAGYGCAATTGTTCTATCACCATCTTCTAATGGAAYAACTACAACATCAGCTGCAAAAATTCCATTCYTATCTACAATTCTTCTAGCTGAATCAATTCCTGATAATTTMRTAGATGTTTTATGATTTGTACCTAGAATTTCTTTTGCYCCATTATTTTTGAGAGTTTTAATTATTGCATTTTTTCTCTTTTGATTTGCATAAAACAAATTTACTTCAAGTTTTGCTTTGGTTTGTTTTGATAATTTTACAATTTGTTTRGGACATAATGCTGCAACATTTCCATTAACTGAGATTACCGGCATTTTTGCTAAAAGTAATTGTGCAGCAGCTGCTTTGATTGCATGTTTTGCAGATTTACCAGTTTTCTCTCCTAACAGATAATCAAATGTTTCACCTCTTCCTTGTGCCAAAAGTCCTTCTTTTGTCACTAATCCACGCTCAAATCCATCTACTAGTTTCTCGCGAATTAATAGAGACTTTACTCTTGGATGAGACTTTGGAATTAAAGGCATATGATTTCAGCTAATTTTTGAGAATTCGTGCACCATTATTGTCTAGTTCTGATTTTATAATAATACCCTCTGGATATTTTTGCAAAATCTCTAGAACTTTATCTTCATCATCTTTTGAAATCATTGAAAAAACGGTTTCTCCAAAAAGTGCAATTCCACATTTAATATTATTTTTTGYAAAATCATCAACTAACTTTTGCATTCTYGGTGTCATTACATCTACATATTTTGCAAATTCTAAAGACATGTCTTGAAAATGTTCATAATTTTTTGATTCTAGTAATCTGTTTACCATTTTTCCACCAAGACCATTTATCTGAGACAAACGTTCTTTGATGAATTTGTTTGTAGATATTGGAGAAAAACAAATCATTATAATYGAAATTTTTTCTATAGCAATTTTTTCAACACTTCCAATTCCRGGTGCTCCTGGTTTGATACGAATTTCAAAACCYCCATGATATGATGCTAAGACATCTCCTAAYCCTGTTTTACAACTCACTTCTGCATTATGTGCGATTTGYCCAATCATTGTTCTATCTAATTTTGTACCAAGTGCTTGATCTAATGCAAAGGATAGCGATAATGCAACTGCGCTACTTGAACCTAATCCATATCCTACTGGAATTGATATTTTATGTTCAATATCAAAAAACTTGGTTGAAAAATCATCTAATTTTAAAAATTCATTTAAAACATATTCTGAAACATCTGTTTTATCTGATTGATACCCCTTTGTTGAAATTCTAAAGTTTGATTCTTGATTATTTTTTGTATTAATTTTTACTCTGGTAGTTACACCTTGTTTGATTGAGAAACCAGCACCCATTGAACCTAAATTTTCTAAATTASTTTGATTATYATCTAARTGAGCCTTGAAAAAGCCTGTTACATGTGCAGGACAAAATGCTTTTGCCTCCATGATCTGAGTTTAAACTAAACACAAAATATAAGAATATGGATTAAATTAATTATACTAGTATAAATTGACTAAATTTGTTAGACGCCTACAAAGAATTGGAAGTAGCCTTCTGGTATCATTACCAAAAGAGTGGATTGATGCAAATAATCTAGAAAAAAGCAGTCAAGTTGAAATTGAAACTGGACATGACACTATTTCAATTTCAGCAAATAAAGAAACCCGACCAACAAAAGAACTTGAAATTTCATATCCTCTTCCTAAAGAAGAAAATATTGTTGCTGATATTACTGGAGCATATCTTTTAGGATATGATATTATTCAAATTAATTCAAAAACAACTATTCCTGGTGAAGATAGAGAGAAAATTCGTAATTCAATGAGAAGACTTGTAGGGATGGAAATTATTGAAGAAGATGCATCCCACATTAACATGCAATTTCTTTTAGATGCTACAACACTTAATCCTGAAAAAATTCTAAAAAGAATGAGTTCACTTGCACTTGGAATGTATGATGATGTATCAAATGGATTAATTTTAGATGATAAATCAAATTTACAAACATTATCAAATAGAGATGTTGAAGTAAATAGACAATATTTCTTGCTTGTTCGTTTAATTCGTAGTACTCTAGTTGATAGAAGATTAGCTAATGTATTTAATTTAGAAAATATTGATGTTCTTGATTATAGAGTTGCAGCAAATCTTCTTGAAAATGCAGGTGATTCTATTGTTGAGATTTCAAATTTTATTTATAATTCATCTTTACCAAAAGAATATTCTAAAAAAATTTTCAAAGTTGTAAAAGATTTCAATAAACTTGCAGAAAAATCAATTAATGCATTTACAAAACCTGATAGATTATTAGCAATAGAGGCAATTTCTTTACATAAAAAATATGAAAAAAATCTTAATTCATTAAAAACATCTTTGGGAAATAAAAAAGAYRTRCCWATTGATTTTCTTGATTTAGTGTATATGTTTGAAAAAATTGCACAGTTTTGGGCTGATGTTGCAGATCTTGTAAAGCCTATCTATAATGATCAGTTAGTATAGTTTCTTTTTTACAGCATATGTTAAAACTGCACAAATTGTTTTTGAATCTTGAATTTTACCTGTTTTTATCATTCTTAGCAATTTTTTCATCTCTATTTTCTCAACAGATAATATCTCGTCTTCATCTAAATTCAAATCTGCAACTTTCTTTAATCCTGAGGCTACGAAGCAATGAATCACCTCYTGATTATAYCCAATTGATGGATAATACGTGATTAGAGGAGTCATCTTTTTTGCACTATAGCCTGTTTCTTCTTGYAATTCTCTAAATGCACACTTTACTGGTTTTTCTCCTTTTTCTAATGTTCCTGCAGGAATTTCTAAGACGTATCCATGAGGAAATCTATAYTGTTTRACAAGAATTACYTTTTTTTCTTCATCAAATGCAAGCATTGCTGCAGCACCACGRTGTTCTATTATTTCACGTTTAACTTTTCTACCTTCAATTTTTCCTTCATAAACACTYAAKCCTAAAATTTTTCCTTCATAGATTTTYGTCTTCTTCATTATTTMTCTRAAAAATTGTTATTATTTAATTTGTTTGATRTGAAATATGTAATTTRGAKGATTTTTTAGAATCAGTAATRGCYTTTTCTAACCATTTATTATAAAACATRATTTTTTTTGGAATRAATAAATCAGCTGATTTTACATTTTTAATCGTTCTAACTTTYTGTGTYAATTCATCCATTTTGAAAAYATTTTCACTATACATCAATAATACAATTTGATTTTTTGCAATAAAAGGAATTTGTAGATATGATTTAGAAAATACATTGTCCATGATTTCTAATGTTTCTTTTAGATTTCCATCTATCCAAGTTAGTATGGCATGCGGAATAAAATTTTCAATTCTTTTTGGATTATAAATTAAAGTAAATTGAATTCCMTCATTTTTTTGAAATTTATCAATACATCTTGTTATTGTTTTTGTTGACATGTTTGTATTTTTTGCAATTTTCTCAATTTTTTGCCTTGGATCTTTAATTAATTCTTCTAGAATTTCAAAATCTGTTTTCGTAAAACTAGAATTAAAACCTGGATTTTCTGCTTCAAAAATAGATAACACTCKTACATCTTTCATCAATTTTTTTGCAAGTTCAATTTTTTGTTCCAAATTTTCTTTTATTACWATACTACAAACTGTAACTCCACCAATACATGGTACAACTAAAAATGGTTCTCCTACTAGRCTAATTTGCTCTAAAACTTCATCCATATTTTCTCCTGATACAACAAAGTATAWCACRCCATTTCCTAACACTGGAGGTTCAACTTTTATGAAAAATTTTTCWATCACCTTATTTTTCTCCATTTTTTGAATTCTAGCTCTTACTGCYCCACCTGAAATTCCCAACTYAATTCCAATTTGTCTATCMGATTCTCTACAATTATTCAATAACYTTTTTARAATWTTCATATCTAAAWTGTCCATTATGTCACTTARWTGYCTCCAATRGAATAAAGAAATTACTAATTACATATAAAATTGTCTAGAACTATAGATAATATANNCATATACATTAAATATCAGACATTTCATTAATTATTGTGGATTATAGGTTACGATTAGCAAAAAGAATGCTTTTCAACAAAAAAGGAAGTTTGATTGGTGCAGTACTTGCTGTAACAATTGGYATTTTGGTAATTCATGTAAATTTTGTAATTTTTCAAGGATTGTTTGATGCTATWGTTMGRGAYATYAGTGATTATAGAAATGGKGATRTTCTTGTAACTGATGAATYTGATTWYATCGATAAATCTGATTTRTYTMTWRTKARTTGGTTTGAAAGAATTCCATWTGTTGAAKCKGYKRCGCCSCGGCTTTCATCRACWGCTGAAATKAMTATRWYAAAAAAYGGAAAAKWAATTGAAGAAWCTAGAGTACCMATAGTTGGTATTGATCCWTTTCGTGAYATTAGRGCATCAACTGTTCATGAAACWGTTACAGAAGGNNMMKMTRTGNTTTNTCMAGAAATACTATTGTAYTAGGWTCTAATGTTGCAAGAGATCTTGGAGGAGCTCAAGTAGGTGAYAGTGYYAAAGTWCTTGTAGTTGATAGATRKGGYSARGATCAARTTAGAAGATTTACTGTWTCTGGTATTGCWAAWTCYCCTGGTGGYCAAGGRTTTGATTATACTGCAGTTATWCATATTGAYWCYTTACGTGACATGATGARYAGACAKGGTGAWACAGGTTCAYTTATGGTMAAACTAAATGATCCTTCAAAAGCATTAGAAGTTAAAGAATTCTTTTTACGTTCATTTCCWMATGAWGATTTTCTTGCAGARACAATWGAAGAATCAGCTGAACAACAACTTGCTGGTTTTAGATCTGGTATTGCAATGATTAGTATGATAGGATATTTTGGAATGGGGTCATCTGCATTTGCTATTCTTACAATTCAGATAATGTTAGTTAATGGAAAAACTAAAGAAATTGGGATTATGAGAGCCATTGGAGCTAAAAGAAAAGATATTCTACTAATTTTTATTTTCCAAGGACTAATTATTGGAGCAATTGGAGCTGGAGTAGGAACTGCAGCAGGTTTAGGTTATACCGTCTATGCCGATGTCACAAAAATGTCATTCAATAAYAGTCTCCCTCTTGAAGTAACCTATAACTGGGAAAAAATCATACAAACTGCTTTGACTTCATTTGCTTTAGCAATTATTGCATCACTATACCCATCCTATAGGGCGACTAAGCAATTACCTGTGGAGGCGATGAGAACTGTCTARAGTACTTGAAATCAATAATCTAAGTAAAATTTATGGCGATGGAGACAATCAGGTAAAAGCTCTTGATGATGTATCGCTTTCAATTGAACAGGGAGAAATTGTTCTAATTGTTGGAAGTTCTGGTTCTGGTAAATCAACACTACTTAACATGATTGGRCTATTAGATAGTCCAACAAATGGAAAGATCTTCATTGATGGYATTGATACYACAACACTTGGTGATGATGAAATYTCCTCATTTAGAAATAAAAAATTAGGCTTCATCTTYCAATTTTCTAATTTACTTAATGATCTATCYGTATTGGAAAATGTATTGTTACCAAGACAAATTGCTGGAACTAATGGTACTGCTGAAAAAGATGCTAGAGATTTGCTAAAAACAGTTGGWCTAGAAGATCAAATGTATAAACGCGCAAACAAGATTTCAGGCGGWCAAGCWCAAAGAGYAGCAATTGCAAGAGGATTAGTCAATAAACCWTCAATTGTTTTAGCTGATGAACCAACTGGTAATCTTGATTCTGTWACATCTGAWAYAATARTTCAACTAATGAAATCCATGGCAAAAAAACTCAATCAAACATTCATTATAGTTACACACGAAAGAGARATYTTTGGTAATGTGGATAAAGTAATTACAATTAAAGATGGTAGAGCCTTTGAGGGTGATCAGCCATCAGAAATTGAGGTTTTAGTTTAATGAATCTAAAATTACTATTANNTATTTTCATTTGTATTAACACCYMTAATTTTTGAAGATTCTTTTGCACAAATTACATCTGGTGGTTTTGGTAATTCTCCTTTTGAAAGRGATTTTGGAGATGTCAAATTATTAGATGCATATTTTGGAACATTAGATGATAAAATAGAAATCGATGCAGGTGATAGTAATGTACCATTTACAGTTGTATTTGCAAATGTAGGAACTCAAGATATTACTGGAATTAAAGGTCAACTGTCTTTACCATTAGGATTTTCAGCATCTGATGGACCTGGATCAATTATTCGTGCTGACAGTAATTCTAATTCTGATGCAGGCGATAATTTTCATTTAACATTTTTTGTTAATTTAGATAAGAATGTAAATATTCAGCAATACCCTGGAACTGTAAAAGTTGATTATTCTAGATTAAGGGAATCTGGTATTAGAACATCATTTGAAGATTTCACTTTTAAGGTAACAGGTGACAGTGTGATTAATGTTCGAGCATTAGAACCATTTCTTACATCATTAAAATCAAATGATATAGTAATTGAAATTGCAAATGACGGAACAGCCCCAATTTCTAGTGTAGATATTACTGCAACTAATACTTCAACAGAACTTGCATCAACAWCATCATCAACTACCAATCTAGAAAATATTGTACTAATAGAATCAAGTTGGGATATTGGAAATATTGATGCAAAATCAACTAAATATCTTACTGCAACAGTATATGTTCCTCAAGGACTAAAAGGCGATACCTTAAGGATTCCTTTGTTAATTTCATATTATAATGCACATGGTGATAAACATGAGATTTCAAAAATAGTTGATTTTTACATTAAAGGATTAATTGATCTTAGAGTTTTCAATGTAGATGTTATAGAATTATCAGGCACACAAATGATAATTGGAGAAATAATTAATGAAGGAAACGAAGATGGATTATTTGGTTTTGTTACAGTTGAYTCTGGTAAAAATTCCAATATWAAATCAAATACACAATTTATTGATGAAATTGAAACTGATGCACCWGTACCATTTAACATTCCAATTGAATTTRATGGTGAACCAAGATCTGGAGAACATGACATTACTATTACTGTTAGATACAAAGACAGTGTGAGAGATGAGATCTTTTTAACTTATGATACGACTGTTATTGTTAAAGAATTTTCAAGTGATGAGAAAAGTACTGACTCTACATTCGTAATCATTCCAATTGTAATTGCAATTGGAGTTGGAATTTATTTAATGCGTAGGCGTAAAAAAACATCAATAGAGAYAAACAACTAAATTTTTAATCTRAAAAATWKAGRCAAGATTAGTTGAGATCAAGTATTATTGTCCTTMTTGGAGTTTTAGTTGTAGGTAGTATTGTAATTTCTATAGGCTTTGTAACGAATCAAGAAATTATTGARATTTCTGAWMYWTMTRASMMMTWWGAGAAATWMRARATTGAATTAGAAAAAATTAATCAATTBAATCTAGAAATGTTAAAAGAACTTGAATTACAAATTAAAAATTCTGATAATATCCATTTAGAACAGTTAACAGATGAGATTGAAGTAATTAATCAAGTAATTACTGAAAATAGTGCAGAACTTGAACAAGTAATACAAAAATTATCTCAAATTAAATTTGAACCTTAATTATTCATAATTAATATTTTTATTTTTTTTCTAAATTCATATAGTAATTAACAAAGTCATAATCATTGGAAACACATCAAAAATTAACAATCATTGGAGTCGTATTGTTGGTAATTACACTTTTAATTAATTATTATCATCAACAAGTTCATCCTGATGTTGGATTCAACTATGCATATATTCCAGGAATTGGAATGTTAGCAGCTTTTTTGGCTAGTTTTGTTWTGTTTACAAAAGATAGAATAAAGGAATCTTAATTANTTTTTTTTGACTAAGTTAGGTTCACATTAATCCTGTAAGATTATATGCAATTGCYTGATCTTGCGATTATGCCTGGGGATGAAATTGAAGTTCCAAAGGAATTAAGAGAATTCATGCTAGAAAAAGCAGAAGAAACATTCCTTGGACAAAAAAATGGAGCACAAAAACAATATCGATATGGTAATTTACACATTAGAGAATAYGGYGAAAATTATTTAGTTCACACTGATAAAATTGATCCTAGACAAGATCCAWTTGGTCATTTGGTATATGATGCACCAGAAGTTTTGATTGGTTTGGCATGTGCAATTTTTGCTGGTTCTCACACTATAAAAAAAACTTTTAATAAAAAATCAAAAAAATCTGTTATTGCTTCTACTTTAACTTCATCAATTGTTTCTGGATATTTGGGATATGTGGCAACTAAAAAAATTAAAAATTATTTGGAGAAAAAATRATGACTATTGTTAGAACAATTCAAGTRCTTGTCAAATTACTACCATCAATCTTTGCTTTACGTAGAGATCGAAAGAAATGGATCAATCAAGAAGGAAATGAAATCGATTTAGAAAAATTTAGAAAAAATGCTCGTAAAGTACTTGACACATTCCTTACTTTAGGTCCAGTGTACATAAAATTAGGACAATGGTTATCTTCTAGAGCAGATATTTTACCTCAACCATATTTGGAAGAACTTGCAAAACTTCAAGATAGTGTTCCTGCTGCTCCATTTGATCAAGTGAAGYCMATTATTGAAAAAGATCTTGGACCTATTAATGAAAAATTTGATGAAATTAATCCTGAATCTATTTCAGGTGCATCMTTAGGACAAGTTTACTTGGGTTCTATCTCHGGTCAACAAGTTGCAATCAAAGTAAAAAGACCRGGAATTGAAAAAGTTGTAGCAAAAGATCTTAAAGTTTTAAAAAAAATTCTTCCATTAGCATTAAGATTTGTTGATCCAAATTTGCGTTATTCAGCAGAGGCTATGCTTTCTCAATTTATTGAAAGTATTCATGAAGAAATGGATTATACTATAGAATCTGAAAACCTCAAAAAAATCAAAAAAGACATGGAGACAAACCATAAAGTAATTATTCCAWCTRTTTTTGATGATTTTTCCTCCAAAAATGTTYTAACAATGGAGTATCTTCCAGGCATTAAAGTGACAAATGTACGTGCATTAAATGAAAAGGGAATAGATAGAGAACAACTAGTCATTGAWGTYCACAAGGTCTTTTTTACTATGCTTCTAAARTATTCAGTTTTTCATGCYGATCCTCATCCTGGAAATATCTCAGTAACTGATGATGGCAAACTCATTTTGTATGATTTTGGGATGGTTGGACGAATTAATAATGAAACTAGACTCAAACTAATTCGATTATACCTTGCACTAGTTGAAAAAAATCCTTCTAGAGTGGTAAATGCAATGATTGATCTTAGAATGCTTACGCCAGGATACAATAGAATGGTAATAGAGAAGGGCATTGAGCTTTCGATTCGTGCTATGCATGGAAACAAACCAGATGAAATGGAAGTTCAAAGTTTAATGGAACTTGCAAATCAAACTATGAGTAAATTTCCATTTGTATTACCAAAAAATTTAGCTTTGTATATGAGAATGGCATCTATAATTGAAGGAATTTACAAAACACACGATGTCGATTTTAAATTTGTTAAAGTTTTAAAAAAGATTCTTGAAGAAGAAAATTTGATCCCAAGAGCATATGTTGAAGAATTAAAGATATCTTTTGATAACTTTTCAAAATCAATTGAAACTGCTTTGAGACTTGGACCTGAAATGAAAGAACTCATGACTGAAGTTCAAATTTTTATGAAAAAAAGAAAACCTATGGTACTAGTCAGTGGAAGTATTTTTGCATCTGCAATTTTTCTTGGTWCTGCATTTTTATTTCAATCAAATGAATCCCTTGGTATTTTAGGTATGATTAGTTCTGGTTTAATCATGATAGTTTCAGGATTTTTTAGAAGATATTAATTTCTAATCAATTGAGATATTTTTTCCACTTTTTGTGAAAGGAATTACTAGTGTAAGAATACCATCTACATATTTTGCAGATTCTATTTTTTCTTCACCTACTTTGATATCTATTGGAAGTCTAACTTTTTTATCAATTACATTAGGTCTTTGGTTACAGATTAGAGAATCAGATTCTTTTTTCTCAATTTCTTTTTCTGCCTTGATAGAAAGAACATCTCCACATAAAGTTAATTCAATATCTTTTTTGGTAAATCCAGGAATATCAATTACTACTTTGAGATTATCTTCTGTTAGATACATATCAATTGGTGGTAAAACAAATTCATAAAATTCTCTTGATTTGTTTCCAATTTCTTTGATTACTTCTTTAACAAGACCCATTTTGTRTTTWATKTRMAATTTTTGGTTATAAATCTTGACAGGCATAAAHTAAAATTTTNATCTCAATAAARCCTGWTTTTYNATTTYAATCATATTCTSTTTTAATAGATGTAAATTTATCAATATGATYAAYAGAGTATGYAATTHCCAAAAGAAAAAAADCCAGTGATTCCAYTTAATAAAAAAATATTATTATTRTATACAATCGTTCCWTCMATTGCACTTACATTTCCTGCAATTCTAAGYTTTGATYCWGAATTRTGGATWATTCAAGGAATAGAYCATTTCTATTTTGAAATGKTTTCARTRGTTCTTGCGACMATTGTTGCARTTTATGCAATTGCTAGAGGTYATRCATTAAAAGAYAAACTGTCTCTTTTCATAGGTTTAGGWTTTTTTATTTCAGTAATTATTGATTTTCTTCATGGTACATTTGCAGTATTAAATTTGGGAAATACATCATTTGAAGGATATTTCATTCCTCAGACATGGGTTGCTGGAAGAATTTTAATGAGTATTGTGATGGTAATTTAATAAAAAATGCAATAGAATCAATTGGAACTGAAAAGGGAGAAATCAATGTTGATTATGTAAATGAAGACAAAAATTTAATTGTCACAATTCAGGATTCTGGTCCTGAAATATCTAATTTAGAGAAGACTATTTGAGCCACTATTCTCTACAAAACCACGTGGAACGGGATTAGGTTTGGCTAGTTGTAAAAATATTATTGAATCACATAATGGAACTATTTCTGCAAGTAATAACCCAAAAAAATTTGTAATTACTTTACCTCTAGTAAACTAAAATTTTAGAAAAATTAGATGAGTTTAGATTTATCTTGAACCCTCAAGAATTCCAGAATCACCATGAATTCTATCAATATGTTTTGAAAGATCTTCTTTACTCTCAAAAATTGATTCACAATAAGGACATGAATATTGTTCTGCCATAATTAGAAATTAATAAAGGTGATATTAAACAATTCGCAAATCATTAAACATGATAGATTTTTAATCAATAAATTTCTCTATTTTAGTATCTTATGATAATTGTAATTGAAGGAGGAGATCAGGCAGGAAAATTAACACAGTCAACTCTVTTGGAAAAAGCTCTYAGAAAAAGAAAGATCAAAACAAARTTATTTCATTTTCCTGATTATGATACTCCAATAGGAAAAGAAATTAGAAAATATCTGGATGGAAAAAGAAAATTTCCCCCTCAAGTTATTCATTGTTTATTGGCTGCAAATAGATGGGAGAAACTAGATCAAATTAAAGCCGCACAAGACAAAAATTCTGTTCTAATTATGAATAGATATTATCATTCWAACTTGRTTTATGGAATGGCYAATGGAATGAAATCMAAATGGCTTGAGAATTTAGATGTTGGTCTACCAAAAGCTGATCTTGTAATTTTACTTGATGTAACCCAAAAAGAATCATTTCATAGACAGAAAACTCATAGAGACAAATTTGAAAAAAATGARGAATTYTTRAGAAAAATYTCAAAAATTTATCGTACAGTTGCCAAGAAAAAACATTGGAAAATWATTGATGCATCAAAAACAAAACAAGAAGTTCATGAARAAATTTTAAAAATATTTTCAAAGAAAATAGGAATATGAAAAAAAGTCATTTAGACATCATTGATCCAATTCATGATTTTATTCGTGTATATGATCACGAATTAGCAATTATTGATAATCCTATTTTTCAGAGATTAAGGCGAATTAGGCAATTATCTGGTGCCCATTTGACATATCCTGCGGCTCAACATACAAGATTTGAACATTCTTTGGGTGTGATGCACATTGCTAGTCAAGCAGGCCATGCATTACATGAAAAAGGAATTTTAAAATCTGATGATATTGAAATTCTCAGACTATCTGGTCTCTTACATGATATAGGACATGGTCCATTTTCTCATCTTTTTGAGGAAATAATTCAAGAAAAAAAAATTTCHCATGAAGATTTTGGTAAAGAAATCATTTTAAAATCTGAAATTGGTGATAGTTTATCTAAAAATGGGTTTG
This sequence comes from Nitrososphaerota archaeon, assembly GCA_002317795.1. Taxonomy (GTDB): domain Archaea; phylum Thermoproteota; class Nitrososphaeria; order Nitrososphaerales; family Nitrosopumilaceae; genus Nitrosopumilus. Next base: position 101,790 of record NVWC01000002.1, read on the forward strand.
ATAAGAAACTCATTACAAAAATTGCTTTTGGAGATTCTAAATTTCAATATATGAATGAAATTGTTTCAGGTGCATTAAGTGCAGATATGATGGATTATTTACTTCGAGATGGTTATTTTACAGGTGCAGAACATGCYAGAATTGATCATAAAAGAATTACACAATCCCTTGATGTTCATAAGAAAAAATTAGCTCTGGAGCGTTCTGCATTGTACTCTTTTGAATCAATGATGCATTCAAGATATCAAATGTTCAAAGCTGTATATTTTCATAAAACTGTTAGATCAGCTGAAGTAATGTTACTTGAAGCATTAAGATTATCTGATGACGAATTTGGTTTTACTAATTTTAATGTAAATGAATTTGTTAATCTAACAGATGAATACGTTTTATCTACATTGATTTCATCAAAATCATCAAAACTAAAACGTGCTAGGCAATTAGCAGAAGATTATCAAAACAGAAAATTACTAAAATGTGTATTTGAGAGAATATTGACAGGTAAAGYAAATTTGAAAAAAATACGAACTGACGAACTTCGAACATCAATTTCAAAAAAATCAAAAATTGATGAGAATGAAATTTTTGTTGATAGCTCTGTAACTCCATCAATTCCTTTAGCCCCATCAAAAAATGAATCAACATCAATAATTCTAATTACAAATGAGAATGGAAAATCTACAGCAAAAGAGATGCCAATTTCTCAAATACCTGTGGTTTCAGCCATTTCTGGATTTATGAATATTCTTAGAATCTACACACACCAAAAAAACAGGAAAAAAGTTGAAATTGCCGCWAAATCTATCCTAGGTGAWCTAAAGTGAAAAAAAGAATTGTAATCAAATTATCTGGAAAGGTTTTTGCCATGGATAATGTTAAGGCACTAAAAGACTATGCTGAGTTTCTAGTAAAAATCAGTAAAATTTGYCAACCAATTGTAGTTGCTGGYGGWGGAAATATTGCAAGACATTACATTTCTCATGCTAGATCCTCTGGTGCTGATGAATCTACTCTTGATGAACTTGGAATTGAAATTTCTAGACTTAATGCGAAATTATTGATTTACGCCCTCAAAAATAAAGCATATTCACATCCTCCAACAACTTTACAAGAAATTAGACATGCAATAGATGACGGTCTAATTGTAGTTGCAGGTGGTTTACATCCTGGTCAAAGTACTAATGGCACTGCAGCATTAATTGCAGAAAAAGTACATGCTGAACAATTCATCAATGCTACTGACGTTGATGGCGTTTATGATATGGATCCAAATAAATTTAAAAAAGCAAAAAAATTCAAACGAATTGAATTAAGAAATTTAAAAAATATGTTAATTCATGAGGACTCTGTTGCAGGAGGATATGATTTGATGGATATTGTTGCTCTAAAAATAATTGAACGCTCAAAAATTAAGACAGTTATTCTTAAAGCTACTACAAAAAATATTGAAAAAGCCATTAAAGGTGGYATTGTAGGAACTGAAATTATTCTTCCTTCAAAGTAATTTTTCTTAAAGTTCGTTTTGAACTGTTGGCCTTGATTCMGACCAAATTTGAATCTCTTTTTCTGGATATTCATCCATTCCTAATTCTCTGAGTTTTTTAAAAATTGATAACGCCTCTTCTTTTTGCATTGCTTTTGATTGAGTTTTTGTAAATCCATCTTTATCAGTAATTATTGCAACATATCCCTCTGGAGAATTAATTACAGCAGTAMATTCTTCTTCTCCAACTGGYAGAAAATTACCATCRACTTTTTTGGTAGTYAATGTTAACATTGCAAATCCAGCAATATCAAATAACTTCATCTGTGATTTGTTTGCTATCTGTTTTCCTTTCTGTACTGCTTGAAAATACTGCATAAATTTTTTAGCGTCCAATGGTATAATAACTATCTTAACATTTAAGATATCAAGAGGGTTTGTAAAAATATTGAATTCTAAAGTCTTTGTATTTGCTGCAGTTGGGGTACTTGGTTTAGTTTTTGCTGCAATTMTTTTAGTWGGACCTGAAATGGTTGTAGGAACTCCAAATTCTTCAGATAATCCAAATGTTCTCAAAGTCAAACCTCTTGAAATTGAATTGCAAAACTTATCGGTTGATAAAATTACAGAAAGAAACGCTACAATTAAGATTGCTTTTAAAGTTACAAACCCCAATCCACGTGCTGTTATTGTCGAATCACTACATTATCGATTGTATGAAACAACTTATTCTGATGATGAACAAATTGCAGGTGGTGAAATTGGAAGTAGACCTACAGCAATGTTAGAATTTGGTTCAAATTATTATACTCTACTTGGAAATAACGCAATTGTCCTAAAAGAAACTATTACCTTGAATGGCCATGAAACTGATCCAGAGTTATGGAATCTTCTAAAAAGTGACTCTCCAACATGGAGAGTTACTGGTGATGTATTTTATAATCTCAGTTCTATGACAAGTGGTCAAGAAAATGTACTTCAATTCGAATTTCCATAAGAAACATCAATAGTATCGTAAAATTATTATTTTACGATAGTTTGTTTTTAAACACAAAATATTGGCAAAGTTATAAAAGCCCGTAAAGTTGTTTTTTATCAAATGGCAGAAGCAGGTATAGCCGCATTTGGCGCAACAGCTGGAGTCGCAATTGCACTAGCAATAGTGTGTTTCGCTCTTCGTGGTAAAGGTCACCCTGAACCACTAGATTAACCAAAGGAATTTTTCCTTTACAATATTTTTCATTTTTCTAAACTAATCTTTCTTACCCATTCCCATCATTTCTGCAAGAGAAATTTGTTTGGAATGTCTTCTTTTCATAAAACATCTTTCATAATATTGGCATTCAGAACATTCAGTTGATGGTTCCAAGATTGGTGTTTTTTCTTCCTTAAGAAGATCATTGAGAACTCGAACTCTTCTAATTACTTCCTCAAACATCTTTTTGTTTCGGGTTAATGAAAAAGTTGTTTCTTTTTTATCTGCTGTAATGTAAACAATAATTCCATCATCTTTTTCATATATCCAYAAACATGCATTAAGATACAAAACATCATTTGCAAGAGGATTTTCCAATTCTGTAGACGCTGATCTGAATAATATAATAGAATCATCTACTAGCATATCGACTTGTCCCTTTAGTTTAATATCATCAATTTCAAAAWTTTTAGGYTCACTACCATATTCTAATTTTCTGAGTAATCCTGTTAGAAGCTCGTTGAATCCTCTTCTTTCAATCTCTTCAGGATCAATTCTGTCATAATATGACCTTCTAAGACATTGAACCACTTCTTGAAGATGAATAGTCTGAATATCYTTAGAATCTATATCAATTTCTAATTCTTTACCAATTGARCKTAGAGCACTTTGAATAATAGTTCGATAATCTCTATCACCCATCATGATATKRYATCTTRAAAWTRGATCAATATAGRTTAATTCAWAATTTCATCAAGTCGCTTGGAAATTCTRCCTGMAAATGCAAGAATTACAAARTGAACTATGAATCCAARTRCTGCTCCAAYRAGWAAATTMYCAAMTATATAGTAKATTCCTAAAAATATTCCTAGKGATGGTAGGGCAAAAAGTAGRGCCATACAAATTGTAACCTTGTTTGTGAAAACRTCAATTGGTACACCTTTTTTTYYAGGTGGARMTTYACTCATATTACAAACCAGAYTATTCTKTCAWTAAAATYAATTTTGACATTGTMGTTTCTGTTGGTATTTTTTGYTCAACTGCATAAGCAATGGCTGCAAGATTCCTTACCTCATAAGCAGTTAATTTTATTATTCCTATTGTTGTTGCTAAACTGAACATTTTTGTAAATGAGTTTATTGATGCTTGATAAATTGATAATTCAAATGCTCTTTCAAATTCAGCTATTGCATCTAGCTCATTTTCAACTTGAGGAATCAAATTCTTATATTTTGTATTTGAAAGCTCACTAAATGCATCTTTTATTGTACTAGCTGATATCATTCTTGTAAGCAAATCTTTTGCAACTGGACACTGAACAATAATTAAATCTTGAATTTGTGYATCATCAAGTCCCCAAAATTTTCCTCTAATYACACTTAGAATATTGTAAAAATCAATATCCATTCCAATTAATTTACCTGCATCAAGACCTCCAGATTTGAGTGCCTTTACAAGACGTGTAAACAAAATTTTATCAAAATACGTATCAAAAATTTGAATATTTTTTCTCTCTTCATACAATGCTGCAGCTTTAGCAATTTCCTCACCAAACTCTGCTTGATTTAAACTAGCAACTGCTTCTTCCAAATCCTCTGCTACAAGTGCTTTAACTACTACATCTCTTTGCTTAATTAATTCTTCAGCCCGAAAATTAATGTGAGATTCAATATCTTCTTGAGATTTTTTTAAAACTTTACCTTTTAGAATTTGTTTTAAATTAGAAATTAGGAATTTTGAAAAATAAGCATCTAAAATTTTTGATTCACCAGCAGTTTTTGAAATACTATAATGCACATCAGCTAGATGACCTCTTAGAGCATTTTCAATACCTAGAGATGTATATGGTTTTTGAACATTAGAAATTGATTCTCCATAAGTTGTATTTTTTATCCTAGTCATTAATTCATCAAGATCTCTTGATTCTGCCAGGGTTTGAAAATCAGCATTTTTTAGTAATTTCCCTCTTTTACTGTATGATTTGACTGCTGCAAAGACATTTTTTGAACCACTCATTTTGATTAATTTTAAAATAATACTGATTTTAATGTTTGGCGGTTATTTTAGGAATGAATTTTATGTTATTTTATCTAAAAATTTAATGGCATTGTCTTTTTCTTGCTTTGATAGTTTTACAAAGGCGGAAAGTACTTCTTTTTGAATAATTAATGATTCGTCTGAAATTTCTTTTAATTTTGAGAGATCAAAAGGGAGCAATTCCTGAATTTTATTATCACAAAAAGCTTTAACATATTTTTGAAAAATTGAATATATGAAATTGGGACTAGTCTCTAAAAGACTAGTTARGATTTCTTCAAATTCTTTTTCAGTAGATTYTGACTTTGAGAAAAACTCTTTTAGTATATTTTCYCTATTTTTTACTTCACTAATTGATAGTGCAATTAGAAGACCTTTTTTTGTCAAATGATAGAAAGGAATTCCAATTTCTTGAAGTGCTTTTGGGCCTCTTTTGAGAGGTAATCTTCCATCCTCTTCTGCGATTTCCATAGGGAGTAAAATCTCATCAAGATCACGAAATATTCCTGAATAGATATTCTTCCAAGTAATACCTTGTTTTTTTGCCATTCTTTGAGAAATTCCAGTCCTAGTTCTTTCAGCGGGATTGGCATTACTAGCAAGAATTGTAATAATTGACCTTTGTCTATTTGCTTCCCCTGTCAAATCATTACCTTTAGTTTTGAATGTGTCAAAAATTGCTAATTTTGTATTTGATTTGACCATTATTCATTCACCATTGATGTAATTTTTATGTTTTATGTTACTATCTGAATATACTAAAATATAATTATTTAGTTTTTTCATSATTTYGAATTCTYAAGGCTTTAATACTTTTCAATTTCGATAAATTTAATGAATTCTAGGAACTACAAGTATGCTCTATTACTTGTAGCCGCAGTATCTATCACAGCAGCTGGTGCAATGTCACAAGCATTTGCACAAAGCGTTGATGATGGTATGGAYGGATACGTCGCAGGTACCAGTGGAATTTWCACTGGTAATCCTAACGAATGTTGGTATGATGATGGCGAAGGCGGCATGCTACCTTGTCTTGTAGACACAGGWGATATGGCATGGATGCTAACAGCAACATCAATGGTACTCTTCATGTCACCCGGAGTCGGTTTCTTTTATGGCGGATTAGCCAGATCAAAGAACRTCGTCAACGTACTTGGTATGACCCTAATTGTTATGGGYCTAATGTCAGTACAATGGGTACTATGGGGTTACTCACTAGCATTCGGMGGAATTGACTCAGAAGCAAATATGTTYATGGGTAATYTAGATTATGTTGGCTTTAATCAAGTCTCAGCATGGGCACCTCTAGGTGAGGTAGGTCCGTGTGCAGATACATGGTCTAATGCTTATCAAATGAATGCTATGAAGGAYGGAGACTATTGTAGTCAAGGTTGGCCAGGTACAGTACCTCACCAACTATTTGCAATGTTCCAGGGAACCTTCGCAATCATTACACCAGTTCTAATTATTGGTGGTTTGATTGACAGAGTCAAATTCAGCGCATTGATGATATTCRTACTCTTATGGGGAACCTTCGTTTATGACCCAATAGCACATTGGGTTTGGGGAGGAGGATACATAGGAGGAGGTTCAMTWGACCTCGATCCAGATCTATCRCCATCGTACGCATTAGACTTTGCTGGTGGTACTGTAGTACACATTACTTCAGGATTCTCCGCGTTGGCAGGAGCGCTAATCTTAGGCAGACGTCTTGGATATGGCAAAGTGCCAATGGAGCCACACAATATCCCAATGGTAGTGCTGGGAGCAGCAATACTCTGGTTTGGATGGTTTGGTTTCAACGCAGGAAGTGAAGTAATGGTAGACGGCATTACCGTAAGTGCATGGACTGTCACAAATACCGCGACTGGTATGGCAGTGATAACATGGGTCCTTATGTCATGGGCTCATACAGGCAAACCAAGTATTGTTGGTGCTGCATCAGGTGCAGTRGCAGGATTGGTTGCAATCACTCCAGCTTCAGGTTGGGTAGGTCCAATGGCTTCGATTATAATYGGTATTGCAGCTGGAACAGTTTGTTATGCAGCAGTAGCATTCAARAACGCACGTAAATGGGACGACGCATTAGATGTATGGGGARTACACGGAATGGGTGGTCTTACYGGTGCAATTTTGACTGGTACATTAGCTAGTCCACATGTATGGGATACTGGAGACGGTATTGGTGCATGGACAGGAACTGCAGAAGGAATGGAACAGCAAGCAATCAGCATCATTGGTGCTGCAATATCAGTAGGTTATTCCTTTGGTGTTACCCTTGTAATCCTCAAAGTAATGGATGCCGTATGGCCTGGCGGAATYAGAGTCACTCCTAAAGAAGAGGAGATTGGTCTCGATTTGGCACAGCATGGCGAAAGAGCATACGTTAACGAATAGAAAAAACAACCCTTTTTTCTCTTTTTATTTTAATACAAATCAATTTAGATTTGATCAATTTAGATAAATCATGTTAATCTCAACTTCTGAATTAAATTCAATTCTAAATGATTCAAACATCATAATTGCTGATACTCGTTCTTTCAAGGAATATTCYGAAGGTCATATTCCAGGAGCAGTYCATTTAGATTTATTTGCATTTCATTGGAACGATACAACAAAACAAGGAATTGAGGATTTCAATAATCAAGCAAAAACACTTCTTTCRTTTCTTGGAGTAACCMCAGAAAAAAAAGTTATTTTTTATGATTCARTTTCTGGAATGCTTGCAGCAAGGGGAGTYTGGATGTTGATGTATTTCTCTCATCAAAAYGTCTTGATGTTAGATGGAGGAATTTCAAAATGGCAAAAAGAAAATCATTCCCTTGAGACAAAACCTAATGGTTTCAAACCATCTAAATTTTCAGGAAAAATTAATTCAGATATTATTTCTGGATTTGAGTATATTCATGAAAATCTGGAAAATGTGAAAATTCTTGATGCTCGCTCTACTGGGGAATATGATGGAAGTATTATTCGTGCTGCTCAATCAGGGCATATCCCAAATTCAATCAATATTGATTGGAATCAAAATATCTCAAAAGATGGGACCTTCAAAAATGATGATGAATTATCTCAAATGTATGATTAYCCAAAAGACTCTGAAATTATTACTTATTGTCAAGGGGCATATAGGGCAGCTAACACATTTCTAGTTTTGAAAAAATTGGGATTTTCAAATGTTCGAGTTTATCTTGGTTCGTGGGGAGAATGGGGAAATAGATTAGAACTTCCTGTTGAAAAGTAAATATTAGTTCAAACTTTGATTTACTCTATGGATACTTTTGATGCAATCACAGAACGTCGTTCAGTAAAACACTATGATCCAAATYATAAATTCTCTGATGATGAAATAGAACAATTAATGTCACTAGCAGTTTTATCTCCAACTTCATTTAACATGCAAAACTGGAGATTTGTAATTATCAAAGATCCTGAAATTAGAAAGAAAGTGCGTTCTGCTGCCTGGGATCAGGCACAAGTAACTGATTCTTCATTATTTCTAGTAATTTGTGCAGATTTGAAATCATGGAAAAAAAATCCTGAACAATATTGGAAAAATGCACCAAAGGAGGCTCAAGATTTTCTAGTACCTGCTATGGGACCGTTTTATGAAGGAAAAGATCAATTACAAAGAGATGAGGCAATGAGGTCTTGTGGTATTGCTGCTCAAACAATAATGCTTGCAGCAAAATCTATGGGATTTGATTCAAATCCTATGATTGGTTTTGATCCTCAAAAAATTGCCGAGATAATTAATTTGCCTGATGATCATATAATTTCTATGTTGATGGCAATAGGAAAACAAATCAAACCTGCAATGCCTCGTGGAGGTCAGCTTCCATTATCTGATATTGTTTTTATTGATGGATTTTCATCTTAGAAATCATGACCTTCTGATGCACCAACAGTTTTACTGTTACACGGATTTTCAACATCTTCACACATGTTTAGAAATCTTATTCTAGAATTGGCCGATGTGTTCCATGTAATTGCACCTGATATGATAGGTTATGGAAAAAGCTCAATGCCAACAGTTGATGAGTTTGAATATACATTTGTTCACCAAACACAAATCATAGAACAATTCACGGAGAAATTGGGACTTGACCAGTATACTCTCTATGTGATGGATTATGGAGGACCAGTTGGATTCAGACTATTTGAAAATAATCCAGAAAAGGTTCAGGGATTTGTCATACAAAATGCAAATGCATACGATGAAGGACTCGAAGTGTTTTGGGACGATTGGAAAGTTTGGTGGAATGACCCAACTCCAGAAAATGAATCAAAACTACACTACTTAGTAGCCCCAGAGACTACCCAGTGGCAGTATCAATTTGGAATGAGAAATCCTGATGCAGTTGATCCATCAAATTGGATTACTGATCAAGCAGGACTTGACAGACCTGGTAATGTAGCAATTTAACTTGCAATGGCATACGACTACATGACAAACATTCCATTGTATCCACAATGGCAAGAATCATTCAGAGAACATCAACCCCCAGCCTTAATTGTGTGGGGTGCAAATGACTACATCTTCCCTACAAGTGGTGCACACCAGTATGAACGTGACTTGGATAATGTAGAAAAACACCTCCTTGATACAGGTCACTTTGTACTCGAAGAAGACCTTGACTTTGTTGCAAAACAAATGAGACAATTCGTTAATTCAATCCAATAGATTGGCCAAATGACCCTTCTTTTTTTATTCAGATAAGAAATCTTTAGCCTCAAAAAATCCTGTTAATTCCTTTGATAATTGGTCACAAAATATGCCTAGAATCTCAAAATCCACATGAGTGAGCTTCTTTTTGCTAAACATTGCCAAGACTGCAACTGACTTTTTCTTATACATTAGTGGATATGCTGCAAATGATTTTAGTTTCTCTTTTTTTGCCCAATCATGATATTTTATTCTAGGATCATTTGCAACATCATTAGTTACAACTGGTTTTTTTGTTTTAATTACAGCTCCAATTTTTAGAGAATTAATTGAAACTTTGGAAAATTCCCCTTCAATATTTTTGTATTTCCCTGCACTAAACTTTAGTAGTAAATTTTTCCTATCTTTATCTACAAACCACAATCTTGCAAAATGTGCATCAAAATATTTTACAAGACTATCTGTAATTGCTTGAAGTCTATCATTAATGTTATCATACTTTTTCAATGAGTTTAGAATTTCATACACTTGAGATTTCTTTTCTTTTTCATCATCTTCACCATAAATCATGTATGGTGATGATTTGATAATTTTTGATTCATAAGAACGAAAATCAGAAATCAACTCACTGAATCGATTTAAGAAATTATGTGATTCTAAATCATATTGCTCAATTGAATCAAATACAAAATGACATATCCAATCAAAGTCTCCACTTAGCTTACTAGAGTATATACAAAACGTTGATTCTTCAACATATTTTTTAAATAGATTAATGAGTTCTTCAGTTTTTTTTGTAAACTTGAATTTCAATAATATGGTTCTGTTGATCTTTTCAGAGACCAAACTTGGATTTAATATTGCAGAGTATCCTAATATGGTATTATTTTTTTCAAGCCTTACAAGTCTTTGTCGTATTGCCCTATCTGTAATGGTATATCCTAAATTCTGAAGATGTGTTGCAATATTTTGTGATGATATACGAGCATTTTTACCAAGATGAGACAAGATAATTTTGTCAATCTCATCAACCATAATTCCAATAGAAACAACTAGATTTTATTGATTTCCAATTCGGAAATATCTCTAATTATTATACCTAAATTAGACTAAAATCACTACCAAATCGGAATTTTTATGTCGATTTTATTTCCACAGTCAATATTATCAATTTTGTTTATAGAATATCATGAATATAACGACAATTTCTTTATTCAAAAATCATAAATTTTTTAGTTTATTGGTTATTGGATTAGTAGCAACTTTTGCTTTTTACATATCTGCGTATGTTGATATGGAGATTACTGGTGTACCCCTTGATATTTCAGATGTATTGGGGATGTTAGTTGTTGGCGATCATGAATCATCATTCATTATTGGTAACCTCTTTCATATTTCTAATGGTATAGGTTTGACATTATTTTTTGGATATGTTTTCTTTCCACTTTCAAATAGAATCATAAAAGGAAAAGTATGGTCTCATGGAATAATCTTTGGAGTAATTGTAACAGCTACCACAGTATGGTTTGGAATGTTACCCGCATTAGGAGCGGGAATTGCAGGAATTAACATTGCTCCTGAAGTTCCAGCAATGACCATGTTCAGACATATTGTATTTGGTGCAGTCATTGGATTATTATCAAAACCAATCTTGGAAAAATAAGTATGACTACTATGATTAACAGTGAGGAATGTCCAAAATGTGGTTCAAATGATATTTTATGTAAAGATGAAAAATTCTCATGTAAGAATTGTGGATTGTCCTTTTGCTGTTTTGGAGGCATGAAATGAAACCAATTTTTTATATGATTCTTCCTGTAATTGCATTTTCTGTAATATTTGTAAATGCATTTTTTGGTCATTTAATTTTTGCATCAGAATCTAATCAAGTAGTAAACAAGTATACCGTGTATGTTCATTTACTATCTGAATGGAATAGTGATTCAAAAAATATTATTTTTGATGTAACAAACTCTTGGTACAAATCAAATAAAGAAAATAATGTTAATCACATCTTTAATGCAGAGTCTAAAGAATACAATACAAACCAACTTCAAAAAATTAATGATAAATCATATGTTGAATTAAAGCATGAATTTAGTGACTGTCAAGAAGAATGGCAACCTATRCTTTACAGAAAAGCAGTAGATACCATTCGTCATGAGATTGAATATGTCCAAGGACAGCAACTAAGTTCAGACCCAAGTGTTTCTGTATATCCAAATATTGAAAACAAAAATTATGATAATTCAGAACAACAATCAAAAATCAAAAATGGATATGCACAATTTTTCCCTATTTGTACATCTAAGGAAATAACATCATATGATTATAGCATAAAAACYGATAACAAGGATTTAGGATTTGATGTATACTTTGTTTCGTCATCTWTACAACGTGAAAACTTTGGAAATTCAGAGTTTAATTCATACACTGAATCCAGTTGTTATGGACAAAACAAACAAAGCTACAGTGGTACCTGTAAAAATATCCAAAAAGATAGTGGATTATTGGTGATTTTTCCTGATGAACTAAAACCTTGGACTACAAAAGTTACAATAAATCTTTATGAAAATTAGCGAAAACTATTATGGACTAATTGCAGAAATTCCAAAAATTGCAAACCCTAACATAATTAATGCTGGAATGATMGTAACTCTAAATTCTTTTGACATAATATTTYTAATTTCTACTTGGTATTAATCGTTAAGAATTTTACTATTTTTTATTCTTCCCAGAATAATTATTGTAAACCATTTCTGGAACAAGTAGTTTGAATGGTTGAGAACCTCCTTCGTACCATTTTGTAAAGAATTCATAGAGGTGAAGTCTTAGTGACTGAATATAGACAATTAATCCCTCAATCATCATGATTCCTATTTGTCCTCCAATAATTAATACCAGTGCCATTGGGGAACTTAGACCTCCCAAATTTTCATATGCCTGATTAACTGTAAGTAACAATGCTGCATGCACTAGAAGCATAATTCCTATTCGCGCATAACTGATAGAGTGTGCCAGACATTCGATAGTTTTTCCAAGTAAAACTTCCATCATCACACTTACCATATCTCCTCCATCCTCTGGATGTTTTTTGTTATGTTTTATTCCACCAATTATCATCATTACAACACATACAAGAATTAGAACTATCGAAACCCTAACAACTATCCATACAACTGCCCATTCCCCAACAAGGACTGAAACCCACGGAACAGCTTCTGTATGAATTTTAGAATACATGTTCATTACATCATATCCAGAACCTATTGCTGCCATCATTACACCAAAAACTCCTAACCACATGAGCAAGTTTGGAATAGCTTCAAAGATCACTGCATCTCTTTCCTTCCTTCTTACATGATTCCAAATTCGTAAAATGAAAGCCCATGATAAATGAATAACTCCTAAGAATAATGATATTTTGAGAATCATGATGACTTGATCAAATGATAATTCTGAAATACTGATTGAACCAACCAACCATGATATTGAATGAAGTGGCCCACCTTCTTGTAACAACATTTCAAATCCAATAAAATGTTCTATATGAAAACCAAATATTTCACCTTGGAAAATTCCAGCAAGCGCACCTGCTCCACCCGATATTGCAAGTAGCATTCCCCATCTTGAAAGATTTCCTTGTCCTTTGAATTTGAATAATAATCCTAATCCCATTAATAATAATCCGTGACCTACATCTGCAAACATTAATCCATAGAATATTGGCCACATTAGGGCAATCATCCATGTTGGATCAAATTCTCCCTTTTTAGGAATTCCTTGACTATCAGTAATTACTTCAAAAGTTCTAACCCATCTTGGATTATCTAAATAAACTGGAATATTTTCAGCCGCATCATCTGTAACTTCTTCAGTTATTGATGTCCATTGACTAGTTACTTCTTTGAATTTTTTTTCCATCTTTTTTGGAATAAATCCCTGAATAACTGCAAAATTTTTGGTCCCGCCTGGTTTTCGTAAAGTTTCTAGTACTTCTTTTGCAACATATGCATTTTCATGCATYATGAGAATTTGACCACGAATTTTCTTTGTTATAGAAACTATTTCTTTTGAAAGTTTCTTCTTCTTTTCTGTTAATTCCTTTACCTTTGATACTGCCAAAGAATACGCCTCAGTTGGAATTTGTGGTAAATCTTTTGGAATGTTAAATGGATTAGAATTTAGAGTTCTCATGATTTTAAGAATTTTCTCAGAATCATTAATGTCAGCAATAATGATTATTGCTAATTTTTCTTTAGATTCTAAATCATACTTGAAAATTGAAATTCCTTCTAATGATCTTTCAATTTCTCCATAATCTGAAGAATTTATGACAAATAGATTTGTATAAAAATAATTCATTGCTCCAAAACCACTCATGTCGACTTTGAGTTTATTTGTAATTTCTAATGTTTCTTTTAGTGATGTATATTCTTCAAGAGAACGATTGACCTTTGAAATTTCTTCTAATGCTTTGGCAGCATTAGTAATGGACTCGGGAATTTTTTCGAGATCATTAACCAACCCCTCAATTTCTTCAAATTCATAATTCTTCCTTTTAATTACAGTACCTTTGAAAAGAATTTCTATTATTCCAACTCGAAGAGGAATATTCAATCCTTTAACCACATCTTCAACAAACTGAAATGATTTTTGGGCTCGTAAAAGAAGATCATCAATTTCTGGAGTAACTGTTTCATTTTCCATCTCCATTTTGTGAAACCATTCAAATTTGGTTAGAGATGATATTGCTTTTGGAGATTCTGTTCTTGGAAGTATAACACTACCCACTAACAGTTCTGCAACAGTCACACTTCCAACGAAGATTAGTACATTATAATATCTTTCTGAGCCCGATCTAGAAATTGAATANTTTTRTCGAATTTTTTCCATYATTTTCCAAACATTAAAATCTATTATCTAATGAGAAATCGATATTGACATCTAATCTTTCATTAGAACAAGCTATTGACACAGTTCTTCAAAAAACAGAGAATGACATTCTTTTAAATCTTAAAAATTCAAGTATCAAATCAAAGGAAACTCTTGATAATTCGCTTTCTACACTTGAAGGAGAATTTGATAAAATAATTTCAGATGGAAACAAAGAGGCAGATAAAATTGAAAAACAGATTATTGGAAGTGCTGATCTTGAGGCTAGAAATAAACAATTAATGACATTAGAAGAAGGAGTTAACAAAGTTTTTTCAAAAGCATTAGATGAAATAACAAATACTGCACGAAGTGGTGATTACTCTAATTTGATAAAATCTCTATTAGATGAGTCAACTAAAATTTTGGGTACTACAGAAGTTATAGTTTCTACAAACACTAAAGATAAAGATYTAGTACAATCTACCTTATCTCAATTTCCAGGTTCTGAATTATCATCTGAATTAATTGATTGTCTTGGTGGAGTAATAATAAAATCCAAAGATGGTACAACGAGTTTTGATAATACTTTAGATGCACGGATTGAACGCTTGAAGCCTTTAATAAGGAAAGAAATTGCATCCCAATTCGGAGTGGGAACTTAGTATGGCAGCTCAAGGAAGAATTGTTTGGGTAAGCGGTCCTGCAGTAAGGGCTGATGGTATGTCTGAAGCAAAAATGTATGAGACTGTAACTGTTGGTAATTCAAAATTAGTAGGTGAAGTTATTCGACTAACTGGTGATGTAGCATTTATTCAAGTTTATGAATCAACAAGTGGATTAAAACCAGGTGAACCAGTARTTGGTACTGGAAATCCATTAAGTGTTTTGTTAGGTCCAGGAATTATTGGTCAACTATATGATGGAATTCAAAGACCGTTAAGAGAATTATCTAAACAATCTGGTTCATTCATTGGTAGAGGAATTACAACTACTCCTGTTGATATGACCAAAAAATGGCACTTTGTCCCAACTGTAAGTAATGGTGACGAAGTTTCTGCAGGAAGTGTTATTGGTACTGTTAAAGAAAGTGAATTAATTGATCATTCTATTATGGTGCCACCAATGCACAAAGGTGGAATAATTTCAAATATGGTATCTGAAGGAGATTATGATTTAGAAACTGTATTAGCAACAACTGAGAAAGACGGACAAAATATTGAATTAAAAATGTATCATAAATGGCCAGTAAGAAAACCACGTCCATTCAAGAGCAGATACGATCCAACTGTTCCTCTAATTACTGGACAACGTGTAATTGATACATTCTTCCCAATTGCAAAAGGTGGAACCGGTTCAATTCCTGGAGCATTTGGAACAGGAAAGACTGTTACATTACACCAAATTGCAAAATGGGCAGATTCACAAGTTGTTGTTTACATTGGTTGTGGTGAAAGAGGCAACGAGATGACAGAAGTTTTAGTTGAATTCCCACATCTTAAAGATCCACGTAGTGGAAAACCACTTATGGATAGAACTGTACTTGTTGCAAATACTAGTAACATGCCAGTAGCAGCAAGAGAAGCAAGTATCTACACTGGTGTAACAATTGCAGAATATTACAGAGATATGGGTAAAGACGTTGTACTTGTAGCAGACTCCACAAGTAGATGGGCAGAAGCACTCAGAGAAATGAGTGGTAGATTAGAAGAGATGCCTGCAGAAGAAGGTTATCCATCATATCTTGCATCAAGATTAGCAGAATTTTATGAAAGAGCAGGTCGTGTTAGAACTATTGGAAGTCCAGACCGTGATGGTTCAGTAACTTTGATTGGAGCTGTATCRCCATCTGGTGGTGACTTTACAGAACCAGTTACAACTCACACCATGAGATTTATCAAAACTTTCTGGGCTTTGGATGCAAAACTTGCATACTCTAGACATTACCCATCAATTAACTGGATGAATAGTTATTCTGGATATCTTGCAGATATTTCAAAATGGTGGAGTGCAAATATTAGTGAAGATTGGTTCGATGTAAGAAGTCAAGCCTATGCAATTTTACAAAGAGAAGATACACTAAAAGAAATTGTCAGACTTTTAGGTCCAGAAGCATTACCTGATGAAGAAAAAATAATTCTTGAAGTTGCAAGAATGATTAAGATTGGTCTATTACAACAAAACTCATTTGATGATGTTGATACTTTTTGTAGTCCAGAAAAACAATACAAACTAATGAAATTATTAGTTGACTTTTACAACAAAAGTCARCAAGCAATTAAAGAAGGCACACCATTATCWGATATTCGTGCAATGTCMGTTATCACTTTAATTCTTAAAGCCAGAATGGATATCAAAGATAGTGAGATGTCAAAACTAGATCAATTAGCAACTAAAATGGATGAAGAGTTCAAAGCAATTTCAGGAGTTAAAGTATCAAATTGACAGCAGAAGGTGGAGTTCAATACAGTAAGATTGCAGAAATCAAAGGTCCTCTAGTAGTTGTAGATGACGTTGATAATGCAGCATTTGATGAACTTGTAGAAATTGAAACTAMYGAAGGTGAAAGAAGATTAGGTAAAGTTCTAGAAGTAGGACAYGGTAAAGCAATYGTTCAAGTTTTTGAAGGAACATCTGGATTATCTATTGCTGGAACAAAAGCAAAATTTGTAGGAAAAGTTATGGAAATGCCAGTATCAAAAGAGGTACTAGGTAGAGTATTTGATGGATTAGGCAGACCAAAAGATGGGTTACCAGATCCAATTGCTGATAAATTTATTGACATTAATGGTGAACCAATGAATCCAGAACAACGTGAATATCCAAAAGATTTCATTCAAACYGGTGTATCTGTAATTGATGGAATGATGACTTTAGTTAGAGGACAAAAACTTCCAATCTTTTCTGGTTCTGGAATGTCTCACAATCTTTTAGCAGCACAAATTGCAAGACAAGCAARTGTTGTTGGAACAGACGATGATTTTGCTGTAGTCTTTGCAGCAATTGGTGTKCAGTATAGTGAAGCAGAATTTTTTAGAAGAAGTCTTGAAGAATCTGGTGCACTAAAGAGAAGTGTTCTATTTCTAAATACAGCAGATGATCCTGCAATTGAGAGAATTATTACTCCTCGTGTCGCTTTAACTGTCGCAGAATATTTGGCATTTGAATTAGGAATGCATGTTTTAGTAATAATGACKGAYATGACAAATTATGCAGARGCATTAAGAGAAATTAGTGCAGCAAGAGAAGAAGTTCCTGGAAGAAAAGGCTATCCTGGTTATCTTTACACTGACCTYTCAACAATTTATGAACGAGCAGGAAAACTAAATGGAAGAAAAGGAAGTGTTACACAAGTTCCAATTTTATCAATGCCTTCAGATGATATTACTCACCCAATTCCTGATCTTACTGGTTACATTACAGAAGGRCAGATAGTACTTGGTAGAGATTTATTCAGACAAGGAGTTTATCCACCAATCAATATTTTGATGAGTCTTAGTAGATTGATGAAAGACGGAATTGGGGAAGGAAGTACAAGAGAAGATCACAGTGAAGTTGCCAATCAAGTTTATGATGCATATTCCAGAGCACAAGAAGTAAGAGCATTAGCAGGTATTGTGGGTAAAGCAGGATTAACTGAAATTGACTTGAAATACATGGATGTTGGAGATGTCTTTGAAAAAGAATTCCTTACACAAGCAACTGATGAAAATAGAACCATTGAAGAAACACTTGCTATTTTATGGAAGATTGTTTCAAAACTTCCAAAGAATGAAATTACTAAAATCAAAGATAAACACGTAGACAAATACTATCAAGGAGATTAATTAAATGTCATTTGGACAAAATGTCACTGCAACAAAAATTGAACTTTTCAAATATAAAAAATCTACACAAGTYGCTACMATGGTTCARGGAATTTTAGATGATAAACGTAAAGTTCTCTTAAAAAATATTGAAGAAATGATTGACCAAGCATCAAAAGCAAGAGGTGGAATTTGGGAACCATTACAAGACATTTACACATCTGTCAATGAAGCATATCTTGCATTAGGAACCGGAACAGTTGATTCTGTTGCTGAATCTACTCCACCAGTTATGCAAGTAGATGTTCATGTTAGACGAGTAGTTGATGTAAAAATTCCTGCATTAACAGTTACTGAAAAAGATACAAAATCAATGCCTTATGGATTTGCAGATACAAATTCTTCAATTGATAGAGCAGCAAAACAAATCAAAGAATTAATGCCAAAAATTTGTAAAGCCGCAGAATATGAAAATTCTATTTTTAGTCTTGCAAAAGCATTAGAAAAGACACAAAAACTTCTAAACGCACTAGAAAATGTAATTATTCCGCAGTATAAACATAATATTAGATTTATCGCTCAAGCTCTTGAAGAAAAAGAAAGAGAAGAATTCGCAAAGTTAAAAAAAGTCAAGGCAAAGATGGAAAGTAGAAAACAATGACCAAAGAAGAAATTAAAAAATCAATTGAAAATTCTAAAAAAGAATTAGACAAAGATTCAGAAAATTTTGAAAAATCCATTAAAGATGATCTTGCTTCTTTCAAAAAGAAAACAATGGATCAAATTTAGTGATTTTATGCCATCATGATTTAAATATGGAATTATGAGGATTTCAAATAGATGAAACATGTCGTTTTATTATTATCATTTGCAGCCGTTGCATTATTTGTTGCAGGTCTAACTGATGTAGCATATGCTGCAGAAGAAAGTACTGCATCTAGTGGCGGTGATGGAATGAAATTCCTTGGTGCTGGTATAGCATTTGGAGTTGCAGCACTTGGTGCTGGTATTGGTTTAGGTCAAGTTGGTGCAGCAGGTCTTGCAGTAATTAGTGAGAATCCAGCATTACAATCTAAAGTATTCATCTTTGTAGGTATGGTAGAATCAATTGCTATCTATGGTATAGTTATGATGTTTATCATCTTAGGACAATAAACCACAACAACTTTTTCAAATTTTTAAATTTCTTTTTAATTGTATTTTAGCTGATTAACATCTAAAACTCTTGCACAATATCTACACTTGAGAACTCTTCCTTCTTTATCAATAACATCCATAACAGATTCGATATGTTCAGTACTGTTTGTAATACATTCAGGATTTGAGCATCGAAAAATTCTATCTATTTCATTTGGTAGTGCAACTCTCCTCTTTTCAACTAGCTTGTAATTTTTTATTATATTGATTGTTGACTTTGGAGCAATTACTGCAAGTTTGTTTGTATCATCATCTTTTAGGAATTTATTTTCAATTTTGATAATATCTTTTTTCTTGAATTTCCCACTTGGCATATTCAAGGCTATGGTGATTAAACCTCCATCTGCACCATCAATTCTTAATGCATTTAGTACTTGGAGACCTTTACCCTCATCAATATGGTCAATAACTGTCCCTTCTTTGATTCGTCGAACCATAAGTTCAGACTGCTCCATCAGAATACTTTGTATAGTGACCAGTATATATTATTGAAAGAATGAACGAGTTCTACCAAAAAGATATCATYTCAATTAAGGACTTTGATAAAGAAAAACTTGAAAAAATCTTTGCTGCAACTGATAAAATTATGAATCTTRCTCYTTCTGAGMGACGAGAGATTTGTAAAGGAAARACCTTGGGATATTTGTTTTATGAGCCAAGYACTAGAACYCGTCTAAGTTTTGATTCMGCAATGGCATCAATTGGTGGRAATTCATTRGGAATTTCTRATGTTTCATCTTCGTCAACTCAAAAAGGTGAAAGTCTTGCWGAYACHATACGAATAATGTCAATTTATTCAGATGYTCTTGTTTTACGACATACTYTGGATGGTTCAAGTAGATTTGCATCAGAGGTTTCAGAAAAACCTGTAATTAATGCTGGAAGTGGAACTGAAGAACATCCAACACAAGCAATTCAAGATCTATTTACAATTAAAAAAGAAAAGAAAAAGATTGATGGACTAAAAATTGGAATTGTTGGTGATCTAAAGTATGGACGAACTGTTTACTCATTGTTGTATGGACTTGGAAACTATGATGTTGATGTTCGTTTAATTTCTCCTGAATCTCTAAAAATTAGATCTGATTCAGTTTATGAAATCAAAAARAGATTAGATTATACTGAATCTACAAATCTTGAAGAACATATTGATGAACTTGATGTACTTTATGTAACAAGAATTCAAAAGGAAAGATTYCCTGATGAAGAAGAGTATCTCAAACTCAAAGGAAGTTATGTTGTAGGATTAGATTTGTTAAAACAAATGAAAAGTGACTCAATCATTTTACATCCACTTCCACGAATAGATGAAATTTCTCCTGATGTTGATAAGACACAAAATGCAAAATACTTTGAACAAGCTGAATATGGAAAACATGTTCGTGCAGCACTATTAGGTTTGATACTWAATGAAAATGGATTTTAANTTTTTTTGAATAATTCGTATCCAATATATCTAAAGACATTTCAAGAAAACTAGTTGACTGAAACAAAAATCATYCCAATCTTTCCTTTAGATTTGGTTTTATTTCCTAGACAGTCTCTCCCACTTCGAATATTTGAGCCTCGTTACAAGCAATTAGTTGATGATTGTATGATTGGTGATGGTCAGTTTGGAGTATGCTTAATTGATGAAAATAATTCTGTTAATGGATGGAATTCTCCTAGATTGATAGGAACGATAGCTAAAATTACTGAATGTAAAGATGTTGAACTTGATGGATTACAATTACACATAGAAACTGTAGGCAGAAACTCATTTAAAATTAAAAAAGTTATTTCTCCAATAATCGCTCAACCAGAAAATTATGATCCACTTTCAGTAGAAGGACATCAACAAGTATCTGAAATACATGAAAAAATTGGAACYGGAAAAAAAATGTACATCCAAGCTGAAGTTGAAATGATTCCAGAAATTGATGARAGTATCTCATTAGAACAGTGGGAAAATTTGGTACAATTGTGGAAAAAGAAAATCATACATCAAGCCTTACCACAAGTTGTTGATTCTCATGGTTTAGATCATGTTTTAGAGCAGTACTATCTTAACACTGATACTCCTACAATTGATTACATTTACTCACTTGCAGCAATTGGAGCTAAAGTTCCAAATGAACTTCAACCGATTTTAGAGGCTACAAATATTGARRATTTAATTCAAAAAGTTAAAGAATTRCTCACAATAAAATAACCCTAATTAGAAATGAAAATAATGTTGTTTGTAGCAAAATTTGTAGTTTTTGTAATGGTTGTTTGTTTGCTATTTCCTGCAAGTAGCGTATATGGTCATGGATTGGGAATTGAAACAATTTCATCAATTGATGTACAAGGAAAAAGCTTGACTGTAACAGTTGAGATGCCAATGTATTTTGAAAATGAATCAGAACAAATCACAATTACTGCAATAGAAGATGAAACAGACGAAACTGCAAAAAATGTAACATTTCTAATTGGTTTGTTTCATAATGGCGAGATGATTTTTAGAAACTATTTCTTTGCAGAAGATGGAATCTTACCAATTAATGTTAAACCTACACAAGAAGGAAAAATTACAATTCATGGTGAACAAGACTCTCTTCTTGGAGCCTGGCATCCTACTGAATCAAATCCGATAGAAATCACAGGATCTCTGTTTAATTCAGGTGGTTTGTATACTTTTGAGATTGAAGTAAGAACTATCGATGAACCAACAAACATTATTGAAAATTCTAAAGTCTATAAAGTTGATTTGACTTTAATTGAACAACCAACAATTGAGTGGCAATCAATGTTGGCAGTATTTGAAGATGTGTTGGACCACGAAAAATCAATTACAGCTTCTATTAACAGCATTCAAAGTTTATCGGTTAAAGAAGAAGATTTTGCAACCATGAACTTTTTACAGTGGTTTATTGACGAGCAGATTGAAGAAGAAGAAAATGCTGCAAACATTCTTAAGCAGTTACAATTAATTGGAGACAATGGTTATGGTCTTCTTATGTTAGACAAAGAACTGGCGGTTAGAAAATTTGTTGAGCCGGTTGCAAAGTAATGGACTTTATACATAAAAAAGTAAGATTAAACGCAT
>NVWC01000003.1 GCA_002317795.1 Nitrososphaerota archaeon
CTTGAGGTTCTTGAGGGGCTTATCGGGACGGTGAGCGGCAATCTTTTCTCTGGTCTACCGGAATTCCAAGATACAGATGGTTGTCCTGATGATTTTGATTCTATACTTGATACTGACATGGATGGAATTCGTAATGTATCTGATGCATGTCCACTAGAACCAGAAACTTACAATAAATTCCAAGACACTGACGGCTGTCCTGATTCAGTTGAATCATCTATCCCATCGTATGCATTTCCAGATGTTGATGGTGATGGAATTGATGATAGATGGGACGCATGTATTGATGAACCAGAAAACTATAATGGATACTTGGATGACGACGGTTGTCCAGATGTATCTGGAATATCAAATCCTGCATTATCTGATATTGATTATGATGGAATACCTGATGTAATAGATGCATGTCCAAAAATTGCTGAACGATATAATCAATTCCAAGATGAAGACGGCTGTCCTGATTTTCTAATTTATGATTATTCAGGAGATTCTGATCAAGACGGAATTTCTGATGATAAAGATGCATGTCCACTAGAACCAGAAACTTACAATAAATTCCAAGATACAGATGGCTGCCCTGATTYAATTKTTGATAATAAATTSAYRKCTGACTCTGATGGYGATGGMATTGYWGATTATCTAGACTTATGTCCAACACAACCAGAAATTTTCAACCAATTCCAAGACACTGACGGTTGTCCTGATACTAATGACTCTAWARYTGATACTGACATGGATGGAATYCKTRATRTMTYTGATRCATGTCCACTAGAACCTGAAACTTACAATAAATTCCAAGACACTGATGGTTGTCCTGATTCAGTTGATRYAACACTATCTACATACACATTCCCAGATACTGAYGGTGATGGAATTGAGGATAGATGGGATACTTGCATTGATGAGCCAGAAACTTTCAAYAAATACTTGGATTGGGAYGGCTGTCCTGATATCTTGGTAATATCATCTTCATCATCATCAAGAATTGACTCTGATAATGATGGA
Organism: Nitrososphaerota archaeon; assembly: GCA_002317795.1. GTDB lineage: Archaea > Thermoproteota > Nitrososphaeria > Nitrososphaerales > Nitrosopumilaceae > Nitrosopumilus. The sequence goes on from NVWC01000003.1 coordinate 1,006, forward strand.
TATTATGATACCATTGATTCTTGTCCAAMTARTCCTGAAACCTGGAATAAATACAATGATCATGAYGGTTGCCCTGACACTGCTCCAGAACAACAAAGATTTGCCCATGATGATGACTTAGATGGAATAATCAACGATGAGGATTTGTGTCCTCTTGATCCTGAGGATTATGATGGTGATARTGACTTTGAYGGCTGTCCTGATAACTAGTTTTTTGATATAGTAAATATATTCAAACAATTTCATTTCCTTTATGCTCCCAAAATTTTCTAGTAGAGCCTTTTTAGCTCCAATGGCTGGAGTAAGTGATCCTGCATTACGCTTACAATGTAAACAAATGGGTGCAGGCCTAGTTGTAACTGAATTTACAAATATTCATAGTATCATAGCTAAAGAAAAACAATTCAAAGAAAACATGCAAACAATTCAAGAATTCATTGAATTCTCAGAAGAAGAACGTCCACTCTCAGTTCAATTATTTGGATCAGATTTAACGGCCTTAGAAAAAGCAGCAAAAATTGTAGAGCCTTATTTTGATATTATTGATTACAATATGGGATGTCCTGCACCTCATGTTACAAAACAAATGGCTGGAGGTGCTTTATTACAAGAAGTTAATCTAACTCAACAAATATTTCAAACTCTAGTTAATGCTGTAAAAAAACCTGTCACWCTAAAAATTCGTTCAGGTGTAACTGATGCAAGTAAATTCCTATTTAGARAAATTGCTGAAATTGCAGAAGATGAAGGAATTCAAATGATTACTTTTCATCCAAGAACTGTTAGTCAGGGTTATTCTGGTCATTCAGATTGGTCAATGATTAAAGAACTAAAAGAAGTTTCAAGTATACCTATAGTTGGAAATGGTGATATTGTAACTCCGGAGGATGCAAAAATAATGATTGATGAAACTAGTTGTGATTATGTAATGATTGGTCGTGGGGCCATGGGAAATCCATTTTTATTTGAACAAATTAATGACTATCTTAAAACAAATTCATACAAGGAATATTCTTTTAAAGATAAACTAGAYTCTTTTTTTGATTATCTACATCTTWCTACAAAATATAAAATCAAATTTGCAAATATCAAGAGTCAAGCAATGCGATTTACAAAAGGAATGAATGGCGGTTCTAAAATGCGTTCAAAAATTACTCTCTCTAAAGATATTATAGAACTTGAAAAAATTATGAATGATGCCTATTTACAATCTTAAAGATTTATTGAATTATCATAAATTACTTTACACTTGTTTATGRTTCCATCCAAAATATAATTGAATTTTTAATTAAATTAGTCTATTCTTATATATTTCTAGATGGCATTTATTGTATGAAGATAGGAATTGAATCATAATGGCAACAGCTTATGTTCTCATAAACTGTGAGCTGGGTTCTGAGGACGCAGTAATTTCAGAACTAAAATCAATTGACGGTGTTGCCGAAGTTCATGGTACATTTGGTGCCTATGATATTTTAGCCAAAGTTGAATCTACTCAAGTAGAAACACTACGAGAGACTATTACTTGGAAGATTAGAAAAATTCCAAAAATTCGCTCGACTTTGACCTTAATGGGAATAGAAGGACAACAATAAATTCCCAAAATCTTTTGCTTTTATACTTGGATTGTAATACTAATCACCCCTTCAAAAAACATGTCCTCCAAAAGGATACCRCACTGAGAGGAATAGTTACCCTCTCAGTAGATTATTTCAATAAAAATAATGATTAGATAAAAGAAAATAATTAGAGGGCTTCTGAACCCGTCTTTTTTGATGCAATATTTAGAACACTTTCAACACTAGATACGGTGATAATTCCATCTCCGCCTTCGCCTGTAAAAGATGCATCTGAAATTGCTGTAATTACTTTTTCAACTTCTGAGTCATCCACAATTGTGGTTACTAGGGCTACTTTGTTATATTCTGCAACAAAAGTACCAGTTCCTCTTCCTGCTCTAATGATTTGCCTCTCTCCGGATCCTCGTCCATTTCCTTCTAAAATGGAAAAACCTCCGACTATGTCATTAATTGCATTAGAAACTGCTCCTATCTTAGTGGCTTGAACTGTTGCCTCAATTCGTTTCATTTTCATTTCTCTTTATGTATTCTTTAAAAGAGATCATATGTTTTTATTTTAATTTTATGATACTATGAAGTARTTGGTTATTGTATTATCCTCTGACCTTTTTAGCACAAAAATAAAGTAAAATTATGAAAAGTGATGAAAAAAGATCTCATAGACTAAACTATCTTTTAAAATGCTATTTGATTGATCCTCAAGAAAATACCCTATACATTAAAGCAAAACAAATGGGAGTATCTGATTCTACTGCAAAGGATTATCTTAGAACAGTCATGATTCAAGCCCAAAAAATCTATTCAAGATAGCTAAAATCTATTTTTTTAAAAATATAAAATCTATTTCTTTGATAGGAATCCTTCGAAATCTTAAACAAGGTATTGATAAATAATCATTGTGTGAGAAAACACACATGACTGATTCCTTACATGATGATGTTAAAGCACTTTTGGATAAAGACTTTGGAGATGATAGAATCCTAAAGCAAATTTTTCGAGCATGTGAAAATGATGAGGTAATTAGTAACTATGAAAGAAATTATGTTAGAAAATTAGCAGAAAAATATTTGGGAAAGGCACCCAAAGTAGAACCAACTTCTATAGTTGAAGAAAAACCAATAATTCCTGATGTAGTGATTCCAGAAACCCCTTCAATTCAAACCATTCAAACGTTTCAACCCCCACCTCCAAGAATTTCATCTACTAGCTCAAACAACTCAAAAATAATGTTGGGAGTTGGTATACTTGTTTTGGCAATAATTATAATTGCAGCTGTATCTTTTAGTGGAACCTCTGATGTATCTAATACCCAAATCACATCAATTACAGAAACATCAATTGATACATTATCAATTCAAACTGATTTTTCATCGTATAATAAAAAAGATATAATTTCAATTAGTGGAATTTCTGATACTTCTRGTTCTGTTATTCTTTCAATTCAAACTCAAAACAATGAACTTGTGTGGACAGAAAAAATTTCATTAAAAAGTGATGGTAGATATTCTACATTGGCAATAGCTGGTGGTCCGGGATGGGAAAATTCTGGTACTTATACAATCAAAGTAGATAATGGCGTAGAAACAAAATCTAGTACATTTTCATTTACTAGTTAAATTTTTTCAAATTCTTTCCAATGAGAATCAACTATGTCTCGTAATTTCTCTACACTAATTTCATCCATATATTCACGATAGACTATGAATTTGTTTTGCCTTTTAGAATCATTTTCATAAATATCACTAGTATTTTTTGGGATTGCACCTTTTTTCCATTGATTCATCTCAAAAATCCAAATCGTTGAATCAGGATTTGAAAAATCAATATCATCACAACCGACTATATACCGATAACACTTTGTTGCTTGGTTTAATTTTTCATGCAATTTTTCATATGCAATCATTTGGCCTTTTGCAATGTTGATTTTATCGTTGTGAAATCCTTTGAATTCTAGTATGATAAACCCCCCCTGTGCTCAATTAACCAATCAATATCTGTACCACCTGAAGCAATTATTCCATGAACAATTAGATCACCTAATACTTCTCGTCCACGCGTAAATTCTGCCTCATCAAAAATCTGGTATTTAGCTTTTGAGCTTTTACGAATAATTTGATTTGAATTATGGTTAATTTTGGCAGGATTTTCTTTATCATAAAATGTATCAAGAAAATCACTAGTTTCACTAACCATAATTTTTTGAATCAAAACTTGATGATAAGATATGTTGTAAAATATTGTAAAGTTTAACTATTTTTCTGATTCATCTACAAAAGAATTCTCCACCGGTACCCTTGTACAAAACAAAATATTCTTCTGGTTTTTTTCTATCTTTTTTTGCATTTAATGCATCTTGATACATATCAAAATGCTCAATTAGATACAAYTGGTTATCTGAATCAGAAAAATAATCAATCCCTATTAGATCAAATCCTTTTTCAGGAGTCATTTTTTCCTTTTCTTTTTTAAAAATATCTTCAGACAATTTTCAATTTTTTAATAATAATTACTCATAAATCATCAAGTCTTTTTCTTCTAAGAGAGAGTGTAAATTATGTACAGAACGATATACATCTGATTCTTTTTTGGCACCTGTGCAGACTAATTTCCCTGATGCAAATAATAAAATGACTGTTTTTGGATCAATCATTCTATGAATGATTCCTGGAAACTGTTCAGGTTCGTACATACTTCTTGGTAATGTTCTTGCTGCTTTTTCTAGATGGATTTTTCCACCAAGATTAATTGATGAGACTATATTTTGAACKGTAATTAYYGCATCTTTTTTTATTTTTATTTTACCTTTCCTTAGTCTTTGAACAACTATGTTAACTGCTTTGATTGCYAACTCTTCKGATTTGGCACCTGTGCATACCATTTTTCCTGTTCTAAAAATCAAAGTTGCAGTTTTAGGATTCTTTATTCTAAAAACTAAACCTGGAAATTGTTCTGGATTGTATTCTGTTTCTGGAAATTTTTTTGTAATATCATTTAGATCAATTTTTTGATCAACTGATGCTGATGCTACCACATTCACAATACTAACTATTGGCTTTGTTTGAGGCATATCGACGGAGTAAATATGACCCCTTTATATACACTGGTCAAWTTTTTTATGAAATATTGATTTTTTTTAATGACGTCCAATCCATTGATAGCGATATTCTTCATCAATAATTTCTGAAACAATTTCCTTGTTTTTGATTTTTGATTTTGGTAAATCAACATCAAAGAATCCTAACTGACCTTTCCATGGGATTGGAATTCTAAGTGATTTTGAATTCTTTAACATGAATCCAAAAGTTTTTCCATTAAACTTTTTTGAAGAGAAATGAAATTTTTGATCTTTTTTTATCTCTTTGATCAAATCATATTTTTTYACATCATACAATTCTGCTTTTCCAACTATGGCCCCTGTAACTAWTTTTTTTTTAATTTTTAATCTACTAGAATCATTAATTCTAATTTTAATTGGRGCATGAATCAAAAATTCTCCTCGAAAATTTGTATTCCAATTTCTTAACTCAATAATTTTTTTACCTGAAATTATTAAATCAGCAAATGGTTGTGATACTGATAGACATTTCAAAACATCAATCAGTAACTGCTTTAATAAATTCCCCAGGATTTTTACCAATTCCTTCAGGCAAATTGGTTATTCCACCATTCAAGCTTTCAGTTACTATGCCTTTACTTGCAAGAACTTGAGCAGTCATTAATGATGTATTTCCAGCCATACAAATGAGTAATGATTTACCTTTAGAACCATTTAGCTCTTTGCTAAGTTCTTCTGGGATTTGTCGTGTTGATAATAATTCATTGATAATGCTTGCTTTGGGGATTGCAATTTTTTCTTTATCTATTCCTAAAGATTTTGCAATCATTTCAATTCCTGCYTCTTTTGGAGTATACGAAGGATGAACCCAAATTACTTTATCATACTCTTGAACACTAGCTGCTGCCTCATCCAAAGAAACCTGCATACGTTGACTCTTGAACATTGCCTCTAGATTTTTCTTATATTTTTCAATACCATCAGCCACTATAACTATGAATTTTCCTTTATCTCCATCACTTACCATTTCTAATACGCTGTATAGTGCTAGTGCAGTACTTTCGCCAATATTGTGACCTTTTTCTACAAAGAATTTGAGTAAGTGTTTTGCTTGTCCAAAGTCTACTTCATGCTCTGCTTCATACGAATCTGGATTATACAATTTTAATCCTTCAGCTTTGGCTTTTGTTCTAATCCCTGCTACATCTTGACCCTCAGATGGAAATACTACATGAATTGCTTTTTTGCTATATTTTTCATTCATGTATTTACTTATTCCTCCAGATGTACCTCCAGTTCCAAAGGCACACATTATTCTGTAATTTTCTAATGAATCWCCMTCTTCTTGTAATTGTTGTTCAATTTCTACAGCTGTGATGGTTYTATGAGCATCAATGTTTAATTCATTATCATATTGTTCTGGACAAAAACATCCATAAATTTTTGAAATTAGTTTTGCTAAATTAATTATATCTTCAGCAGCTAGTAACACTTCAATTTCAGAAATTGAATTATCAAAAACTGTAGGATCAAAACCTAATTGTGTAAGTTGAGAACGAATGTTACCTGCAGTTGCTTTTGCCTTTAATGCATCAGCATCACTATCTTTCATTCCTGGAGCAGGACAAATATCCATATCTAAATCCATTATTCGAATATTTTCATTTCTCAATTCTTTGAAGACCCCTTCTTGAAGTTTTCTTGAAACAAGCGAAATTACAGTTAATCCAAGTTTTGACATTTGGCCTAAAGCAATTCCAAAATTACCTGATGTTGCCTCAATTATTGTTTGATTACTTTTCAATTTACCTGTCTTGATGGCATCATGCATTATGTGAATTGCAGGTCTCACTTTGATTGAACCTGATATCAAATTAGCATCAAATTTTCCATATATTTTYAAATCTAATTCTGCAATATCTAATTTGTAAAKATTTTTTGCACATTCTTTAAAATCATTAGTTAGATCAATTAGCGGTGTTGCATTGACAACTTTGTTATTTTCTAAATGTGGAATTTTACTCCAAATCTCTTTTTCAAATCTTTCAAGTAGGTCTTTATCAAAATCATTTTCTGACATATTTTCTCTCTATGCACAATTAGTTTCCTCTCATAATAAATATCTGATGAACTATGTAATTCTTTGATTTTTAATTCACACATCTAAAACTTTGATAACTTTACTTGGAATGTCTTTTAGTCTGCTTACTGCCATAGTTTTTTCATATCCTAAATGTGAGAGATTATTTGCAATAATTGTTGCCCTAATTGTAGTAGGRCCTAAACCCATAGCAACCATGTTTATGCCTAATCCTTTGATTGATTTTRTCATTTTTCTAACTGCATCAGAATCTGATGGTTCACCATCAGTTAATGTCAAAAAAATATTTGGTCTTTTTGCTTGYAGGATTGGAAACATCTTGTCATATACTTCTGCTAATGGTGTTGATCCATTTGCAACAATTTGTGCTAATCGTTTTGCAGTTAAATTATTCCATTTAACATTTTCAGGTTTTATTGACCAGCAAACCATATACCTGTTTTGTGTACTAAAAGCATACACTGCAAATTTTACTCTAAGAAAAGATAAAACTTCACAAAGTGCAAGTGTTGCTTTTTTATATTCAATAGACTCTGATGCAATACTTGATGAATGATCTAATAAAATCACAATTTTTGTTTTAATTGATTTTTTTACATCCGTAATAAATGGCTCATGACCTTCAATGTAATTTTCTTCATCAAACTCCTCTCCTGATTTAAGATGTTGTTCTTTCCAACCTGATTTCCATTCTTTAAATTTTGTTTTTAAACCATTAATCAAACTCATGTCATAGATTATTGTTTCATTAACATTCCTTGTTGACGGAATTTGAATTCCTATTGCCTCAGGAAAAAATCCTTTATTTTCTRTTTTTTTATTYTCATCAAGTAATACTTTGTATTCATCAAATACATCATTTCCACTTAATACTGCATTTGGATCAATTGAACCATAATCCCCTTCCTTATTTTTCGAAATTATTTTTAATACTTTTAACATCTCTTCTTCAGTTAATGGCATTCCAGCTTTCATAAATGGCAATGATATTGGAATTATCAAAAGGGAATCGATTTCTAAAATTTTAATTATTTCAGTTACATTTTTTTCAAGCCAATCWGTTTCAAAATTTTCTTTAATTGCTTTATTGATAWTTTTTTTTGCAAAYACATTTGCTTTTTTTATTTTTTCAAAATGACTAGATTGAATTTCTCCTTTGATTACCCCAAACATGAAATATTGATAAAATGCYTCTACGAGCCTGGCTTTTCCATAAACTGTGTGAAGCTGTGGTCTTGARAYAAGATTGTATGTATAATTAAAAATAATTTCATCATCCATCCCTTTCCATATTTTCCTTCCTAATTCTTCAACTCTCTTTGTTTCCATTGTATTTAGAATAAATCCAAAAGCATGATCGTTACTGAGAATCTTTTTACAATATTTTATTCTCATTGCTTCATACCATAATGAAGTTCTAAACTGTCGATATTTTTGAAAATCATTCCCAATTCGTTTTTCTAGTGGTGTTATGATTACTTTATTTTCTTTTAATCTTGTTTTAGTTTCAACTATATCTGAAATTTCAAYGATGATGTTATTTTTTTCAGACCATCTTCTTACAAGAAATGTTGCAATTTCTACTATTGATTCATTTTGAAGTTGAACTGGTTGCATTTAATTTCCAAACATCGATGTGATAATGTCATTTACTTTTTGATATTCAATGTCACCCCATTGAGTATACACATTTCCAAAAACATATTTTGCTGCTTCTTTTGGAGACATTTCTTTATCTAATAATTTTCCAAATGCTATGGTTTCCCTTAAACTAGGAGAATAAAATAATTCTTCAACAGCTGCAGCTTGTCTTAATGTATTTGCAAGCTTTATTGCTTGAATTATTTCTGAATCATGTTCWCCTGACACATRTTTTTTAATAATTTCTAATTCCATTTCTTCTGGAGGATATTCTAATCTAATTCTCACTGGAAATCTACTTAGAATTTGTGGGGGAAGCTCTTTGGTTCCAGTATGTGTTAATGGATTAATTGTTGCAATTACAAACCAATTTTCTTTTGCTTTGATTACCTCCCCTGTTGATTCTTTTAATACAATTTGTCGTCTATCATCTAATGCTTCATCAAGTCTGAGTAAAACATCTGCTTCAGCTGAATTAATTTCATCCAAGTAAAGCATATCTCCTTTCTTCATTGATTTTACCAATAACCCTTCATCAAAACTTACAGTTCCATCAGTTAGTGTTTTAGTCCCAATAAGGTGACTTTCTCTAGTTCTGAGACTGAAATTAATGGATTCTAGTTCAATATTCATGCTTCTTGCAAAATCTCTAACTAGTGATGTTTTTCCAGTTCCCTTTGGTCCTATTATTAGCACAAAAAGATTGGCCTCATATGCCTTTTTTAAAATCTGAATTGAATTATTCCAATCAATATATTGAATTTCTTCCAATGTACTTTTCATTAATTTTGACAATATTTAATTTTAGATCTAATCGTTAAAAACTTCTATTTTTGCAAAAGCTGCTTCTAATCTTTGAAGTAATGATTTGTTCCATTCATCAAAACCTTGAGGTTCTTTAGGATAATTATTGTAATGCTCAACTAACCATTGGTTTTCAGTAGATGTGAACTTTAGTCCCTTTGCAACTGTTTGGTTTAGTGCACCTCTGATAATCATACCAATCTTTCCTAACCCTGTAAAGTCTGGATGTTCACCTTTACTAATTGATTCAACATCCATATTTCCCAAAAAGTGTTTCATTCCATAACTAATTTGTTCATTTGACATTTGTTGTACTAATCTTCTAAAAAGTTCAAGACCTGCAGTTTTGTATCCATACTCTTTGATAAAATCAAGATTGTATTTCCAAAGATTTGCTTCTGAAACATCGTTTGCTTCAAATGCTTCAGCTACATTCTTTCCAAGAATTGTTGCTGCAATTATTGCTGGTCCTATTCCACCTGCATCAATTGGTTTTGGCATCCATGCAGAATCTCCAACCATCATGTATCCAGCAGATACCATACAATCGTTTTGTCTCCTTACTGATACTTGAAAAATTCCTGAATTATTGTTAATGTCTTCTGGATCTTCTGAAAGTTTTGCATTTTTGATTGCAACATTTCTATGAAGATATTCCTTCATCAATGATTCAACATTATCTTTCTTTCCTAATCTCTTGTTTCTTTTATCCAAAAATGTTTTTTCGACCCCTAAACCTATGTTAACTTTGTTATCTCCTTTAGGAAATACCCAACCATATCCACCTGGTGCAATATCTTGATCCAAATGAATAATACAATAATCAGGATCAAATTCTGAAAGTTCTTTTTGACCTTGATCAAAATACATAATGTATCTGCCTGTTGATTCTAAATCTCGTCTATCAATCCTCTTTTCAACTTTGGTTGAGTTCTTGAGTCCATTTCTAAGCATAGATGTAACTCCTGTTGCATCAATTACAATTTTTGATGTTTTCTTAAATGGCTGTTTTGTTTTGTTATCAATTCCTTGAACTCCAACTACTTGTTGTTCATCATAAATTAATCCTGTAATGTTCATTTCAAATTCAAATTCAATACCAATTTTTYTACATCTTTCATTTTGAATTTCTGGTAGTTTTGTTCGGTTTAACATGAATCCATCYCCATCAAAAGGAATTGATGTTTTTTTATCTGGCGAAAATGCCATTACTCCTTTAACATCATGCTCAATTTCTGGTTTGGTCCAATTCACCTTGATTCTCTCTGACATGAAATCAACTGCTTCTTTGGAGCATGCATCTCCACATACCCATCCTGCAATTGATTTTCTACCTGGTAAAAATTCAGGACTTCTATCGATAACTAAAATTTTTAAATTTTGATTTGAATAATAAGAAATGGATTGTGCTGAGATCGATCCTGCAAGACCGCCACCTGCAATTATAACATCATAATCTGCCACGATAATGAGGTTTGTTTATCCGTATTTAAAATAATACTTCTTGATCTGATATGAGAAATTTCTATGTTGATGTGATTAATTTATTAAAATAGGGTCGGTTCGTCGCGGCGTCTTCAAGGCGTTAGCTCAGACTGGAGCGGCTAATATTTCCTCATTCCCAAATTCAGTAATTCTATTATTCCTATTTAATCTAGTTGGCAATTTGCAAAATCTCTGTAAATAATTTGACAGTATCTTTTTTGTTGTAAATTGGTGTGTGAATTTTTATTTTAATGGTGTCTTTTTCACTAACTCTTAGATTTCCTTTGATTAATTCTTGTTTATCTAGTCTCATGTGAAATCTAGAATCAACTGTTCTTTCTTCAATTTCTTGAATTAATTCATTAATTTGTTCAACTGATAATGATTTGAAAAGTTTTTTTACAAAATTTTGAGCCTGTTTTTTTTGAATTTTTGCATTTAGTATAATTATTGGATTTTCAAAATGACCTACAGTTTCATGAATTGTAAAATCCTCCTCTTTTAGTTCTAATACATCTTCAAAAGATTGGAAAATTTTTGAAATATCTTCTGTAGCATGAACAATTACATCTATTATAACATCAATTTTGCTAATCATAGTTGTAAAGAGAATAATTCTTGGCGTTTATGCTTCAAGTAATTTTGTTTCTTTGTCTGCAGTTCTGATAAGTTTCACTTTTTCAAGACCTACATGTCTAACTCTAATTACTCTCTTGAATGCTGCCATAATRTCTGAATTAATTTTACTATAACATGTTGCTTGGACAAATTGATCAATTGTCATTTCTGGAATTGTTTTGTTAATTACATCTCTTGCAATTATTCTAAGAGCATGTTGTCTTGATGTGTTTAGTTGTCTATGGGTTAAAGCCAACATCTTGATTCTAAAGATATACCCATCTTTAGTTTTGATATCCATAATGAAATTAATCTTTGATGAACCACGTCTCACTAAACTACGCAAAAATTCTTTTGAATATTCRTATCTTTTGAAAATTGTTAATGCTTTATCGCCATCAATTTTGCTTATCTGAAAATAGATCTTGTATTGATGTTGTGAAGGATCTCCTTTAAGAATATCATACAGCGTAACTTCTAAAACTCTACCTACTGCATTTTCATCATCAGTAATTGGAACATAAGCAATTGGGACATTGTTAAATGAATCTGGAGCATGTACTGTAACCCAGCGTTTATCTCTCCACTTGTCCTTTATTCGACCTTTTCTACGTGCCAATTATTAACGAACTTTAAATCCAAAATATAAGTGGTATGTCACTAGATCTCTTTCTGATTTCCCATGTAACTCTGTAAAACAGTAGGAATTCTAATGTGCCCATCTTTAGTTTGAAAATTCTCCATTATTGATACCAAAACTCTAGTTGTAGCAATTAGAGTACTATTGAGCGTATGTATGTATTGAGTATCCTCATTTGTTTTGTCTCTGAATCTAATCTTCAATCTTCTTGCTTGAAAGTCTAAACAGTTTGAACACGATACAATTTCCCTGTATGCATTTTGTCCTGCCATCCATCCTTCAACATCGTAAGTTTTTGCAGAGATTTTACCCATATCTCCCGATGATAGTAGCATCACTTTATGTGGAATTTCTAACTCTTGATAAAATTCCTCCACTATTCCTAGCATTTTTTCATGCTCTTTCCAAGAATCCTCTGGTCTTGAAAAAACAAATTGTTCAATTTTATCAAATTGATGCACTCTGAAAATTCCTTTTTGATCTCGTCCATGAGCTCCTGCCTCTTTTCTAAAACATGGGCTAACCCCTGCATATCTTAGAGGTAAGTCTTTTCCTTCAATGATTTCTTTTGAATGCATTGCAGCCATTGCATGCTCTGATGTCCCAATCATGAATAGATCCTCATCTTCAACTTTGTAGATGACATCTTCAAAATCATCAGCAATTAYTGCACCTTCCATGGATTTTCTATTAATCATGTAAGGTGGCTGAACTAGAGAATATTCTTTTTTTGCAAGAAAATCTAATCCGTAATGAATCAATGACTGATTTAATCTRACMAGATCATTTTTCAGATAATAAAATCTTGCACCWGCAACYTTTGCTGCTCTTTCTAAATCTACTAAATCTAAATTTTCAGAAATTTCAATATGATCCTTTATCTTAAAATCAAAATCTGGAATTTTACCCCATTTTTTTATTTCTTTGTTGGCACTTTCATCAACTCCAACAGGGACTGATTCATGAACAAGATTTGGAATTGTCATTGCCAGTTTAGAGTATTTGTTTTTAATACTTTCTTGTTCTAATTCAAATTTTGYAAGTTCATTTGAAATATTTTTCATTTTTGCYAAAATTGATGATGYATCTTCTCCTGCTTTCTTTTTTTGAGAAATTTCTAATGCCACTTGATTTTTCTTTTTTCTTAATTCATCAGTTTTGATAATAAATTCACGTCTTTTCTGATCAAATTCAATTAGTGAATCTAAATCAAAATCAACTGATCTARCTTTWAGCATTTCACGAATTAATTGTGGTTTTTCTTTGATTAATTTTGGATCTAACATTATTCTATCACCTTTAGTGCCACYTGTACATGTTCTAGTATTTCATCAACTGTTCCAATAAGTTGTTTCATGTTCTTTTTACTTTCAAAATTAAAAACTAGTTTGTTATCAATATTTTCAACATAAAGACTCAATCCTTCTGGAAAATCYACATTATCTGGTTCTAATGCTTTTTTTACAGTCTCAGCCTTTTCTTTTGAAATGTTATTGAGACTTATTTGTACCTGACATGTTAACGACATTTACTTCTAAATAATTAAGAAATTCATCTAATTTGTCTTTAGTTATTTTTGCACCTGCTGCTGCAGCATGMCCTCCACCTATMCCATCAAATTTTTCAGCACCTGTTCTCATTAATTCACTGAGATTAATGTCTGATTTACAACTAAATGATTTTCTTGATGAAAATTTTATTGTATTTTCTTCTCCATTGGTTCTTAATATTACAATTTTTCCTGAATTTTTTGGCGATCCTGCAATTAATGATGAAATCGTCCCAGTCATTGTTTCTGGTACTATATCCACACCATTGACCATAACACAAGTTTCACTTTCTGAAATTCGCCATCTCTCATTTGATAAAACATTCATGTATTCTCTAATCATTTTCCTATAATCTGTTAGAATAATTTCGCCTTCTCTTAGAATCTTATTTCTATCCCCCATGCATACTGCCATTCCTACACCAGAACGATTGATTCTTCCACAAGAGTTTAGCATGGTTGAAAATTCTCTTCCATCTCGCAAGAAACTTTGKCTATCTTCTCTTGGAAATGTGTAGGTATATCCAATTAATTCTGACATTATTTCTGTAGCATTTTTTCCAGAAGTGAATTTTGTAATTGATTCAATCACCTGTCTTTTTTCAACTTCTGTAAGTTCTGCTGGTACTCTCCATCTACCCTCATCTTTTAGTTGAATTCCTGATGAATTTAGCAGTGTAAGACATGCTCCTCTATTCCAAGTTAATCCTTCAATAAATGGCTGTGATGTAAACGCTAGTGCATCTGCTAGGGGTCTGGTTTCTCTTCCTACTAATAATAAATCCAAGTCGATTTCTACTAATCCTTGTTCTTTGGCAATATTTGCAATCTCAAAATTTTTGCCTGTAAATGATTTTCTTTCTCCTTGATCTTGTCTATCGCCTAATGCTGAAACAACTGCAATTGCTGATAAATCTGAGTTTCTTTCATCTAATGCCATTGACGCAAGATACGCCATTCCACCTGCACAAATTTCAGTTCCACCATCAATTCCGTAACTCCATGCATTGATTACATTTTGATTATCTTTTTCTTCTTCTGGTATTTGATGATGGTCTAAAACTATCCAGTTATCTCCTAATGTTTCATCTAGAGTMTTTGCAAAACCTCCTGCTAAATCAGTAATAATGTGAAAATCACGAGAATCTGTTTTGAATGATTTAGCTATTTTTTTGCTAAACTCTTTTGATGTTCTAACCGTACATTTTGCCCCTGCTCTGATTAGGGCCTTGGTAATAATACTGCCMGATGTCAATCCATCACAATCAATATGAGTTGTGACAGAAATAGATTTTCCAGTCTTTATACAATCTGAAATTTTATCTTTGAAAAATGAAAGTGACTCATCTAACGATTTTGGCATTACTCTAATTGAGCGACCACTGCTTTATACTTCCATGTTTTTGGAATTCTTCCAATTCTTTTGTAGTATACAGATAGTCTGTGAACTTTGGCTTCAATTAATTCCAAAGATCTGACATTTCTATTGTCTCCTTTGTTTACTTTGAGATGTTTTTGAAGACCTACTGCCCTGTTGACAATATTTCCAAGATCTTCTGGCATCTCTGACTTCAAATCATTTTCCTCAAGAATTTGACCCATACTTTTTTTCATGATTGGTTTCACTAGAGGAATTGAATGCTGATCTCGTAATTTAATTCCAATTTGACTTGGAGTAARACCATCTTTTGTGTATTTTACTATCAATGCTTCAATTTCTTTAGGACYAATTGTTATCCATGAAGGTGCACGTAATGTAACTGGTCTAATAGAATGTGATTTCCCATGTCTRTGTGTGTGCATTCGTCCCATAATTTGTCCCATTAAATTACAAAATTAAACGTTACTTCTCYTGATCTCGTAYATTGTTTAAAATTTGAAGTTCAGAATAAAGTTTTAAATAAGTACTCATCATCAAATCGAACAGGTAAACGGTATGAGTTACAAAATACTATTAACAGCAACTTTAGTAGCTGTTGTCTTCACAATGGGATACTATGCAGAAAGTGCAGTAGTCTTTGCACAATACATGGGTAACGTTGGTGGTGACGGTGAAACAGGAAAATATACCCTAGAAGAAGCACTTGAACTTCAAAGACGAAGAATTGAATCTGCTGAAGCAAATCCAGCAGCTGGTTCAGGAACTCCAGTTCTTAGTGCAGATGGCGTAGCAGGTGCAGCAATTATTACAGCTGCAGTCTTTGGCGGTATTTCTTTGGCTTTCTTCRTTAAAGGAARATCYGGAAAATACGCAGCAATGGGTAGAGGATAAACCTCACATTTCTCTTATTTTATTATCMCMTCTTAGTGWAACTGATCTCGTATTTTCTRAAACTAAAAGAAATGTATATATCGCACAAATAGMGCAAAAATATTATGATTCCTATCGTAGGTATTTTCCTAAATATCCTGTCATCAATTACAGGACAACTAGGACCAAACTATGATCCATTATTCTATGATGTAATGATTTACATCTTCGGAACCATGATGTTCACTGTATTCTTATTGGCAGTAATTTCATTCTGGTTACGTGTACACGGATGGGCTTACAAAGACAACCGTGAGAGATGGGTTGACGAATTAGATAGACACTTTGAAAGAGAAGGTATCGGTCTTATTCCAGACAACGGCAAATATTGGTAAAATTACCACCTTTATTTTCATTATTTTTAAAATTTTTAAAACCCAAACTTACCAAATTTTATTTTTCTAAAAGTTGCTTTTTTTACAAAGYCCACAATTAGTTTTCAGGCAAGAAATCTGTGTCTTTTGATTCATCATATGCCTTTGATGTGAATTCTGCTTTGTAGTGATATCCATTTTGGAATGGATGATTTATGAAATGAGGTGACTCTTTATCATTGACATAAATTGTTGATTTRCCTTGGTCCATATCTCTTAGTGGAAAGTCCCACATCCACAAAAAGTGACCTACCTCAAATGGGAATTCTTCTTCCCATTCTGCATAAATTGTACCATCATTAGTTARYGTATACATGGATCTCTGACATTCTTCATCATTCAACGCATTTGCTGGAATGTCCACTCTTTCACCATCGATAAAAATCTCTAGTGATGCTTTGATTTTGAATGGAGTATCTCTATCATCAATACAAGCTTTGAGAGTGTTATCTTGACCTAGATATCCTTGGATTACACTGCTTCCTACTCCTACTGATATTGCAATGATTGCAGTGATACCTAGAAATTTTAGGGTTTTYTTTCTTTTGTAAGGATCACCAGTACCTGGCCAAATCATAAAGATGATTTTAAACAGATTCTTTAAAGTCCTTTCTTTTACTAATGATGTTTTTTTTAAAATTCATTTTTTCATAAAGTCATTTGAAATAATTTTGAATTGAAGAATTACGTAAAACGTAATGACTAGTTTTAAAATGAAAAGGAAAAGTGGGTGGTTAAATTACTTGCCAAGGTCGTGTTGCAAACGTAATGACATATCCTACACCAATGATAATTGATTGATATGCAATGTTTGTATATGGAATTGGTTTGATTATTGGKTCACCTTCAACGACAACTGTTTGACCTGGACCTAGTCCTGGACCAACTTTTGCTACATTGAGTTGAGTATGTACGTGATACACACCTGCTTCAAGTGCTTTGGCAGATAGTGAATATTCAACAACAGAGTTACCTGCAATATCAAAGACATTACCTGGTGGGTCTCTTGCTAACATTTCCCATCTATTACCTGCATTAGTTGACTCTGAGAAAATGGATATCCATCCTCTAAGATCTCTTTCTACAAGACTGACTAAAGTTCCTTGAAGTGTCAAGGTTTCGCCAGTTTGTAAGGATTGTCTGTTAAAAGTTTCATCTTCAATTCTAATGAAACGACTTTGGAGTTGTGCTTGGACACCGTGTGCATCTGCAGTTGGCAAAATAGTTTCAACCCAGTTGAATCCTAAAGTTCCTAGTGCAAGTACGACAGCTAGTCCAATTACGAAAATCTTTTTTTCGACCATAGTTATCCCTATTTTGTAAAAGACAATTCACGTCGTTATATATTTTACCTTCATAACTCTGATCGGTATTTATTATAATGTTTATCACTGATGATAAACAATGAAAACAAGAAAAATATGTTGAAATTATTTCAAATAATATATTTTAATTTCATTATTATTCAAAAATATTAAAAAAATATCTAAAAATTTAGTAATATTACTTTGATTTTCAAACTCTTACTTTATATTCCTAATTCACATGTATATGGTTATGGCACAGATGCCCGCATTAATCCCAAAAGAAGTTGAGATTCAGAGACTAAAAAAAATCTGGCTCATCATCATTGCTATGGGATCGGTTGCAGCATCAGTCGAAGTAGATAACTTCGTTGATGGTTCTCTACACCAGACATCTATCAGAGATAGTGCATTTACACCAGCACATTGGTGGCTATATTCCCACTTCATCACATTACCACTTGGATGGGGAGCAGCAGCAATCTATGATAGAAAAGTCCCAGTTCTCAGAGGTCCAAATAATTCAATGAACACAGGTTTGAAGATGACCATTCTTGGTTACTTAGCAACTATGTTTACAATTGGAATCAATGAGATGTGGCATTTCTGGTTTGTAGAAGAAATATTTGCGGTTCCAAACCACTGGATGTTTAACATGGGAGTCGTTGTGGCTTTCATAGGTGCACTWGCGTACGTAGTTAGAGTATATGCTCGACTCGTAGAACTTGGTGCAGAAACTCCGGGTGAGAACCCATACATTGCAGAGATGTACAAGATGGCCTTAGAAGGCAAATTGTACAGTCGATCAATTCCATAGACAAAACGTGTTAAAACACACTTTTTTCTATTTTTTATTTTTTTAAAATAAGATGTGGATCGTATCGTACCCATCGGTTTAGGAAAGATTTAAAAGGATTCTGAATCAGAATAATTTCATAATGACTCTTCCAAAAGGATTCGGATCTGGCAGTGCTGGTGGTTCATCAAGTGCTGATGTAGAACGAATGATTGGACGACGCGTTGAAAACATGACTGGWATGATYACAGCATCATACTGGGCAGCAATWWTRKCAACWGCAGYTGGAACAGCAGCTGGATAYTTCTATTATCCATGGGCTTAYCCAACATCMAGTGGTCACTTTGCATTCATCGTACTTGCAATCATAGAATCAATCGGWTACATCTTCTGTGTTAAAGTCATGGAAGAAGGYTCCAACAAAAATAGTAATGKTATAGTDGGTVBCAGTRTAGGTGGCGCANNNGYATTYGTACTATTTGTATCAKTATTCGTTGGTTGGTAATCAGAAGGAAANTCCTTCAGAAYCAYTCTTTTTCATTTTAATTTAGNANAWMWTKTGRYTSTATTTYGTTATTATACGAAGACGATCTAYRTYACACTCTAWAATTTTATATACCGACTGTTTACACAATTTCATATGGTCTGGTTAAGACGATGTACACACTACTTATTCATAGTAGTGGTTGCAGTTAACTCAACACTGTTAACAATTAATGCAGGAGATTACATTTTCTATACTGACTGGGCTTGGACTTCGTACACGGTATTTTCAATATCGCAAACGTTGATGCTTCTCGTAGGTGCATGTTACTATCTTACGTTTACAGGCGTTCCAGGCACAGCAACATACTACGCTCTGATCATGACAGTATACACATGGATAGCAAAAGGTGCATGGTTTTCACTCGGATATCCATATGACTTTATTGTTACACCAGTTTGGCTACCATCAGCAATGCTGTTGGACTTAGTKTACTGGGCAACAAAGAAGAACAAACACTCTTTGATACTGTTYGGAGGAGTACTGGTAGGAATGTCTTTGCCATTATTCAATATGGTAAACCTGATAACAGTAGCGGACCCACTTGAAACGGCATTCAAGTATCCAAGACCAACATTGCCACCATACATGACACCGATTGAACCGCAGGTAGGAAAGTTCTATAACAGTCCAGTTGCGTTAGGTGCMGGTGCRGGTGCAGTATTGGGATGTACATTTGCAGCATTAGGTTGTAAACTAAACACTTGGACATACAGATGGATGGCCGCTTGGTCAAAGTGGGACTAAACACCCAACCTTTTCATTTTATTATTTTCTCCTAGAGTWTTCTGTAAACNAAAAAAATCTAAAAATTTACATAATTACGAAGTTTGTATTTAACTTCGTTTTCGAATAGRAAAAAATTAGTTCAAGATCAAATTATTTTATGTTAAGYAAWGATCAATGAATTTTGTAATATTCATTATTGAAACAAAYCTATMGTCAAATTCTTGTAACTCCAAAACCATTTGTAAAATGGGCTGGAGGAAAAAGACAATTAATTTCAACATTAAATCAAAATTTACCTGATTCCTTTGGAACTTATTTTGAGCCATTTTTGGGAGGTGGTGCATTACTATTCCATATGCTAACTGAACGAAATGGRCAAAAATGTAGTATCTCAGACCTAAAYTCTGATCTTGTTTTAGCTTACACTACAATWCGAGATAGAGTTGATAGTYTAATTTCTTCTCTCAAAAGTCATGAAAGAAATTATCAAAAAGATTCAAAGTCTTACTATTATTCTRTAAGGGAAACTAATCCTAGAAGYSAAATAGAAAAAACATCTCGTTTATTATTTTTGAATAGAACTTGTTTCAATGGACTTTATCGAGTRAACAGTAAAGGAAAATTTAATGTCCCACTGGGAAAATATACAAATCCTAATATCATAAATGAAGAAAATCTTCGTTCTGTTAGTAGTATTCTACAAGTAAGTAGAGTTTCAATAAAATGTCGTGATTTTGGAGCAGTTCTAAGAGATGCCAAAAAAGGTGATCTTGTATATTTTGATCCACCATATCAACCAGTAAGTGAAACTGCAAATTTCACAAGTTATACTAGCAAAAATTTTTCTTTTGATGATTTGAGTAGATTAGTAGAACTCTGTCAAAGTCTAGATGAAAAGGGATGTCAGGTTCTTTTGTCAAATTCAGATTCTAAAGAAGTCTCAGAGATGTTCTCAAAGAAACCTTGGAAAATAAGTAAAGTTCGGGCAAATCGTTCAATTAATTCAGATTCTAAAAAGAGAACTGGCCACTTTGAATTATTGATTAAAAATTATTAAAAGCTTCGAACGGGATCTGAACCCGTGACCTTTACATTACCAAATCCTCAGACTCTGGACGATAAATTCTGGCAACGCTATAATCAACATCTTCAAAATAATTACAAACATTCTACTATTCAAACTCACAAATGCTATTCTAGAAAGTTCTCTCATATTCTAAATGATGGCAACGCTCAGGAACTGCTTACTCTATCTAATCATAAGCGATTAATGGTAATGAGTGCCTTAGATTCATTATCCAAATTCATGGGATGCTATGATTTATGGGAATCTATCAAGAAACGCTATCATCTGAAATGGTCATACAATGACGGACTCTCATTCTTCAATGCCATTACTAATGGAGATACTCTAGATTCCATGTTGAAATGGGTAAAGGACACTATTTCTATACTGCCAAAGCCAGATGCTAATATTTTGATTTATTGTACTGTTACAGGATTAAGGCCTACTGAGGCATGTCAGAGTATCGAACTTATTCAGACTGATCTTGACAACTATCTAAACAAAGATTCTATGATGTTAGAGCATTTCAAATATGCTGAATTATTCATTAGAAAAACTAAACATGCTTTTGTCAGTATTATTGATGATTCAATAATTGAACTAGCTCAGAATACTTCTCAACGAAGTTACAATTCTGTAAGGATGCTATTACGTAAACAAGGTATTGAAATGCATATGGCTTACTGCAGAAAGATCTTTGCTACTTATCTTAGAAATAATGGAATACAACCTGAAATCATTGATCTCTTACAAGGACGTGTACCAAAATCTGTATTCTTAAGACATTACTATAGACCTAACATGATTTCAGATGAAATCAAACCTTGTATTTTCAAATTACAACAATTGCTTACAATAAACTAGTATAGAAATTACGCTTAATTCACTGCATATTCTTTATCTACTACAATTTTGGTAATACTACTTTTATACCGTTTTTCTAGGAATTCTTTATGGTAGACGGCACAATTACTAATCATTCCATTCGAAAAGGCAAAAAACTTGAGGATTTGTTAGAGGGATGTCTATCTGAAATAACCTCAAAACTACAAAAAAACGATATCGATAGTTATTTCTTAATTAACAAAAAACAGGGTGGAAGATCCAATATTGGACCTGAGGCATTTCTATGTATTCGTGGAACTAAAAATTATTATTTCTACTTTGAAGCCAAAAACAACAAGGATATTCCTTGGAGTGCTTCTAATGTAAAAAAGAAAATCCTCAGAAAATTTCAAAAATTAACGTTTTACAAATTTGATAAACATTCTGAAACCTATGGGATATTGATAGGACATACAAAAATCTCACAAAAAATGATTAACTATTTGAATTGTTGTGGGATTGCTTCTTTGGATACTGGGGAATTAGGGTTGAATACTTCATCAGAATTTGACTGTGCATATCGAGAAAAATTGAAAACATACATCCTAAAATCAATTTCTGCAATAGTTCCTGAAATGAAATATCCGCATACGAATTATCATATTGAATTTTCACATAAAGGAAATCTTACAGTAAAGTATGGTAATCAAATTATCAAGAAATATCTCGTTAACGAAATTGAAGGAAATGGCATATTTTTCATAGGTCCAAAACTGATGGATGGTTTTGGAGTTGGTCGTAAAGGTAAATCTCTAAAAATCATGTCTCCTTGGAAAGTGTATGTTAATGGAACTAAAATCACTCGACGTTCTATGAGTCATGGATGGTACATTTCAAATTTATTGTGAAATTAGAATAATTTGAAACCTTTAATGGGCAAAAATAAATCAAAGTGAAACCTAATGTTATTCCTAAATTATCTAAGGAAGAATAGTGAGAAACTAGGTAGATACACAAAATGAAAGTAGAACCAACTGTTGTAGCATTAGAAACAAAGTAGTTCCGGCTGTTGTAGAGTTCTAACTAAAGTAGAACCTAACAAAATCCAATAAAATCAACATAATCTAGGTGGATACTCCCTGTTAAGACAGAATGTGATAACGGCTGTAATTCTCCACGCCATAAAGAGAAACTAACATCCCTAATGACTAGGAGCGTATGTGGAATTGAATGAATTATTGAGAAACCCCGTACCAAAATAGTATTATTGTAATATTTTACATCGTTAGTATGAATAAAGCAATAATTATTGGATTCATAATAGCTATTCCTAGTACCATTTATTCAGTTTTAGCATTAACAAAAGAACCAACTGTATCATCATCAATTGAAGCACTTTCAACACAAGTGTCATTACCAATTGGAATCATCTTGTTAATAATCGGAGCAAGTTTTGTTGCAGGTATAGGATTGTTCAAACTAAAGAATAGATCCGAATTATCTGAAGAATGGCAACCTCCCGACGTTACTGAAATATTGGTTAATCTTCGTCTAAAATACGGTGAGGGGTTTGATGATGATGATGCCCTCGTAGTAGAGGCTTTTCAAAAAGGTAGGGAAGACGTAGATGATATTGCTCTTTTTACAAACATGAAACAAAGCAAAGTACAAAAAATTGTAAATAAATTAGCTGATAGAGGAATTCCTGATTTCGAATATCTGTAAACGTCCACGTCATTCAGAGAAACTAACATCCCTAACCACTAGGTGTGTATGGATAATTGAATATTTTTACATCCGTAGGCATAATAATCTATGATCTTATGATAAAGAGATTTATGTAAAATCATTTATAAAAATATTCCATGTCTGATGAATCAAATACGAAATGGTATCATAAGATAATTAAAGAAAGTTTTTCATTTGCTATTGCGTTAGTTGTTCTTATACCATTTATGATATATTTTGGAGTAGTTTTGATATATTTACAAGATATTGTACTTTTAGAAAAAATGAGTGCATTACTTGGTGGTTTAGTAGCTATGATTGTAGGATATTATTTTGGACAAAGACCTTTGAAAGAATTATCAAAACAAGTTCAAGAAGCACAAATTGAATCTGAAGAAAATAGGCGTGATGCAAACGAGGCTACTGTTGATTTGTTTGAACTATCTGAAAATTTTGAAAATCTTAAAAGACAGTTTGATGAATTAATAAAACTAGAGGAAGAAGAAGATGAGTGAAATTAAGGAAATAAAAAAGAAACTAAAAGAAATGATTGATGAGTTCGGTGTTAAATCAAAAACAGGAAGTTCTACAGATGACTTCTCACGAGATCTTTTAAACAGAATAAAACAATTACAAAAACCTGTAATCTCTGAAAATCTTACAGTGTCATCAAACCAAAATTTAAAGAAACAATTATTGCGCGAAAAATTACATACTCTTAGTTCACAGATGGAACAAACACAACAAAATATCAATAAATTAAAGAAAAAACATGCCTTAAAGAGACGACGTTAATCTTTAATCTGTAAATGCCCACGTCATAAAATCAACTTAACATCCATATCCACTAGGTGTGTATGGAGAATTGAAGAATTTTTGAGAAACACCGTACTAAATCCATAAAAGGTAAGTGATGAATTTTATATTGTGGGAAAATTCAAGAAAGTCGGAATTGGTATTGTAGGAGTTTTAATTTTATTAATTGCAATTGGGATGGCTGTGCCTCCATCAGAAAAATCTACCAATATTCAAAATGAAGAAACACTCGTATCTCAAAACACTTCAAACTCATTCAATGAATATCTAGATGTAGATATCGATGAATTATTACCTACAATTGATGAATTAGGCTTGAATTGGAGATTGGGTGATATAACAGATCCTAATGAAAAACTACTAGATATGATAATCCCAAAAGAGAATGAGACAACATTAGAAATAGCACAATCAATGGGTCTGGAAGAATCAGTATCGCAAAAATATTCAAAATTAGAAACTCCATCATCATTCAAGTTTGGTGCTACTGTATCTTTGTATAAATTCGATTCATATGATAACGCATTTCAACAATGGGTCAATATCATAGAATTCCAAAATGAAAACAGGGCATTTGATATTTACGGAGAAAGCAATAACTGTAGATCAATACAAGAAGTTCGTACTTTTAGTGATAGGCATACTGATTTGTGTGTTAAAAATAATGTATTGATTTTAGTAGAATACTCAACAGATGTTGGAATTCAGTTTTATGATGTCCAAGATGACTTTGTAATATTGCCTATGGTAATCAAAAATCTGAAAAACTGATTGGGATTACGTTGAGATGTTAAGTATACACGAACGTAATTACTTGGAAAATAATGATAATTACTCAAAATCTTATAGTTATGTTTTAGAGCATAGAATAAAGAAGAAACTCCAACAGTTCTATAGGCTAGAACTCTCATTAATAGAACAAAGTCCAAATCTTACAGAATTTCATAAGAATCTTACAGAAAATAATAAGCTTCGAACGGGATCTGAACCCGTGACCTTTACATTACCAATGTAACGCTCTACCAGACTGAGCTACCGAAGCATAAAATTCTCCTGTAGAAAATCCTTATAATTCTTCATCCTCGTCAAAAATACTCTAAACTGTTAAATTTCGCTCAAAATTCTAGTCTTTTGGAGGAGTAATCAAGCCTGGCCAAAGTAAGCACATTTGCTTTTGGACATGCAGGACTTAAGATCAAATAATGGGTGATCCTGTCTTTCAGGAGTTCGTGGGTTCAAATCCCACCTCCTCCATACAATCTATCTTGGATTTTTGATACCTTTAGAATTTAGAACTTCGTAGACATCTGGTAATGAAAATACAAAACCAACATGTACACAATCTTTTTCATCACAGAGCTGGCAGAATAATTCTCCTTTCTGAACTGCGACTTCTGCAATTCTGTTTCTAATATTGTCTTTTAGTATAACACGATCATCATCAACTGATATTTTTTCAATCTTTGGAGCATATCTTGCAAAGGTTTTGTCCTTTTGCATCATCTCCTCTAACATGTAAGTTACATAACCTGAAAAGCTGTTGACACCCTTCATTGTTAGGTCGTCTTTACTCTTTTGATAAATATCGTGGAATTTATCGTAGACTGTTTCTGATACTGTGATTGATTTGAATCCGGCTTTTGGCAATTTACTTTTCCTTACCGTACAATAAGGTACTCAACTATATAATGTTTTATTTTTTAAAACTGCCTAACTGAGTTAATGAAAATTAGTCTTTATACAATACTAGAATCCAAGAGCACTATGGGTAGGGGATATTCAACTGAGGATATCAGAGAAAAACTAATTTTGGTTTTAAAAGATTCTGACTCTGGAATGTCTGGAGTTGAGATTTCAAAAAAAGTAAATATCAATAGAATTACAATGATAAAATATCTTAAGGTTTTTGCAGCTGAGGGATTACTACGACAAAAAAATATTGGGAATGTTACATTGTGGTTTTTAGAACCTGGTCAAGAATCCTTTGATTTCCCTGATGATTATTTCAAAGTTACATCAAGATATGCTGAATATTTGGTCAAAGGTACAGAAGACCAAGTATATTCATTAATTCGTAATTGTTTGTATTCTGGTGCAATTGTAACTCGTTTAATTCTTGAAGTTATTTTGCCTGCAATTGATTCTGTAAAAAAATTGTATAATGAAGGTAAGATTGGAACTTCAGAATTAAACCTACTTCAAACAACTATCTCAAAATCACTCCAAATCTTTAATCAACTGCAGATAGTTACTGATCCTAAAAAGAACATAATAGTCATCGCAGCTGATGCTCAAAGTAATCTAATTTCTGAGGCAGCATCCTCATCTTATCATTCTGATGGTTGGAATGTTTTTCATTTAGGTGATATGTCATCTGCCATCAATGTTTTGTTTGATCTAGATTTCCAAAAATTAATTGGAAAAATTTGGAAACAAAAACCGGGTATTTTGATTGTAGTTGTTTTCTCACAAACTGGTCAGGGACTAAACTTTTTTGCAGATTCAATAAACCCAATAAAAGAAAAATCTGGTAAAAATATGAAATTGGTACTATGTGGTAAAATATCTAAAAAAAGTAAAATCCGGTCTGATTTGACATCTGAAAAATTTGATGATATTTTGCAATGGTCTCAAACTGTATTTGGAAATTTAAAATAATGAAAATGGGCCCGATGTGATTCGAACACATGACCTTTCGATTATCAGTCGAACGCTCCAGCCAAGCTGAGCTACGAGCCCACGAACAAATCTCTAGGCAAGAGTCATTTAAGTTTAATTTTCTTTCCACTTGATTGAACAGCCAATTGATGGGTCAAAATCTTTTTCAATTTTTTCATTTGCAAGCAGTTTTTGCATATTGATAATCATTGTCTTTTCTGTAGCCTTATCCTCAGGTTTCATGGCATTATCTAACTTACCGTGAAAAACTAGCTGTTTTTGACTATTAAACAAGAATGGATCTGGTGTACACATTGCACCATATTTTTTTGCAATTTCTTGAGTCTCATCAACTAAATAATCAAATTCAAATCCTTTCTCTTTTGCTGTTTGCTTCATTGCATCAAAACTATCTTCAGGATAATCAGTTGAGTCATTACTGTTAATTCCTATGATTGCAATATCTTGTCCACCTTTTTCATATAGCTCGTTTAGTGAATCTACTTTTGCCTTTACGTATGGACAATGATTGCACATGAAAATTATCAAAATTCCTTTGTAACTACTGTAATCATTTAGRGAATGTTTTTTGTCATCAATTCCTAATAATTCAAAATCTGGAGCARTGTCTCCTGTTTTTAGTTTAATTTGTGATTCTAAAAGTACCATGAACAAATTATTCTGTTTTCAAATAAAATTCTTGCCAAGAAGACAACAATTAAAATCCACACTTTGAGCATTCTTTGTGTGGGCCGGTAGTATAGCCTGGTAGTATACCCGCCTTGCACGCGGGGGGTCACGGATTCAAATTCCGTCCGGTCCACTTCTATTCTGATCCATTCTGAATTTCAAACTCCTGGATGGATTTAAATAGGATAAGTTTTGGTTTTTACGTATGACAAGCTCAGCAGATGGATGGCCAGTTTTCATTCCACTTATTGTYGGTTTACTTCCGGGATTAATTTACTGGATTGCAATTACCGCAAAGAAAAACTAGATTTGTTTCTCTTTTTATTATTTTTAATGACCTAGTGTAAACTAGGTTAAACGTTGTTACCTGTTTTGTTCACTATATGATATGTTACATGAAATTAATCTCTAATCTTAAAGAAATTTGATGCAGAAACTAATTCTTGGCATATTTTTGATTTTGTTCTTAATTCCATTTTCTCAATCATTTTCTCAATCATTTTCTCAAGAATATTCTGATAATGCACCTACACTATCAGTAACCTTACAAAATGACACTCCTTTCATTTATCAAGATTCTGAGGGATATACTGTTGTRGTTGGAGCAGTTGAAAATCATGATTCACAAACATCTGTGAATAATATTGTTATTCGAGTAAACTTTTTTGATGATTTTGATTCTAACCCCCTTGAAGTTGTTTCAGGAAATACCACTCTTCAAGTAATTCCTCCAAATGGACAATCTCCCTTTGCTATTCGTTCTCCAACTCCAAATCCTGACATTACTCAAGCATCTGTATCCCTTTTAGGATTTGATTCTTCAGAAGAAAAACAAAAAGAGATAATTGTGTATTCTAGTGATATAATATTAGATTCCTCTTTTAGATTTTCAGGTGTTTTACAAAATGGAGGTGCACCAAATTCTRATACAAATGTCTATCTTGCTTTYTATGATGGATTTGAACCACCYAGAAYACTTAGTGTATCVACAATTGAAYTAGGAGATGTGGAATCHRATTCAGAAATTAAATTTGAWCTTGTTGATGAAATTAACTCAAAAGCAGTWGGCTTTTTATTATTTGCAGAATCTGATGTATTTTATTCTGATTTTGTAGATGTAAAAATTCCTGCAAAACAATCAATTTCAAAACTAGTTTCAATTTCTGGTGTTACAGTAAAGGATACTGAGGGGATTACACTTTCTGAAATTATACTTGGTTCAACAGTAATTATTGAAAGTAAAACTGTGGTACAGTTTTCAGAAGATCAGGGTACCGATGAAACTCCATACACATACTATATTCAAATTAAAGAATCCGGCAAATCTCCTACCGTTGAATATATTGGAAAATATGACGGTCGCTTTATTGGAACTGGAACTCAGTATCAAACCATTGATTGGGTGCCTGAAAAAAGTGGTTTATTTTTTATTGAGACATTTGTATGGGATAGAAATAATATTCCAATAGCAGAACAAGGTCCATTTATTCTGATTCATGTAAAAGAATAAAGCCCAAAATATATCAAATAACTAGATTTTTTAAAATCTATTCTTTCAACTTTCTTATCGTTTAAATGTCAAAAGAAATGAACAACTGTAATATGAAATTAAATAAAATTTTCATTATTTCTATAATTGCACTGTTTGTTGTAACTTCAGGACAAATTGCATTTGGTTATGGTGGACCACCTGCACAAAGTAGTTCTAATAATTACACTGTAGAGATTTACGTTGATGAAGGATCATACATGCTTGGAGATACTATCACCTTTACTGGTAATGTCAACAAATATGATGAGGATAGAAAATTAAGAATTACAATTTTTGATTCTACTGATCGTTATCTTGTAACTCAAAAAACTTCAGTTAACTCTGATGGTACATTTTCCCATAGCATAGAATTAAACAAAAAATTCTCTGATGGTAAATTTATCGTCAAAGCTCAGTATGGAAATACAAACACTACARTCAAAATAATRTCATTTGTAATATCCTCAAACAATGATGCTACAATTTCTCAAGATAATGAAATTCCTACTTGGCTAAAAACTACTGTAGGATATTGGGCAGATGGTGTTTCTTCAGATGGTGAATTCGTTAATGCAATTAAATTCTTAATTGAAGATGGAATAATACAAATTCCTCCAACAACTCAAGGTACTGGTAACACTGATCAAATTCCTTCTTGGCTAAAAACTACTGTAGGATATTGGGCAGATGGTGTTTCTTCAGATGGTGAATTCATTAACACAATTAAATTCTTAATTGAAAATGGATTAATGACAATATCCAATTAACATAAAATTTGATTATTTTACTCCAAGTGCTTGATAGTTTAAACTCAAAATACATGCAAAAGATAGTAGATTTATTTTCAATGAATTCTAAATAATTACATGTCTAAATTCTCTTTAATTGCAATGGGTGGTACATTTGATATTATTCATAGGGGACATCTTACTTTACTATCCAATGCATTTGAGATTTCAGATAAAGTAATCATTGGATTAACAAGTGATGAGTTTGCTGCAAAAAAAGGGAAAATTCCAAATAACAAATATGATCAAAGACTAGAAAATTTAATCACTACAATATTCAAAGAATTTCCAAACACTTCATTTGAAATAAGTAAATTAGATAATGATTTTGGACCTGCAGTTTTAGAACGARATGTTGAGGCYTTAGTTGTWAGTGATGAAACAARWAATCAAGGAAATGTACTAAACAAGTTAAGGGCAGAAAAGAAGCTCCCACCAGTTGAAATCATTAATGTGTCTATGTTTTTGGCAAAAGATGGAACACGAATATCAACTACTAGAATCAAAAACTCAGAAATTGACTCTGAGGGAAACTTGTTATCAATTGACAAGTAGCTTGCAGAACTTTGAGTAATTGGAATAAAACAAAATTCTAGGATTCAGCCTCATGGCAATTATTAATCATATGATGAAAAAAATTGATAATGATGTATCTAACCTCAAACAAGGCTTACATCCACAAAATCTTTCATATTGGTATAAAAAAATTATCAAAGAAACAATAGAGATGGCACCTCCTTGGCTTCAAGACAAAATTAAAGTTCATCAARATCCAATTCTTACAATGAAATTTAATTTAGATATTTCAAAGCGAGCTGTAAGATATTTTATGATTGTAGTAGATAATAATTTGGATGATATGCCACATTCTACACGACTTTATTTTCTCAAAGTTCAAGAAATAATGTCTATTGAAATGGATAAACCTCTAGTTTGAGAGATTTTTTAAATTTTAGGCACAAATTAAATCTCAAGGTATCTATAATCAATTAAACTGAAATTCWCTATCAATGGACCTWTACAAAWCAAAGTATTCAGATGGMAARACMGATGGAAGAAATGCAAGACGAGAAAATGAATCATATCGGTCTTAYMGAAAYTCTGGTGATAAYAGACATTCAAGAGATGGCGATAGAGAATCTACAACTGTAACTTGTTCTGATTGTGGAAATCAATGTACAGTTCCATTTGTTCCAAGAAGTAACAAACCAGTTTACTGCAGTGATTGTTTCAGACAACACAAACCAGATGATTCACGAGATGATAGATACTCTAGAGACGATAGAGGTTCAAGATATTCAAGAAATGATAGAAATTCAAGATCATCATATGGGCGAGAATCAAGTAGAGATAATTCCAGATCTAGAAATCCACGAAATGATAAATTTTCAAAAAAACAAGAGAGCTTTTTTGCTAATGGTTCAGACAAATTTTATGAAACGATTAAAGAAAAATTATTTGAAATTTTGGGTGGAAAAACTTGTTCCAATTGTGGCTTTAAAGATGAAAGAGCTTTGGGTATTACTCCAGTATCCGGTAATGATTCTAATGATAATGGACGTGGTGGAGATGCATCATCATGGGGAAAATACATTTCAGCACCTGAYCTTGCTAGAGAAAATCTAAAGGTATTATGCTTAAACTGTAATCAAATAAGAGAACCTGCATCAAAACCAAAAGAAGATTCTCCAAAACCAAAAAAGAGTAAATATTTTCCTAGATAATTATAGAATCGTCTTTGAGAATTTGTTAACACTTTAATTGTAATTCTTTTAAAATTTAGACATGAATGGTGACTTTAAGGCACTAGGAATATCATTGATTGCCATGGTTGGAATTGTAACTGGGTATTATGCTACATTTGGATTCTAAATTTACTCTTTTTCCATTTCTACTTCATGCTCAATTAATTTAGTAGATAGCAATTTGTGTTCTTTATCTATAACTGATTGAATGAAATCTGCAAATTTCTCTACATTTGACTCATCTTTTAGTACGATACTATGAGCTGATTTGTCTTTCAATGAAATAACTAACTCATTACCAATAATATTTAGAATTGATGTGATGAATGTCTCTTTTCCATCATTTATGAAAATTAGACTAGCTAATTTTTGAGCTTCGTATTTGTCATCACAAGTTATGATAATTTTCATTTATTCTCAAAAAGAAATTTGTTTATTTGATCTTTTGCCTTTTCTCTTTTTTCTTGATGAATTAATAAAAATTCATTTATTTTTTCAATCAAAATAGCTTTTAGTTCTCCTGAAAGAAGTTTTCCAGATTTATAATCATCATAAATTGATTTTAACTTGTTATCATCTTGCTCAAAAAATATTCTTAGATATTGATATGAAACATCAATRTCTGGATTTCCTCCAAGTTTTCTATGTTCCTCAACACTTGTTTGTCCACCMGAAAATGCATACTTGTTGATTTTCTTTTTTACCACACCTGGGGAATCAGTTGTGTAAATTGTACCATTTTCATTAGAAGCTGACATTTTTCCACCAGGTCCTTCTAATCCTGGAATCATAATATTGTGAATTAATGCTGGTTTTGGTTTTCCAATTTTTGGAGCAATGTCTCTTGTTAATCTAAAGTGTGGATCTTGGTCTACCCCTAGTGGAATCAAAACCGGTTTATCTTCAATGAAACATGGCGCTGATTGTAGTGATGTGTAAAAAATCATTCCAATATTTGTTTCATTAGTGAATCCAAATGTTGCTTTTGTATTTGAAAAATTAATTTTCTTTGCAACTTTAGCTGCAATAGGATAAAGTGTCTGAATATTTCTTGTGTTGATAATAATTTTTGTTTTTTCTGGTTTAAACCCTAATGCAATAAAGTCTAATGCATTTTCATATGCAAATTTTCCAGTTTCTTCTAAAGTAAGATTCTGTTTTGAATAAAATTTTTCATCATCAGTTAGCTGGAAATACAGGTTAACATCAAATTTTTCTTGTAACCATTTTGCAAAAACCCATGGTACCAAATGTCCAATATGGGTATGTCCAGAAGGGCCTCTTCCAGTATATAGAAAGAATTTTTTACCTTTTTCATAATCATCAAGAATTCTGTTCATTTCCCTATGTGAGAAAAAAATCCCTCTTCTAAGCATAAAATGATCTTCATTTGTGATCTTCTTGAATCTCTCAATTAATTCTGAAGAAATCTTTTCAGTACCAAATTTTTTGATTAATTTATCATAATCGATGTCCCCTTCTACATGCCAAGGTGTTACAATAAAGTCATCAGCAGACATTCAAATTGACTTAGGTTAAGGTTTAAAAAGTCTTTTTCGAACTTTTACTGTTGTCACAAGTTTTTCATAAAATTGAAAAAAAAATTATTACCTCTCTAAAAGATAACCCTAAACAAACTCCTGAAACACTTGGAACATCTACTAAACTTTCCCCAGATCAGATAAGACGTGGGATTGAATGGCTTAAACTAAAAGATCTAGCAATAGTTGATGAATCAATAACAAGTTTGATTAGTTTAGGTAAAAATGGACTTGAATCATTTCAAAAAGGATTACCTGAAAGAAGATTACTTGACTTACTTACTAATGGTCCTAGAAAATTATCTGATTTACAACAGGAACTTGGTTCAGTTTTTGGACCTGCAATTGGAATATCTAGAAAAAACAATTGGGTTGAAGCAACATCTGACCAAATTTCTGTAAAAAATGCTCCATCATTACTTCCTGGTGAAAAAACTCTAAAGCAAATTGGAACCAATACATTTTCCCAAGAACAAATTGACAAAAATGATTTATCAATACTTTTGAAAAGACCTGATTTTATTATTGAAACTATTACAAAGGCCAAAATTATCACTTTGACTGATTCAGCAAAATCAATAATTCTTTCAGATTCTACTGGAGCAATTGATGTTGAAGCCACAGTACCTGAAACTTTTGTAGCAAGAACACATCCATTAAAAGATACAATAGATGAAATTCGAGAAATATTTGTCACATTAGGATTTTCAGAAATAATTGGAAATATGACTCAATCCAGTTTTTGGAACTTTGATGCATTATTTACTCCTCAAGATCATCCCGCACGAGAATTACAAGATACATTTTATCTTGATGGAATTTCTGCAAAAAAAATTGCAACCCCTGAACAAATTAGAAAAGTTTCTGAATCTCACAAAAAGAATTGGCGATATTTTTGGGATATTAATGAAGCMAGAAAAATGGTATTAAGAACTCATACAACAGGTGTTACTATCAAACATTTAGCTGAAAACAAACCTGATGAGGCTAGAATTTTTTCATTAGGACGAGTATTTAGAAATGAAAAGGTCAGCTACAAACACCTTGTAGAATTTAATCAAATTGAAGGAGTTGTTGTTGGCAAAGATGCAAATTTAAGAAATTTAATGGGAATCCAACGAGAATTTTACAAGAGAATTGGAATTACAAAAATAAAATTTTGGCCAACATTTTTTCCATACACTGAACCATCTCTTCAAACAATGGTGTATAATGAAAAATTAGGAAAATGGATTGAACTATTTGGAATGGGAATTTTTAGACCTGAAGTAACAAAACCTCTTGGAATTACTAAACCTGTTTTAGCATGGGGTGGTGGAATTGAAAGAATTGCAATGTTAAAGTATGGTCTTGATGATGTTAGAGAATTTTATAATAATAATCTAAATTGGTTGAGGAGTGCTACAAAATGCCAGTAATTGAATTATCTTATTCACGCCTTCAAAAATTAGTTGGTAAGGTAACAAAAAAGCAAATTTCTGATTCTCTACCTTTTCTTGGATTAGATATTGAATCTGAAAATAAAGATCTAGTTAGAATTGAATACAGTCCAAATAGACCTGATTATTCAACTGATTTTGGAATTGCACTTGGATTACAAGGATTATTGGGAATCAAAACTGGAGCAATTAAACTAAATGTCAAAAAATCTAAGAAATACAAAATTTCTGTAAGGCCTGAAGTATCAAAAATTCGTCCTTTTGTTACTGGAATTGTTGCAAAAAATGGAAAAATTGATGATAAAACAATTAAACAATTCATGGCAATGCAAGAAGATCTTCATTTTGGAATTGGACGAAAAAGAAAAAAATCATCTATTGGAATTCATGATTTAGATAAAATTTCTTTTCCTCTAGTTTACACAGATATTACTAGAAATCATAAATTCATTCCATTAGCATCTGAAAAAGAACTTTCAATTTCTGAAATTCTTGAAAAAACTGATGTAGGAAAAAATTATGGCAAAATACTTGAAAATTCAACCAAAGTTCCTATCATTTTAGATGCAAATCAAGATACAGTATCTTTTCCTCCAATAATTAATGCTGCAATAACCACAGTTACAACTAAAACAAAAAATCTCTTCGTTGAGGTAACTGGAATTAATAAAGAAGATTCTGAAGATATGCTCTCAGTTGTTGCAACAATTTTACAAAAGGCAGGATTCACTTTAGAAACAGTCCAGATAACTGGTGCAAAAAATTCTACTGCAAAATTTGAACAAAAGAAAATCAAAATTAATCCTACATTGATTAATCAAATACTTGGTTTGAATATTAGTCCATCAAAAATTATTTCATCATTAAAAAAATCTAGATTAGATGCTTCAATAAAGGGCAAAGATATTGTTTGTACCATTCCTGCATATAGATTTGATATCTTTGGACCAATGGACTTAGTTGAAGAAGCTGCTTTAGGATATGGAATTCAAAATCTTACACCAACTATGGCTCCACCTCAAACGCTTGGCCAAATAAATCCTGTTTCATCTCAGATTAAATCTCTCAGTCAGACAATGGTTGGACTAGGATATTTAGAATCACTGAATTCAAGTTTAACTAGTAAACGTGTGCTTTATGAGATGACTAATCGGAATACATCAAAAATTATTTCTGTACTTGATTCAAAAAGTCAAGAACACACAATTTTACGTGACACTATACTTCCTGGATTATTAGAAAACCTTTCTAGAAATATTCATGAATCATATCCACAAAAAATGTTTGAGACTGGTACAGTATTTACTTTAGATGATCCAATTTCTGAAAAAACTAATCTCTCAAGTATTAGTGCTCACAAGGATGCAAATTTTACAGAAATAAAATCAATATTGCAATCTGCATTAAAGACTGGTTTTGGAATCCACATTGATACCAAGACTACTACTCATCCATCATTTGAAGAAGGACGATGTGCAAATATCATTGTAAATAAAAAATCAATTGGTATTATTGGAGAAATTAATTCAAAAATCATTGAGAATTATAAAATACGTGTACCTGTAGTTGGTTTTGAAATATCTCTATCTGAATCCATTCTCAAATCTATTTAGAAAAGAACCTACTAACAGTAATACTCCTAGTCCAAAAATTACCAATCCTATAGTAAATTCAATTACTAATCTTTGATGAATTTCTTTTTCTTCAACTAAAAGTGAATTATATAATTTAAAATCAATATTTTCAAAATATTCTATTTGGGGATAATCAAAGATTATGATGAGTGTTCCTAAAACTAATAAAATAATACCCACAAGAAATAATGTTACATTTTTGATTTCCATAAAAACTCCCTTTTGGCAATTGATTTTATTTTAGTTTTAAAACTTTGTTAAATGAATTGATAATTTCTTCAATGGTTTTTAGTAGGATGAGAACTATCATTAAACGCCCAAGAGCAGGCACACAGACGGATTGGGATGATGCGATCGTGATGATACCAGTGATTTCCAATTCACCCAGGTGTGCTACATTATATGGGCACCCCGGTTTCAGAACGCGAGGAGGCATATGGCTATGTTCCCATGAATTTGTGCGAGTCAGAACCGGGGAACATTAACCATCCCAAAACGATTAAACAACTGCAAAAAATACTGAAACTAAAATGGTAAACTATTGGTTGGCAAAACAAGAACCTAGTGGACCTAGAGGATATAATTTTGAAAAACTAAAAAAAGAAAAAACTACTGTTTGGGATGGAGTTCATAATAATCTTGCATTAAAACATATGAGAGAAATGAAATCAGGTGATCTTGTTTTGTTTTATCATACTGGTGATGAAAGACAAGCTGTAGGAATTATGCAAATAACTTCTAAACCTTATCCTAATCCAAAAGAAGACAAAGAACGTTTCATTGTTGTAGATGTCAAATATAAAAAATCATTAAAACGTCCTGTAACACTTGATGAACTGAAAAAAAATAAAAAATTTCAGGATTGGGAATTAATTAGAATTTCACGATTATCTGTAATGCCTGTGCCTAAATCAATTTGGGAYGAGATTTTAACAATTTCTCAAARCTGAATCTAATCGGTTTATTGATATAGTCGATTTTTTCAATTAGATTCATGGCAACAGCTTATGTTTTAATAAACTGTGAACTAGGTTCTGAAGAAGCTATTATTCAGCAATTAAAGGGCTTAGACGGTGTTAAGGAAGTTCATGGAACTTTTGGAGCATACGATATTTTGGCCAAGATCGAATCTGATACTGTTGAAAAACTACGAGAGACTATTACTTGGAAAATCAGAAAAATTGAAAAGATTCGTTCTACTCTTACCTTAATGGGTATTGAAGGTCAAACATAATCATTCTTTTTTCTAATCATGCTTTTACATTTTATTTTCTTAGTCAAAGAAGCTGACCGTGAAAAACGACAATTTGAGTTTGAATATGTAAAAAAAATGAGTCAGTTTTACAAGATTTGGATTAAAGAAAAATTTGGTACAGATTATGAAATTCAATGCGATGAGATGATAATACCGCCTCGAAGTATTCTTCGTAAACTTGACACTCATGTACTTTTGCGTGATCATGAACAGCGAGGAAAAGAAACCTATCACTTCTATCTAACATTCTTTAGACCATTTTGGACTGATTGTACTTGTGACGGATATCAAGCTGAAAATTTTGGATCTGTATTTTGGCAACCTATGAAAGAAAAAAATGATACGCTATTTCTAGCAGAAAAAAATTGTACTTCTGTTTCCCATGTGTTACTACATGAATTATTACGAATATCTGGACACAAAAAATTTCTTCAAGATGTTCACGATATCTGGACCAAACATCTCTTTGAACAATTAGAGTTTGATCAGTATGGTGAAGATTTTAAAAAAACTGATGGTAAACCTGTATTTTTAGCAATGGATACTATGCCATTAAATTTACAAACTTAACATTTTGTAACAGAATAAATATTATTTTCAAAATTAGCTGTTTTGAAATTTAACATATTTTCAGGATCATCGTTTCTTGATTTAGTCAAATTTTGAAGTTCTACTAATGCATCMCTTCTAAAACCTACTGATGAACCATAAATTCCATCAGTTAACATTGTTCCATGGTCTCCTTTTTTGAKATCATCTACMATTKCATAAAATTTGGYAGTATCTTTTTTGTTAACAGGATTTCCRGTTGCTTTGTTTGTAGCTACTGCAATRTACATTCCATTATTTTTYACTGYAACTAGGACTTTGTGATTTTTACCGGTTTCTCCAGGAATTGTATCATTTACAATTACTTCGCATTTATGATACATGCTTGAAACATATGCAAAAAATCTGTATTGTGCATATTTTCCTGCAGTATCTTCTTCACATCCAACGAAAACTTTGTGTAATAATTTTAARGCATCATCATTCATACTTTGTAATCTATCATCTATTCTTCCTCTTTCCAATAGTTCTGATTTACATTCTTTAGCAATTAACACTAAAATAAAATCTGGTAAATTATAATTTTTTAGGGCTGCAACAAATGCACCAGCTTGTGACATTCCAAATTTTGGAAAACCCTTATTGACCAAATCTATACCTCAATTTAGAAAAACTGCAACTCCCCAACATTTTCTTAGGAAGCTATGTTTAGCTTATAATTGTTAAGAATTTACATGCCTATTGGGATGATTTTTCCAATTTTACAATTGTAAATATTAAATTCGGGATTGATTTATTGTAATTTGTGAATACTGATACAACTTCTGAATTAGTTTCTAATGTTTATCAGAAATTAAAAGAAAATATTCTAAAATTTCGAGATGTTACTGGAAGACCACTAACACTTACTGARAAAATTCTATCAGGACATTTTAATAAAATTGATGATAAAAATTTCGTTGGYGGCAAAGATTATGTTTTTCTCAAACCAGATAGAGTTGCATTACAAGATGTAACTGGTCAAATGGTAATGCTGCAATTTATGCAAGCAGAACTTCAACAAACATCTTTACCAACAACTGTACACTGTGATCATCTAATTCGAGCTGAAGTTCAGGGTGATGTTGATATGAAAGTTTCACTTGATGAAAACAGCGAAGTTTTCAAATTTTTACAATCTGCTGCTGCAAAATATGGGTGTGGTTTTTGGAAACCTGGTGCTGGAATTATACATCAAGTGGTTCTTGAAAATTATGCATTTCCTGGCGGACTGATGATTGGTACTGACTCTCACACACCTAATGCGGGAGGTCTTGGAATGATTGCAATAGGTGTTGGTGGATTAGATGCAGCTGAAACAATGGCTGACTTGCCTTGGGAATTATTGYATCCTAAAAAAATTGGTATTAA
Organism: Nitrososphaerota archaeon; assembly: GCA_002317795.1. Classification (GTDB taxonomy): domain Archaea; phylum Thermoproteota; class Nitrososphaeria; order Nitrososphaerales; family Nitrosopumilaceae; genus Nitrosopumilus. The sequence continues at coordinate 40,212 of NVWC01000003.1, forward strand.
ATTAACTGGAGAATTAAACGGATGGACTGCTCCAAAAGATATCATACTAAAAGTTGCAGAAGAACTAACTGTATCTGGAGGAACAAATGCAATTGTTGAATATTTTGGHCCTGGTACAAAATCAATTAGTTGTACTGGTAAAGCTACCATTGCAAATATGGGAGCTGAGATTGGTGCAACCTGCTCAATTTTTCCATATGATGAACGAATGGAAACATATCTAAAATATACAAACAGAAGTGACATTGCAGAATTAGCAAATCAAAAYAAAGAATCACTTGTTGCAGATCCGGAAATAGAACAAAACCCTGAAAAGTATTTTGATAGAGTAATTGAAATTAATCTATCCACATTAGAACCACATATTGTAGGGCCTCACACTCCTGATTTAGCAAGAACTATTTCTGAATTAGCTAATGATGTTGTAACTAATGATTACACTGATCCAATCTCTGTTGCATTAATTGGCAGTTGTACTAATTCATCTTATGAAGACATGTCTAGAGCAGCAAGTATTGCTGAACAAGCAAAAGCCAAAGGAATCAAATCAAAAATYCCTCTATTAGTKACTCCTGGTTCTGAACAAATTCGAGGAACAATTGAGCGAGATGGACAAATGGATTCTCTAATCGATATAGGTGCAACTGTTTTGGCTAATGCTTGTGGTCCTTGTATTGGTCAATGGAATAGACCTGAATTAGAAAAAAATGAAAAAAATTCTATTGTTACAACGTTTAACCGAAATTTCCCTGGACGAAACGATGGTAGACGAAGTACTTTGAAYTTTATTGGAAGTCCTGAAATGATTATAGCTTTATCGCTTGGAGGAAAACTTTCCTTTAAYCCATTAAAAGATGAGTTAACTGCAGCTGATGGCTCAAAATTCAAACTAGAACCACCAAAGTCTGCACCTGAAGTTCCTGAAGAAGGTTTTGTGAGACCTGAAGGAATTTTTGTTGCWCCTCCTGAAAATTCTAATGATATTGATGTAGTCATTGATCCTAACAGTAAAAGATTGCAGCGTTTAGAACCATTTGATAAATGGGATGGASAAGACTTTGAAAAAATTCCAATTCTACTAAAGGCAAAGGGKAAATGTACTACTGATCATATYTCTCCTGCAGGTGCATGGYTATCTCTTCGAGGACATTTAGATAATCTYAGTGACAATATGTTYTTGGGTGCAGTTAATGCATTTAATGATGAAGTTGGTCAAGGTAAGAATATTTTAAATGATAAACTAGAATCMTTTTCAAATATTGCAAGACAGTAYAAAGAAAAACAAATGCAATGGATAGCAATTGGTGATAATAATTATGGCGAAGGCAGTAGTAGAGAACACGCTGCAATGACTCCTAGATATTTAGGATGTGTTGCAGTAATTACCAAAAGCCTAGCAAGAATTCATGAAACAAATTTGAAAAAACAAGGAGTTTTGGCTTTAACATTTAGTAATCCTAATGATTATGAAAAAATTCTTGAAGATGATAAAATCAGTCTAAAAAATCTAAATGAATTAGAACCAGACAAGCAAGTCAAATGTATTATTTCACATAATGATGGAAATCAAGAAGAAATTTTACTAAATCATTCTTATAACAAATCTCAGATAGAGTGGTTCAAAGCCGGTTCTGCACTAAATGTTTTRAAAAATAATCGTTAAAATTCTAACGTGGGGCCGACCGGAATTGAACCGGCGACCTACGGGTCACTACAGCTCCAAACTTACATCATCCGTGAGTCAGTTTAGCTTAGTTAACCTTTGGAGCCCTTAGCGGTGATCTTTTTCGTAGACACTGTCGCCCTACCAGGCTAGGCTACGACCCCACAAACMAGAATGAAAAAGACTCAAATTTTAAGTTATTTTTAACCAAGATTTATTTGCAATATGACCCAATTTTTAATTGATTATCGATCATGGTAAAACCAATTTACTTGGCAATGGGGGCTATTCCCGTAATTGTAGCACTCTTAATTTCAGTTCCAATGATTACAAAAAACGAAATTCCCATGTCTGCTGCAAATTCTTTTGATAAAATTGAAATTGAATACACAAAACATCAATTAAAGATAGTTTCTTTTGGTGTTACTGAGAGAACTGGAGCACAAAAAACTGAAATTCTCTTAATAAAAAATAATGGYGACATAAAATATTCTGTAACTGATMATGGGTATCTTCAACCMGATATTAAATCAAAACTAGATRAAAAGAAATTAGATAAAATTAGAGCGTTGATTAAAGAAACTGGTTTTATTGCAATCCCTTCAGAATCATTTGCGATTTTAGATGATGTAACTGAATATCAAAAGTCAAATGTGAAAATCACTCTAAATGGACGAACTAACCAAATTCATTGGCCTGAACAAAATGCCACATCTGCTTTCATTCCACCAATTATTACTATGGTTGAATTAGAACTAGATCAAATAATATCTAAAATTAGTGAATAGGTACAAATAGTCTTTAGTACAGATTACCACATGCTTCCATTATCTGGTGAACGACTTGATGCAAAAGGAATAGTTTCTGAAAAAGAAAATTCTATTGATGTTTTACGCGGTTCATCTACACTCAAGCGTGGTTTTGCGCACATGCTAAAAAATGGAGTTATAATGGATGTAACAACTGTAGAACAAGCTCAAATTGCAGAAGAAGCTGGTGCAGTTTCTGTWATGGTTTTAGATAAACTTCCATCTGAAGTAAGAAAGGCTGGTGGAGTTGCACGAACTGCAAGTATTAGAATTATTGAGGATATTATGGATTCAGTTACAATTCCTGTAATGGCCAAGTGTAGAATTGGTCATGTACATGAAGCACTGGTTCTAAAAGAAACTGATGTTGATATGATTGATGAATCTGAAGTATTAACTCCTGCAGATGAATTACGACATATTTGGAAATGGGATTTCACAACACCATTTGTTAATGGTGCAAGATCATTAGCMGAAGCTTTGAGAAGAATWGAAGAAGGAGCTGCAATGATTAGAACAAAAGGAGAACCTGGAACAGGAAATGTTGCAGAAGCAATCACTCACATAAAAAAAGTAAATGATGGATTAAGAACAATAAARGGAATTTATGATTCTGGAGATAATCAAGAACTAGTTAGAATTGCAAGAGAATTCAAAGTATCWTATGATATTGTTGAACAAACTGCAAARCTTGGTAGATTACCTGTTGTAAATTTTGCAGCTGGTGGAATTGCAACTCCTGCAGATGCTGCATATTTGATGTCTCTTGGYTGTGATGGAATTTTTGTTGGCTCTGGAATTTTTAATGCAGATGATGCAAAAGAAAGAGCAAGAGCAATAGTTTTAGCTACTACTTTTTGGAATGAATCAGACAAAGTAAAAGAGGCTCAAAAGATGATTGATGAAAGAMAAWCWATGCTGGGACTYGAYRTTAATACMTTAGAATTAMGAATGCAGGAYCGTGGTGGCTCAGCATGAGTYTWACWSTTGGAATTTTATCWATTCAGGGCGATGTCCAAGAGAATCTCATATCWACAAAAGCWGCAATWTCTGAATTAGGRYTTGATGGTAAAGTCATTGRTGTAAAAACACCTGATGAAATTTCTMAATTAGATGGTTTGATTATTCCTGGTGGTGAAAGTACTACCATTGGAMAATTATCTCTAGTAAATGGTTCATTGAAGGTACTAAAAGAAAAAATCGACAATGGAATGCCTGTATTGGGCATTTGTGCTGGCATGATAATGCTTGCAAAAACTGCAAATGACAAAGTCGTTGGAAAAACTGATCAACCTCTATTAGATATTCTTGATATTAAATTAGAAAGAAATTCTTTTGGACGACAGCGAMAATCATTTGAAACTAATATTTCATTGGATTCAATTAATATTCCAAAATTCAATGGAGTCTTTATTCGAGCACCATCMGTTTCTGATGTTAGTTCTGATGTTGAAGTTTTATCAAAATTCAATGACAAAATTGTTGCAGTCAAAAAAGGTAATGTAATTGGTACTTCATTTCATCCAGAGCTAACAGAAGATATTTCATTACACAAGTATTTTGTAAATCTTGTAAATTCTTTTAAAAATTAATTTAGAAAATTTATTCTATTAAATTATGCATGGATTTTAAATCCTTTWCAAATGGTTTTAGATTTTCRGGAATTTCAATTTTAATTGAATCTTTTAGTGATAGAGACTGAGATTTTTTCTCATTCCATACTTTGGAATTAAATTCTGTTATTTCTTTTGTAATGTTGTCATCATTTTTGATATTTTCAGGCTCAACTTGCATTTGTTTATGGATACTATCATTTGAATACAAAATTTTCCAGAGATGTTCTGTGATAAATGGAGTGATTGGTGCTAATAATTTTAAAATTGTTGATAGTGTTTTGTGTAGTGTAAATATTGCACCATCTCTTTCTTCATCAGAGAAATCAATTCCATATGCTCTAGCTTTTACCATTTCGATATAGTGAGCAGCAAACACATTCCATGTAAATTCCCTAATTGCAATGGCCGGAACAAAAAAGTTGTATTCTTCATATCCTTTTTTACATTCAATTACTAGTTTATCTAATTCTGATAAAATCCATTTATCTGATGCACTAGGTGATCCTGTTTCAATTACTGGGAAACTTGACAAGAATCTTGAGACATTCCATAATTTACTGAGGAATTTTTTTGTTGATTCAATTTTTTGTTCGTTACATCTAAAGTCATATCCATGATTAATCTCACTTGCACTCCAAAATCTAAAAGTGTCTGCTCCTAATTTTTCAATTACTGGTAGGGGATCTATTGCGTTTCCTTTACTCTTACTCATCTTCATTCCTTTTTCATCAAGACCATATCCCATAATCCAAGCTTCTGACCATGGTTTTTCTCCTGTAAGTTGTTCACATCTTAGAAGTGTATAGTATAGCCATGTTCTAACAATGTCTTTTGCTTGAGGTCTAATTGTAGCAGGATATACTTTTTTGAAGAATTCATTATCTTTGTTAAATTTGGCAACAAACAATGGTGATACACTTGAATCCATCCATGTATCAAAAGTTCGTTCTTCACCAACAAATTCTGTAGAATCACATTTTACACAATTAGAAATTGGACATTTCTCATTCCACGGCTTGTAATACTTTCCAGGCTCAGGGACATGAGGTTCTGAGCACTTTTTACAATACCAAATAGGAATTTCTGTACCATAATACCTTCTTCTTGAAATTGGCCAGTCRATATTGATTGAATCCAACCAATTCATCAAAATTTGCTTGTGCATTGGAGGRTGGAATATAATTTCTTCACCTAGCTTTCTCATTTTTTCAAYTGATCCTTTTTGTTTAAGATAATATTCCTCCATTGGAATAATTTCAATTGGAGCTTTACTTCTTTCAGAGACTGGAGTTCTGTGATTAATGTCTTCAACTTTTTCTAATAGTCCTTTAGCTTCCAAGTCTTCAATAATTTTTGTTCTTGCTTGTTTTGGTCTTAATCCTGTATAATCTCCTGCAACTTCAGTCATCCTTCCATCTAATCCAATTGCAACAACCTCTTCTAACTCTAATTCTCTAAATAATGATACATCGTTTTGATCACCATAACTACATACCATTACAGCACCTGAACCAAATTCTTCTTTAGCAGAATGATGTGTTCTTAATTCAACTTCCTCATTTGTAATTGGAACAATTACCTTCTTTCCAATGTACTGTGCATATCTTTCATCTTCAGGATTTACAATAATTGTTTTACATGCACAAAGTAATTCAGGTCTTGTACTTGCAATGATTATTTCCTTTTCTGTATCTTTAATTTTAAATTTCATGTAAACTAGTTTTGTTGGTAAATCTTGGTAGATRATTTCAGCATCAGCAATTGTTGTTCCAGAAATCCAATCATAGTTGTTTGGTCTRTTTGCTAGATAGACTTGACCTTTATTCCATAAATCAATAAACGTTGATTGTGTAAGTGTTCTATATTCTTCAGAATCTGTTCTGTAATAGTTTGAAAAATCCCCACTAATCCCTAGATTTTTCATTATGAGAATCATTTCAGCCTCTAGATCATCTAATGCGTTCCTACATAGATTCAAAAATTCATTTCTATCAGTTTCCTTCATCCTGATTTTGTGCTTTTTTTCTGTGTACAGTTCTACGGGAAGCCCATTCCTGTCAATGCCTATGGGAAAGTARACATTTTTTCCAGCCATTCTTGCAGTACGTGCAATCATATCGATTTGTGAATAGTGGGCTGCTGCTCCAATATGCCAAGGTCTACCTGATGGATATGGTGGAGGAGTGTCTATGGTAAAATTATCATCTTGTGGAGTAAAATCATAAATTTTATCTTCTTCCCATTGTTTGAGAATTTTTCTCTCTAATTCTGGGTTCCATGATTTTTCTGAAATTTTTGGGTCCATCTCTTAAACTATCTTGAGATATTTGAAATAATATGAGAACCTTTGTTGTATCCCTCATAGATGTAAACTCCTACTGCTTCTACATTTGATGGCATTTTTGGTACTAAAATTTTGATAATTTCACTTGAAAGATTCTCTACTGTAGCTTCACCTTTTAAAAGATAAGTGGTGTCTTTTGGAACTTGTAATTCAAATTTTCCTTTGGGACCCTCAAATGAAATAACATAATGTGAATYATCTTCTGATTTTAGATATTTTTCATTGATGAAAAATTTATGATCAAATACATTTACAACTTCTTTAATGAGTTTTTTTGCTACTCCAAAATCTAATAGTAAATTATTTTTCATCTGTCCAACTAGTTCAACCATTACAGATGATGTATGACCATGTAGGATTGAGCATTTTTCAACTAGTGGAAGAATATGTGCATAATCAAATGAGAATGATGCATCTTCTAAAAATATAGAACCTGTTTGTGGAGATTTTTCATAAAAYACAATGTCTTGTAATTCTTTGATTTGTGCGACATATTTTGCATGTCCTATTGCCATTACTTTATCTTGAGGAAAATCTTCTTTGATTTGTCTGTATTTTTCAATGTCATCGTCATTATCAATTACCTCGATTAATCCTTTTTTTGTTTTAAAATCAATTGTAACTTCTTGTCCATTTTTTAAAGTAAGTTTGTGATCGTATTGATATTCTTCTTCAAGAAAGGTTAGCATTTGTGCTATGGTTAGCTCTGTTCTTGTTCTCAGTAAATTCCCTTTTTTGTCGATATATTTAAAATCTGAATCTAAAATCGTAGGACTTGTAGCCATTTGAAGCATCTGGCTTTGGATATAATATAAATTCTGTAATGACTGCCTAATTCTTGNNTTTTTACNANNATGCCAAAGAATTTAGAATTTTGGCTAGATTGGTATCATTTTTTGTAATCCCGCCAGCATCATGAGTAGTCAATTCTATCGTAATTTTGTTATACACATTAAACCATTCTGGATGATGATTCATCTTTTCAATTTCCATGGCAGCTCTKGTCATAAAACCAAATGCCTCATTGAAACTATCAAATTGAAAATCTTTGTGTAATTTTTCATTTACAACACTCCATCCTGATAGATTTTTTAATTCTTCATCAATTTCTGTTTCTGATAATCTCATCATACYATTTTGTATCTTTTACTAGATTAAAAGATTGAGTTGTTTCATTGAAGGAATTTTTTAATAAATAAATTGTATTTCWAGWAAATCTATGGAAAATTGTTTTCTAACCATTCATTTGCCTCTTGCATACAATCATTCCATCCAAGTTTCATCTCATCTGATTCAAAGTTCCCTGGACTACCAAATTCATTACATTTGTCTTGTATTTTCTCTAACATTCCTTCCATGTCATCTTTGAAAACTTCCATCTCTGTTTTTTCGACAATATTTGATGTTTGATAATCATATATTGCTAAAATTGATAATATYGCAAATATAGCTATTACTCCAATAACTCCAGTCCTATATCCAATTGTTTGATATTCTACTTTACTCAAATCAAATTACCACCAATGAAGTGTTTATTATTATTTTATTTTTTAAATTTATTTTTTGATTGATGGATTTTTACGCCTATGTATGTGGAATCAAGATCAAATTAATGATCAAAGAGATTGATTCATTAGCATTCTAGTATAATTTATGATGATGGATGAGATTTGCAAAGAATTACTTGATAATATCAAAAATGCTATTTCTGAAACTGTCCCAGGAAAAAAAATTGGAATTGCATATTCTGGAGGCGTAGATAGCACACTAATTTCAAAAATTTGTTTTGATATGGACTATGACATTACATTACTAACAATTGGTTTTCCTGAATCTCATGATATTTTATTTGCAAAACAAGTTAATGAATTTCTAAAATACCCACATCATATTTTAGAAATTGATTCAGAAACATTCCCAACTGTATCATCAAAAATTAATCAAAYAATTCAAACTGAWAATTTATCTTGGAATGAAAATTCWATTGCATTTTACTATGTATCAAAATTAGCACAAAGTCTATCMCTTGATACTGTAATTACTGCAAACGGAATMGATGAATTATTCTGTGGATATAAYGCATATCGAGAAGCATTTTCTGAAGGTGAATCAAAAATTCATCAAGTCATGAATGAGAAATTAGAAAACGAACTAAAAATGATGAAGGCAGTAAATTTAGTTGCATCAGAGTTTGGTGTAACAATACTTCAGCCTCTATTACACTCAAAATTCATAGATTATGCCAAAAATATCCCCATTTCTGAGAAAATTCATGACTCAGAAGACCTCTATCGTAAACACATCATACGAAAACTAGCTAGTCAAATCAATGTTCCAGAAATTTCTTGTACCAAAAGAAAAAAAGCCTTACAGTATGGCTCAAAAATTCACAAGGCTTTACTAAAAACTAGATAAATTTTCTAATATTCTTTTGAACTGACTTGTTTACATTTCTGATAATTATTGGTGATGCACCAAGGTGTTTTTCAGGTGAAAAGATTGAATCAATTTCATTTTCAGTTAATTTTGAAGAAAATGCTTTVTCGTTTTTGATTGCATCTCTGTATTGCATTCCTTTGTCATTTGCCTCAAAWGCAACTCTTTGAACATCYTTGTATGCTACAAATCTTGGAACACCTTTTTTGATTAGTGCCTCTAAAACAAATTCTGCAAAGATTTGCCCCTTTGTGATGTACAAATTCTCTACAATTCTTTTCTCATTTACAAACAAGTTTGAAATAATTCTAGTCATGGTTTCAAGCATCTCATCTACTAGTATTGATGTAGTTGGAATGACAAATCGCTCGTTTGCAGAATTTGAGAGGTCTCTTTCATGCCATAATGGAATATTTTCAAATGAAATTGCTATTTGACTTCTAACCATTCTAGATAATGATGATACACGTTCACTTTTGATTGGATTTCTTTTTACTGGAACTGCACTACTTCCCATTTGTCCTTTTTTGAATTGTTCAGCAACCTCGCCAATCTCTGTTCTTTGCAGATTTCTAACCTCTATTGCAATTTTTTCYAAYGTTGCACCAATTAATGCTAATTCAAAAACATAYTCTGCATAACGTTCTCTTGGAACTATTTGGGTAGCAACTTCTGCAGGAAATAATTTYAATYTYTTTGCAACTCTTTTTTGCACTTCAATTGATTTTGCACCCATCARAGAACCAGTTCCAACAACTCCAAGTGTTTTACAAATCAGAATTCTTTTTTTAATYTCTTCAATTCTTTCAACGTGTTTTGACATTTCTGCTGCCCAGTTTGCAAATTTTAATCCAAATGAAATGATACTTGCATGTTGACCATGTGTTCTACCWACTGCTGGAATTTTTCCATATTTTATCGCTTTTTTTGCAAGAATTACTGCCATCTTTGCAACCTTTGGTTCAATTATTTGYAAAGCATCTCGCATTTGCATAGARTTACTTGTATCAACTAAATCATTACTTGTTAATCCATARTGAATCCATGGTCTTGCATCTTTGGTRCATTTTTCACTTAGTGATTCAACWAGAGCTGCAGTATCGTGATCACTTTTTGCCTCTAAYTGTTTAATTCTYTTWGCAGTAATTTTTCCAGAATTAGCAGCTTTGTGAATTTTTTTACCAAYRCCTTTWGGAATTATTCCTATATCACTTTGTGAAACAGCTGCTGCACCTTCAATTTGTAATTGATAATCTACTTTTTTTTGTTCACYAAAAATYTCCATCATTTCTTTAGTGCCATAACGACCATTGTCTATAGGTAAAATTGCCAATATTTGATATCGTTTTACATCGAAAATAAATCTACTTCTTTGTATATTTGATAATTCTAGCCTCAAAAATTACTTTTTCTAATTATCRGCGTGATTTTCTAACTGTGGCAATTTTCTTTTGTGATCTAGGWGTTTTTGATTTAGCACTTGATTTTGAHACCTTGCCTTCTTTTTTAGTDATTTTTCCACTTCTTCTTGCTGCTCGAGAAGCTTTGGCTCTAATCTTTTGTTGTTCTTTTTGCTCTTCTATCTCTTTTTTTGTAGGTTTTCTTTGTACCACGATGATAAAATCAAATAACCGTAGATAAACCCTACCTTGATTCTTTTTTACAAAATAYWATCAATGTAAAAWTTGAATTTAGTAACAAACCATTTGATWGATGATTTAAATTGGATTGAAAGAAAATTTCTCCATTAAACATGRCTATTAWAACTCCAAGAAAAATCGGAGAAAATCAATATCAAATTGATGCTGATTCAAATTCTGGAATGAGAGTTCCAGTTAGAATTTACGCTGATGAGCCATTACTTCAGAAAATGTTAACTGATAGAACCATCATGCAGGCAAAAAATGTATCATCMATTCCAGGAATWGTTGGACAAAGTATWGTTYTACCTGATGGTCATGAAGGRTATGGATTTCCTGTAGGTGGAGTTGCTGCAATGGATGCAGAAGAGGGAATGATTAGTCCAGGTGGTGTTGGATATGATATTAATTGTGGTGTAAGATTATTGCGTTCAAATTTAACTGARAAAGATGTTCGYTCWAAATTAAAAGAAYTWGTAACTGATTTGTTTAGYTCAATTCCATCAGGAGTTGGYTCTAAAGGTTCAGTAAGACTYACTCCTTCAGAACTTGATGAAGTTTTAGTTAAAGGAGTTAATTGGGCAATWGACAATGGKTATGGAACAAATGATGATGCAGATGTRTGCGAAGAGAATGGTCAAATTCAAAATGCAGATCCTAACAAAGTTTCAGATAAAGCAAGAAAACGAGGAGCACCACAACTAGGAAGTTTAGGTTCTGGAAATCATTTTCTTGAAGTACAAAAAGTTTCAGAGATACATGATGAGGAAGCTGCAACTAGAATGGGACTCAAAGAAGGAACAATTACTGTTTTAATTCATTGCGGCTCTAGAGGATTTGGTCATCAAGTGTGTAGTGATTATCTTAGAGTAGCAGAGCAAGCAATGCACAAGTATGATATCAATTTACCAGATCGAGAACTTGCATGTGTTCCAAATAATTCTGAAGAAGGTGAGTCTTATCGAGCAGCAATGTTTGCTGCATTAAATTTTGCATGGAGTAATAGACAGATGCTAACTCATTGGACTAGAAAATCTATTGAACGTGTGTTTAATCAAACTGAAGCTGATCTTGATATGAAATTAGTTTATGATGTTGCACACAATATTGCTAAAGTTGAAAAACACAAAGTTGACGGTAAAGAAAGAAAAGTTGTTGTTCATAGAAAGGGCGCAACAAGAGCATTTCCTGCAAATCGTGATGAAATTCCATTAAAGTATCGTGATTTAGGTCAACCTGTACTAGTTCCAGGATCCATGGGAACTGCAAGCTGGGTTTTACTTGGACAACCAAATTCAATGGATTTGAGTTTTGGTTCTACTGCACATGGTGCAGGAAGAACAATGTCAAGAACAAAGGCTAGACGAAATTTTTCAGAAGAGGATGTCAAAAAATCCCTTAATGATAAGGGCATATTTATCAAGGCATTAACCCGTGATGGCGTTGTGGAGGAAACCCCTCAAGCCTACAAAGACGTTGATGCAGTAGTCAATGTGTCACACAATCTAGGAATAGCYACAAAAGTTGCAAAATTGATACCTATAGGTGTGATTAAGGGTTGAGTGAAGATTCAGAGCTTGAACGACTAAAAGCAAAACGTCTAGCTGAAATGCAAAAAAAYATTTCTTCACAAAAAGAACAAGAATCATTACCAGAGTCATCAGAACCATCACAAAAAMYTMMAGAAAATCCTCGAGATTTATTGGTAGCAAAATTAGGATATAGRGGATTAGAAGTTTTAGAAAATGCAGAATATCAATTTCCAAATGAAACTAAAATGATAATTCAAAAATTATTTGAATTAATTAAGAGTGGTGAAATTAATGAATCCTTTGATGGTGGACAACTCTTAGCATTGTTTAGATCAATTGGATTGAGTATTAAAATGRAAACAAAAATCAATGTTGAACAAGATGGAAAATTTGTWTCCCTAAGTGACAAACTAAGTACRCAATYATCTGATGACCGTGATGACTAATGAGTAGAATTTTAGAAATTGGAACAAGAAATTATTTAGATGATTTATTGTCMATCAAAAAAGYACTTTCACATATRGAAACACTTGTTGRTGCAYACAATGGATATGAARTTAGTGAACCAGAACCAAAATTTGGATGGACATTTTTTAAATTATCATTTAAACCWAATTTACAAAACGGTATCGAGGAAAAATTTTCTGACATGTTGGCAAAATATGACAAATATACTCCACATGAAAAATTTGCAGACTTTATTTCTGATTATTTTACTTCAAAGGGTTGTAATGTAAAAGTAAGACTAGTCGACTAAACTCTTCTTCCTCTTTTTCCACCTTTCTTTCTAGTGGTGTCATGAGGAATTGGTGTAACGTCGTCTATTCTTCCAATTTTAAATCCACCTCTTGCTAATGCTCTAATTGCAGCTTGTGCACCTGGACCAGGAACTCTGGAACCAACTCCACCTACTGCACGAACTCTGATATGAAATCCTGTGAATCCTTTAGTTCTTGTAGATTCTACCACTGCATTTGCAGCTTTCATTGCAGCAAATGGTGATGATTCGTATCTATCAGCATTAACATGAATGCCGCCAGAACTGATGGCAACTGTTTCACCACCTGTAAGGTCAGTCATGTGAATAATTGTATTATTGTAACTACTGTAAATGTGAGCAATTCCCCATTTTTCGGGACCTTCTTTTTTTGTCTCTGGTTGATTCTTTGCTTCTACTTTGGTCTCTGATTTTACTTTCTCAACTTCTTCGGTCTTTTCAACTGTTTCTTCAGTTTTCTCAACTTCTTCGGTCTTTTCAACCAATTTTTCTTTTACTTGAGCCTCAATTTCAGACAATGTCTACTCACGCCTTAAAGGGTTTAAAAAACATTGATTTTTCAAATCATTCTAAATTTGATAAATTGGCATGAAATTGATTATTCTTCATATATTGTAATAATTGAATACTTTTGATGGCATCCATTCTTTTGATGGCAATTGGTATTGGAATTGCAACTGTTTTACTTGGTTCAGCTGCTTTTCATTTTCTGATCCCATCTGATGATGTTTTGTCTCCACAAGAAAAAAAATGTCAACAAATTGCAAATGAAGGATATAAAATCCACACAATTTATCCTGACTCTAGTCCTGATGAACTTTTAGAAAGAGATATGAAACGATTGTTATACCTTGATGATTTATGGATGAAGGAATGTGTTTCTGTTTTACCTGCTGATTCAGTCTTTAGTATAATAAATAATGTAGAACGGGATTTTTCTCACAATGAATAATTATTTGAAATGTTTCCATCCTAAATCTTTTAAACGAATATTTTTATTATTTTCTTGTACAAAAACACCACTACCTAAAGTTACATAACCAATTTCAATGATTGGTGTTTTGAGAAGTTTTGCATTTTTTAAAATTCTTTGCCTGTATTTTGGATTCACTGTAAATACAAACTCATATTCCTCTCCCCCCTGGAACACTAAATCATTCAAATTAAATTTTTGAGATTTTGCGTGTTCTTCTAAATCTTTCATTGATGGTATATTATTTATCACAAATTTCTTTTTGCTTTGTTTTGACATTTCATTTAATGTGGTAGATAATCCATCACTAGAATCCATTGATGAKGAAAAATATTTTTTATTTTTTATTCCAAAATTGAGTTTTGGTTTTGGGKTTACTACTGATTGAATTGATTTTTTAACAAATCCTGCTTTACCTTTTTTCTTTCCAAGAAGAATATTCAAGCCTGCAGCTGTATAACCAAATGGCCCTGTAACAAATACCAAGTCATTTTTTTTAGAGCCTTTTCTACTTACAATACTATTAGTTTCTCCAAAAATACACACATTAAACACAATTTCCTTGCCTGCATTGGTATCTCCACCAAGTATTGAAATTCCATATTCATTACATGCTTTTTTGAATCCATTGGAAATGTCATTAATTTTTGAGCGTGAAATATTCTTTGGTAAATTTATAGAAATTATTCCATATTGAGGCTTGATTCCCTTTGCAGCAAAATCACTTACACATGCAACAATGCTTTTTCTTGCAGCATCAAACAATTTCATTTTTGATGGAATATCTGTACTTTCTACAAGTGTATCTGTTTTTACGGCAATTGTGGTTTTACCTATATTGAAAAATTCAACATCCTCTGAAACAAATTTCTTATTGCCAAATTTTCTCTGGAAAATTTTGATTATTGATGATTCATCTAATTTTGTCATAGCTTTGTTTCACTGATTCTAATGTATTCTCTACAATCTTTTTACATTTTTCTTTATCGTTTGATTCTGCTGAAACCCTTATGATGTCTTCAGTATTTGATTTTCTAATCAATACCCAACTATCTTCATCTATGATTCCTTTAATTCCATCAAGTGTACTTGTTTCTGAATACTCTTTTGAAAATTTTGAATCCATTTCATCAATTAATTTGTCATGAAAATTTGAATCAACGTTAATTTTATCTCTTATTTGGAAATAATTTCCCATATAATTTAAAATCTCATTAAATTTTGAAGTTCCTAGCATTGATGCAATTAACCCACTAGTAAGAATCCCTTCTCTGCAATAATTGAACTCAGGTAAGATGAAACCTCCACTACTTCCTTCYCCACCTGCTTGTGCAGATGTTTTTAGCATGAGTTCAATGACATTTGCTTCTCCAACTTTTGATCTTTGCACTGTTCCTCCTTTTTCTTTGATAAATTTTTCAATTGATATGCTTGAATCGATACTTAAAACAAATTTTTTGTATCCTAATTCTAATGATTTTGCAACACCCAACCCTAATGTTACATCTGGAGTTTGTTTTTCCCCATTTCTAACTACAACTAAGCGATCTCCATCTAAATCATATGCAAACCCAATTTCTTTTTTTATTGACGCTGTTCTCAAATCAGTTAACTCATCAGATGTAGGATCAGGCCCTCTTGAGCAGTTTACTAGGTCTTCACTTAGAACTTGAACTTTACATCCTAGATTTTTTAGCAATTTAGGGGCAAATTCTTTTGCTGCCCCGCCACCAATATCTATGACAATTTCAGGTTGATTTTCAATATTTCCGATAATTTTCTGAGCATCTTCGATATATGACGATGAAATATCTTCCTCAATACCAATTTTTGATTTTAAAATTTCTTGATGTTCAATTATTTGTGGTAATTCTTGTTCATTAATCCCCCTTCCATCAATTATGAATTTCAACCCATTCCATTGAATTGGATTGTGTGATGAAGAAATTACTAATCCTGCACCATACTTTCTAGATTCTCTAAAAACTACTGGAGTTGGAACTGTTTCTAAATTAAACACATCAATTCCATTTTTCATTAAAGCTGCACTAGCAGTATCTTTTATCATAGAACCTGTAGGTCTTGTATCTTTTCCAATAACACACTTTTTTGATTTTATTAAAGATGAAAAATTATTACAAAATTCTAACACATCTTTGAGTTTAAGATCTTCTCCAAATATTCCTCTAATACCTGATATTGTCTTTTTCAATTAATCCCACTCTGAGAGACTTTTTATTAACTCTGATGGATTTGTCCAAACATGCCTTGGTAGCTCAGTCTGGTAGAGCGAACGCCTCGTAAGCGTTAGGTCGCGGGTTCGTACCCCGTCCGAGGCTTTTATTTTATAAAATAATATTAAAATTAAATTTTTTCTTCATCAAATGTTTCGATATCTGTTTCTAATTCTATTCCTAAACCTTCCCACCATTGTTTAGTTTGTTCTACCATGCTCCCCTTATACTAGCGTTAAATTATCCTTTATAGATCTGTCGGTTRATTTTTAGCTGATCGTTTCATAATAACTAACAAAATATTTTTAATCCTTTTTTTCTTCTTGCTTTCTTTTCTTTTTTCTATATATGATTATCAWYAGTGCTCCAACTGCACAAATCCAAAATAATATTGATAATCCTGGTTCTATTCCATATGGTCTGARTACGCCAACAAAACCTAATGTCATRATTGCAACTAGAACCAATCCTATTATTTCAAGTAATTTTATCATGATATTCTATTGTAACTATGTAAAATCAAAAAGATATATGGTTTTGTAAATTATCAAAAATATGGACAAGTATCTTACAGTAATTCTAATTTTTATGATTGTAGGTATACCTATTTCATTTGTTAATCCAAGTACTGGGGAATTACGAGACCCACCTTTCATTGGATTGTTTTATGCTTCAATTGCTGGAATTATCGTAATTATGCTTTACAGTTCATACAAAGAACGGAAAACACGTCAAAAAGCAAATGCAAAAAGAAGATCTAAAAATTAGATTTTAAAGTTCTAATCCAAATGATTCTGCAATACTTGAAAAATTTACATATGATTTCAAATATTGTCTACCCTTTGATGTTATGACAAAAGTATTTTTCCCATCATATTCTATTTTGTTAATCAGACCTGCACCTGTCAAATTCCCTAAAAATTTAGATAATCTAGAATGAGATAAGTTTGCCTTTGTTAGAAGAGATGTTGTTTTGATACCCACTTGTCCTGATTGTTCAGTAACTGTAAGTAAATCTGCAACGATTTGCATACTAGTTCTATAAGACACCATGTGTAATTTAGTTTAAAACTCAGGTATAAGGGTATTACCACCCATTCAGATCAGATAAATAAGCTCTACTTGATTTCCCAACAATGTCTTCATCTCAATCATCAATTCCTTGGTTTGATGACTTTCTTGGAGTAGCTTACAGATATTATGATCTTCGAATGAATGTTGTTCCTTTATTTACTGAAAGAAAAGAATCTGTGACTCTTTGGAATGATACTATTCATTGGTGGGTAGATCCATCCATTAAAATTCGATTTGTAGAAACTGGCGATGATTATTGGTTCATCTTAGGCTCTGATTCACAAAAGCCTGCAACTAATTTGTCTTTTTTCAAAGTRCTACCAAAATCAGAACATTATGAACGATTTAAGAAAGGACATGGTGGAGAGGCATATTTGAGATTGGGAGTATACAAACAACAAACTCTTGATGATGCAAAAAAAAGTGCAATGTGTGCTTGTAATCATGAAGCACAAGATCATGATGAAGGTGATGGTGATGTGTGTTTGTATAATGACTGTGATTGTAAAAAATTCACTAGTTTCCAAGTGAATTTATCAAAAAGAAAAAAAACAATTTCTGATATTAAATTTTTAGATGAAAAAGATGTAAAAGATGATCCATTAACTTGGAATTGTCTTAATGTTAACAAATATTCAAAACAAAATTAATCTAAATGTTTGTTTACTCTAACATGTTCGCCTGGATAATATTCGCTGAGTTTTTTGGAATAACATTTTCCACAAAGTAACCCTTCTATTTTCCATTCGTCCATTGCCTTGAATTTAATTTCAATTTTTTCACCACAAATTGTACAATTATTTTTTGWCATTGAAGTATTTTTGCTCTTTTTAATCTATATAAAAAACATTCTAGAATTATTGTTATTCCAAAAACTATGTTAAATATCACTTGTTTTTATTGAATTTAGGTAGGCAGTCTAGCCAATGTAAACCTCCTGCAAGATTTTTACTTGGTTGGACTACTACCTTTAAAATTAAAATAAATTATTTGCAAGTTTTTTTAGCGCTAATATTTCATCTTCTTCTTGTCTGATTTTTTTATCAATTACCCGAAGCATTGTATCATTCCATACATGTTGAGAAAAGAAATTATGTTTGGTATTAGCTAATTCAATTTCATCATCAACTACTGTATCATCAAGAAATTTAGTAACAATGACATCTGTAATCTTTAAAATTCTAGAATTAAGCTTGAAACTACGAAAAATTGGCTCTAATTTTCTTATATCATTCTTAAAATCACCTTTTGATTGTAAAATTTTCATGTGTAGAATTCTAAAATAAACTGCGACAAAAAATAATGTTGAATATCTTTTTGTTTTATGGCCACCTTTTTTTCCATACTTTAACGATTTTTTTGCAAATTCTTTAACAAGATATGGATATAATAAAATTCTATAATCATCTTTTAAATTGTCATTAAAGATATCATCATATTTACTTCCTCTTGGTAAAAATTGAGCTGGTGAACTATATGCTTCAGTTGGTCTTTGTTCAATTCCTGCAACAAGTGATTGAATTGCATCTTTAGCCACAATTACTTTCTTGTGATTATCTGGAAGATAATTATTGTATATTGAATCGCCTACATATTCACATTGTTTTGATTTTGATTTTGTATCAAAAGAACCTGCTTGAATTTCATAAAAATAGCCACAATTTTTTAATTGTGATTTGATAGATTTATGAAAATCCATTAATGATACTAAATCTTTTCCTCTAACTGAATTTTGAGAATTTCTATATTTTGTTATGTTATTTTGTTCTTCTTCATCATTTGCTTTGATAATTGTCACTGTCATTGAACCCTCCATATTTTTTGTTCTCTTTGATTGATCTAAAATAGAATTTGATGTTTGTGCACCATTTACAATTTGTGGAGCATACATTTCAATAATATTATCTCCTAGTTCTGTAAAATCACTAACTACAATTGTAATTCCATTATTGTAAAAGAAAAATTTATTTGGATTATTTTGTAATGTTTCTCGTAATCCTTTGTTAACTGTTGTTTTAAATTGCATCCACTGCCTGATGTTTGATTCAAACACATAATCTCTACTTTTACTAACAAACTCAGTTAATTCTCGTAACTTTAAAATTCCTAATATTGTATTTTCATGTCTAAGCATTCTCTCTAATTTGATTGAAGCTTTTTTTCCTGCTGCTGGTTTTTTTATTCTATCCCATAAGTTTTGAATAATTTTTTCCTCATCAATAATCTCAACCATATCATCCTCATACTCTACTTTCTGATTAGTAACGTAACAGCATTTTATCTTGAGATTTTTTTCTTTAATTTTTGTGACTAGTTGTGCTAATTCAGGCCTCATTTTTGTAATGTCTTTTGTAAGTAATCTTTTTGCATCTTCTTTGAATTTTGTAATTGCTTCAAGTGAGTGTGATGTACCATATTTTGATTGAAATAATCTAATTGTATTATCTGAAAAATCTACTGGAAGATAAGCATCAATCCCAAGATCGTTTGCTCCATCTACAATTGCATCTGCTGCATCATCTTCTGTAGCCTCAAAAACACGTGTTAGAACCCACTGGAGGAAATTATTTCCTTTCTCAACTTCACTTTTGGAATTTTCAGCATAATCTTGAATACTTTCTCTAATATTTTCTCTAAATCCATCTAATGGAGGACTCGATTTCTTTTGGATTAAAAGTTCACTGGAACCTGGAATGTATTCTAATAACCCATTTGAATTTTGAGGCATTCATTTTCTAATATGTTATATATTTAGAGAATTTGGTAATTATGTAATAACTCTGTTTTGGATATGATGTGATTTGCTAAAAAAAATAATAATATTGGGAATAATTGGCGCTATAATTCTTGTAGGCATTGGATTTTCTTTTTCTAGTACTACTATTGAAGAAAATGAAGAAGAACAAACTATGATTATTACAGGTGATGTAGTAATGCCATCAAAAGTGTCTCGTCCTGGATGTGAAGAGATTGATAGATGTTATATTCCATCAAATATTATCATTGAAAAAGGCAAACAAGTTACATGGGTGAATGAAGATTCAGCTTTTCATAGTGTAACTTCAGGTTTTTACGAAACTCCAACTGAACTTTTTGATAGTGGACATTTAGATCCGTATGAATCGTATACTCTTACTTTTGATGAATCCGGTACGTTTGATTATTTTTGTACACTACATCCTTGGATGAAGGGACAAGTTATAGTGGAATGAGGTACCCGAGGGAGTCGAACCCCCTTGTATAAGCTTTGCAGGCTCACGCATAACCGTTCTGCCAGAGTACCGTTTTAAAAAACACAAAATGAACAATTAAACTCTTTAGATTAGAATCTACTAAATGGCTTTGAAGCCAACTTTACATCTTCACCTTTTACTGTTTTTCTACCTGCATGAGAAGTCATATCTACAGCACTTTTTGCAATACTATTTGCAAGATCTTCTATCACTCTTCTTAATTCATCGGCTGATTCATCACTTACTCTTTCGGCGCCTGCTTTCTTTAAAATTCGATACATTGCAGATAATCCAAGTTCAGATGATTTCATGAATTTTATTTTAATTTTTTCCGAAAAAAGATAATGAGTGAAAAAATAACACTAAGGAATCGATTTATACCGACTATTTTAAGAAATGATAAAGCATGACTTGGTATTTTGATTCTCATATCCACTTGTCTGATCCTACATATCTTTCAGATATGGAATTTATTTTAAAAGGAATGGAACATCTAAAATTAAAAGCATGTTGTGTTTCAATGGATGTTGAAAATTCTTYACAAACATTAAAACTCGCAAAAAWAAATGATCTTGTTTTACCATTTATTGGAATTCATCCTGAGTGTGTAGATGATAATGTTGAAAAAATGATTGAGATGATTGAAGAAAATCATGATGTTCTTTCTGGAATTGGTGAAATAGGATTAGATCCAACTTATGACAATACCAACATAAGACAAGTTCATGTGTTTGAATCTTTATTGTCAATCGCGGAAAAATTTAACAAACCTGTTTCAATTCATTCAAGAAAAAGTCTTGATAATGTTTTTGAAATAATGACTAGTTATAATACAAAACATGCATTACTTCATTGGTTTGATGGAAGTAAAAAACAACTTCAAAAGGCTATGGATATGGGTTTTTTTGTATCATTTGGACCTGTAATGATTTATGCAAATGACAAGCAAACTTTGTTATCTAAAACAGATGAATCAAAAATTCTTGTTGAAACTGATGGACCTGTAAGATTTTCTAGATGTTTTGAATCAAAATCAGGACAAATCAGTTTTATTCCAAGTGTGATCTTTGCTGCAGCAAAAGTTCTTGAAAAAACATTTGATGATATGACAAATTTACTAGAAAAAAATTCAAAATCATATCTTGGAATATAGGTATAAAACACCCTATTCTTTAGTCAAATTGTGAATAGAATTAAGCGTCTATCATTTGAAGCACTTGAAGATAACAAGTCAAAATTTGGCGAGGATTTTGCTGAAAATAAAAAAATATTAAATCAAATTTCTATCATACGATCTAAAAGCCTAAAAAATGAGATAACAGGATACATTACAAGATTAATCAAAAAAGAAAATCGCGAAGCAAAATCCAAACAAGAACGAATTTTAGCATCACAACCTGAAGAACAAGAAGTTCGAGTCGTAACCTCTGAACCAACAACATCTGAAGAAACTTCTGAAATCACAATACCAGAATCAGAACCAACAACATCTGAAGAAACTTCTGAAATCACAATACCAGAATCAGAACCAACAGTTGTTTCTGATGAATCACCAAGTGAAGTTGTTACAGAAGCAGCACCTGTTGATGAAACACCTGAATCAACAGAAGAAAAAACCGAATAAACAACAAAACATTAATTTCAATATTTTCAATTAGATTAGCATGATTTCTGTAAAATTTATTGGTGGTGCAAAAAAATCTTTTCCACAAGAACAATTACAGATTGATAAATCTGATATAACTATTCAAGAATTAATTAATTTAATATTAAAATTAAAATCTGACAATGCCCCCAACTTGGATACTAAAAATATTTTAATTGCAATTAATGGAGTTGATTCTTCTGCACTGGATGGTGTGAATACCATGTTAAAAAATAATGACATTGTAAGCATTATTCCTGTAATTCATGGTGGGGTATCAAAAAAACTATTTTTTGAAATAATAAAGAAGCAAATTCAAATTATTGAGATTAAAGGTCAAACAACAATTGATGTAAAATTTATTGATAATTTAAGAAAAAAATACCCAAAAATACAACTTCAAGCAATCTCTAGTAATTTTATAATAAATAATTCTCATTTAAAAAAAATACTGAGCCTATCATTTGAATCCGAAAAAAATGATATTTTACTTTCAAAAAAACTTGAAATTGATATTTTAATGCGTTTTGCATTAACCACACAAATTTCAAAAGCAATACTTTCAGTTGGAATAAAACCTAAAACTAATTTTATTTTAATTGCAATTGGAAATAAAAAAATATTAAATTCATTATATGCAGAATTACTACCAATATCTACAAYTTTATTTTCAAAAAATAATAATTTRTTTCTCAAAAAATATTTCAAAATTACAAAAAAACAACTTGATGYAGTTTATTCTAAAACACCTTTGGAAGATATTTTGGTAGAAAAAGCAGCTATTTTACTCTGAAATACTACGTTTAGTTTTCTCAATACTTAGTACATCTGATTTTTTTAGTATGGATATTCCTGTTTTATTTCCTAAAATTTCAATTAAGACTATTCTATCTGGAAATTCAAGTGATACTTTATTTTTTATTTGATTTGCTATTTTTGTAATAATTTCTTTACTTGACAAGTCTGAATTTCTTTTTTCTATGGAAATTCTATATGTTTCATCATCTAAAATTTGTTTAGACATTTCTGAGACTGCTTTTTCAATTTCATCAATTTGTGATTCAACAATTTTTTGAATTGGTATAATTCTTAGACAATATCTCACACTCCATGGTTCATCTAGAACCATTTCTTTGATTTTCTTTACAATTTCTATTGGATCAAGCTTTGTTTCAGCCGTCAAAATTCCTGACATGTTTGTAATTGTAATTTTTGGTTCAGAATCCCCTAAATCATCTAAAATAGACATTAGTTCTTCTTCAGTTTCAGGTTCCAAGTGTCTGGCACAGGTGATAATTAGATTCATGTTCTTAAGATCTCATCTTTACTCACAGATCCTTCTCGAATAATATTGACCTTTTCATTTTCTATTTCAATAATTGTAGATTCAGAATCACTTTGAATTGTACCTCCATCAACAAAAATATCAAAATTTTGAATATTTTTAAAACATTCATCTGCATTTGTAAATGCTTTTTGACCCGAAATATTTGCACTAGTACCAACTAGAAAATTACATTTTTTCAATAATTCTAATGTACATTTATGATTAGGAACCCTGATTGCAATTTTATCATTTAGATTTAATGATTTTTTTAATTTTTCATCTTTTAATTTTAAAATTATTGTTAATGGTCCTGGCCAAAATCTTTGTGCAATTTTTTTTGTAAATTCATCAAAAAATACAATTTTTTCTGCAATCTCTTTTGAATATGCTAAAACCGGAAAAGGTTTTGATATCTCTCTTGATTTTATCTCATAAACTTTTTTCACTGACTCTTTGTTGTATGGATTACACCCAATTCCATATACTGTATCAGTTGGAAAAATTACAATACCTCCGTCATTAATTATTTCAAAAGCAGTCTCAATTCCTTTTTTATCACAATTTACTTTCAATGTTGATTTGATACTTTTTTGTTTAATTATTATTTACTTTTGAACAAGTTTTTAATAGTAGAATCCTTTCATTTGTGAAGTATGTCTTATGAAAATGGTGAAGCCGGTTTTGAAGATGATTTTGATGATGAATTAGATGAATTAGATGAATTTGATGAAACAGATGATTAGATACTTAATCCAAAATTGTCTGCAAAATTAGTAAATGAATAATATGCTTGAAGAAATTCTCTACCGTTTTGACTAATTTTATATTTATTTGAACCCTGTGAATCATTTCGTTCTAAGAGACCTTGTGATACTAGAGTTTTTAAAATTCTTGAAATTCTAGAATGTGAAATATTTGCTTTTCTAATTAGATAAGTTACTGTTGCCCCATCCTCGTCTTGAAGATCATCTCTAGTTGTAGCTAAAATATCTCCAATAATTTTCATATGAGTTCTATATTCTGCCATCTCTTGCTTGCTCTATCTACTAATTTCTATGAGAGGGCATTGATATTTTCCAATATACCATAAAGATAAAAGAAATTGACAAATTTTTAATTTTGAGCCTAAATTGAAATTATTCTAATCCTTCATCAAATTTTATCTTAGTTAATGGGACTTTACTTACCGGAATAAACAATGCAATTAATCCTGCGATTTTGATTATCATTGATGCAGGATATAACAATGAATCTGGGAACACAAATGAATACCATCCTAAAAATTCACCTAACGCTAAGAATGCTAATCCWACAGAAACTGAAATTGCACCTTTGTTTTTATTTTCAAAATATGATAACATTGTTTCAATGGCACCATATACTAACAAAATAAATGACACTGATCTAAAAATATGTTCTAGTTGAACAGATGAAACTAAAAATAATGGAATAAATCCAACTGATCTAAAATAATTTGATTTTGGAAAAAATGATTTTATRCTATGTGAAAATGCTATGAAGAAATATCCAACTGTCTGTATTACAATTCCAACAGTTTGAATCCATCTCTCTATGTTCCCTGATTTTATAACAAAGTCTTCTACCATGTATCCTGCCCATATTACAAAAAATCCGGCACTAATTGAAAAAAATGCTAATGTTAATCTAAATAATGTTGGACTACCTGTATTCCTAAATCCAATTAATGACATTATTCCTATGACAAGTCCTACCAAAAATCCTATCATATTGAGAATATTTTCTAATAAAAATTCCAATTACGTTTAGAAACTCRTTAAGCTAATTATTTTAATCTGATGAATGATTTCACAAAGTTGTTAATCCCAATCATCTAATGAACCAGCAGTTTGACCCTCAGTACTACCTGTATAGTCTCCTAGAATATCTGAATATTTTTCTTCATTATGTGCTACAAATTTAATATATTCACCATAACTCATATCCAAACCACATGAATCACATGTCACAGAAGTAAAATCCATTGTTAATTCAGCATTTTCTTTACATTTTGGGCATATTATCTTCATGAATATTTTTTGTTATTGTTAATTATTTACTTTACCTTCAAAACGTTGTTAATTCTTGACTGATTTTGAATCATCTTTGATGATAAATTTCTTGAAATGCTTTTTTAGATATTTTACACTCTTACTAATTTTGGTAAATTTCTAGTCAATCGGATTCTATTTTGTCTAATAAGCTCACTTGGATCGATTTCACTGGTTCCTGTACCATTACATGTTTTACATCCAAATTTGTTCACTCTACCAGTCCCTTTACAATCTTCACACTGAATATTCATAACAAAATTTCCCTTTTCTAGTTAATAATATGGTGTTCCAAAAAAATAAAAAGAGTCTTTATTCCATTATTCTTATGAGTAGAACTTGTACAAAATGTAAGAATTCCATTCCCGATGAGGAAGATCTCGGCGTCGTAGCTGAAAAATATCCTACATGCAAAAAATGTTGGGCTGAATGGAAAGAATATCAAATAATGGTGATGAATGAAATGAAACTTGACATGTCTATGCTTGATCACCGAAAATTATTAAAAAAACACGAAAAAATCTTTGTTGGTGTTTTATCTGCTGAAGGTGAAATAATTGATTACTCCAATGAAGATAATAGAAATCCTGAAAAACCTCCAGAGTAATTAAAATTTTAAGTGTTTTTTAGCATTATCTGGAATAACTAGCAATATTCTTCTTTTTTGTTCATTATCTAAATTATTGATGATTTTTTTGATTGCATTTGCAAGAACTTCTTTTTCATTTTCCTCTAATGATAAAAACACCTCTAAAATTCCATCTAAATTGAAGGTGATCAGTTTTTGTGGATGTTGAGATGCTTCAATAATATATGCAAAAAATAACCCTTCTCTCTGTTCATCTGAAAGAGTTGCTAAAATCTTTAGCCATGATTTGAATAGTTTTGAGAAATTTGGAAATGGAATCGTTGGTCCTGCTTCTAAGGCGTTATTTATGATCTCTTTTCTTTCTGGTTCAGATAATGTAAAAAATTCTATCATTCTTTTTTTCAAAATTGGATTTCTTAGAAAATCAGGAAGACTTGCTAAATTAATGATGATATTTCCTGCAAAATTCTCACCTACCATAGATCTCAAAGAATCATTGTTGAATATTAAATCATTTGAAAATACTTTAGCTTAAATAGAATATAGATAACGTGTTTACCTGACTATTATGTCCGAAAACATCGGACATAAGTGCGGACATAAGTAAATTCTTAATTTTAGTCATAGCTATCAGTCATAGCTAGTTGTAGCTAGATGTGCGTGATAAGGACTGTAATCATAGCTAGATATTACATTTCTATTCACAGCTAGTCATAGCTAGTTTTCATTAATGAAAAATAATAATGTCCGATTCTATTTTCATTATGTCCGTTAACGTTTTTCTATTTGACAACAAGGAAAAAAAGATATACTAACTGTTTAATATGTCCGATTCTAATAATGTATAATGGCTTATGGTAGGATTACTATTCATCGCAAATTTTTAGTTGTCCAGTAAATCCATGAGCCACTATTGATAATTATTATTTCCAGTTTTAGTATTTCAACACTACTATGCAAAAATCACATGATCACACTTTACTGAGAATCATAATTGATTAATGTCTGATGTGTCACATAAAAATTAGATCAACAAAGTTTACACTTGGATATACTTTTTTGACTCAGTAATAATCAAATAGTATATCCTTTCTCATTAAGTTGCGATGAATAGTATAGGCATATCTAAAACAGAAATTTTCTGCATTAATTCGCAGGGAATTAACTATTGTCTCTAGAGACTCAAAGCCAAGAATCTAGAACAGGACGAGCAATCAGACTTCATGGAAAAAAAGTCTCATGGAGTGAACTTTGTAATTACATTCTTGATCTAATTGAGAATGAAAAAATTACTGGAACTGATGCTTTATCCAAACAATTAGGAAAAACACCAAAGCAAACTAGACGATATTTGCTAAAAATGGCTCAAGATGGTAAAATCACTCTTGATGCTGATACTGGACGACTAGAAAAAACACAAAAAGCAGTCAATCATGAGAAATTTGAACGACTGCAGAAATCTGATTTTGGAAAAATTAGAGAAATAGGAAGATGGTTTGGAAATCTCACTTGCAAGCCAGCAGTAGCAGCCAATTATCAATATTCTCTCAAAAGAATTTTTGATAAAATTATGGTAAATCCTTCTGCTGCACTAGCTTCAAAACAAGCATTTATTGAAACTTGGAAAACTTTCAAAGATTTCAATGATGCAGATATGGGAGTTGGTCATGATCAATGTTATAGAATAGCATTTAGAAGTCTAGGAGATGAGTTTGATTATCACATCAATCTTGCATTAGGAAAAAAAATTGGACTAACATCAAAACACGATTCATACAAAAAATATGCCGGAGCTGCACTTTCTACAACTCTAACAAAAATTATCGGTAAAGAAATGCTAGAGAATGGAGATTTTGAAGTCTATACTTGGTTTAGAATTGGATGCAGAACCGGAGGCAGAACTGGAGCAATAGCTTCAATGACATGGGATAAAATTGTATTTGATGAAGAAAATTTTGAAGTAGCACAACACGAAACAAAAGATCCAAGAGGCGATGAATGGATTGGAGAGGATGGAGAATGGCAAAGAAAACTTCCAGCTATTGATCTCCTACACGTTTTAAAACATTGGAAAAATCTCGATGAATCTCCAAATTCAAAATTTGTTTGGTTTGAAGATAAAGGATCTGATATTGCAAACAGAAAAGCAATTCTAAAAATTAGAAGTAGAGTAATCAAAACTCTCAGAAGATATCTAGAACAACACTACGATGAAATGGATCTGCTAACAAGAGAATATGCACAGATTGAACCCGGTCACTTGTTGAGACATACATTCGCACAACTTCTCAGAGATGAAGGTGCAACAAGTGAACAAATCAGAGTTGCCGGATGCTGGAAATCTGCAGAAATTATTTCATGGTACACAGCAGCTTCAAAATCTGAAAAAGATGTTATCAAGAGAATAGGAGCTAAAGTTGATTCATTTTCTCAAGAAGAATCTGACATCATGCTTGGAGGTAAGAAAAATTGAAAAAACCTCAAAGCTTCTCCTGTGAAGAATCAAAATGGACAGCTTTAGAGCCTATTGCAAAAAAAGAAGGACTATCAAGAAATCAAGTAATTCAAAAATATATTGATAGAGTTGTTGCAACTGGAGAAATAGAGCCTAAATCTCAAACTCAAGGATCTATTGATTCTCAACTAAAAGCAGAACAACTGACAAAAGCACAAAATTCAAACTCTGTTTTTGATCTCAAGAAAAGAGAACTAACTGCTAATGTAGAAATCAAAGAGTATCATGCAAACAGTCTAGGAACAATAGGTGCAACACCTTCTCCAGCAGCTCATCGAGCTATGGAACACTATGTCAACCAAACTCAACCATACGATGAGAAAGCAATTCATTGTCCAGATTGTAAATGGCAAACAAGCTCTAGAGATACTACAAACTATCAAATCAATTCTCTAGTTGGTCACATGAAGATTGAACATCTAAGAGCACTAACTGAAAAAGAATCTGAACAATTAACGGAGTTGTTGATTTGAGTAAAGAACTATTCTCTTTGAGAATTACAACTCAATATGTGGCAATTAATTTTGGAAAGAAATTATTTTTTATTTCTCCAGAATGGATAAGTTTGAATTTACAATATAGAATTGTGTATTTTCAAAAAGTAACTTTGTCAAGATGGAGAAGTAAATTTTGATTGATGCAGAACTTTACAAAGTTCTAAAACATCTTAGAGAAAAACTTTGTCAAAAAATGGATGATGCACCTTTTCAAACTGGAGCTGTAATCCAACTGGAAAGACTTGATGCAATCGATACAATCATGGAGATGATAAGCTGATGGAACTATTTTGCAAACAATGCGGACGACCTGAAAGATACTGTATCTGTTTCAAAAAATTTAGGGAGAGATTAATTGAAATCTGATCTCTGGAATCCTATTTGCAGAAATAAAAAATCTGTTAGAACTCAAACAGGAATACAAAAAGGAATTGAAGAATTTTGAAATCAAAAATCATCAAAGATGAAAATGGAATCTCTTGGAGACAATATCGCACAAAATCCAAAGATGCTGGAGATTTCATAACATCTGAAAAAATAACCTTTCTCAGTCGTAAAATCATTAATCAAAACAGCATGGTATCTGGGGAATCAAATCTATGACTAGAGAGTGTCCTTTTTGTGAAATTCCAATACATTTCCTTTATGGTAGTAGAGGAGAAAAAGTTGAGATTTGGAATTGCAAACCATGCGGATTTGTAAGAATCTACACCGATTCAAATGTTGACATTGAGAGGTATCATCAATAATGCAATTAGATCTTGAAGGATTTGAAATTCCTTACACTTGCAAAAAGTGTGGACGATGTTTTGCAACAATGCAACAATCATCAAGACATCATGCAAGATTTCACAAAAACAAATACAGAAAATATACTTTGATTAATTTTACATTGGAAAATTATAGTCTAGTGTCAACTCAGGAGATTCAAATTGAAATGTCAAACTGAATTAGAAAAAGAAAAATCTTTTCTGGAATTGTATTTTAATAGATACAGAAAACATTTGATTTGCCAACTGATGAGAGTTAAAAAAAACTTTACTCCATATACTACAGGTCAAAAAAGATGTAAAAAATGTGATGTTTATTATTCAATTCCAGATTCATATTGTCCTTGTTGTGGTTATCAACTTAGAACAAAAGCTCGAAACAAAACAACAACACTTCATGATGAAATTAGGAGGAAAAAAGAAATTGACTAAAGAAGGAACTATTGGATTAACATTAAGAGAAGATTATTACAATAGATTAAAAATAATTGCAAAGATTAGAAAATTCAAATCAGTTCAACAAATGATCTACAAAACTTTTCTTGGAGTTTCAAAATGAATTGTTGTATTCGTGGATGCCCTAAAACTAAAAAATCCTCAACCCATAATTGCTGGATGAATTGGGGAATGTGTGGAACTCATGCAAGAGAAATTGTTAGATTTTACAGAGATGTAAAAAAAAGAATGTAATTAAATTTGAAAAATATCTTTTACAAAAAAATATAATCCTGTTGGTACTCCTATTATAGTTCCAATGACGCCGATTAATAATATGATTTTCTTAGATAATCTTTGTGTGCGTGTTGCTTCTGAATAATGTTTCCAGCAAAAATCTTTATCTTTAGAAGAATGTGTTGCAGGCTCTCCACATGATTCTTTATCACATGCTTTCTTTCGTCGATTAACTAAGGGCATGAAAAATATTATCAATAATTGATAATTTAATGATTCTAAACAGCTGATTTTGGATGATAAATTTCTGCTTTCGTTTCTAATTTTGCAATTCTTTCTCCATGACTTCTAAACAGATTATCAAAACAACCCATTTTTTTAAGCATGAATAACCCAAATCCCGTGCCTACTGAGGTCACTATTGTTATGATTCCAAGAAAAAAGGTTTGAAGAGTCTCGATTTCACTCAAGATTTCTCACTCATGAACAGAAACGTTGCAGCTGATGCAATAGCACCTGAAACAATAGGAATCACACTCTCTGCAAGTGGCAGATCTAGTGCAGAGGTTGCAATTAATGCTCCAGTTCCTCCGATGATAACTATTGCAGCAGTAAATCTTGAAACAGGTTTCTCAATTTGTTCCATTTAGATTCTGCCTCCAGTTGTTTTTAATTTCTCAGCTCTTGAAATTATGTGGCTTTTTCTATCTGTTGGAATCATTCTCAACTGAGAATGAATTTCTTGGAATTTTTTTAACCAATCTTCATTTCTATATCTTTGATTTTTGCGAATCAATTTCAAATATACTTTTGTTAGCAAATCAAAAGCTAAATTCTCAATTTTTTCTAGTTTGAATTTTTCTGCTAGTTGATTTACTAACTCTAATTCTTTCAAATATTCTGTAATGTTGTCTCTGTACAGGTTGCTTACTGTTCCTTGGTCATAATGTTGTTTGAAAGATATTATTTTTTGCTTTGCTGATTCAACGGTTCTTACTCCAATAAAATGCGGATCTGAATTACCGTCTGTTATTTCTTTAGCTATTTGTTTTGGATCTATTCCCATAAGTTACAAAATTAATTTTACTATGTAACACCGGTATATCTAAAAAGGATATACGATATACTTTGTGACTAGGATATATCTATCCATTTTGGATATACCCGTGTCAAATAGTATATCTTAAAGTATATCCTTATGCCTAAATTTAAAAAATTGGTATGTCTCGATGAAAAATGTGGAGATATACTAAACTCAGAAAAAAATTATTCAAAATACATTAGAGATGCAATTATTTTTTATGACAACTCGAAAAAAAATATTGAAACTGTTGAAGCAACAGTACCTCAACCAATAGTTACGGAGCTTACATCTTGACTGACTTCAAAGATTACATGATTGAACTTCCTCCTATTGATGATACTTGCAAGGATGGAAAATGTGAACATGTCCACAAAGTAAAAGTATCAAACAAACCTCCACAACCAAAAATTGAATCAATAACTGCACCTGCACCAACAGTTTCAGAGGAAAAACATGACCATTCTCACGATCTAGAGGTAAATCATAACCAATTAGCAGAAATAATGCCCGGTGGAACTAACTTTGCCAAATGTGCAGATGGTTCTTGTGGCAATTCAGTGATTCAGAACTCAAAACTTACTAAAAAATTCAAAAAATGTACAAACTGCGATTCTAATGCAGTTCCAAAGAAAAATGATTTCTGCCCTACTTGCGGAAACAAGCCCGAAGATGCTGAAGAATGGGATGATTCAGAAATTGATTCAGAAAAGATAGGAGAAGATGAAGAATGAATGGCAATCCTGACGAAATGATGCAAGAGTTTATTGGAATTCTTAAAAAATCTGCTGAATCTGCAAATTCACTTCAAGAAGAACAAATGGCACAACATCAAAAAGATTTGCTAGAGCCAAAGAAAAAATATTATAAAATTGAAGGATTTTTTTCTGCAATCCAAATGCAAAAACTAGCAGAGTTTCTAAAGGATGAGATTTTCAATGAGTAGTGAAGAATTTCCAGAAGCTCCAGAGCCTAAATTAACTCCGGAACAAATGGAGGAATCACAAAAAATTAAAGAAAAACTCCAAAAAACAAAAGAAGCTCTAGGAATTACTAGAATGAATGAAGATATGTCTGAACTACGAGCTGAAATTCATTCAGTTGCAACAAATCTAAACAAACTATGTGATGCTTTAGGATCTGCAAACAATGCAAATCAACAACAAGCTCAATCACAACAACAAACTCAATCAGATGAAATTCCTCCAGAGCAAAAAATGCTTTTACTAAAAGATGGAATTGCTGGAGTTGCAGATTTAGTTAAAGCTTGGAAGGGAACAACAGCTTCACCACAAATGCAACAGCAAAATGATTTTCAATCAATGATTATGCAATCCTTTGCAAAAATGATTCAAGCTAAAGTTGATGAGACAATTTTCTCAACTTATGGAACACAAATTCCAGTTGACCAACTCCAACAAGTAAGAAATATTCAAAATCAAGCTGCAAACATTGCTCAAGCAACGCCAGCTTTTGAGAAGTAATGGAACTGAAAAAGAGGTTAAGGAGAGAAGCGAAACAAGATGCAAAAAGAGCTAGACGAGATATTAAAATCAATAACAGGAAAATCGCTAAATTCCTCATCGGCAAACCTATCAAAACCTAAACAATTTGCTATCAAACTCATTGATGCATTTGATTCAATGGCTTCTGCTAACGCAAAAACAAACTTCACTCAATCTGTATGGAAATCAATCAAATGGTACATGAAAAATAAAATTATTCCACAAAAATCAGATAAAGAAACCATTGCAGATTTGCGAAAAATGAAAGAAACTATTGATCCGTTATTTCGTACACTAGACAAAGCAGAAGATGCACTTGATGATAGAAAATTAAATTCTACTAATGGAATAAAATCAAAAGCTCAAGTCTTTGTTGAAAGCATTCCAGATGTCAAAGCAGCTTTGGAGGTTCTAGATGAGATTTGAATGTAAGCTGCTCTGATAAAAAATCTGTTTTGGGTTTTACTTGTACAGGATCTGATGAATCACATGTTTGGAAATTTATCAAAACAAAATTGCTTGATATGTTTCATTGTGGAACTTGTTCGATGCATGCAGAAAAATTATTTAATGGATTACATTCAATGGTTTCTTTAGGAATTGGAAAACCATTAGAGAAAGAAGAATGGAAAACTAATTTTAGAAATTTTGTTGCAGAAGTTAATCTAGTTTACAATACAGCTTTGAAGGATGGAAGAATTTGAGAGACATTAATTTAGAATTAGGATCTGTTGTACGATGTCCCGAATGTGGAGACAGAATTCCATCTAGTCAAGTAATGATTCAAAGACATTTTGTAGACAAACACAAAATTGTAGACCAATTAAAAAAGAGAGAGAAAGGATGGAGGTTTCAAGAAGTTAGACAAATTAGAAATCCATTATCATTGAAGAATATCTTTGGTCGTGCCTAATTCCAGCTAGATATACCCGTGTTACATAGCTAGAAAGATCTGTTTTCTTTATGGCTACTGCAAAACAACTAGCACAACAGACTCGATTTAGAAAAGCTGCTAAAGCTTGTAAAGGTAAACCGGGCTATCGTGCATGTTTGAGTAAGCAGCTTAGGAAAAAATAGAAAATGAAACGAAAATGCAAAAACGGTGTTAACAAAAGCACCAAAAAGTGCTTAAAGCACAAGAGGAGCAGATAATGAAAACCATTACTATTCCGGGACAAAAAACTTTACAAAAGTTATTGCCACCAGCAAAAGGATATGTACAAAATTCTTTTACTGGAATCGGATTTGGTAGAGGTGTAAGAGCATTAGATACAAAATTTTTGAAAGGCTTCCTACAAAGAATTGGATTTACTATTCCAGTTGTAAGAGTAAGAGCCGATTCGATTGATTTTGTTAATTTTGCTTTACACAATAGAGGTTTGAATCTGAAAAAAGAAGGATTCATTGCTGTAGGTGCAGACAAAGGAGTCGACATTATGTTGAACTCTAGTAACTTCAAAATTCCCACAAGTTTTGAGGATACTATCGCACAAGCTAATGCATTGGAGGTATTTGAATAATGCCTAAAATGTACAAATTAGTTACAGACTATGATCCCGGAATAGCAGTAGAGACAAAAGAATGGGATCTACCTAGCGATGATAAGAGAATACTAAAATGTCTTATCCTCGATATTGTAGGACAAAGAAACGGAGTAGCAGACCCAACAAGACAAGTCGTAGCTTCACAGCTCGATGAAATCAAAGTTGGTGTTGCAGCTAATCCGGAAGTCTCCAGAATCTTAGGTGAGGATTTGTATAACAACAATGTGTTGTTAGGAAATCGACCTATCTTTGATGGAGGCGGAGCAGACAATTCAAGAGTTTCTCTTGGAATGGTTTTGCCACTTGACCCATTTATGATGTCACCACAAATCGACTATCATCAACCTTACGGAATGCCCGGAGGAATTGCTAGTCAATTATCAGTCAAATTTGATGCAGATGATGCAGCTTTTGACGGTAAAAAATTAACAGTTGGTGTAATCTCTAGTTTGATTTCGGATCTAGGAGGATTCTCAAAACTACAAGGGTACATGAGTTATACAAGACACTCTGATACTATGGCAGTTGGAACAGAAAAGAGTTATGCAATCCCTCAACCGGGTAAACTCTTAGGTGTCCAATTCTTTGAAACAACTTCATTTGCTGACATAATCGCCGATGGTGAATATAGAAGCACACAATCAATTCAAGAAGCCAGTATTACAAGAGGCGAAAATGTAACTCACGGAGCATTACCTACAACTACATTCGGAATTATGAATGGAGCAGATGTTACAGAGCTAACCGACCAAGGTTATTCTTTGTGGAATCTGGGTATTCATAACAAAGTTGGAAGTTTAGGCATTCCTGATAAAGGAAGAATCCCATCTAACTTGAAAGTCAAGGTTTTAGGTGGAGTTGCTGATGCTGTACGAATTGTACCAATAACCCTCAACGATAAGTTAACTGTATAGGAGATTTGAAAAAATTGAATATCGGTCAAACTATCCCCTTTTCTTTTTTTGATAGCCAAGATGTAACTTTAACAAATTATGCTATTGGTGATGTTGTTTTAGAATCAAGAAAAATTCCGGAAGGATTTACTGGAATTGTAAAAGATAATGATACTGTTTTTACAACTCCTGGAGGATCTGTTGATTATGTTATTAAAAGAGCCGCTGGAGGTTCTAAAGTATTTCGTAATGCTGTAAGCTCTGATGATTCAGGTTTTATTAATAAAAATTTGAGAACTGGAGACAGAATCCAAATTATTTTAAATGCTACTGGAGTCGGAGTTTTAGATTTAGTTTGGGATGGAATCTTAAAAAAAATTAGTGAAGTAACAGATGAATCAGGTTTTGAAGAGGAGGAAGATTTCTAATGGGAATTTTATCAATTCCATTCAAAGGAACTGTTATCAAGGTTGTTCTAGCTGGTGTTGTAATTGGTGGAGCAGTTTATGCAGCTGACAAACTTAATCTTGGAACTAGAGTCTCTGATGGTGCAAATCAATTAGGACAAGCTGGAGGAAATGCAATCACTCAACCAATCGCCGGATTAGTTGATTCACTAACTAAAGGAATTAGAGACATTCAATTAAACACTCAAGGACTTTTTGAAGGATTAGGATCTGCTGGTGCAGATGTTCAAGAAGCTTTTACTGGAAATAGGGATGCTATCAAAGATTTCTTTGATGGAAATGAAAGACAAGAGTTTAGAGCTTCTGATATATTCGGATCTAGTTTAGAAGAACTCTCAAAAAGTGTAACTGACAATTTTTTATCACAATCAGCTAGAACAAGTGTGAGAGAAACTGCAGAAAGTTCTGGAAGCTTTAGCAACTTTTTAACTGACATTGCTAAATCTTTTAATCCAGAAAAAGATACTCCAACAGCCGGATTCTATATTGTCACTTTCAGAGATGGTCGAGAAAGTGTTGCTATGCCGTTATCAGCTCAAGCTGTAGAACAATTCAAAGATGCTGGAAATTCTGTTAGAAGGGTTGGTTAATCATGGGACTTTATGCCAGTTCTGGAGTTTTACTAACTCAATCAACTCAACCATCTAATCCCGGAGTCGGTGATTTGTGGTATGATACTGTAAACAAATTACTCAAAGGATTTGATGGAACTGAATATGTTACTCTGGGCAAAACAAATTTTTCAAATGCTACAATTACAAGTCACTCAGAAACAATCGGGAATTATTCTCAACCTAGTAATGCAGTAGTGACAA
This sequence comes from Nitrososphaerota archaeon, assembly GCA_002317795.1. Taxonomy (GTDB): domain Archaea; phylum Thermoproteota; class Nitrososphaeria; order Nitrososphaerales; family Nitrosopumilaceae; genus Nitrosopumilus. The sequence continues at coordinate 76,933 of NVWC01000003.1, forward strand.
CTCCAGATACAAGTGCAATCTTAGATGATGATTTAACATCAAGTGCCAACTTTACAATTTCTGCTGATAATTGGACTTATGATGCAATCAATGACGAAATTGATTTAGCAGCTGGTCAAGGTGGTGTTTATCGTGGGGCAAGATTTGACCCTGTTGGTGCAAATATTTCTACATCAAAATGGTTATTGAGATTTAAAATAAGGGTTGATTCGATCACCTCATATTCAAGTGGGAATCATGCCGGTGCAATGTTTTTTGGATTTACTGATAAAATCACAAGTGTTATGACGGATTTACAGGATGCAGTGGGAATTATTTTTCAGACAAACCCTAACACATGGCGTAACCTCATAAAAGATAACGAGCAAATTAATGGTGGCACAACCGCATTTGCTCATGCTCCAACAATCGAAACACTCTACATTGAGATTGAAAATAATGCAGGTGCTTTGTCTATGCGTATGTATTCTGATGTTGCCAGAACAGTATTAATTGAAGAGGAAACAGGTTCTATAGGTTTAGTTACAGGATTAAGATATTTACATTTTCAAGGTTATAGTTACACTCCATTTGTTTCTGCTAGTGGTGGTTTAAATGGTGCAGTAGATGATGTCCAATTTTGGAATGGAATCAATAAAACTGAAATGCTAGCTGGTTCTGGTAGTGAAGTTTTTGATGATAGTACCGGAACAAAATGGAATAGTAATGTAGAAACAAATCCAGCTGTTTACATTGATCTTGGTTCATCAAAAAATATTTTAGGAGTTGCAATTCATCTTCATGCAGATAATACAGAAACTGAATTTAAAATTAGATGTAGTGCAGATACAAGTTTTTCAGATGCAGAAAATGTTAGAACTATTACAGTTTCAAATTTAACAGCTGGAGCTTGGAAGTTCATAAGATTCAATTTGAAATACAAAAGATATTTACAAATTTACGGATCTAGTGGTTCAAGTCTAGTAATGGCAATTAGTGAAATAAAATATTTGACTATGACTGATAATGATTTGAAAAATGATGAAGGAATCTTGGAGATTTCATCAAGTGATACAAGTATAGGACTAGATGGAGTTTAAAATGCCTAAAGTAAAACGTCCAGATTTGAAGAAAAAACCTGTAAATGATAAGGAAAGAATTGATAGATTAGAGTTTTTTGTGGCTAAATTATTAAAAAATGCAAAAATTATTGATGCTGACAAGGATTCAACGTGGTAAAATGACTATTCTTGATGAATTAAAAGCTCAACTTGTACAGGCTAAAGACAGATTACTCTCCATTGAAAATCTACACAAATCTATTGGAGCACCAAATGGATCTAGAAGTGTATTAAGAAAATTAGATAAATTGGTCGATGATAGAGGTAATGCCATATTATCCATTAGAAATATTGAGAATGACATTAAAGAACAATCTGCAAGACTTGAAGAAAGAGCTGCAACTTCTACTATTGCAGATGATCGGAGTGCTGGTTCTATAGCAACAACAAGCTCTTTTCTTAATGGAATCACTGAAAAAATTACTGGACTTGTAAAAAATCCCCTAGCTATTGGAGTTGTTGTTGTTGCAGCTGGTGCAATTATCTATTCTAAAAAATCACGTACCTCCAAACGCTAACGCGATAAAAAGCAACTTTGATTTACTTTGTACCGTCCCTTTGATTTCTCAATCAGACTTAATTGATTCTAGTCTAGTAGTGTAATGTCCGATTCTATAACTCTAAATAAACGGAATTAAAGTTCTACACTATGACATCTACTGTAGTTGTTGGTGGATTTTTTGGAGATGAAGGTAAGGGAAAAATTATTTCATATTTGGCAATTAAAGATAATCCAAAAATTATAGTTCGTGGYGGTGCYGGTCCAAATGCHGGTCAYACMATTAARGATGGAGATAAAGTGTATAARGTGAGRATGCTTCCAAGTGGATTTCTAAATAAGAATGCAAAAATAATGATTGGACCTGGWGTTGTARTTAATCCTGATGTACTCAAAAAAGAAATTGAGGATTTTGATGTATCTGGTCGTTTGTTTATTGATAAACACTGTGGAATAATTGAAGCAACTCATTTAGAGAGAGATTCTAAAGGTGAATTAAAAGAAAAAATTGGAAGTACTGGTTCTGGYACTGGTCCTGCTAATGCTGATAGGGCAATGAGGATTTTGAAATTAGCAAAAGATTTTGATTCTTTATCTTCACTTGTCACAGATGTTCCATATGATATAAACTCTGCAATTTCTGCAAATGAAAATGTGTTAATTGAAGGTACTCAGGGAACATTTCTTTCTTTATGGCATGGAACATACCCATTTGTAACCTCAAAAGATGTAACAGCTTCTGGAATTTGTGCCGATGTGGGTATTGGACCTACAAAAGTTGATGAAGTGATTGTTGTTTTCAAATCTTATGTCACACGAGTTGGTACTGGCCCACTTGATAAGGAACTCTCGATAGAGGATGCAGAAAAAAAAGGGTGGTCTGAATTTGGAACTGTTACTGGACGTCAAAGACGTGCCGCTGACTTTGATTTTGATTTAGCTAGGCGTGCAATCATGCTTAATGGTGCAACACAAATCTCTATTACAAAATTAGATGTTTTATTTTCAGAATGTGCGGGAAAAACTTCCTATGATGAATTATCTGATGATGCAAAAGCTTTCATAAAAAATATTGAAACTGAATTAAACACGCCTGTTACAATTATTGGAACTGGACCTGATGTTTATGATGTTGTTGATAGAAGAAACTAGGCTCCAAAATTTTGGATAAGTTTAATTTGATTATCTGTTGAAAATYCCYGTGGACRATTTACAAAAACCTGTTTCTGATAAATTACCACGTTATGTACAAGTAAATTCAACTTTAGAATTTTCTAGACTTGTATGTGCACTTGAGCGTGCACCACGTGTATCATTTTTACATGATTATCATGGTACAAAAATTYTATCTGTTCAAATGGATGTTCTAAAAGAAAAACCAATTGTRTACTATACRCCTTTAGAAAATCACGGTCATTATCTTTGCTATGGTMTAAAGGGAGGAAAAGAAGAATCTAAAATTGTTGATTCTACTTCTGATGCAAGTAAATTATACTCRCCAATAATTCGAATTAAATCACTKCCAAAAACTTTGAGACCTGGAAATGGAACTCTTGATAGATACCAACCAATTGAACTAGAAGACGTATCKAGTCTTGCAAAACTTACTTGGGGTTTTGATGAAGTACCATTCCCATTATTTTTATTTCCACATAATGATAAATGGCTTTTAGGGGTTTTCATGAATTTCAATGATGAGGGAACTTCATACTATTGTCATGTTGTAYTAAATKATGATCCAGAAAAACCATTCCTGAAATTYTCATCAACTAATGGCACTGAACCAACTTTTGTGGAAAATCCATCTGAACATGGTTATTCGTATATTAAAATTATAAAATTAAAAGACACTCATCCACTAGTTGATTATGGCCACCTTCAAAACTAGACTCTCAAAGATCTCAAAAACTAATGGTAAGGTAATTCTTGCCAATGACTATGATGCTTCTGTAAAAAATCTAGAAGCAAAAACAATACAAAATATMAAAAAATTACATCCATATCTTTGTGGAATTAAATTGAATTTTCATTTACTTTTACCTTTGAGTGGTAAAGAAATTATCAAAATTAACAAAAAAGCTCATCAGTATGGTTTAGAGACAATTGCTGATATCAAACTAAATGATATTGGAAATACAAATCGAGTAACAACAGAAAATCTTTGGAATTTAGGATTTGATGCAGTAATTGCAAATCCTATCATGGGTCTTGATAGTTTGAAAAATCTAGTAAAATCTGCTCACAAAAATCAAAAAGGTGTCATAACTTTATGTCATATGAGTGCCCCTGAGGCTAAATTATCATATGATATGGAGATTAAAATGGGAAAAAAGCAGCAATTGTATCAATTGTTTTTGAATTGGGCATTAACTGCAAAAGTGGATGGGATTGTAGTTGGTGCCACTTTTCCAAAAATTATTCAATACTGTTCTAAAAAAGCAGGAAAAAATTTGAGTATATTTTCTCCAGGTGTTGGTACTCAGGGTGGCAATGCCAAAGAAGTAATTTCATCTGGAACTAATTACCTCATTGTTGGCAGAACAATACTCAATTCTAAAAATCCAGTTGCARCMGCTAARGAATTACAACTATCAAGTYTTTGATAGCAAAGTTTGTGCTTTAGTTAGTACTGTTTTTGCATTATCAAATGTAGTTTTTTCCATTGCAGAGTTGTAATCAGTCCAAATGTAACCMGAGTGTTCATGTGAAATTTYAATTTCTTTTGTTTTTGTTTCAGCCAAGAAAAAYACYACYTTTTTTTGAACTAAYTCTCCTTGATATTGGAAATTATATTCAATCCAYTCTTCAAAATTTTCTAWATACACTATATCTTTAATYCCTGTTTCTTCTTCTGTCTCTCTAGTTGCAGTTTCATGAGTTGATTCMCCTTTCTCCATYTTCCCCTTTACAAAATCCCAATGYCCAGATGGATAATGTAACAGTAAAAACATATTTTTTGAATTTTCTTTTCTAAATATTACAATTCCTGCAGAAGTCTCTTCAATCATTTCCCAATTCTCCTTTTTCTTTCTTGATAAGTTCTGATTGCCCTCATTAAATCAATCTTTCTAAATTCTGGCCAAAAAATATCCATAAATACTAATTCACTATATGCACTTTGCCACATTAAAAATCCACTTAATCTCTTCTCACCGGATGTTCGTAAAATCATGTCAGCAGAAGATTGAGGTAGATATGATGTGTAAAGATTTGATTCAATTTCTTTTTTGTTAATTTCATCAACACTTAATGATCCATCTTTAATTTTTTCTCCTATTTTTTTTACTGCATCAACTAATTCATTTTGTCCACCATATGCCAATGCAATATTTAGAAAATGGTTATCATAATTTTTTGTTGCAATATCTAATTTATTTAAAACCTCTTTAATTGATTCTGGTAACAATTCAATTCTTCCAATACCTGTGACTCTCATTTTACATCTATGAATTCTAGGATCATTGTATAATTTTTCTAGTCTCATTCTAATCAAYTCRTAAAGATATTCTAATTCTTCATCCTTTCTATCYAAATTCTCAGCTGATAATGCATACAATGTGACAATCTTGATATCTAACTCTTCACACCAATCAAGAAGATTTTCAACTGCATCWGCTCCTCTCCAGTGTCCCTTRTTTGGCATTYTTAGATGCATTTTTGCCCACCTTCTATTACCATCYAAAATYAAAGCAACGTGTTTTGGAATATCYCCATTTTGAATATCCTTTTCTAATTTTTTTTCATATATTTTGTATAATCCTGATAGCTGYAAGATYACGTCTTTTAATTTACTWATTTTTTATCACCTTTTGATAMTTTACAAAYGATAGGMGATATCAGTGTTATTCAGAAATTTRTTTTTTTNATGATAAATTCTATATTTTAGTCTGAAACCATTTCTTGATCTTTAWGTTTTCTATATTTTTTAAAGAGAATCGTGGCTGARATCAACGTWRCWGCTAATCCTCCTAWTAGAGGTGGAAYCAAAGTTAGTGAATTATCRTCATAAATCATAATATTTGTAAATTGCATTATTGTTGGATAAAGAGCMCCTAAAACAATTATTCTTAAAATATCACTAATTTGTCTTGGAACWCCTCCAATCCAATTACTWAGTAAYGTTCCTGCAAATATTGCACCYAYACCAATCCATAAAATTGGTAATATTCCTGCRACAAATTGTCCTATTACYATCTTATCTGTAATTAWTRYAATTAATKMCTTRTCTGWTYCAATTAGTTCTGAATCAATTGCACTAATTCCAGCTGGTAYTGATGACAGAATAAGTAATACTCCTGCAACCATGGTAAACATTCTGATAAAACCCATCGGTGTTGGTTTTGACCAACTTGACCATACTCTATCAAGATCAAAACCTCTAATCAAAAATGCTCCACCTAAAATACTTACAAGAACTGCAAATATTTCTGCAGTATAACCAAACACAGTTGCAACTCCACCAATTAACAAAAGAATTCCTGGAACTCCTAAAAAGAATTTTGAATATTTTGAATCATAAGCAAGCATTTTTAGATATTTTCCTAATACTGCATAAGAATACTCTACACTTCTACTAACCTTCATTACAACTCGTTGAACTGATACTACTGGTAGGACATTCTGAATTACTGGAATTACACTTTCATCATCTTCACCATCTGAAACAATAACTGCTCCATTTGCAGGAAATATTTCTAGTACTTTTTTGGTCTCTACAAGAATCTTCTCATCAGCTTGTACCCCTCTGTCTTTAACTCCTGCAACAGTAATTACTTCAGCTTGATACCCTTTACTGATTAAATCTTCATATGTTTTGATTGCTGCAAAAATAGAATTTGAATCTGCATCTTCAGGATCTTCTAATGCTAATCTTTGTGCTGCCTCAATACATGCATCTCTACCAACAACTGGCGTGTCAATCCCTGCCTTTTCACCTACGTCATTATCTCTATCAATACAAATTACTAGTAGTTTGTTTGCAGTAGACGCATTGACATCTTTTTCAACTTTTTTAGAGCGTTGAGACATTCTATTTTTATTCTATAATTCCTTTTTAATGATTTCCAACTATTCTGATTAGTAAAATTTGGTCTTGAGGCTAGTTAGGTCTTAATTCATCTGATTTCTTGACTAGCTGTTTGGATTCTTCTTTTAATGACTCTATTTTTTGTATAGTTTCTGCCATTTCTTCTTCAAAACTTTCTTTTTCAATCAAATTTGCAGCTACTTTTGTTTCAACAATGTATTCATTGAATTTTTTTAAAGCTTCCATGTATCCAATGTAGCTTTCTTGCCATTCTTGAGGCGGCTTTGATGTAACAAATTCGCTTATTTGGGCTGTTACTTGTGATGATGTAATATCTGCTACTGAAATATAATCACTCGTAGAAATATCCCCGTTGTGAAGATTTTGATATTCTATGTTTATTGATTCTTGTAAAACTTCATGAATATTTTTTACACCATCAATGTATCCCTCATAATCTGATACAACAAATGTAGATTCACTGTCTTGGGGAACAATCCAAAATACAAAACTTGCACCAGTAATTACAGCCAAAATTATGACTGTAACTGCAATTCCTTTTTTTGAGGTCATTTTGTTATTTTATAATATGGTCGGTTATAACTGATAATCTTTTTATAAATTATCATTTACTTGTAAAATCTTATAAAAAATCTATTTTAAAAAGACCTAATTCATGATTTTTTAAAAAATATCTATATTTATTGAAATTTTTTAGAATTATTGTTTTTTTGAGGCACAAAAAATTTACACACATCTACTCTATAGTTAAATAATTTTCACAGCCTCTGCCTAAATACAATCAAATTTGATTAATTTCAGAATGGTTACAGCATATTGCGTAAAATGCAGAGAAAAAAGGGATATCAAAGATCCTGAAGAAACTAAATTAAAGAATGGACGTCCTGCCGTAAAAGGTACATGTCCTACCTGTGGAACTAAAGTATTCCGTATTGGTGCAATGCCAAAAGAATAATTTAAAACAAYTCCACATGGCTCTTCTTTTTCAAAACCCATATAGGGTCAACTATGCACTATTTTTCAGTGACTAAAACAGAATATGAACACTTGCTCAAACGTATTCAAGATAAACTAGGCGACACCAATAAAGAAACTTCAACCAGATTTGAATTACCTATAGTTGATGTWATGTGGGAAGGVCAAAAAACTTTCTTGCGTAACTTTTCAGAWTTTCCAAAGATTCTTCGTAGAGATCCTSAWAAAGTYYTWCAATATCTCTCAAAAGAATTTGCAGTTCCAGCWGAAMKRMWRGGWGATAARGCAATGTTTGTTGGACGAAGGGCACCTGATGACTTTACAAGATTATTCMAAATTTATGTTAAGGATTACCTTGAATGTCATACATGTAAAAGTCCTGATACAAAAATTCTAAAAGAAAATCGTATTTCATTTCTAATTTGTGAAGCATGTGGYGCAAAATCAACTTTAAAAGGTAAATACGCGTAATGCAATTCTCAGTACGAGTTAGTGACTATCAAAAGAAAAGAATGCTCAATATTTGTGATGCTGATTTGTTAGGCAAAAAAATTACTGAAAATGAATTAACTATGAATATTAGTGAAAGCTATTATGGTGACAGATTTGTTGAAGAACAAGAAGCAGAAACTCTATTGAAAAATTCATCAATAATTAATATGGCTGGACCTGAAACAATTTCTTTATCAATTAAACTTGGAGTCGGTTCTGAAAATGGAATTAAAAAAGTTTCTGGAGTTCCTTTCTTAATAATTTTTAATGTGTAGATGYTATTTGGTTTTTATTTTAGATTCATTTTTTTATTAAAACAGAAATCTCTTTTATCTAGTGGGAGTATTGTTATTTYATGACTGATATAATTAGTAAAAAATTAGAATCTAAAATTGATAATATAYTAAATTCAAAACGAAAACGAAAACATTTGGAAGATGGTTTTAAAAAAGGMAAARYAATCAATGAAGTYTTAGACAAACGTACTGTGATGACYCTTTACAAMATGATCACAGATCATATTATTGCATATGTYAATGGAACTGTRAGTGCTGGAAAAGAATCYGTTCTTTTTTGGGCTGTTGATGARGATGATCAAAATGTTGCATTGAAAATTTATTTGATTAGCACWTCAAATTTTAAAAAACGTGAACCRTACATYTTGGGTGATCCTAGATTYTCACATCTAAAAAAAGGYACAAARAAYCTTGTTTATTTATGGGCAAGAAAAGAACATCGAAATTTAACACAATGTTATAATGCTGGAATTCCGGTTCCTAGACCACGATATGTCACAAATAACGTACTTGCAATGGATTTTGTGGGTGAAAATGGYGCTCCTGCCAAACAATTACTAACTTCTGATGTAAATGAAAATGATTACAGTCAAGCAATTATCCTTCTAAAAGATCTTTATCAAAAAGCCAAATTAGTTCATGGTGATTTTTCAGAATACAATATTTTCAAAACTGAGAATGGTTTAGTAGTTTTTGATCTTGCCTCTGCAGTTGATCTTAGACATCCAAATTCTGATGCATTTCTTAAAAGAGATATTAATAACATTGCAAGATTCTTCACTAAAAGGAGAATTCCTGTTGAAGATTCAGAAAAACTATTTGAGGAAATTACAAAATGAGCTTTGAGAAAATAATCCGTATTCCAAATGATCGAATTGCAGTTTTAATTGGAAAATCAGGTACTGTAAAATCCAAAATTGAACAGTTATGTTTTGTTTCTCTAGATATTGATGGTGAAACTGGTGAAGTTTTAATAAAATCTATTGGTAATGTTGAAAAAATGCAACCTTTCAAAGCAATGGAAATTGTTACAGCAATTGGAAGAGGCTTTTCACCTGAAAATGCTATGACTTTGTTAAAAGGTGAAAATACACTACATGTAATTGATCTAAGAGAGTTTGCTGGAAAATCTGCTGCAAATATTGAAAGGATAAAAGGGAGAATTATTGGAGAAGGTGGGAGAGCTAGACGAAATATGGAAAATCTTAGTAGTACACATATCTCAGTTTATGGCCGAACCGTTTCAATTATTGGTGATGCAACTAAATTACGATTAACAGTTGATGCAATATCTGCAATTTCTAGTGGGGGTATGCACGGTGCAGTTTATGATAAATTAGAAGCTGCAAATAGACGAACAAAAAAAGAAAAAATGCAATTATGGGAAGATCAAGATGTCTTCTATTAAGGAAAAATTTAATCAAATTTCACCTAGTGAATTCTTTTACAGTAATCGTGATTTAGCTGGTTTTAGTAATCCTACACGTTCTCTTTATACTGCAGTTAGAGAATTCGTTGAAAATGCATTAGATGCATGTGATCAAAAAGGAATTCTTCCAGACGTTCATTTGACAATAAAGGCTGTAGATCCTGAAAAATCTGATCCTAAACCATACATTTTGACTGTAAAAGATAATGGCCCTGGAATCGATGCAGAGCATATCCCACCTGCATTTGGAACTGTACTTTATGGTTCAAAATTTGGACTCAAACARGCCAGAGGAATGTTTGGACTTGGTGCAACTATGGCAATTTTGTATGGACAAATTACAACAAAYAAACCAGTTACTGTRAAGAGTTGTGCAGATGGAAAAATCCAAAACCAATTTGAAATATTATTAGACATTCAAAAAAATAAACCAGTAATTGTTAAACATACAACAAAAGAAGTTTCAAAAACAGGACTCTCTGTTAGTATTTGTTTGGAGGGTGATTACTCAAAAGCTGGTATTAAAATTAGAGACTATGTGTATCAAACTTCTCTGATTACCCCTTATGCCTCAATTACTTTTGATGATCCTAAAGGACAAAAATTTAGTCATCCTAGATTTGTAAAAAATATACCTTTACCTCCAACAATAATTCGACCACATCCACATGGAGTTGATGTGGAAAGAATACGAAGAATGATAGTTGAATCTCAATTTGAAATTCCAACTATTGATGATGCAATGATTGAAAAAGTGAGAAAAGATTTAGGATTATCCAAGAAAAAWCTTAGTTTYACTTCAATCATGGAGAAAGCAGAGAAAAAATGGAAAAATCTTTCACGTCAAGTTAGAGTAGTAATTGCGTTAATGTCTTTTCTAAAAATGGACTTTGAAAAATTAAAYAAAATYARAATTGAAGATCTTGATATTCCAAACAAAAAATTATYTTATTGGGATTTTGGTGATTCTCAATCAAAAACARTTGATATGGATCCAGAAAGCCAATATTAYAAACAATTAACCAATACTGTTCAAGGTGAACCTCTTACTACATTTTTAACAAAACGATTTCARCGWATWGGTCCTACCACTGCAGTCAAATTTGCAGMATTTGCAAAATTYAAACCTGAAARRCGAATGGGYACMCTATCWAATCAAGAATTAGTTAYYCTWAGTGATGSTCTTCAAAMATTTGARGACTTTATGGCACCTGATTCRAGTTGTTTGGCTCCMTTGGGTGCTGAACCATTAGAAAAAGGCATCAAAAAATTCTTCAATCCTGACTTTACTGCTGTAGTTCAACGYCMAGCTTCTGCATATTCTGGATTCCCTTTCATAATTGAGATGGGAATTGCATATGGTGGTGATATAAAATCTGGRGGACCRCATGTTTATCGTTATGCAAATCGTATTCCTTTACTTTATGATGAGGGAAGTGATGTAGTTCTTAAAGTTGTACATGATACTGATTGGGGTAGATACAAAATAAAAGGTGAACCTCCTTTCATAATTGTATCTCATATTTGCTCAACTAGAATTCCATACAAAACTGCAGGAAAAGAAAATGTTGCAGACAGAGAAGAAATAGAGCGAGAATTAAGATTGGCATTACAATTCTTGTCACGAAAACTAGCATCATTTATGTCTAAAAGAGGWCAAGCTGAAATGGCAAAAAAGAGAGCTAATCTTTATGCAAAATATATCCCAATGATTGCAGAATTTTGTACAGAACTTGCTGGAAAGAAAAAAGAACCAAATTACCAAAAAATATTAGATGCTGAAAAAGCTGCTCAACCAAAATTRATACCGGAGGAAAATAAAATTGAAAACAAGTGAATCAAAAAAACAAAATAGAATTAAAGAACTAAGCAAGAAAGCTGATGAAAAACAAAAAAAAGTCCTTGCGATGCTTAAAGACCATGGTGCAAAAATATATGATGAATTAGATAATGGACAATTCCCAAAATTTTCTATCCCTAGTAGATCTGTAAGTAACATTGTTTATGATAARAAATTACGACAATACATCTTAGGTAGTAATKCAGCTTTGAGAAGTTCTAGAAATTCTGCTCAATTAAGATCATTTACTCAATTAATGTGGTTAGCATTTTTTGCAAATAGATTAACAAAAGAAAAAAAATCATCTACACTAAGAGATGTTTATTACTCTTCTCAGGCATTTGGTGTAGAATTTGAAGACCAAGGTGAATCTGATAACATTATTGTAGATTTAGAAGCAGTAACTTCAAGAGCTAGAGAAGATTTTCATATATTTCCTGAAGAGCGAAGTTCTATTTTTGGTGATTTGAATATAGAGTATACAATTCCTGGATATGAGGGTAAGACAATGAATTTGTCAAACCATCCTGATGGATATTCAATTGGTCCAAGTTTGACTACTGCAGAATTAGTTGATACCACTGCAGAAATTGTAATTGCCATTGAAAAAGGTGGTCTCTTTACAAGATTTGTTGAAGAACAAGTTGACAAAAAATTCAAATCCATAATTATCAATACTGGGGGACAAGCTCCACGTTCAACTAGAACTTTGTTAAAAAGACTTCATGATGAAATGAAATTACCTGTAATTGTTCTTACAGATGGTGATGTGTATGGTGAACATATTGCAATGGTAATAAAATCAGGTTCTGCAAATGCTGCACATCTCAGAGAATTAACTGTCCCTGATGCCAAATGGGTTGGAGTTTGGGCAACTGATATTGAAAAATACAAATTACCTACAATCCCTATGACTGAATCTGATATCAAGAGGTGTTATGATCTTAAAAAAGATCCTCGATATCAAGATGGAGTTTGGAAAAAAGAACTCGATGTCTTTTTAAAAATTAAACGTAAAGCAGAATTAGAGGCTTTCTCAAAATACGGTCTCACTAACATTACTGAAAAATATTTACCACAAAAACTAGAACTAGCAAAAAGTCTTTAATTATTTTATTCTTAGTGTCAAGACACCATTTCTATATTTAAAATCAAATATTTGCATACTCTTGGCATCTTCTATTGGAACTTCTTTTGAAAACCCCATAGTTCCACGAATGTATAGCATTCCCTCAACTAGTCTAACTGCAATTTTATCTTCAGGACCTGGTACATCAGCTACAAACACATATTCATTTTCTCCTTTGATTAAATCATATACCCAATTTTTTGTCTCTTGTTCTCGTGCTTGAGTGTATAGTGGTTTATGATCTTTTGTCATTTTCTTTAAAACTCTAACCCAAAAAATCATTGTAATTGCTGCTCCACCAATTAAAATAAAACTTGCATAACCTGAATCTGCTCGTTGTGTCATCATGTAGATGATGCCTAAAAATAAAATTACAATTATGGGTATTACAAAATTTAATGATTGTTCATTTGAATATGCTCTTTTGTAACTTGACAAGCAGTAAAAATTTAGTTTTACCAAATATAAAGTATCTTTGAGAATTCCTTTTATCTTGATGATTAACTCCTTGAAAATTTCTCAAAAACTATGAAAATAGTAGTTATAGATCATGTTTTATTCAATTAGAATTTATTTTAAAAATGATGGAATCCTCTAAACTTGAAAATGATCTTGTTTCTGAACTCAAATTATCTCCTTTACAGGCTAAAGTGTACCTACTTGTTACATGCTATGGAAAAATGTCCTCTGAAATAATTTCTCAGAAACTAAAGATTTCGTTAGATGATGCACAAAACTCATCAAAAGATCTTATGACTTTGGGTGCTTTCATCGATATTTCTGAAACTGAATTTGAGGCAATGCATCCTAGATTTACTGCAGTTAACATGTATAGACGAATGTGTGAGCGAGAAAATATTGAATTTAAACGAAATAAAATTGTAGATAGTATCGGAGTAATTTTAGAAAAACCATATGAGGATGCAAGAACTAAATAATGCTAAAATTGGTGAACAGCATTGAATATTGATCCTGAAACATGTAAACATCAAACTGTCTATTTTGGTGTGATAAACATCAACATCGATGAAAAAACAATTGGTTCAGTTGATGTATGGCGATGTGGTGCATGCAAGAAACGTTTCTGTGAAGAAAAGCAACTTGGAATTGAGGAGATAGCTGATTTAGTGGGAATGCCAAAAATTGATGCTGATGCAAAATGGGCTGTAACTGTATGTAAATTACAAAAAGGAAAATACAAATGGAAATTAGTCAAACTCAAAGAAAATGGAGAAATCAAACATGAATGCTTGGATGAACAAGTAATTCCATTAAAAATAAATAATTACAAAATAGATGATGATAAACATTGGAGCTTTTTGATTGATGATAATGTTAACAAGGCTGTAGAAATTTAATCTTAAAAATGGATCTTAAAGTTCACATTAATAATATTCATGGGAGCCAAATGGCTGCAAAAATTACTGGTAAATTTACTATTGATAATAATGATTTTCGTTTTACTGCTATTGCTTTTGGTCGAATAGGTGGACAAAATATTGGTGCAAAACTTTCTAAAACAACTGAATCAGAATTAAAAAAATTAGGTTACGACATTGATGATGTAATAATGACTCTACAAAAAAATTTAATTCAAGGAGATTTGACTCTTCCTGAAGGTCTCAAAAAAGAATCCTTTGTTGATGACTAAAATTGGGCTTCTGCTAGTGCTTTTGCACAAGAACAATTTCTATTTTTAGGAATACTATCAATTAATTCTGTCAGAATTTTTTTTGTTATTTCTACATTTTTTGATAATGTTTCTAAAACTTGTTTAGCTGTAACCGGTTTGTCTGCCCATACATCATAATCTGTGACTGTTGAAATTGATGCATAACACATTTGTGCTTCTCTTGCTAGTTGACATTCTGGAACAAGTGTCATTCCAATAATGTCTGCACCAGTTGTTCTGTAAAATTTTGACTCTGCTTTAGTTGAAAATCGTGGACCTTCAATGCAGACATATGTACAATCTTTATGAATTTTTATTCCCAAATTGTCTGTTACTTGTATAATTGATGATTGTAATTCTGGACAAAAAGGATCAGCTACTGAAATATGAATTACTTTACCTTTTTCTGAAAATGAACCATCTCTTGATTTTGTAAAATCTAAAAATTGTGATGGTAATACAAAATGACCTGGTGCTAATTCTTCTTTTAGACTTCCAACTGCTGATGGTGCAATGATTCTTGTAACTCCCAATTCTTTGAATGCCCAAATATTTGCTTTAAAATTAATCATATGTGGTGGAATTGTATGTTTTTTACCATGTCTTGGAAGAAAAGCAATTTTTCTTCCTTTGAATGTTCCAACAGTTATTGTGTCTGATGGTTTTCCATATGGTGTATCAATATCTACTTCTTGTGAATTTTCAAGTAATCCTGAATCATAAATTCCTGTTCCTCCAAAAATCCCAATTTCGACATCATTTTCCATTAGTATTTCACCAATGATTTACAATCATATTTGCTAATTCCTTTCATCCCATTCAATTCTGTCAATTCAATTAGGAATGCAAAACCTGTGATTTTTCCTCCTACTTTTTCAATTAATTTTGCAGATGCTTTTGCCGTGCCTCCAGTTGCAAGTAAATCATCACAAATGAGAATTTTTTGTCCCTTTTTGATGATATCTTTTTGAATTTCTAGTGTATCTTTTCCATATTCAATTGTGTATGATATTTTTGTTGTTTTTCCTGGTAATTTCCCTGCTTTTCTGATCATTATCATTCCTTTATTGTACCTTGTAGCTAAAACACTAGCAAGAATGAATCCTCTTGATTCTATTCCTGCAAAAACGTCGATATCTTTTGGATGAAATTTTTTTGAAAATTCATCTGCAATGAAAGATAATGATGATGGATCTTTCAAAATTGGACTAAAATCTCTAAATAAAATTCCTTTTTTAGGAAAATTTGGGTATTCTGTAATTTTTTCTTTTAGATTCATAAAAACTAAAATTATTTAGTAAATAAAATTGTTTAAAATTATTCTAATGTAAAAGTACCATTTACAGAATTAAATGCATCTGTTGCAGAAATTGTATATGTTCCAGGTTCTGTATCTTTAGGAATTATCCATGGTAAATTAATATCTCCTTGATCTGATGCTACAAATGATAATGTTTCAATAATTTCTCCATCAGATGTGATGATTTCAAATGCTACTGTTTGTTTGGCACCATTCACTTTGATTAAAACTGTTTTTCCAACTCCAGGTACATCAAACCCTTCTTCAACTGATATCGCCATTCCTTCTACTAATGTATCTAAAACTTCAATTTCTATAGTGTGGAAATTAGAACCACTTTTTGCATTAAATTTCCAAATGCCATGTGTTGCATCAGATGGAATTCTAAAAGAACTTTCTGAAATTTTTCCATTTTTATCTGAAAATGTTTCTTTTTCTTTAATGATATTTCCATCTGAATCCATTAAGGCAACTGTTAGCAAAACATTCTCTGCTGTATCACCTAAAAGTAAAATTGAATCACCTGGTAGATATTTTTCTTTTGTAGTATTGATTTTAATTTCTCCTGACCCTGTTTGCAATCCTACTGTGAATACTTCGGTACTTTGAGAACTACCTTTGCTAATTACTGCAGTATACACTCCAGATGGATAMCCAGTTAAATCAAGTTCATAACTTCCTCTACCATCTGGTTGTAATGTAATTGAGATACCATTTCCTATTGGTTTATCTGATGGGTCTATTATCAATAAACTAACAATTTCAGATGTTTTACCTGATAGTGCTATATTTGCAATATCTCCTGCTTTGTAATTCAAAGAATCGAATTCTAAATTAACTGGAATTGTTGGTAGTTGACCCACTCCTGTAAAAATAAACTCTGTTTCTTTTTCTTGAGTTGCAATAATTGTATATGTTCCTTTGTTAGCTATTTGTTCTGTTTGATATTCAAAATTTACAAAYCCATCTTCRYCAACTTGAAATATRTCTGCAAAAACCTCTTTTCCTAATGGATCTTCAATAACTATTTCAATTGGTTTATTTGGTAATGCGGTTCCATTAAACACCATAATTTCTCCCTGATCAAATTTCAAACTCGAAGATGTTATGATGATGATTTTATCTGATTCTACTGTCCATTGTTTTAGGATATTTTGTCTTCCATCTGAAATTGTTGCACTGTATTTTCCAAATGGCATATCTGCTGCAATAATGACTGGTTCAGATAATTTCCAATTACCTTTACTATCTATTTCTCCAGTTCTTGTAACAAAAATTTCTCCATCTTCATTTGTAACAGTTGATGTAATTGCACTGCCAGGATCCCCTGTTCCAAATATTTCTAAAAAGTCTCCCCTATGAACCACATTTGGAATTCCTTGAATTGTTAACTTGATGATTTCTGATTCTGGAATTCTATCTTCAATTTTTTCAATTCTAAKACTAATTTTTTCTTCTTTTCCTTCTTTGTCTTTTATTTTAAAATCCACTCTTCCATCATTTTGATCTGAAGGAATTTTCATTGTAGTCATAAAGTGACCATTTTTGTCTGTTACAAAACTACCAATTTTTTTAGAGTCCACGTAAAAATCAAATTCTTGTGAACCTCCAAATTTATCACCTGTTACTCTAATTGATGAGCCTACATTTGGTTTCTCTGGAACAATTCTAAATGTTGATTCAGAATTTATTCCATCTTGTGATTTTTCTGATTCTTCATTTACATTTGGAATTGTAACAACATTAGGTATTTCTGAGGATAGCACAACTCCTGTATCTGTTACCTCATCTTTGTTATCTAATGCCTTCCAATTTATCTCTGGATTTGGTTTATCTGTTTTAACTCCAAACTTTACAGATTCTCCTGGTTTAATTGAATCTGATGATGTAAAAATTACAACACCCACTGGCGTTTTTTCTCCTACCCAACCTCTTTCTGTTTTAAAAGATTTGAAACTAAAATCGTTTCCCAACCAAATTCTAAAAGTATTAATATCTTTATTTGAATTATTTTCTACTTGAATTATTGTTGTTTCATCTAATGAAAAACTTTTGACATTTACTTCTTCAGCATATGAGTTTATAGGAATTGTAATTAGAACTAGTGAAAATAATAATACAATTGAAAGAAACATTCCATTGGTAGTAGATTTATTCATAATATYTTGACTCCAAATTTTTCACTTGTAATTATTTTTGAAATTTTTCTATTTTTTAGTTTAGTGTTATTCATGAGAAACCCTCTTTAATCCTAAATCTTGGCCTTTTGAAATTTATCCAAATCAGRCTTTGTGTTTACATTTTGATACTGTCTAATTCTTTCAGCAATTAATCTATACAATGATCTAAATTGGTCTTTAGTTTCATCTGATAGAAAACTAGTCTCTTCAAGGGTAATTTTTTCACAAATATATCTGGTAATTTCCTCATTATCAAATTCTCCCCAATCATCATCACTATGTTCTTGCCATATCTTTTTTAATTTCTCAAGATTTCCTTTTCCTTCCTTAGATGCCATATCTTGAGGTGTAATGTTTGAAAATCCTTCTTGTCTTAATTTTATTTCATAAGTTTGATTTACTGGGTGTAAATAATCTTCAAGAACGATATAATCCTCCATTGATTCTAATTTTTTACCCTCTCTTTCAAAGAATATGGTTTGAATGGATGAAAACTCATTTGAGACTAATTGGGCTGATATTTGCTTGGATTCATCAGTATTATCTAGTAAAACAAATGTCCTGTATCCATGATTTCTATAAAAAATAGCTAAAGGCAACACTGAATTTTTGTTATATGCTGCAATGATGTTTAATGGATTCATTGAGATATTTGGATCTTTTAAGAATTTATCAAAAGCATTAAGATACATTGCATCTGATATTGTCTCCACAATTATTATTGGTCTAGAATTTGTACCAATTTCTCTATCCACAATAGATTCTATTTGACCTCTAGCTAATCCATATAGGATCGGAGTTAATGTTTTATCATCTGCATTCCAATAATCATAAAATATTCGACTAAGATGTTTTCTCTTGTCTAATTCTACAACAAGCAAATTACCTGGTGTATAATCAAATATCATAAATGGTGAATGTGTTGCATACAAAACTTGATTAGAACCTGCCAAGTTTTTCAACAAATCTGAAATTCCCATTTGTTGAGTTGGATGAAGATTTCTTGCAGGTTCATCTAAAAGTAATATTGCCTCTTTTAATTCAGATCTTTGAGTTTCAGCTGCAAAGTTTACAATAAAAGAAAATGTCCATTTAAATCCCTCAGCTCTTCTATTTAACAATCCTGTGTTTGTAATTGTTCCATCTCTGTGAACATCTGAAATTACAACACTCAAAATATTTCCAGGATTGTATCTCAAATCTACATGGATTGGATCACCTTTCCATGCTGGATTTAATTTACTAGTTAATCTATTACTTGCCGCATTGAGAAGTTTAATACATTTTGAAGGACTAGTTTTTACCTCATCTAATTCCTTCATGTCTAATTCAGCTAAATAAAATAGATTTCTTACAGTTTCTGCCTTGTCAAACTCTTCCACATATTCAATTGAATCTGTTCTTTCTCCTTTTTCTTCTCTAAGGTATTCGTTGAGATTTATGTTACCATAAATTTTTTTGTAATCTGAAAAATAAACAAATCTTGGATGTAATTCAGATGCAATAAAATTCTCTAGTGCTGATTTTTCACTTTYACCACTTAGAAGATTTGTAAATTGATTTTCTGGACTTTCATAGATTTTTTCCCATTCTTCAATAACACTAGGTTCTTGGATGGCAATAACATGAAATTGGTTACTAAATTCAGCCATTCCACTATCAAATATTTCTTGATTTTTTGGAACTACATCATCAAAGAATTTTGTATCAACTTGAATTCTAAGATGATTTGGTATTGTATCTAAAAATTCAATTATTTGTTTTGAAAAATTTTCCCATGAGTTAAGTCCTTTATTTTCTTCTTCACCTAGTTCAATATCTTCAAATTCATACTGAACCTTTTGATTGCGATTAGTTTTAAATAATTTTATTTTTTTAATATCTGGTAAACTTGGGAATTTTTCTTTCAAGATTTCTGTTTCATGCTGACTTAAATTAAAATCTCCTTCGGCTAGTCTAATCTCATCTTTGAGCTCTTCATTCATTTCATCACAAAGATCTAGCTCTGAAACTTGTTCATCTTTATTCAATAATGTTAATGCTTGAAGGATAGTTGTTTTTCCACTTTCATTTCTTCCAACAAAAGCTGCTAAATCCCCCACCGTGATCTCTCCAGAATCATGAATGCATCGATATGCTCTGACTCTGAATTTTCTAAGTCGCATCTAGCGATATTTAGTTGGCTACGATTTAACTTGTTCGTCAGATTRATCTCGTGTTTCCAAATTTTGCTAAATAGATATAAGGGAATTGAGGATTTTAAAACAAAATGGTTACCCAGAAAGYTTTTCTTGTATTTGGCTTGCCAGTAATTTTTTCAATAATTTTTGGTTCTGYAGTATTGAATGACATCCTTCAAGAACCAAATCGTGAATTAAATATGTGGCCAATGTCTTTTTCTGAGACCYCTTCKCATGATRCTATAATTGAAATAATTGGATTATCAAATCAATACTCTACATCTGAACCAGTAGAAATCAAAATCAACGTAAATGATAGTTCTTTTGATTGTGGAGACCTTTATGTCACGATCTACTCTTCTGAAAAAAATGTAATTACTCAAGGTGGATATTTTGAGCAATGTTTTGAAGAAGGAAATTATTTACTTCCAATTGGGGACTCTTTTTCAGAAATTGTTGATATTCCTGGTTTTTATGAAATTGTAGCAGAAATGGTTTCAAAAGAATTAAAGAACATATCAATAAGGGGAACATTTACTGTTAAATAGGAATGAATTGTTGTATGATAAATAAGAAACTAGTTTTAAAAAATGAGGTAATTTGATGGCAAAGAAAAAAGATACTCTATTTGACGAAGCAAAAAAAATTAAGGTAGAATTAGATAAATTAAAAAATAAAAAGAAAAAATTGGATTCTTCAAAGAAAGCTGAAGCCAAACCAGCAAAAAAAACTGAAGCCAAACCAGCAAAAAAAACTGAAGCCAAACCAGCAAAAAAAACTGAAGCCAAACCAGCAAAAAAAACTGAAGCCAAACCAGCAAAGAAAACCGCAAAAAAAACTGAAGCCAAACCAGCAAAGAAAGATGAAGCTAAACCTGCAAAAAAAGCTGAAGCCAAACCTGCAAAAGTAAAAAAATTAACTAAAAAAGAATTAGAAGAAATTAAAAGAATTGAAGAATTAACTCTTGAAGAAGAATTAGAGGAAGAACTATCTGATCAAGAAATTGAAAATTTCAAAATTGAAAAAGTTGACATGGAGAGACTTACAAACAAAGTTTGTGATATTTTAGCAGAACGTGAATCAGATGGAATGTTTCAAAGTGAATTATGGAAAAAACTTAAACTTACAAGTCGTGATGGTTCTCGTTTAGCATTAAAGCTTGAAAGAACTGGTTTTATTACAAGAGAAAAACTCCTTGAAAATAATCGTTGGACATACAAATTAATCTTAAAGAAAACACCTATCAGTACTGAATCAATTGTGAATGCACCTTGTTTGACTTGTACTGTTGAACAGAAATGTTCTCTTGAAGGAGAGATAAGTCCTACAAATTGTCAATTCATTGAAGATTGGGTAATTATTGAATTAAAAAGATCTGCGAAGTCTAAATGAAATTAATAGATGCTCGTAAAGATTATTATCGAAAGTTAGCACATGAACAAGGTTTTCGAAGTAGATCTGCATTCAAACTCAAAGAACTAAATCAATCCTATCGTCTTATTGGTCCTGGTTTTTATGTTCTGGATCTTGGGTGTGCCCCTGGTGGTTGGACCCAAATGGCTGTAAAATTGACTGGAAATCAAGGACAAGTTATGGGTGTTGATTTATCATTTGTTGAAGAGATTCCTCATGCCTATCTAATTCGAGAAAATATTGAAAATGAGCATGTAATTGATGAGGTAATGTCTTATTTTGGGCGTAAAGTCAATGCTGTAATCTGTGATCTATCTCCTAAGGTTAGTGGAAATTGGTCAGTTGATCATGCTAAACAAATTTCTTTGAATTATGATTGTGTCAAAATTATGGATAAAGTTTTGGCAAATAAAGGAAATGCAGTATTCAAAATTTTTGATGGTGAATACTCTATGGAGTTTAAAGACTATGTCAAGAAAAAATTTGCAAGAATAAATCTTACAAAACCTAAAGCAAGTAGAAAACAAAGTAGTGAATTATACTGTGTTTGTCTAGGGTTTATTGGATAGTCTGAAATATTTTAATAATTTCATTTATTTTTGCATTTGTTCTAAATCCAGTTGGACTAAATGATGTTACACTAGCTTCAAAATTATTTTTTTGTAGATTTATTATTGCATTTTCTAATTTTGGTGGAGACGATTTCATTTTTGATGCAATTTCATCTAGGGTGAAATATGTTCCAGGCATTTCTGATTCTGCAAGACATTTACCAAGAATTTTTTCACAAGTTTTATCTACTGTTGAATTTGGAATTTCTAATAACATATCTTCAACAAATTCTTTATCAAAAATTTTTCCAATCCATAATGGTCCTGCAATACTTGTTTTTAATTTACATAATTCACATTCTAATTCTTGCTCAATTRTAATTTTTCTATGACCACAATTTTTACAATGTATGATATATCCAATATTTTTTTCTTGATCTGGTCTATTTTTCACTTTAACATATGTTCTGTAATAATGCATTTCACTTTCCACAAACATTGGAATTATTTYTACTCCTAATCTTGCTGCAACAACTCTAAGACACCCAAGTACCAATCTAATTGCCATCTCATTTCCATATTCTACTCTTACTGGAATCCCACCATATTTTCTTTGACATGCATCCTGAAATAATCCATTTAGAACTTGAAGATCTGTGGCTGCCGTAGAGAGAATACCTCCATGCATTGTGGCCCTAATTCCACAGTCAAAAAATGCTGCAGGCGAGCCAAATGGGTCAATATCAATAATTGAGCCTCTTTCTCCTTTTTTTGAATGATCACTCAAAAATCTACATACTTCTTTTTCAGAAAACTCAATATTTTCTAATTTATTTAGRTTGGCTGAATATTCAGCCATTTTTAATGCACTTGGATTTAGATCATTRATAATCAAATTATCAATTTTTAATTCATTTGCAACTCGTAATCCTCTTGCCCCAATTCCTGATAACCCTTCTAAGAAAATTTTTGGACCTTGAAATTTTTTTAAAAATGCTGCGTATGCTAAAATTGAAAAATCTCTGTTTAATTTTGCTTTAGGATTAAAAAAAGCTGGTTCTTTTGGTGGAACTTTATCTGTCATTGATTTTTTTGGAACTAKTAGTTTTGTATYYCCTTCAACAATTTCTTGYAAAWCTTCATTTGGAATTTCCACTTGTTTTCTATTTTTCTAACCCTATAACGGTTTAATACTTGCGYATTTTCACAAAATTTATGCAAATTTGTGGGATTGATGATGCTGGACGTGGTYCWATGTTGGGACCACTTGTAATWGCTGGARTWTCTTTRGATAAAAAAAAWTTRARAAAATTAACATYATTGGGAGTTAAAGAYTCAAAAAAACTTTCTCCAAAAYTACGTGAATYTCTTTACAAAAAAATYATTGAAATTGTTGATGACTATTATGTTGCRAAAATTTCTCCAAAATCMATTGATGCTAGTGTAAAGAAGCATTGTCTWAATGGATTRGAGGCAAAATATATGGCTAAAGTTGTCTCAAAATTAAATCCTGATAYMTCATATGTKGATTCATGTGATGTWAATCCAAAAAGATTTGGCAAAGAAATTTCTCRACTMTCTGATAAYCATAAAATMAAATCATATCATCRTGCAGATAGTAGATTTGTGGTAGTATCTGCTGCATCAATTCTTGCAAAAGTTACTCGAGATAGGGCAATTGCAAGATTGAGAAAAGARCATRATTTGGGYAGTGGYTATCCATCTGAYTCTGTAACTGTGAARTTTGTGACTAAATATTATAAAAAAAATCATRAAATGCCTAGTTTTGTGCGTAAAAGTTGGAAGCCTGTTCAGCGAATAGTAGAAAATAACYMGTCTTAATATTTTGCAATTACCATTGCATGGTCTTTGTCATATGGATGCAAATCTATRGTTTGTAAAACATCAAATTTTTCTCTTAATTTTTCAACTTCTTCTTCAACAATTCTTTTTGGAGCTTTTGTTACATCAATACTTCTTGTTTTGATAACTAGAAAAAAATATCCYCTTTTTTTTAGATACATTTCACAATTACGAATTGCTATTTCTGTTTGATCAGGTTGAGCAATATCCACATACACCACATCAACTTTTCCAAACATTGAAAAATACTCTTTTGGTTTTCTTGCATCTTGTAAAATTGGAATAACATTTTTTCTAAATCCTGCCACTCTATCTAAAAAATCTCTTGCAACTCTACTTGCATGTTCTACTGCAAAAATTATTCCACTTGGACCTACTATGTCTGAAATATGACTAACTGTAGTTCCAGTTGATGCTCCTAAGTACAATACTTTGGTTTTATTTTTAAACGGAAAATCTTCTAAATCATTCATTATTGATGCTGCTAATTTACTTCTAAACGCATCCCATAATCTATACTCTATACCTTTTTTGATGATTAATTTTTCTTTGTAAACTTGATTTCCTGGTACTAAATTTTCAGTTGCTAAATTTTCTTTTCCTTCAAACTTAATCCAAAAATATGACTGATTATCTTCTTCCAAACCTCTTTCTCTTTTTATTTGAATCTGATCTTTCATAATTACTTCTACCACCTTCTCGTCTACCCTCTCCACCTTCTCGTCTATCGTTGAATCTACCACCTTCTCGTCTACCCTCTCCACCTTCTCGTCTATCGTTGAATCTACCACCTTCTCGTCTACYMTCTCCACCTTCTCTTCTTCTATCTCCACCTTCTCTTCTTCTATCTCCACCTTCTCTTCTTCTATCTCCACCTTCTCTTCTTCTATCTCCACCTTCTCGTCTATCGTTGAATCTACCACCTTCTCTTCCTCCGTCACGCTCAAATGATTGAGGTCTTCTGATATCTTTTTCAGTTGGATTTTCATATTTTTTACCTATTTCCTCAACTCTGATGTTGAGTTTCTCAAGTAAAGTTTCATTCAGTCCTTCTCCATAGACATCTACTCTGGCAGCTATGACAGCTTTTGCAGCTACTGCACGAGCGATTTTTCCTCTTTGCCATCTTGGAGCTGAATGAACCATTGCATGTTGGAATAATAATCCGTGTTTTGGTGGTTGAGAACCTGTCTTCAATGATCTAAACAATGCTTTTTCTGCACCTAAAACTTGAATCGTACTTGCAGGCATTGATGCCATTTTYTTGAGACTTCCAGCTCGTCCTAAAAGTCGTGCACCAACTGCAGTTCCAAGAATTGCTGAAATATTTGGAGCAATTAATTGCATTTCAGATTCAACATGGTCTTCTAATTTTTTACGTAAWTCATGAAAATCTAAAATTTGTTTTGCAATTGATTGAACTATRGWTAAATTAAGWTCAGAGATATCYCCTCCTCTACTTTTTGATGAAATTAATGATAACATGTCWACTTTAGATTCTGGAAATCCTGCATCYTCAAAAATTTGTTTGGTAAATGATTCTCGTTTTCCTGCAAKTACAATTTGTGCATATCCRTTAATACTATCAATGATGTTATCTAATTCTGGAAAATGTAATCCATACCATTCTCTTAATCTTGAACTCAATGCGTTAGMTATTTTATCAATTTCRTCTAGTGAGTTAATTGCTTGAATAATATGTAAATCTGGACTTTCTGAAACTTYKGTAACAATTGAYGATGATAATCCTAARGCAAATTCTCTAAGTTTTCCTAACGCATCTTCAGGATTTGAAGCAAAACCTGAATCAACAATTATTTGAGGTTTTGTTGCTTGAACAATTTCTAATTTTGAATCATCCATAATTTGACAATCAACATTATTTTTTTTCAAAATTGCTAGTAGTGATTCATCACTAATTGCAAATCCTCTTTGAATYGAAAATAGATAATTTAYCARWTCATTTAATTTTGCTTCTTTATTTTTTATTGAAAGATATTCTTTAACATTATTTGAGAATGAAAATGCTCTTTCTAGTTTCTCTTCATTGAAAACTGCGATTCCCAACTCYGTTAAAATTACAGAATACATGAATAGTTCARTCTAAATCACCTTTAAAAAAGGTACCAGAAYTATGAATCAACTATTATATTCGAAACTATGTTCATAAATCAAAGTGGAACCCAGTCTTGCAACTTCCATAGGTCAAATCCAATTAGAACGACCTGTAATGCTTGCATCTGGAATTTTGGGAATTTCTTTGGATGTTTTTAATCGTCTTTATCGCTCAGGTGCTGGAGCCGTAGTAACAAAATCCCTTAGTACTGAACCTTGGGATGGATATCCAAACCCGACTATTTTTAGTGTTAATGGTGGTGGATGGATGAATGCTGTAGGRCTGTCTAATCCTGGAGCACCTAATTTTGCCAAAATGATAGAATCTAATCAAGACGTTCCAATTATTGTAAGTTTGGTAGGTTCAATTCCTGCTGACTTTGAATTGATGATAAAACAATTTGAAARTTGTAAGGTAACTGCATATGAATTGAATCTTTCATGTCCACATGTYGCTAAAGTTGGATTGGAKGTTGGTGATGATCCTGAATTAGTCAAACAGATTGTTACTACTGTTAAAAATTCTACCAAARTACCMGTAATTGCTAAAGTCGGTTTGGGTACTACTCATTATCTAAAAACTGTTGGAACTGCAATTGAATCTGGAATTGATGCAATTACTGCAATCAATACTGTTCGAGCTATGGCAATTGATGTGGAAACACAACGACCTATACTTAGTAATAAATTTGGAGGATTGTCTGGTACTCCAATTAAACCAATTGCATTAAGATGTGTTTATGAAATTTCTTCAAAATATGACATTCCAATTATTGGATGTGGTGGAATTTCTAACTGGGAAGATGCTATTGAATTTTTCTTAGCAGGTGCTTCTGCAATTCAACTTGGAAGTGCTGTAGGTGATAATTGGATTAGTATTTTTGATGATATCAATAAAGGAATATTACAATATATGAAAAAGAAAAATTTTTCTACATTACAGGAGATGGTAGGTCTTGCAAAGAAATCATAACCATACAAAAATTGTYACAATTGAAAAAGTGATTGATGAAACACYWACTGTTAGAACTCTAGTTTTCTCAGATGAGATCATGGCAAATGTTCTTCCTGGTCAATTCGCAATGGTTTGGATTCCTGGAATAAATGAATTACCAATGAGTGTAATGATTTCACAAGAATCTGGAAAAGCTGCTTTCACYGTACGRAAGCATGGGGAYGCATCAACTGGTTTATTCAATATTAAAGTCGGTGRACAAATTGGAATTCGAGGYCCTTATGGYAATTCTTTTGATCTCAAAGAAGGAAAATTATTGTTAGTTGGTGGTGGTACTGGTCTTGTTCCAATGATGAGATTACTTACATTTGTAAAACCTACTGATGATGTCACTGTTCTTATTGGTGCAAAAWCAAAAGATGAGGTATTTTTTGAAGATTTATCAAATAYYCTTTTAGAAAAAAATACTCACAAAATCCTTGTTTCTACTGATGATGGAAGTTATGGAGAAAAAGGCTTTGTTACTGATTTAGTTGAAAAACTTGTTAGTGAAAATCAATTTGATGGTGTGTATGTTTGTGGCCCTGAAATTATGATGTATAAAACAGTACAATYTGCTCATTCTAGGAAAATTTTTGTTCAAGCTAGTCTTGAACGAATGATGAAATGTGGAGTTGGGATTTGTGGTAGTTGTTGTGTTGGTGAAGATCTTGTTTGTAAGGATGGCACTGTATTTGATGGTGATCATTTATCCACGAATAAAGAATTTGGTATTTCTCACAGGAATAAAGCCGGAATTTTAGAAAATTACTAATTTTGGCTAGCAAGGTTTAAAATAAATCATGAAAGCATTTCCGTGAAGAGAATGGGAACTCCAAAGATCGTTTTAACTGCTGATCGTACTTTAATGTCCCCTTATCGTGGTTTATCTTTAGCAACATTTTTTGGATGTGCACCAGCACTTGATCCTCATAGAGATAAGAATAGTTTTTGGTACAAGATTCTTGGAAATCAAGTAACTCCAAAGATTTTATTTGATTTTATTTGTAATTATATTCCTCATACTAATGGTGTTGCAAATTATGCTCCATATGGATTAAGAAAGTTAGAGGCTGGATTATTACGAGATGGATTTACCCGAGATGAGGTTGTAGTTGCACACCCAAACTATATTGAACAATTCATTGGGCCTGAAACTGAAGTAATTGGAACCTATGAGATGGATCCTCTTGGAATGGGTCCTGTAACTATGACATTTACTTATGGACGAAAACAAACGTCTTATGATGAATTTTACAATGCTGAATTACATCACAGAATCAAAGCTGCTAAACTAAAAACTGGAAGTAAAGCCAAAGTAATTTCTGGAGCTTCTGGAACTTGGCAATATAATTATGATCCAGAGAAAATTGAAGAATTTGGAATCTATGCAATTTTAGAGGGAGAACTTGGTGGAATTGCTCCTGAGATTGATGGACATGCAGGACGATTTTTCAATTATCTGATAAATGGTGATTTTGAAAATATGGATCCATTCAGAAAGAGAAGTGATTTTAAAGTAAACATAAAAGAATTTGAAAKAAACAATAAAAAAATTCATGCACGATTTGTCAATTTCTGGGACAGACCTAGTCTAGATGAAATTCCTAATATTGTAGAACCTAGTATGCATGGAATGATTGAGGTAATGCGTGGTTGTGGCAGAGGTTGTAAATTTTGTGATGTAACATTACGATCTTTAAGATATTATCCACCGGAGAAAGTTGTAAAAGAAATTGAAGTTAATATGAAAAAAGGCGGTGCAAAATCTGCATGGATTCACAGTGATGATATTTTTGTTTATGGTATGGATCCAAGAACTGCAAAAGGAATGGAACCAAACAGAGAAGCATTAGAAGAATTATTCACTGCAATTATGGCTACTGGAGTTGAACATACAAATCCAACCCATGGAACATTAGCTGGTGCAATTGCTGATGAAAAACTTTTACCAAATCTTTCAAGAATAATTAAAGCTGGTCCTAGTAACTTGATTGGTGTTCAAGCCGGTCTTGAGACTGGAAGTTTAAGATTAATTGAAAAGTATGCAGATAGAAAGCTTGCACCATATGATCCATCTGAATGGCATTGGGTAGTTAAAGAAGGAGTAAAGGCAATGAATGAAAATTATTGGGTTCCTGCATTTACATTAATTATGGGTCTTGATAATGATGAAACCCCTGAGGATTCATGGGATACTATTCGATTAATTAGTGAGTTAGAACAWGAACAACCYGATTCCATGTTTACTGCAACTGCATTAACATTTGTTCCAATTGGATTGTTAGAGCAATCCAAATTCTTTAACATTGGACAAGAAATGACTCCTGCCCAACTTGGTGTACTTTACAAAACATGGCAACACAATTTCAAATACGCTATACAAAAATTCATGACTAAAACCGGCTCAAAAGGCCCTCAAAGATATCTCTTTAATGCACTTGCAAGATCTCTTGGAGGTGTTCCACTTAGTGCAATGGAAAAATATGCTCGCAGAAAGAGTAAGGAACATGAAAGAGTTATTGATGTAATTAAAAACAAGTACTGGTAGTCATACAAATACATAAATTCACTATTTTGTGGTGTTATTCATGGCAACACACGGTTCACTTACTAAAGCAGGTAAAGTACGAGGACAAACTCCAAAAGTTGAAGGACGAAAAATTGTAGGTGATAGTTCTAGTGTTGCAAATAAAAGTAATTTCAAAAAACGATTTGCTTTGGGCAGATATCCTGGTCAAAACAAACCTGGTCAAAGAAGAAAACGACGATAGTTATTTTTGTTAAAATTTTCTTGTTTTACGATCTTTTTGTCAAACAGGTTCTGTCAAGCCTACGGTTGATATTCTAGACGTAAAGAATCGGTTGATGGAGATTTGAACAGTACCGAACCATACGGTAATGTTATTTGACCTGTACCGTACGTCAGCTTAGGCGTAAAGCTAGTGCTTTTATTACCATACGGTAAAGTACTGCATTATGGCATTAAGAGAAGTACGACCACTAAATGCAGAACAATGGAAACAAGTTACTACTGCATTGAAAGCTGGACCAACACCACAACAAAAACAATTCATAGCAATAGCTCTTGAACGTGCCAAAACATTACAAGAGATAAAACAATAATTAATTTTTCAAATTGTCTACTGATGTTCAATTTAATAAAGTTGGATATAGAAAATTAAAAATTGATCTTAATGGTACGAATGATTTTAAATGTTCAAAAGAAAAATTTACTGAATATCTAAAAGTTCATGCGAGTAATGATCAAATCGAACAGATAGGTCAAACGTGGGTTTTTGTTTATCAAGAAAAAATTATTGGTTTCATCACAATAGCAATGGCACACATGAAAAAAGATGAACATGAAGATTTACAAATAGATGGATTTGGAAACATTCCTGCGTTATTGATTGGTCATTTAGCAACTCATAGGGATTATGAATGAAAAGGGGTTGGAAGTCACATGGTTTCGTGGGCAATCAGTAAGGCAATAGAATATTCCGAATTTGTGGGATGTAGATTAGTTATGTTAAACCCTGAAAGAGATGTGATTGGTTTTTACGAAAAACAAGGATTCACTTATGTTCATCATGATGATGATGAATTTGATAGCATGTTCTTTGACATCAAACAATCTTAGTTAATTTTACTAGCATTTTGAATTAGTGTAATCCATTTGTTATTCCCCTTAATCTCCATTCCACATTTCTCACTAGGTGTCAATCCACCTAATGCACTATGTGGTCTGATGTAATTATGAAACAACTGATAACCTGTTAGTGTGACAGAATCTTTTTTCTTTATCCCTCTCATTACTTTTTCTCTGTCTCTAATTTCACCATTGAGTCATTCCATCTTGTTGTTGTTCATATCACCTTGCAAGTGAATATGTCTAATGTGTAACGTTCTATTCAATCTCTTTACAGTCCAAAATTCTTTCTTGTAAGCTTCATGGTATGATCCTAATCCATCAGTAATGAACACTAGGTTTTGTTCCAGTAACTTGTTTTGCCTTTTGTAACAATCCCCTTGCATTGTGTCCCTCTTTTTTATCCCCTACTTCTTGAGCTATCCAAAATCTAGTTTCATCATCCATCATGGCAAATACATATTTCAATTCACCACGAATTTTCACATAGATTTCATCAGCTCTCCAAGCATCACCGACTTGAGGTACTATCTTGTCTAGGTATTGGTTCATGAGTTTGGTATATTTTTCAATCCAATTGTAGACAGTTTGGTGTGATACTTCCATGCCTAGAAGTTTGAGGGATCTAGCCACGTTTCTTAGTGACTCACCTGAAAAGTATAGTTGCATGGCAGTAGTGATTCCTTTAGGATTGTGCTTCATCTTCTCAAAGCCCAGATTCATTGAGAATGTTCTATGGCAGTCAGAACATGAGAATCTTTGAATTGCTGTATGCTTGTTTTTACGAATGCCATTTTTTACAATGTTCTTACCCTTACAGAATCTGCATGAATCAATAGTAACAGGTTCAATAATCACCTTGTTTCTCTCTCGTACTTCCTCTCTGATTTTGATTGAGAACTCTATTGCGTGAATGTGCTTACAACAAATTTGATGTCTAAAGGTATGATCAGGGCAAGAACAAGTCCATTTGTTATTTACGAGGATAACGTCATAATCCCTGTTTGTAGTTTGTGAATGGACATGATAATGATAGTCTGATATTCTGATTAGATCGCTCTTTAGTGCTATCTGTTTACCTTTTTCTTGTCTTGGATTTGTTTCTGTCATAACCTTATCTACTTCTATACCTTTATGGTAGTATAAATTGCTTACGGTATCGACGTCGATAAGGTTAATATAGTAAATCATTCACTATATTGTGTGGATAAAGTAAAGACTTCGATCAACATAGACGATAATTTATGGAGAAAATTTAGTATTCGTGTTATAGAAGAACGTGGTGGACGTCACAAAAATGATGTTATTGAGGAATTGATTAAGAAATATCTCAAGGAGAAGAAATAAGATGTTAATAGATGATGAAAAACAATTTGTTGATCTTTTTATGGATAATGTAATTTGGGGTAATGTTACTATAAATTTAGATAACTGGACTACAAAAACCACTCCAAAAATTAAGATAGCTGAAGTAATTGGTGATTGGATCTTTACACGTAGAGATAAAACAGAACTTCCATCAAAATCTATTACTACACTTTATAGTTTTTTTGCTACTGGCAGATTTACTAATGTTATTCACGGTGAACTGCGTGATAGAGATCATGAACAAAAGGTTGAAACTCTTACTAAAGATAATGAGAAACTTGTAAACATTGTATCTGAACAAAAAGGAAAAATTGATGAATACATAGGAAATGCTGTAGATACAAAAAATATTCGAGGTATACAATGACTTTCAATATTTTTGAATGTACAAAATGTCAGCGTAAGTTAATTGCAGAAGAAATTAGTAATCATAAATGTAAAACTATGAAAGAATACAAGATAATTGATGATACTTTATGGGTGAGTGATGGGGAAAAATGGTATCCTCTAAAACTCAATCAACCGAAACTTGACAGTCAAAAAAACAACCGTGGATTTGACAGAACCGTCAAACAACACTCTTATAAAGTACTGGTACCGTACTATACGGTATGGTAGAAGATTTAAGATTAGATAGTTTAGAGGGCGTAGGTCCTGTAACTACAAGAAAATTATCCGATGCAGGTATCCACAACGTCATGGATCTCATCGTCAGAGGCCCTGTAGATATTGCAGCAATAACTGGAATGGAAAAGGATACTGCTGAAAAAATTGTCAATAAAGCCCGTCAACATTTAGTTGAAGGGGGATTAATTGCCAAAGATTTTGTTAGTGCAAGTGAGATTTACAAACACAGACAAAGTATTGGTAAAATTTCAACTGGTACAAATTGTCTTGATACATTGTTTGATGGCGGTATTGAGACTCAAGCATTGACTGAAGTTTATGGCGAATTTGGTTGTGGTAAAACACAATTTGCTCATACATTATCTGTTATGGTACAAAAACCAAAAGAAGAAGGAGGTCTTGACGGAGGTGTTCTATACATTGATACTGAAAATACTTTCAGACCTGAAAGAATTGTAACTATTGCTAAATGCCATGATATGGATCCAGAAAAAGTTTTAGACAGAATCATTGTTGCTCGTGCATATAACAGTGCACATCAAATATTAATTCTTGAAGAAGCTGGTGCAATAATTGAAGAAAACAACATCAAACTAATTGTTGCAGATTCTGCAGTTGGATTATTCCGTGCTGAATATCTTGGACGTGGAACATTATCTGTAAGACAGCAAAAACTAAATCACTTTGTTCATTTGTTATCCAGAATTGCAGAGACATACAACTGTGCTGCACTTGCAACCAACCAAGTTATGGCATCCCCTGATGTCTTCTTTGGAGATCCGATTCGTCCAGTTGGTGGTAATGTAGTTGCACATACAAGTACCTATAGAATATACTTTAAGAAATCAGGTAAGAAACGAATTGCAAGAATGGTGGATAGCCCTCATCATCCTGAAGAGGAAGTAATCTTTGCTTTAGGTGCAGCAGGTGTTATGGATCTTGAAGAAGTCGATAAAAAGACAAAAAAGACTAGTAAAAAAGCAACTACTAAAAAAGTAAAAACGCCAAAAATAGAGATTACAGTAGAAACACCAGAGGTTGCGGCTACAGTAGAACCTACAGTAGAAACACCTGAAATTGCAACCATTGAGGAACCTCTAGTAAAAGAAATTGAATCTGATGATTTAGAACCAACAGAAGCATCTGAAGTAGAGGCTACAGTAGAACCTACAGTAGAAATCAAATCTGATGATTTAGAACCAACAGAAGAATAATCTCTTCTCTTTTCTCTAATTTTCTTTTTTGGTACTATTGATTAAATTATAATATCATTTGAAACTAGTACTATATCATGACTGATCTTTATCGTTTATTGCCAGAAGAAATGGAACAACTAGTAATGGATATGGGATATCCTAGATATAGAGCAGATCAAATCCTTCTTCCACTGTATTACCAGTTCCCAAAAAGTTTTGATGATATTCCGCAACTTCCAAAAAAACTGAGAGAGGAATTAATCAAATCTGGTTATACAATAGGCTCTGCAAAAGAAACCCATCGCATTGTAAGTGATGATGGTAATACAACTAAATTATTATTACAACTTACTGAAACTTCTGTTGAAACTGTTCTAATGCAATATGATTCATCAAAAATTGGCGGTCATCCAAGATCAACGATATGTGTTTCAACACAAATTGGATGTGCTATGGGATGTGTATTTTGTGCAACAGGACAAATGGGATTTGAAACAAATCTTGCAGCTGAGGATATYATTTCTCAAGTAATTCATTTTGCAGAAATTTTACAAAAACGAGGTGAACATGTAACAAATTTAGTTTTTATGGGAATGGGTGAACCAATGGCAAATTATGATGAAATGATTCGTGCTGTAAAAATTTTGACACATGATAGAGGTTTTGGATTAGGTCAACGCCACATTACTATATCGACTATAGGTATAACTTCTGGAATAGACAAACTAGCTGATGAAAATCTACAGATAGGTCTTGCAATATCACTTCATGCCCCAAATAATGAGTTACGAAAAAAATTAGTGCCAACAGCAGGACCTAACTCAGTTGAAGAAATTATTGATGCTGGACAAAGATATTTCAAAAAAACTGGACGTCGTGTTACTTTTGAATATGCTTTGATGGGTGGAATTAATGATTCTCCTGAAATTGCAAAAGAACTATCTGTACTTTTAGAAGGAAATGGTTCTCATGTGAATTTAATTCCAATCAATCCTACTGCTGGTGATTTTAAACGACCATCAGAAGATCGTGTCAGTGAATTTGAACAAATTTTATCAAATGCTGGGATAAATTGTACCGTTCGTATAGAGAAAGGAACTGAGATCTCAGCTGCTTGTGGTCAATTAAGAACTGATATTATTGATTCTGCAAAAAATTAGTCCTAAGTGTTAAAATAGGGCTTTCGGAGATTTCACACAAATGGCAACTAAGAAAACTTCTGGTCGTTCACATGGATTTAAACACAAATCACGTAATGTAATGAAGAAAAAGGCACCAAGAGGTGTATCGTTTTTGTTACGTGAATATCATGAAGGCCAACAAGCTCTAGTCATTATTGATCCTCGACAGCATAAAGGACTACCACATAGACGATATCATGGTAAAGTTGGTGTTGTAACTAATGTCGGTAGACGTTCTGTCACATTAACTGTGAAATTAGGAAATAAACCAAAAACCTTAATCACTAGATTAGATCACATAAAACCATTCGGTGTATAATTATGGAAGAAATACAAAAAAGACAAGCTGTTTCAYTWGCWGAAGTTAAAGAAATTTTGGGTAAAGTTGATGTTGAAGAAATGGATCAAATTCAACGATGGACATATGATTATGTTTCAAAATTTATAACAACTGATGCTAAAGAAGCAAAGAATATGAAAAAATTATTGATTAAAGAATGTGAACTAACAGAAGATGAATCTGTTGAAATTGTAAATATTCGACCAACAAGTTTGGCTGAACTACGTTCTTTTACATTTGGTTGGAAAAAACTAATTCTTGCTGAAACCCTAGAAAARATGCTCAAGATAATCAAGGAGCATTCGTAAGTTTTTAGGAGAGCATTTCATTTTGCATCGGGCACAATTCCCACCTAGAAAATATGAGGAACACGCATTTGTTTTGGATTTTAATCCTAGAGGAAAATCATCTACTGTACGTGGTAGAGATGGAATAATTGTAACWGGTATTGGAGAAGACCGTCTAACTCTATTGGAAATTCTTGGAGTTCCAAATTCTGAATTTGAGATTGGTGAGAAAATCTATATCGGAAAAGAAGGAAGAACTAAAGTTTTATCTGTTTTAGGAAAATTAGATTATGAAAAAATTTCATCTTCTGCACAAAGTGAATTAGAAACAATTGTGGAAACAATTGTAACTGTTAATGAATCAAAATTTATAGAATATCTAAATAAAGCACAACCACTAACCCCWAGAATTCATGCACTAGAATTGATTCCAGGAATCGGAAAGACCTACATGAAATTAATGTTAGAAGAAAGAGAGAAGAAAATTTTTGAAAGCTATCAAGATTTACAAGAACGAGTTGGATTAAAAGAACCAGTTAAACATATTTCAGAACGAATCATGGATGAAATAACTGGTCAAAGTAGAATGAATATTTTCGTTAAGAGATGATAAAACGAAAATTACTAGGACAACATTTTCTCAATTCACAAACTATCGCAAAATCCATAATCGCTGAGGCTAAAATCACAAAAAAAGATATTGTGTTTGAATTAGGAACTGGATTGGGTATTCTAACTCCATTATTATGTGAAAAAGCCCATAAAGTGATTTCAGTTGACGCTGATGAAAAACTGATTAGATCTGCAAAATCTAAATTTTCTGATATTGACAATCTTGTTTTAAAATCAGGTGATGGTTTTAAGGAACAAAACATATTCTCTATTTTTGTCTCAAATTTACCCTATTCTAGGAGTAGAGATGCAATAGAATGGTTAGCACAATCTTCTTTTTCTCACGGTGTAATTATGGTTCAAAAAGAATTTGCTGAAAAACTACTAGTAAAATCCTCAAAGAAAAGAAAAGCAATCACCATCACTGCAAATCATGCATTTGAGATATCAACTGTTTTAAAAGTTGGAAAAAATAATTTTTCTCCACCACCAGAAATTGATTCTGTGATTCTAAAGATAATTAAAAAAAATACTATGAGCAAAGAACTAATTCAAACAATTAATAAAATTTTTTCATATCGACGGAAAACTGTTAAAAATATTTTAAAACAATTCCATAAAGAAACTTTAATGGATAAACGAGTAGATGATCTTTCAGGAGAAGAAATAATTAATCTTGCAAACCAAATCCTTGAAAAATGAAGAATATCCTCCATCTGAGGATACTTTTTTTATAGCAAATAATATTGAAAATGAAAAAGGAGAATATGCTTTAGATATTGGTAGTGGTTCTGGGTATCTTACAAAGTTATTATTTCAAAATTTTTCACTAGTTGTTGGAACTGATATTAATTGTAAAGTGTTACAACATCAAACTTCTTACAAAACAAAGAATTTGATCTGCTGTAACGGTTCAGATGCATTACAAATAAAATTTGATTTCATTGTTTGTAATTTACCTTATCTTGCAACTGATAAAATTCTAGATATTGCAACTGATGGTGGTGCAGAAGGATTTGAGATTCCAAAAAAAATCTTTGATTCTATGTGTCAAAATATTAAAGAAAATGGTAAATTTATTTTTGTTACATCTTCATTATCAAACTATCAAAAATTAATTGATTATATTCAAAAACTAGGCTTGAAACCAYGTATTATTGCTAAAAAGAAACTTTTCTTTGAAGAATTAATTCTTGTAGAAGCTARAAACTAGTTATTTTCTTAATCTATCTTTTGCATATGTGATTATTGCATCTGTCATTTGTGTAGTTGATGCACTTCCACCAATATCCCACGTAACTGTATTTCCTTCATTGATTACTTGTTCTGTRGCAGAAAAKATTGCATCTCTAATTTCTTTTTCACCAAGATATTCTGCCATCCATGCACCTGATARTACWGTWGCAGTTGGATTTACTTTATTTTGTCCTGYAAATTGTGGTGCACTTCCATGTGCTGCCTCAAACATTGCAAAATTGTCTCCCATATTTGCAGAATAAATTAATCCAATTGAACCMACCAACCCTGATGCCAATTCAGAAATTATATCCATAAACAAATTCGTACTTACAAGAATTGCACCATTGAATTGTTCTGGTGCMACAACCATTTGTTGTGCCATRTTATCAATGTAAATTTCTGATAATTCTACGTTTGTTCCTTCAACTGCCCTTTGAGCYGAATTCCAAAATATCCCATCTGTCATTTTTAGAATATTTCGTTTAGTTATTGCAACCATTTTTTTCATATCGTTTTGTTTTGCCCAACCCATTGCAGAATTTAGGAATCTATCACATCCCTGTCTTGTGATTTTTCTTATTGCGATTGCTGCATCTTCTGTGATTTGTGTTTCAATTCCTGTGTACAATCCCTCAGTTGCCTCTCTAAAGCAAACACAATCAAGTTTCCTATCTGGAGTTAATCTATCATAAGTTTTTGTTGGTCTAATGTTTGCGTATAATTCAAATTTTTGACGTAGTGTTACTGCTACACTTCTTGGAGCATCTGGAACGGGAATTGTTGTAGTTGGTCCCTTGAAACAACAGTCAGCATCTTCTAAATTTTTCATAGTTGAATCAGGAATGTATGTTGMATCTTTTCTACCATTTTTTTCCCACTGTTCTGAGCCTACATCACATAGAATAATCTCTGATTGAAAATTACACTCTTTCAAAACTCTAAGCATTGAATCAACGACTTCWGGCCCTATACCATCACCTTTCATAACTGCAGCTTTTTTACTCAAAACTGCAATCAYTTGAGGCATTTATTATTTAATTCTACCCTTGAAATATTTGCTAGATATTTTTCTACAGTGATGATTTAATAGCTATTTTTTTTTCAAATAAACCTAAATGAAAATAGTCCAAATTTCTGATTTACATGTTGGCTCTCAATTTTTACAAGAAAAATTTGATATCCTAGTTGATGAAGTCAATGAAATAAATCCTGATGTAATTGTCATTACAGGTGATTTAACAAATGAGGGTTTGATGAGTGAATACAAACAATGTAAATCATTATTGACATAATTTAACACAAAAAATGATTATCATTAGCGGAAATCATGATTATAGAAATACTGGATATTTATTATTCAAAAAATTTTTTCCATTTGAAACTGTAAATGAGTTAGATGATGATATTGTACTAGTAACTGTTGGAACTGCAAGACCAGATAGAAATGTAGGTGAAGTTGGATATAGACAAAATTTATGGTTGGAGCGAACTATGAAAAAATACAAAGATAAAGTAAAGATTGTAGCAATGCATCACCATCTAATTGCTATTCCTGATACTGGTTCTGATCAACTAACTGTAGTTGATGCTGGTGATGTACTTCGAATTGTTTTAGATACTAAAGTTGATGTGGTTTTATGTGGACACAAACACAGACCGTGGGCTTGGAATTTTGGAAAATTAACTGTAGTTAATGCTGGCACTGCAACTTCTGAACGTGTTCGTGGACTGTTTGAAAATACATACAACATTCTTACCATTTCTGAGAAAAAGGTTCACGTTGAACTCAAAATCGTAGGTGGAAAAAGACTCCCAATTAATGAAATTGTAAGTAATTATAGTCAATTTGAGGCAGAGTAAATTTTTTTATAGAAAATATTGATAAAGATGATTTTTTCCTAATTGCAATGGATGNNATGTATGWKANNTATTATAATYTGGAGTTTTGTCTTGCCTTTTGATGTAGAATATTTTTCTAAAAAATTAGCACTAAAATCTAATTTGTTTTTYATTCTCAAAATYTCTGGWCTTTTTGCATTATGTTCATTTCTATTTTCAATTATTGGATTGGATATCTTACATCTTGYTGATTTTGGTTTTTTATTCCCMTCTGYATATGTTGTAGGAAATCCGTTACAAGTAAGTGGAATTTCAGCTGAACATTTGTTAGGACATGTTTTATGGGGTTTGGTTGTAGGTATTGCAACATTTAGTGTRSGMTATGTGATACTTGGTGGATTATTTCCAATTGCACTAGATGCAGATCACTTGTTGCAATTCCTTGATTTAGAAATGATTCCTCGTATTTCACATTCTATATTATTTRCAATTMTAATTTTTRTTATTTTTTATTTCCTTTTTGGAAAAAAAGAYATTAGACTTCCTGTACTGGCATCAGTWTCTGTATTTGTTCATATTTCACTTGATRTTMTTATTGGTGTAAATGGTTWTTCACAATTTCCATTTTTGATTCCTTTTGTTGGTGAACTGATTAAATTTGATGGTTTTGCATGGATATTTTTTGAAGTGATTTCAATAATTCCTGTGTTTTTAGTATCTGTCTATTATTTGAGAAAGAGAAACAAATCTTCTATAGCCCCCAAATAGTCTGAGAATAAACAAATTTCATTAATTATACAAAACAAGGTTTGACTTATTTACAGATTAATTCTAGGCATAATATGCGGGGGTCGCCTAGCCTGGTAGGGCGTGAGATTGCTAATTTCATGTTCGCAAGAACTCGTGGGTTCGAATCCCTCTCCCCGCGCCATTAAAACTTAATAGACGGATTTACGAAGTTTTTGTTATGGGACGAAGAAAAACTCAAAAAATTATTCGAACTGGCCCAAAAAATGCAACTACTGGAATGTGTCCAYTATGCAAAACAATTGGTAAAATATTCGTTCTTGGACCACCTGGAGAAGAACGTGCAAAGTGTGAAAAATGTCGTCAAGAATTTGAATTATAGCTCAAAAAACTTACCTTCTCATCAACATCTTTACCCATAACTTTTTAAGACAATTTTTTCCTGATAAATAAAYATGAGTTCAGAAGCTGAAACCATCTATGAGCGAGTAGCAAAACTTGAAGATGAGATTGCATTACTTAGAAGTGAAGTTGATATCATCAAAGGTGCATTAAGAAATAAAATTGCTCGTCATGAAATAGATTTGATCAAAAAAGGATCAGAAATTGATTCTATAATTGATTAATTTTTTGACTTTATACTTCTAATCAATTCTAAAATAAAATCCACATCTTCTGCATTTGGATTTATTTCTAAATATTTATTCAAATATTTCAAAGCAACTTCTGAATGAAGTAAACGGTCTTCTAAAATTCCCTTATCTCTAATATCGTCTGGTGATTCTGGATGAATTGCTAAAACCATATTTACACAACGTAATGCTTTCTCATACACAAATGATTGTATGTATGAATTCTTCAAGTTTCGCGACATTCTTAATAAAATTTGTTCGGGGTTCACCTCATCCAAGAATTCTGGTTTAAACTCTATTTGATCACCAAAATTTCTATCAAGAATTTCTTGTAAATCATCTACATCTAATAATATTCCATCRTAAAATGGATCTAAAATCATCTCTTCGTTATACTTTACCAAAACATGTCCTGGAAATCCAACTATTTTTAATTCCAATCCAATGAATTTTGCAATCTCMACATAGAGAATYGAAATTGTAATTGGCAATCCTACTTTTTTATCAATTACTTCATTTAGAAAATTRTTTTTTGGATTATAGTAGTCATTATCATCTCCACTAAATCCTAAATTTTCAAAAAGATGTTCATTAAGCATTGAAATAAGATATGTTGGATTTTTAACATCACTAACTGATTCTTTAAGAGATTTACCAATTATGATAATTTTTTTAATATATTCATCTACATCCAACTCTGGATATTCTAATAGCTGAGCAAATTTTAGACATTTCTCAACCAGATTAAAATTTGGATTTTTTACAAATGACATCCATTCTGCAACAAATGGATCAAATTTTTCTTCCAATTATTACTGGCTCAATTTTTTTAGATATAGTTGAGGATCTTTTAGTTCTCGAGTGTTAGGRGGAATATCWATCATTTTCTTGAATGTATCTTTGCCTAGTTTTTCATATAGTATTTTTGTAAAGTCTTTACCCATACTCTTTCTTACTTGGTACGATGAGAAATCAGTTCCCATGAATGTGGAGAGATAATTTTGGAAATCTTTATCGTCTTTTAGAATATTCTCAATTGCAAAACCTGCCATCCCCTCCATTGCAGTAAATGCTGCATGGTGCTGCTGAATTGGGACTAACCATTTCTTGTAAATTCCTAGTAATTCTGGTATTAATTCGCCTATTTTTGGGTCCATCTCTACGTGGGTAAATGTCATGACATCAGGCCCTATCTGCTCAATTAGAAAATGATCTGGATTCAAAAAGAAAAACAGATTTGCTTTTTTTGCATATGGGAAACCATCAGGGACTGCCTGTAACTGACAATACTCTGATAGTTCATTTACAATTTTTGTATCAAGTGATAGAATGATTCCAGCCAATTCCTCATTAATTTTATTTACCTCTCTTGCTGCACTCTTGTTTACCTGTTGCAGATTCTCTTGTGCAGAATGAATGAGTTCTTCTAGTACTGTCATTTTTACTGCACCAATGTATCCAGAATTCACATCCTCAAAGTTTGATTCGTATGGCTCACCTTTCTTGTGTAGGATGATTTCTGGATATCGTGATAAAATAAATTTATTTAGATAAATTTCTCCATTCAGATAATCACCATAAGTTGTAGTAAGTTTTGAGATGTATTGGATGGCATATGTGGAGTATACAAAATATTTTTTTGTGTCTTGCTGCATTAATTCTGCAATTTTTTTGTAATTCTCTTTTGCAACTGCATTAAATAATTCTGTGACAAATTCATTTGATTTATCATCTGAAAATACTTTTTTACCCTTCATTCTCTTTAATTCTTCTAGCTCTGGAAATTTTAATTGGAGATTTTCTGGAACACTAATTCCTAAAAATTCCTCAACTTTACTTTTTAAAATTGGAAATACCTCATTTGCAATATCCTCTAGTCCTCTAAATTCTACCTTACCTGCAATGTTATCTCGTGCTTTAACTGCAAGTTCTATAATCTCTTTTTCCTCATCAATTTCAACTGATAATTGACCAAATAGTGCCTCTGCAAATTCTTGATATTCACCCAAGTTACATAAAATTAAAAAATACTACATTTATTTTTTCATATCTTGCTGTTGTTTTGAAACATCAGATACTTGGTTACAACTACCACATTCATTCTTTCTTGTTCCAAACCAGATTAATGCTGATGGCATTAAACCATAAAGCATCATAGCGTTTGGAAATCCAAGCAATGAATCATTTTCAGTAATAATTCCTGATAAAATTATGATAAATGTGGTAATTGCTATAATTCCTGAAATTTTATTCAACCAGTCTTTATTATTCAATTTTTACC
Source organism: Nitrososphaerota archaeon (assembly GCA_002317795.1). GTDB lineage: Archaea > Thermoproteota > Nitrososphaeria > Nitrososphaerales > Nitrosopumilaceae > Nitrosopumilus. The sequence continues at coordinate 120,009 of NVWC01000003.1, forward strand.
CACATGAATTACATTCAAACTTTTTTTTAGATTTGTGAGCTTTTTCCATATGGCGTAATGTTCTCTGGGCATCTGTAAACTCCATGTCACATTTTGGACAAATATTACCTGCGACTATCTCTTTTTTTCGTGAAAACAATCCCATAAAACCACTAAAAATGGTCCCCATAAAACTATTTTTCCTAATCCATTTTGATTTTGGAAAAACCTTAAGAAATAGTTTTDTAAAAAATTTTTGATTGTTTTGAATATTGCAATAATTTTGGGGTCAGTTCGAAGTGATAGAAATGGTGAGAAAATTGGCAAGTGGGTTGCAAAAAAGATTGAGAGTAGAGGCCATACAACAATGATTGTTGATCCTATGGAGTTAGAATTACCTATTTTAGATAGAATGTATAAGGAAATGAAAAACCCTGAACCTAAATTTCAAAAATTACAAGAAATGATTCTCTCAGCTGATGGATATGTTCCAATTACACCTGAATACAACCATACAATTTCTGCTGCACTGAAAAACACTCTTGATTACTGTTTAGAGGAATATTTTTTCAAACCATCATCTATTGTATCTTATTCTGTTGGTTCTTTTGGTGGAATTAATGCAGCACAACATTTGAGACAAATCTTTGCAGAATTAGGTTCACCTTCCATTCCTTCATCTCTTCAAATCTCTAAAGTACATGAGACTTTTGATGAAGAAGGTAATTTGTTATCCCCTGAATTTGATAAAAGAATAGATCGTTTTCTTGATGAGTTTGATTGGTATCTTGAAGCTTTTAAAACTCAAAGAAAGAGTGGAACACCTTACTAATTTAATGAATTTTTTTCCATAGTAGCTTGGTATAATAGTCCCAATCCTTAACCAATAATACTTGTCTAAATATCAAAATCCCCAAATGAAAGCACCTGGCGGTCTTGTAAAGGGGGTTATGATTGGAATTATTGTTTTAATATTAATTGGTGTAATTGCTGCATCTGCTGTTCAAATTGTAGATGCAGGACACAGAGGTGTTTTGTTACATTGGAATGCAGTTGATTTAACTGTTGAACCATTATCAGAAGGACTGCACTTTGTAACACCATTTGCAGACTCTGTAGTTCAAATGGAAATTAGAACCTTGAAATTTGTAAAGGCTACATCAGCTGCATCAAAGGACCTTCAGACAGTATCAACTGAAATTACAGTCAACTATCATCCAGCACCAGCATCTGTTAACTCATTATACCAAACAGTAGGATTAGATTATGAAAATAGAGTAATTACTCCAACTGTAGAGGAGGTTGTAAAACAAGTCACTGCAAACTATAACGCAGAAGAACTAATCACAAAAAGACCTCAAGTA
>NVWC01000004.1 GCA_002317795.1 Nitrososphaerota archaeon
CAAGTCAATAAGTGATTAATGATGTCCCTTGATATGGCAGTAAAAGTATTGGATGAGAGTATCGGTCAAGTTGTACTGATAAAACTCAAAGGAACTAAGACAATTAGAGGTACTCTTCTTGGTTTTGACCAACACATGAACCTGCTACTCGAATCTTCAGAGGAAATTCCTGCTGAAGGCGATTCTAAAAGCCTTGGAACCATTGTAGTCAGAGGAGACAATGTAGTAATGATATCTCCTCCACCGTCACAAAAATAGGTGAAATGTAATGGTTAAAGGCACAACTTCTATGGGTGGTTTTACAAAGAAGAAAGTTCACATTAGATGTAGACGATGTGGTAAAAATTCTCTTCACAAGCGTCATCACCAATGTGCAAGTTGTGGATTCCCAGAGGCTAAACGCAGAAAGTATTCCTGGATTAAATGGTATACATAGATGCAAGAGATTGTAATTATTCTTAGTTCATTAGTTGGTGTAGCTACTGCTGCTGCAGTACGTAAAATGCCAAGAGACAAAAATCAATTACTTAGTCTTGGTGCAAGTTCTCACATTAAAAGTCAGATTACAACTCTAAAAATTGAAAAAGATATTCTAACTAAAACAATATCAAGACTATACCAAACAGATTCTGAATTCTCTAAAATTCAAAAGGACAAATTATTATTAAAATATCAACATCAATTGGGAATTATTTTAGCTAAACTAGAAAAACTAGAACAAGCAAGTAAACATCCAGATTTAGGTCCAGTAGGTGATGGTTTGATAACATTAATGGATCAAAAATTATCAAATCTAGATGATAGATTATACGAATTATCATCAAAGATAACAAGTGCTAAAATTCAAACACCAGAAATAAAGAAAGAGCAAATAAAACAAAAGATTTCAGAATCAATCAAAGAGACATTTAATTTTGAAACTTCAAAAGATGTAAAGATTAAACCAATTGAGATTCCTGCAACAAGATCGAGACAATCATTTGAATTAACTACATTAACAAATGTTCCAAGAAAAGAAATAAAATTCCCATCATTTGAAAAAGAAGAAATTAAACAAGTTGTGAAACCAATGCCACAACCAAAAATTATTCAAACAGAATTAATCAAACCAAAAGAAAAAATAATTCAAGAAGTCATTACTCCAAGAAAAGAAATTATTACTCCAAAGCAAAAAGTAGAAGATAAAATTGAAATTATACAATCAGTTACATCAAAATTAGAAATAATACCTGATATCAAAAAAGAAGTTGCTAAAATTAACGAGCACAAAGCACTACCTGAGCCAAAATTAACTACATTTGATGATGATTTTGACGAGGATGGAGATGATTTAGATAAAATCAAAGGAGATATCATGAAGGTTCTCTCAAAGCTTGATCAAGCAGAGGTAGAATAATTGTCCTACGATGATGCCATAAAGGCATTATCAAATAATGCACTAAAATTTGTCAAAGACGATTACATAATTGGTTTAGGTAGTGGTAGAGCAGCTACTGCATTTGTAAAATCCCTTGCAAAATTAATCAAAGTAAAAAATTACAATATCAAAGGAGTTCCAACGTCATTACAAATTAAATTAATTGCAGAAAAAGCAGGTATTCCACTAGTGGAATCAGATCAAGTAGATGTAATTGATGTTGTATTTGATGGCGCAGATCAAATTGATTCTCAAAAATATGTAATCAAAGGTGGGGGTGGAGCTTTACTGAGAGAAAATATTTTGTTTAGTCTTGCAAAAAAGGTAGTAATCATGGCAGATAAAACAAAATTTGTAAAAAATTTCACACGAACAGTACCAATTGAAGTTCATCCACTTGCAAGAACCTCTGTAATTCATTCAATTAAAAAATTAGGAGGAACAGCACAGTTACGTTCACTGGATAAAGGGTATCCTTTCTTTACAGAAAACGGTAACATAATTTTAGATTGTGACTTTGGAGTAATAAAAAATCCTAAAATATTATCTCAAAAAATTAAAGGTGTTACAGGAGTATTAGAGTCAGGAATATTTCTCAGAAGACCAGATGTGATTTACAGAGCCAAAATAAACGGCAAATATGATATTCTTTAGATTAGTTTGTTGTGAGTAATTAAATTAATTTTTAGGTAAAGTTATTCTAAAAATTGTGGGTCTAGAAGTAACAAAAATAGTACCACCATGAGCCTGTACAATTGATTTTACATGTACCAATCCTAATCCAGTATCTTGTTTTTTTATAGTAAATCGTGGATTGAAAATATGAGGTAAATCTTTTTTAGGAATTCCATTTCCAGAATCTTCAATTTCTACAATAATTTCATCATTATTTTCATTCACATCAATTACAATCAAACCTTTTCCAGAAATTGCCTGAATTCCATTTAAAATTAAATTATTGAATACTATAGAAAATTGTTTTTCATCACAATATACTTCAACATTATTTTTTGGTAAAATTAATTTTATATTTTCTGGAATAGATATAGAATCTAAAGATTCTGAAATGATTTCAGAGATTAAATGATTATTCAATGTAATTGGTCGTTCTCGTACAAAGTCTAGTACATCATCAACTTGATGAGTAATTCTATTAATTGAATGTTCAACTTTATCCATTTTGTGTTGTTGTGATTTATCTGCTCCATACAATAATTTTAGATTCTCCAATGACACTTGAATAATAGATAGTGGGTTTCTCAAATCATGTGCAAGACGGGAAGAAAATCTCCCCACTGTTATCATTTTTTCATTTTTCAAATTTTCTTCATAATATTTTTTTTGTTGTGTAATATTTCTACGGATTGCAATATGTTCATCAATTTTTCCATGTTTATTAAAAAAGGGTACAATAATTAGATTACACCAAAATATTTTTCCGCTCTTTGATTTATTTTTAACCTCACCGTGCCATACTTGCCCGGAATCAATTTTATTCCATAAATTATCATAAAATTCTTGAGAATGATATCCAGACTTGATCAATTCATGAGTTTTTCCTATTAATTCATCTGAAGAATATTCGGTGGTTTCACAAAATTGTTTATTTACATATGTGATAATTCCATTTTTGTCAGTGATTGTTACCATAGAGGATTCATCTAAAGCACGCCTAAGATTTTTTTGAATTATCATTTGAGATTCAATATCAGTATCAAATTCCATATATAGTTTATTTAATTAATGAAATTTATATGAATATATGACTTTATGAATATGGATATTGAATTAATTTCAATCTTAAAATAATTTTTTCAAAATTCTAAATTTTTCTCTCAACTAGTTTACCATGACCAAGTTTGCCTATTACTTCAAAATTATCAGCAACAACTTCTCCTCTAACTATAGTTTTTACGGGCCAGCCCTTTAGATTCCGTCCCTCATATACAATATAATCAGAAAATCCTCCAAACAATTCAGATGTTACTTTTTTTTCTTTTTTCAAATCTATCATAGTGATGTCAGCGTCAGAGTTTTTCTCTAGTGTTCCTTTCTGAGGATACATTCCAAAGATTTTTGCAGCATTAGTACTAGTAAATGAAACAAATTGCTCCAAAGTGATTTTATTCTGATTTACTCCATCATTTAGTAATATTGGTAAAACTGTTCCAATTCCAGGAAATCCAGCAAGTGCACCCCAAACATCATCACCATCTAGTTTKAGTTTTAGTTGATTTGCCACATGATCTGTHCCTATTGTGTCAATTTGATTTCCAGATARWGCATTCCATATTGCCTGTCTATCRTTTTCAGTTCTAATTGGWGGCATWACTTTRGCAAGATATCCTTGYTGTTTTTCATAAGATARTGTCARATAATGAGGACAAGTCTCTACAAATATTCTAGTTCCAAGTTTTCTTTCTTCTTGTATTTGTAAYAATGCTAGCTYAGAACCAATATGAACAAAATAGATTACACAATYATAATCACGTCCAAATTTTGATACAGTCTTTATTGCTTTAGCCTCAAATTCAGGAGAACGACTTTCAGACCATGCAGATAATCCATCCTGGTTCTTTTCTTTAGCAGTTTTAATTCCACATCCACATGATTCATAGTCCTCTGCATGAACTAGTACTGGACATCCAAGTGATGCGGCAGTCTTTACTGTTTGTTTGACTATATCATCAGTAACTTCAACTTTTGCTGCAACAAGTCCAGTAGAGTTTGGTGGCATATCCATGTAAACATGACCAACTTCACCACCAAGATTCATGTAAATTTTAAATGATGTAATTCCTTTTCCAACACAAAATTTCATCTCATTGATTTGCTGTGAATTAAAAATAGATGCATGAATTGCATAATCAACATAATGATATTGAGCAGAAGTATCAAGTTGAGATTGTAAAGAACCTGAAAATGAATCTTCTAATCTAAGCATTCTCATCATAGTAGTGATTCCACCAATTGCTGCAGCATGTGATTCAGTTTTTGCAGCTTCATTAATTGGAGAATATACACCATAATGAACATGAGTGTCAATTGGACCTGGAACACAAATCAAACCATTACCATTAATTTTATGGTCACATGCTGGAACATCAGATGTTAGTCCAATAATTTTTCCCTCATCAATTATAAGATTTTTATCAATCATTCCCTGTGGAAGAATAATGTGGGAATCAGTAATCACAGTATCATACGTCATCTAAAAATTTTATTCCTTGCAGTTTATTATGCTTTGAGAAAATATGTAAAAATCATTTTTAATGGATTCAAGAAAAAYCAGCATACTAAAVADTTCATCAATAATTAAACGAAATAGRAAACGAGGGTAAATGGAAAACTAGTAACGAATTTTAGATGCTTCCATCTTTTTCGTGTTCTCCTTTTTCCTATCTATCTACTTCCTTAAAGACACCTCTTTGAATTTCAGCAGGTCTGATAGTTTCCTCGCTATCATATATTCACAGTGAAGGAATTTAAGTAGATTCTAAGAAAATCTTAATATTTGTTCATTATAATATAGGATTTTTATACATGTGTAAATGATTGATGAAAAACTATTCTATTTGTCGAATGGGTACAATCTCTTCAAATATATTGATTCAGAGAATACAACAAAGTCATAAAAATGACAGATGATGTATGTGATTTTTGCAAAGGGGTCAGTTCTGATTCAACAAATGTATGTGTTTATTGTAATGGAACAGGAGAATGGAATCAAGCAGCTCAGTCATATGTAAAAAACCATATTTGTCAATGTATTGTTCTTGATAGAAAATTCTGTCCTGTATGTAACAAAGCATGTCATCATGATACATCATTGAATCCAAAACAAAAAATTGATCCAGGATTTGGCGGAGTATCATCTCCTGAAATCACAGTTGTAATGTAAATTACTTAGAAAACTTTAGAATATCATCATACTAAAACAAACTTTCTATTAGGAATCAATTTGCTCAACAAAATGTTTGCCATCTATAGTTCTGCATTGTCTGGGATGAAATTCCATGTCGGGGTTTCCTGCAGCAAGACATTGCTCAAAGGAATCAATTTGCGAATTTTAATTTTGAATAGATTCAAAAATAGTGATTTTGGGCAKGATACAAGGYGGGGTAATACAGTTGAATGTTTTAAACTCATCAATTAATGGAATAAAAAATATCACTAGAACAAATACAGAAATTAGTAAAATTGGAATGATTATAAAATTTCTGTTCATTGGAATATTTTTTTCAAACATCATAAATATTGATTTTGATTAAAAAAGTGATATCAGATAAAGTTGAGTTATCTTAATGCGATCTTCATCAATTGTGGTATTTCATGAAATAATATAATTTCCAATTTGTTTAATCAATCAAAAACCAGATTATCATTTATGAATATTTAATTATAATTCAAAATTGACTTCAGAAACTAACTTTGGTCATCATTTAATGAGAAAATGAATAAAAATACAACTCAAAATAAGTAACTTGAGGGCCGGTAGTTTAATGGCAAAATGCCTCGTTCGCAACGAGGATGACGGGGGTTCGATTCCCTCCCGGTCCACACTATTATCTATAGTTTATAGAATTAAACAAACACAATTCTAAGTAGATCTATCATGTAAGAATATTATGAAAATATTCATACCTATTCGACCATCAATTAGGAGTAAATCTGATGACGATATAGAAGATGAAGTGTGGTAGCATCATTCTTCAAAGTACTAGAAAAACTATTCTAAGCAGACATTGAAATGACTGGTCTGTAAAAAATTCTATAAAATAGGAAAATTCCCAACATTTCAACTTGCTCTACAAGTAAAATAAAATATAGATGTTCTAGCCATCCACCAGAAAACTCATTCATTATTGAATAAGTTATTGAAAATGCATAATCAAAAGTAGAATATAGTAAATTATCAGATTCATAAACAATGTGAATATTTTTTAGATTATTTGGATTGATTTGATCCAAGTTTTTGTTTTGAATTATTGCATCATAAAACAACTCTTGATCCTCAGAATAAACAGTAACTCCTCTTTCAATAAACATCATAGAACTTCCAAAATATACTARARATARCATTGAAAAAATAATGACAAATTTTCCAGTCTTTCCAAAAATTGTYTTTCTCATTTGKTTTTCAAATATTTTTCCAATTTTTCCAAGTTTCTCTTTTTTAATTAATATTAACAATATCAAACCTATTGCAGAAATTAAACCAAAATTACCCAGCCATTGATCAGAAACATATTCAACAAAAACTAATCGTATAGGTAAAAAGATCCCCATRAGGAATCCAGCAATGATCAGTTTTTCTTTAAAGTCACTTTTTCCCATGTAAAATATGCCCAAATAGAGTCAAAGATCATTTGGTTAAAACATTTYGAATGATTTCTATCTAGAAACCATTATACATTAATGCCAAATACTTTAGCCATGGAAGTTTTTGATGGTAAAAAAGCTGCTGAAGATTACATGTCAAAACATACTTTGGCATTTTCAACTCCAGAACTAACTCTAATGAGATTTGCATTTTGGTTAGGGGATTCAGTTCCTGATCCTAAGGGTGAAAAGTCTGAAGGAATTCCAAGAATGATGACATTTTTAACAGAACAAGATTTTCAACCAGTTCTAATTGATGATGAGAAATACGAACCATCAGGTGCTGTTAGAAGTACAGCATTTGTTGGAAATGCATACAGTGAAACAAAAACAGATGGAAAGTTTTGCTCTGAATGTGGTTCAGGTCTTTCAGCTACTGCAAAATTCTGTCCTGAATGCGGTACAACACAATAATAATAATTTCTAATTTTATGCTCTAGTTCCACACTTTGTGCAAAACTTTGCATTAGGTCTTAAATCGGCACCACATGAAGTACATCCACTTCCATTACTTTGTTGAACAGTTCTCTGTGGCATCATACGAGGATCAGGGGATGGTAAAGTGCCAGCTTCTCCAAATGTTTGTTGTGCAGATACAATTCCGGGCGGACCTCCAACTGGATTTTCTGCAGTTCCAGATCTTGCAGGCATTCCACCTGGCATTCCTCCAGGATTTCCCATTCCAGGCATTAACCCAGGGGATTGTGTACCTCCAGAACCAGATCCAATTGATTTTTTTAATTCAAAAATTACTTTGATTGCTAAAAATTCTAATGCAGAATATGCTACAGTGTAATCACCAAGTTTTTGGAAAAATTCTTTGTCACTTAATTGACCTTTTTTGTACATGTTGTTAGTATCTAGAAATGACTCATAGTATCCCTGAGATTCATCAAACAAATTTTGTAGTTTATCAAATAACATGTTTAGTGTATCTACTTCACCAAATGACATAATCAGTCACATTTTTTGGAATATTAATTACTTTAGGATTAAAAGATAGAGGAAATTTTCAAATTTAGAATAAAATGAATTTGTTAATAGGCATGATTCAAGAAAAATAACAAATATACCTCAAATTTTTCCAGCCTAGAGAAAAAGTCAGTCTCCTTTGCACTGGAGACCATGTCATAATGTATTAACTAGTTTATGTGAGCTTTTGGGCTCCCAGCTAACACCGCGAGATGTTCTGACTTCAATGAATTTCATAGAACDGAGTCTTTGTTAAAAAACCARGGTCAAAAAGAATAACTTTTTGCTAAAGAATTTTTGTTADTTTTTTGGCNNAGATATGAATATTTWATTMAAAACADGTRGATCATACTCGGTTTAAATATGCCRTGRAAGATTACTTGACGTGACAATAAATATGGAGAAAAAAAGGTAAGATATAATGTCGAGTTTCAATCATGRTRCTAATTGTCCAAGATGTGGAAAAAAGTCCATGTTATCAGATGATGTCACAGGAGAGCAATTTTGTTCAAAGTGTGGTTTTGTWATTTCTGAAAAATCAGAAGAATCAGGTCCAGAATGGAGATCATTTCAAAAAGATAGTGGTTCAAATCCMGCAAGAGCAGGTGCACCATCATCACTTACAATTCATGATATGGGATTATCCACAGTAATTAATCCATTAAACAAAGAYGCATCAGGRAAACCACTTTCAACATCAATGAAAAGTACMATTGAGAGACTTAGAACTTGGGATAGTAGAAGTCAAGCTCATGAACCAGTTGATAGAAATTTGAGACAAGCACTYGGTGAATTAAATAAATTAAAAGACAAAGTTTCAGTTTCTGCAAATGTTTTAGAAAAAGCAGCATACATTTACAGAAAATCATTAGAGAAAAAATTAGTTAGAGGHCGTTCTATYTCTGCAATGATTGCAGCATCACTTTATGCTGCTTGTAGAGATACACAAACTCCTAGAACTCTAAAAGATATTGCAGATGCAGCCAATGTTAAACGAAAAGATATTGCAAGATGTTACAGATTATTACATCATGAATTAGAGCTAAAAATGCCRGTTGTTGATTCAGTTCAATGTATTGCAAGAATATCAAGTAAACTAAAGATTACAGARAAAACCAAAAGATATGCAATTAAAGTTCTCAAAGAAGCACARGAACGAAAAGAATCAGCTGGAAAAGATCCTATGGGRCTTGCMGCATCTGCAYTATACCTATCATGTGTAAARAAYGGTGTTTCAGTAACTCAAAGAGATATTGCAGAAGCAGCTGGAGTTACAGAAGTTACTATAAGAAATAGATACAAGGGCCTTAAAGCAGAACATATTACTAATGACTAGATTTTTAATTAATTCCTAAATAATAAAATCAAATTTCATTTTAATTAGATCTGAAATGATACAAGTTTAAAATTAAAAAGAAGAAAATATTGTTTGAGATTTATGCAAGTGCTCTATCAATCATGCTTTTGTATGATTCTTTAGAAGCAGCTCCTACTTGTTGGCTAACTATTTCACCTTTGTTTAGAAGAATTAAGGTTGGAATACTGAAGACGTTGTATTTTGATGCCAATTCATTGGCCTCATCAACATTAACCTTGACAAATTTTACTTTGCCATCATAGTCAGTTGCTAATTCTTCAACTACAGGGCTTACCATTCTACATGGACCACACCATTCAGCCCAAAAGTCTACAAATACTGGAACATCAGAGTTTATCACATCTACTTCCCAAGACTTTGCATCAGAAATTTCAGTTATTCCCATTGTGATGTTATTCAATTAAACATACCTAAAAATGTTAACCAGTATTTACACCATATTTTTTGTTGTATAGAAATTTCTGATATATATTTAAATGACGTTTTGCTAAAAATCAAACATGAGTTCAGAGCTTAGACTAAAAAAATTAAGAGGTTCTGGAGGCTATGTAATGGCCAGAGTGTCTGATGAACAACAGACCAAAGGRAATTTAGGCGGTCCTGATCTATTCTTAGCACCAATTGGACGACTAAGTGCCGAATTTATCACTAAACATTTTTGCAATACATGTGAAAAAGAATTTGAGGGTTCACCAAAAATAGAATTTGAGAATCCAAATGAAGAAGTTGCAGAAAATCTAATACTTGCAGAAAAAGGTCAATACATTTGTAATTCATGTAATTCCTCAATTGCAGAATACAGAGAATTCAAAAAACAAAATGAATCAGAAGGTGTTGGAAGCGCAAAACCAATCGAACAAGTTGCTCCATCACGAGTTGAAAATACTCCTCAGGTTGATAGTGTACCTCAAGTAACAAATACTTCACAAATAGATAATCCACCACAAGAAACTGTAACAACCCCAAGTCCTGCTACTTCTGTTACGTCAATTGAAGGAAGAGCAGTATATGATGAAAATGCAAATAAAGTTGGTATTGCAAAACAAGTAGGAATTGATTCTACACAAGCAATGGTTTTAGTAATTACTCAAAATGATGGTTCTGAGGGAAGTATTCCATGGAAGAGCATCAAAAAGGTCGGAGAGGTAATATTATTAGGAAATCCGGAAAATGATGCCCAACCAGGAAAATGTTCTTGTGGTTTTGTAAATAAGGATGGTGCCAAATTCTGTGAGGAATGTGGAACATCAATTCAATAGATTGTAATTTTAATCAAATGACATTATAGGCAAGAAAACAATTGGCAAACAAAATAATCCCAAAAAAAATAATCAAAGATATCCTCATAGTAGGTGTTGGGGTTTTAGCAATTTGGATAGGTCTTCAAGCAGTGTTTGGTACACAGAATCCATTTTATGTAGTTGCAAGTGGAAGTATGGTTCCAGTTTTAGAAGTATACGATGTTCTAGTAGTTCAAGGCCATGATCCTTTTAAAGAAATTGAAATTGGAGATATTATTGTATTTAATCGACCTTCAGATCATAATAGAGTAATTGTTCATAGAGTTGTCTCAATAATTGATGAAAATCCAAAAATAATTAGAACTCAAGGAGATGCAAATCCTGCATCAATTCCTGGAACAGACTTTCCAATTTCAGAAGAAGAGTATATTGGTAAAGTGGTATTCACTCTTCCACAAGTAGGATATGTAACACAGGTACTAAAACCACCAACCAATTACATCATAATTGCAATTGTAATTGGAGTTATGGTGGTAAAACAGATGATGGGTAAAAAGAAAAAAGAAAAAATTACTGATTTAAATTTTCAAGATTCACTTGATTCAGAAAATCCAGACATCAAAGAAGAATTATCAGATATTAATGAGATTGAAAAAGATTCAGAATATTCAAAGCATGAAAATAATATTGATTTTGTAGATGAAAAAAGTAATTCTGATGAAACCAAAACAGATGATTTTTCAGAAAAAGAAAAGAAAGAATAATTTGTAAAAATCAGGCAAACAGGTTCACATAATGCCAAAATAATAGCAATAGATCGTCCTGTTTGCTTGGTGGTAAAATTACGTCAAAATTACTAAAAAAGGATCCTGATAAATCATAAGTTTGGAGAGTAGAATCATTTATGAGTTAAAGCTGATTTTACCAGGCTCATTGATATAATTTGTAAAAAATATTTTAATCTATAAAACAGAATCTTTTGTTTGAAATATCCTAGTAAAGTATTCAGAATTTTCTGAAGGTTCTTCAATATCATTAGTAATACCAGCTAAGTGTTTTGCAAGATTCTTTTTATAACCAATTTGCATTTGTCTTTGAATTTGTATTCTTTGAGCTTGGGGGGAACCTGCACCATGCATAGATTCTGTAAGATATCCCACAGAATTTCTACCAAGAGTCATATTTTCAATTAGTCTTAAAATTCTCATTCTATTTTCAACATCAACACCTTTTCTTCCTTTTAGGAATTTTTTGAGCATTGGACCAGCTACTGGATGTCTAAAGTCTTTTTCAGAAGGAAGTGTAACTACTAGTCCACCTGCAATATCTTGTGCAAGTCTACTAATCTCATATGGGAATCGAGTCACATTGTGTTTACAAACTTGTGCTAACATATCCTCATTTAGATATACACCGGATTTCAACTTATGTCCTAAATGAGATGATGCAATACCTGCAGCAAAAATTGATTCATTAAGATGAGTCATCTCAATAATTTTGTCTTTGATGTGRGATACTTTTGGTACTCCATTATAATCAGCAATTGTAGCTGCTGCTCCAATTAGTACATCACCAAGTCCTGTTTTACACACATAGCTACGTCGATGATAACAAGTAAAACGCTCAATGAGCATTGATGCAAACTCATGTTCTCCATACATGAAAACTTTATCCCATGGAACAAACACTCTTTCTAAAATCATTAATGCCTCTTGACCACCGTATTTTGCATTACCATCATCTATGTCACCATCCTCCATACTTCTAGTATCACAGGACTGTCGACCATAGATGTAAGTAACTCCTTTTGCATCTGCAGGAATTGCACCAACAAATGCCCAATCTTTATCATTTTCTGTTAATCTAACTGTTGGCATCAAAATTATCCAATGTGAATTAATACAACCAGTTTGATGAGCCTTGGCACCAGAAACATAGATYCCTTTATCATCAGTATCCACCACCCTAGTAAACAAATCAGGATCTTCTTGTTCTGATGGTCCCTTACTTCTATCACCTTTAGGATCAGTCATTGCACCACCAATTACAAGATTTTCTTGTTGAACCATCTTTACAAATTCTAAGAATCGTTTATGATAATCAGTTCCATGTTTTTCATCAATTTCAAAAGTGGTAGAATGTAGAGCATTTAATGCATCCATTCCAACACATCTCTGGAAACAGGTTCCAGTATTTTGTCCCAGTGTTCTTTGCATTTTATTTTGCAAAACTAAATCTTCTGCACTTTCTGCAATATGTAAAAATCTGTTAACTTTTAATCCAGTAATTGATGAATCAGCAGTAGCTAATGCTTCTTCACGTACTGCAAGATCATAAGTTTCTGCAACTGCATTCATTGATGGTCTAATCATTGGATGATCTACTGGTTCTTTGACTAATTCTCCAAAGAGGTAAATTATAAGATCACGATTTCTAAGACTTTCAATATAATCATCACCAGTTCTAATTGTCTTTAAGACATTAGCCATGTTATACTATTCATCTTCATCTTGTATAAATATTCTAAACATGTGTAGTAAAAATTTAGGAATGAATTTTGATTATAGTCCTATTCGGACGTCTAAAATACGACAACCTTTACCTTTTTCCATAACCAATACTGGATTCATATCTAATTCTTTGATTTCATCAAAGTCTGATACTAGTTGAGATAATCTTTGAATACATTCAGATAATTTTGTAATATCTGATGGTTTTTCGCCTCTAACTCCTTGAAGTAATTTTTGAGTTTTAATTGATGCAATCATGTCATCAGCTTCTTGTACAGTTACAGGTGCTATCTTGAATGTTACATCTTTTAGAACTTCAACATAGATTCCTCCCATTCCAAGCATGATAACTGGACCAAATCCAGGTTCTTGTTTTGATCCAATGATTAGTTCCTTTCCCCCTTTTACCATTTCCACAATCAAAACTCCTTTGATCTCAGCTTTTTTGTCATATTTTTTTGCATTTTGAATTATTGTTTTAAATGCAGATTTTATTTCTGCATCATTTGTTAAATTCACTTTAACACCACCTGCATCAGATTTGTGAATAATTTGAGGAGATGCAATCTTCATGACAACAGGATAACCAATTTTCTTTGCAATTTTTATTGCTTCTTTTTCATTTGTTGCTAGAGCACTAGAAGGTAATGGCAAACCATATGCTTTGAGTACTTCTTGTCCTTCTTCTTCAAGTAAATTTGGTCTTTTCTCTTTTTTGACTTTATCAAATATTTGTTTTGCCTTGGCTTTGTTTACTTTGAATTTTGTAATTTTTCCGGGTGGAGATTTTATCCAATTAGAAAATCTAATCATAGCAGCAAGGGTTCTGATTGCGCCTTCAGCATAAGTATAGTAAGGTACATTGCCTTTAGCTAAAATTTCTCGGTTAGTGATTCCTTCATCTAACCCCATTAGACTTGCAAGCATTGTTTTTTTGTATTTCTTGGACATTGAAACAATAACTTCAGCTAGTTTATCATAATCTAAAGTTCCTGAAGGAGTACACATTGTGATAACAGAACCAACCTTTGGATGTTTGAGTACACGGTCCAAAACATTTTCAAATCTATTAAAATCAGCATCACCTACAATATCAACAGGGTTTCTGGAACTTCCCCATGGTGGAATTACCTCATCAATTTTTTTTCTGATACTAGTAATGTCAGCCATTTTGATTTTCATCTTAGAACAGGCATCAGTTGAGATAATTGCAGGACCTCCAGCATTTGAAACAATTACAAGGTCACCGCCTGTTGGTAGTGATTGTTTTGAAAATGCAGTTGCATAATCAAATAATTCTTCCATTGTATCAACTCTGATTGCACCTGATTGTTTTAGTAAAGCATCATAGATTTCATCTGAGCCCATCAATGCTCCAGTATGAGACATTGCAGCTTTTGCACCTTCAGGACTACGTCCTGATTTTAGAACAAGTACTGGTTTTTTGAGTTTCTTTGTAATATTTTTACAAACTTTAAGGAATTCCTGACCATTRYTCATATCTTCAAGATACATTACAATAACTTCTGTTTGTTTGTGATTTGCAAGAATTTTTAGAATATCAACTTCACTCATCACAGCTTTATTTCCTAGACTAACAACTGCTGAAAAACCTATTCCTTGAGCACTAGCATCTTCTACTAATGCAGCACATATTGCACCACTTTGAGATACAAGAGCTATTTTTCCAGACTTTGGTGTGATTTTTAGAAAAGTAGAATTCATCATTGTTTTTGGATCAAGATTCATTACGCCAAGACAATTTGGACCAATGATTTGGATTTTGTATTTTTTAGCAATATCTTTTATTTCTTGTTCACGCTTTACACCTTCTTCATCAACTTCTTTGAAACCAGCTGTGATTATGATTACGCTTTTGATTTTTTTCTTACCACATTCCTCTAAAACAGCTGCAACCAAAATATTTTTGATAACAATTACTGCAAGGTCAATTGGTTTTGGAACATCTAAAACAGATTTGTATGCTTTTTTGTAAAAAACTATATCACGTGAAGGACTAATAGGATAAACAACTCCTTTGAACCCATTCATAATATTTGATGTAATTGTTGCTCCAACACTTCCTCTTTTGTCAGATGCTCCAATCACTGCAATCGATTTTGGAGATAAAATTGGAGAATCTACCATATTACGTTGGATCTAAGATTTTGTATAATAAAGTTATTCTCAAAAACGTCTGATCTCTAGTTTTAGCTTCCCAGCATTTTGCCTGCTAGATTCTCTTTTCTAGGAATCCACACTATTGAGAGATTAGAAAATTTTCCAATAATACTCCAAGCATCACGTGCAAAATTTCGAAGCTGTTCATTGTTTATTGCAAATTCATGATTAAGTTGATTTACGGTGTTTTTAGAATCACTGAAAATTGTKATKTCATCTTTTGAATTAACAAATTTGTTTAATGCAGAAATTATTGCCAAATATTCAGCCTGATTATTTGTTAATTCAGGTTTTTTTTCATAAAATGATTCTCCTGTCTCTTTTACAAAATAACCATATCCACTATTTGGGCCCCCAGAGCCATCAACATAAACACTAACTCTCATATTTATACAACTTSGTCATTTTTACACTTAGATTAATTACTATCATGTAAATTACTGTCGATATACCTTGTGATGCAATTGATGCAAGATATGGATCGTAGCTTATCGAAAGAAAATAGTATTGAAAAACCCATCTAACAATAGTATAAACAACTTCTGCAATTCCAAGTGATGTGATTAATTTTTTAAGATCATGTTTTAATCGTACAGTATCTGTTTTACCGGATTCTAATCGATATTTTTTTCTGTTATCAAGATAAAACATTCCACTAAAAACAGAAAAATAAATTATGTAATCTGCAATTGTGGTATATGTAGTGTTTAGGTAATCTACTTGATCTGATAATATTTGTGCAATAATTGCAGAAATAATAATTGATGCTGAAAATGCAATTARAATATTTTTATTTAGTTTAAGATATTCTTGTAACACAACAAATRATTATTTTGAGTTACAATTAAACTCAATCCAAAGTAATTTTTAGAAATATAATCAATCCTGCAAGCTCTGCGATTCCTACTCCTAACATATATGGGAAAATTTCATGAGARAAAATTGCCTCCATTGAAAAATATGCAAATGCACCAATDACATTATGYAAAAATAGCATACCTGCAACTACAATCATWCCYAATGGAAGTTGTGCTCGTGTGTTTCCATACATTTTTCCAAAGATCACAATTAAAATTCCAAGAATGACCATATTTGCAATAGATACAACAGACAAAACTAGAGAAGTTGATTCCATTTAGAAAAAAACTCMTCTTGAGTGCTTATTTACTTTTRGCCAATTTTCCTTCAATTTCATCAAATRTCTCCATATTTACTTCAAGAAATGTAGAGATAAAATACATGATTCCATATTTTTCYCCCATTTTRGTAATTAAATTATTTTTTTCAAGCACCTTAATGTGATGTTGAATGGCCTTATAGTCAAGACCAAATTCCTTTGCYARTTGATTAATGTTTAATGGTTTTTCCTTTAATTTTGAAATAATTTTTAGCCGATTTASTCCTCCACGTGTACCGGTAAAAACAAACCAAAGTAGTCTTTTTGYATCAGGATCACKGGTCATAAGTAATGARAATTATTCCTATGTACTAAAAGGTATTTTGGGGTTTTAGTCAAAGTAAAAAGTATAAAACCACAATCAAACAAATTTCTTTGAAATAGAAATGTCATTAAATTATGATGCACCATTATACAGACCGCCTTCAGAAGCTAGGTCATTAATATTCCAAGTAACATTGGGTTGTTCATTTAACGAATGTTCTTTTTGTGATATGTATAGATCAAAAGAATATTCAGAAAAATCATGGGATGAAATAAAGTCTGAAATTGACACTATGTCAAATTATTTGCCTGAAACTAAAAGAGTATTTCTTGCAGATGGTGATGCACTTAATCTKGATTCAGAGTATATGATAAAAATTGTAAAATACATTAAAGAAAAATTTGAAAAATTGGAGAGAATTTCATGTTATGCAATGCCTATGAATATTTTAAAAAAATCTCCTGAAGAACTAAAAAAAATGAATGAGGCAGGACTTGACATGTTTTATTTAGGAATTGAGAGTGGGTCAGATATAGTATTAAAAAAAGTAACAAAGGGAGCTATTGGAAAGACAATCATCAAATCAGTAAACAAAGCAAAAGATGCAGGTTACATAATGTCATGTATGGTAATTTTGGGGTTAGGTGGAAGAACATATTCTAAAGAACACATCAAAGGTACTGCTGAAGTGATTAATGCATGCTCACCACATTATGTAGGAGCATTAACTCTATATCTTGAAAATGGAATTAAACAAGAATTTCTTGACAAGTTTAAAGGAGAATTTATTAAAATTAATGACGATGAATCATTAGAAGAATTACATAGTTTACTTGATCAAATAGAAACTAAAGAAGAAATTGTATTTCGAGCAAATCATGGTTCAAATGCATATACAATCAAGGGTACTTTCCCACAAGATAAACAAGAAATGCTATCGCAAATTGATTGGATGAAACAACATCCAGAAATTGTACGTCCACAAGGATTAAGAGGCTTCTAAATTAGATTTTCTTGATTTAGATATACTACTTTGAATATTTTTACTGAATAATCACCATCAAAAATTTTGTTTGTGTTTCCATTATCAGAATTTAGCACTCTAAACTTGTACTCATATTGACCATTATAATCCACATTAGTTTGGGCAAAATGAACTACTTGATTTTCTTTGAATATTTGAATAATCACAGGATATCCCTCAACATGGTTTGCAATAGTTCCTTCAACAAATGCCCACGGTAATGAATTTTCATCAGGTGTATGGAAAAATACAATTGATTTTTCTAATCCAATTAATCTATTTAATGGAGTAATTTCTGTTTGGGGTTCATGGGTATGTCCATTAATTATAATTTGACCAGGATGAGGATGAGCAAAGGCAGAATCAATTGAAAGTGAAAAAATCATACTAATTGCAAAAATACTTGAAAATAAAATTATCTTATTCATATCAAATTTCATTACATAGGAGTTTAAGAATTTTTCAGATCATAGATTTTCAATTATTGTTTTAAGATTTTCAGGTAAGTTTGGTAATTCAGTATGGCTTTCATTATTTTGTATATTTTCAGGTCCTATTCTTCTTACTCGTTGAGTGCCAATAAGTGTATCAATATTTCTTTGAATTTCTTTTTCAGATAATAGATTCTTTAATTTTTCAAGCACAATTTCTTCATTTTCATATTTTTTAATTGCATATTGAACAAGAATTGTTTTCTCATCATAGGTAAATTGTGTCAATTGAAGATACATGTTTGTGTAGAGTAAAAAACATTACTTGTTTTCAGAGAGTTTCTTTTGTAATTCAGAATTTTTTGGGATACCTGTAAATTCTAATTTTTCATTGATCACCAATCCAGGTGCAGTGAATATTGGATATTTTTCTAAATATTCTGGTTTTTCTGTGACATCAATCAAATCATAATTTACTCYTAGTTTTTCCAACATTTTTTCTAAAATACCACAATTTAGACAGCCAGGAGTAGTTAGAACTTTAACATTCATGACTCTGAAAATTGTTCTGGGTTTTGCTCAAATGCCCATCTACAACTAGCACAACAAAATATGTATTCTTTTCCGTTGTGAGATATTTTTTCTCCCTTGTCTCCCATTTCCATTCCACATACAGGATCTTTCATTTTTTTGCATTCCTTAATCTACGAACAGAAAGTACAAAAATTGGACTTGTTATTAGTGCAGCTAACAAAACAAAGTAAAAATTTTCAAAGTCTTGGATATTGTCATATTCATGTTCATGATCATCCATTTCAAATTCTGATGGAATCAAAGTCATGTCGATTAATTGATTCCATCCTTGATGGATGAATGTTTCCTCATACCACTCATGACCTTCTGGAAGTCCATTAATAATTAAAAATGTACCAATTATTATCAACATCCATCCTGATGCTCTCTCTATTGACGCTCTTTTGACTGTAAGACTTTTCGTTGCATTAATTCCAATTATTGCAAGCACTGACATCAAAATTAAAGGAATTGCTCTTCCTACTCCGTGCACAATTCCTACTGATGCACCAATTTCAAGACTTCCGGTACCTGCAATGTAAATTAAAAGCCAGTAAAATAACGGATTTGGACAACCAACTCCAGCATTACCCAAGAGTAATCCCATGAAAAATGATTTTGCATACTCACCACGTTTTTGTATAAAATTAGGAGTACCAGAGTAAGAAGGCATCTTTAAAGAAATTATTTTTAATTGGGATAATCCAAAAACAAAAGCTGCAATTCCTGCAATCAAAAACATGATTGTAGATATTTGATCAAGGGATGCACTTTGGCCTAATGCTGCAATAGCTATCCCATAAGATGTTATAGTAATTACTAAACCTAAACTGAATAGTAATGCCATAGACAATCCTTTCTTGTATCCTTTTCCCATGCTTAGGGGAACAATTATGAAAACAAGAGGTAGAGTACAAGGTAAAATTATCATAGATAGACCTGCAACATATGCAATTACAAGCCATGAAAGATAGTTTGAATGATCTTTACTATCAACAACAGATGAGGTTTCCAGAGAAAATACAACCCCAATAAAAATAAGAGAAAACAATGTAAAAGAAACCAACACCATTGATTTTTTTGCTAATACTTGTGATGACATATAATATAGATAATATCATGTGATACTTAACAAATATACTTTACAAATGACAATAAGAGTTATTCTTGATTTTTGTAATACAATTTAATCACATGATCTACTACAACATTGGTATCAACATCTTTTTCTGCACTGACTAAAAGCAAAAAATCATCTCCTAAATAAAATGAAAATCGTTTTACTTTATCATATTCTGCCAGTGTGTATTTTGTGTTACCAAGCCATTTTGACATGCTTTTGTGTGCCTTCCAATCAAGAATGGATAGGTTAACTAGTTCATTTTCAGCCCTTTCTGAAAGAAGATTTTCTATCCCTTTACGCATACCTCCACCTACACGTGTAGCCCATTCATCATATACAGTTGCAAATCGAATCTTAGATTCTGCATCTAATATTTGGGAACAAAATTTTTCATAATCCAATGATCGAGATTTTATCTTTAATTATTAGAGTTTTATGATATTGTAAAATAGCCACTCTAAATTTAGAAAATATTGATTAGATTTTTTTGAGATCACAACATGATATTATTTTATTTTTTTAATAATGTTTGAGGAATATTGGTCACAATACGCTTTTGTAAAATTCTCATAGTTGATGATACTCAATTATTTAGAGAAAAAATAAAAAGAACTCTTCATGATGCAAAAGTAGGTTACAAGTATTATTTTGCAAAAGATGGGAAAGAAGCAATTTCACAATATATTGCACATATACCACATGTAACAATAATGGATATCATAATGCCCAATTTGGATGGAGTTAAAGCATCTGAAGCAATAATGAAATTTGATCCTAATGCTAAAATCATAATTATTTCAACAAAAGATAACCAAGAAACAATTAATGCTGTAATAAAAAATGGATTAGTAAAAGACTATGTGTTTAAACCATGTGATTCAAGTGAAATTCTCATGGCAGTCTCAAAAGTATTRTCAGTAAAAAAGAAAATAAAAATTGBGACCTAATCAATTAAATTACTAAATAATTTTTGTTCATTAATTCCTATGAATACTTTTGAGGCAATTAACACAAGACGTGCAATAAAAAAATTTGATAGTACATACAAAATGTCACCTGAACAAGTTAGTTCCTTAATGGAATTAACAATTCTTTCACCTACTAGTTATAATCAACAAAATTGGAGATTCATCACAGTTACTGATCAATTAATCAAAGAACAAATTAGTAAAGCTGCTCGTAATCAATCTCAGCCATCTGATGGATCTTTAGTCATAATTTTGTGTGGAAACATGAATGCATGGAAAGAAGATCCTTTAAGATATTGGAAAAATTCTACTTTAGAAAAACAAGAGTATGTAAAAAATGCCCTTCATACAAAATATGCTGAGAATCCTCAAAATCAAAGAGATGAAGCAATGCGTTCATGCGGGTTTGCAGGACAAACAATTATGCTTGCTGCAAGACAAATGGGTCTTGATTCTTGTCCCATGGTAGGTTTTGAATATGATGAATTAGCTAAAATAATTAATTTACCTGAAGATCATTTGATTGTTTTAATGATAGTTGTTGGAAAAGCATCAGAACCTGCAAATCCACGTGGTGGTCAATTATCATTAGATAAAGTGGTTTTTGAAAACAGATTCTAGATTAGAAATTTAGATTTTTTCCTTTAGAGACATGAATTAGATGATTGGTATGATTGTTTATCCCAAAAAATGATTCATTCCAACAATCACAATTGCCATCCCTAATGCGGCATATCCAAGATTTGCAATAGATTGAGCTTTCATCAAAATACAATAATATATCTAGTATTTCTAATTTTTTATCTAATTCGACTTAATGATAATTTATTTTTTAATTTTCTAGCTCTTGGTTTTGTTCTCAATAAACGTCCACAACAAGGACACCACAATCCTTCCCATTCAATGAAAATCTCACAAGTAGGACATCGTTTTTGACCCTGTTCATATCGACCATATTCAGCACTATTGTTAGTAGCCTTGAATGTTTTACAAGATCCATTACATTGCATGATATCCTACTAATTAGATGACATAGTAAATGAAGTTGTAAATCTTTAATTTCAATTTAATTCAATTAACATAAAATTCTATTAAATTAGGAACAAAAGCTGAACCTAGGAAATTTCAGCCATTTATGAGGAAAAATGTAGGCTGAAAAATAATTTTGAATCATTTCATTGATTTTAATTTAAAATAATTTAACGTAAGATTGTTGATAAAAAATAATGCAAAATGATAGATTATCTGAATGGTTTGTTCCAAAATTTGGTTCTAGAAATTTTAGATTATCAATAGGAATTTTATTTTTACCATATACTGGAATGGTGATATCATTTACAATTTGGGGTGCTCTTTCAGTAGAATTTAGTTTTGATAGACTGGTATCCATTTGTTTACTCTATTTTTTTGCAATAGGAGTATCTGCACATTGTCTTGATGCATTAGGAAGTAAGAAAAAACCTTGGGGAGATATTTCACACACAAAGCTGTGGATTGCATCAATAATTTCATTAATTATAGCTTTTTCTGTTGGATTATATTTTGCATTTTTAGATTCTTGGTTATTATTTCCAATAGGAATCTTGGAAGGGTTTTTTCTTTTTGCATACAATCTTGAATTGTTTCGAGGTAAATTTCACAACAACTTAACATTTGTTATATCTTGGGGGATTTTACCTGTTTTTGCGGGAGCCGTAATTCAATACAATTCTATCACAATGGAGACAATATTTTTTTCTGCAATTGCAGGACTTGCAAGTTATATTTTAATTTCTACTTCTAGAAAGTATAAAGAACTAAAACAACAAAATGTACATCATAAAATATATTACAAAAAAGAAATGATTCTAAAAATTGTAAGTTTTACTGTAATATTTGGCACAATTGTCATGTTTACTTTAAGGTACCTTTAATTCTATTAAATCGAACAATTTGTATGAATGTGTTTTCTGAAGATTTACTAAATAAAATATTAGATGCTCCTGTAGGTAAAGTGATTACAGTTCTTGGTGAGATTCTTGATTGTAATATCAAATTAGAAGTAATTGAGCAAAACACTGTTTCTTCAAACCAATTTGTGAGAAAAGTCTCAATTACCGCACAAGAATTCCCAGTGATAAAAGCAGATGTGAAATTTGATTCTACGGTTTTACCTAAATTGATCATGACTGAACTTTTAAAGAAAAAGCAAGGTGTTGGTGAGATTCTTAATACAAATAATATCAATGCTACTAGAAACGTATTATCCTTAAATCATATTCCTGATGAAAACAGAGCTTCAAGAGAATACGAAATTATTCACRATGGARTTATTTGGTTTACAATATTTGAAGAGATAAGACTAGATAATCTTGGTTCCTACAATAATAGTTGAAGAACCACATGTTAAATCTTGCTTGTGTATTTTTAGTCCACAATCATTCATAGCTTTTTCGTATTCTCTTACCCAATTTGTATTTCGTATTAAATTAGGCAAATCAATAAAGACCTGTTTCCATTCAGGGATAAAAAATCCTGCCAAATTAAGTAATTTAAAATAAAAATTCCATAATTTTTGGAATAATTTATTTTGTGGATATGTAAAATCATGTAAAACTATTTTTCCGCCTGAATTAAGATGGTCAACACAGTTTTTTATTAGAATAGTGGCTGTGCAATATTTTGGTAAATACGATGCAGTAATACAATCAAATTTTTTGCCAAGATTTAATTTTTCAGCATCCTGAATTATGAAAGAAATATTTTGATATGACAATAATTTGTTTTTTGCTTTTTCAAGATAGTTTTTTGTAATATCTACACCAACAATTTCAGCATGAGGTAATTTTTCTGCAATTTGTTTTGTAAGTATGCCAGTACCACAAGCAAGATCCAAAACAGTTTTTTCATTAGAAAGTTGTTCTAACATTTTATGTTTCCAAAAACTATCTTTTCCAAAAGTAGTATAATTCACTATTTTATCATATGAATTAGAGGTATCATTAAAAAATTGAGGAACAAGATCTTTAGGGTTTTCTTTGTGCACGGAATTAATTGAATTTTTTATTTAAAGTAGTTTATGAATAAATTATAGTATCAAAAATCTGATATTCTTCGAATATAGCATAATTTTATTCTAAAATAGAGATTAAAATGGGTCCACGAAGATTCAGGTACCTTTTTGGGGTTAAAAATGGACACAGATAGACGTAATTGTAAATTATAAAAAATAAAGATTAGTCAGAAAATATTGTTCTAGTTTTTTAATTTAATTCTAAAGTTAATCTAATCTAACACATCCATGTTTCAAAATTATTATTCAATTTTTTGCCAGGGATTTTTTTAACTCTTCAAATGATTCTAGATATTCTTTTTTCATTAGATTTTCAGGCTTTTTTTTATTGTTCTTATTTTTTTGGAGTTTAACCTTACTTTTTGTTTTTACCATGAATAAAGTAGAACATTCTCAAATAAAAGAATGATATTATGATTTTATAGATCTAAAAAATTTTCAATAAACTAAAGATTATAGATTTTTATTTATTCCTGAGATTCAAATAAATTTTATAAAACATATAACGTTCTTTCAAAGTAATAATAAGAAATGTTCAAAAATATTGCCGTTGCCATAATTACGCCTACTCACACGAAAAAGTCTTTCGATATGGGACTTGTATTAGCAAAAAAGCTCGATTCGGATTTATCTGTAATTGAATGTGTTTATAAAAATCCCCCAAAATTTTGTTTTTTTGAAACTAAATCAGATAAAAAAATGTAGAAAAACAAATAGCGAAGATCAAAAATGAATTGAAAAAATGGAAGGAGTTGGCATTAAAAGAAGGTGTAAAAATCAATACAAAATTTGCTTTGACTGATTTAATTGCTCATTGGGTTATTGATTATGTGAAAGAATACAAAATTGACTTGTTAATAGTAGATTATCCTAAACTTTCAATGGTTGAGGCTAATCATCACGATGATATTATTAACCAAATTCACCATAAAGCTCACTGTCATGTTCTCACTATGAAGAGCTAATCTATAAAATCCCAAAAAAATAATTTTAAGTTGAATCTTTAGAGGCTTGAACCTTTCTTGGGATCGATGTTAGATACAAATAGGTACGAAAAGAAAATTTTATTCCAAAGTCATTTTCTAAATTCTTCTTTATTCATTTCTGTTCATACAGAATCCAATCTGGATTTTAAAACTGGTTTCATCATAACTTCAATTCTATCAAATGAGTTTCTCCATGATTGAATCTGGTCTAACATTGTTTCAATATCTACAGATTCTAAACCTAATTCAGGATCTATTTTGCCTTTCAATTTTGCTGATTCTCCAACTATGTACTCACCAGTTTTGAGATAAATTTCAACTGCATCTTTGATTTCATTTACATGTTCATTCATGATCCAGTAAACACTGTCATTGACTATTAATTTTTTGAAGTAGATTGAAGAAATATTATTTTAACAACAAATATCAAAATTTTATCGCCATAGCGATTTTCATGTTCTAGGCACAAGTGCGTCCTTTTTAGTCCCAAGAAAGGAAATGGGCCCACGGGGATTCGGTCACCTTTTTGGGGTTAAAAATGGACACAAATAGGTGTGAAAAAATAATTTCAGAGAAAAGTCAGTAAGCTTTTCAAGAGTTGTAAACGAGACATTACGTAAAGGTATAAAATAATTTCAAAGTTTCTTAGTCATAAAATAGAATCAAAATTATTTCCAATTTACAATTTGTATTAAATGTCAAATTTGGACAAGCTTCTGCCAGATTCAATGTTATTGTATCTGAAGCAAATGACAATGTTCTCTCTTTGGAGTCATCGGTAGAAAAAGACAAAGTAAACATTCTTGGTCTTGAGTCTCCGTTTTACTCTCCAAACATAATTAGCATAAAAGCAGGAGAAGTATTGACTTTTGATAACATCGATGCAAACTTCCACACAGTTACAAGTGGAACCCAAGAATACGGACCAGATGGAACCTTTGACAGTGGTTTATTGAAAGCCGGTGATACATTCGAATTGACTTTAGACAAACCAGGAACTTATCAGTACTACTGTACAATCCACCCCAATATGGTTGGCACTATCATAGTGTCCTAACTTTTTTTTCTTTTTCACTTCATGCCTTCACTTCTTACCGAACCAACTATTAACGCTATTTTAGCCAAACTTGATTACTCCATTTTTCAATTTGTCTACAATCTCATCAAAGATAATTTCATTATTATCAAATAACGCCGAAACACAATAAGTCAAACCATATCTGTTCCCAGTTTTTATTACAAGATTATTCTTTTCAAGAAGTTTTAGGTGATGTTGAATTGCTTTGTAATCTAAATCAAGTTCAACAGATAATTTGTATCTGTTTCTTGAGATATTTCTGAGCACTGAAATAATTCTAATTCTGGTATTAGCTCCCCTACTTTCTACAAATAGAAACCAAAACAGCTTTTTTATCTCAGAATGGGCATATGATTCAATTGTTCTTACACTTTGATTTTTCAATTTTTACACTTCCCAATACTCCCATAGTAAATACGGCATGAAATTATTTAATTATGATCTTATTTTAAGAAACTACAGAATTAGTACATTTATCAAAATCAGTTTGAAACTTCAACCTTGACGATGAAGGACTATTTTTGAACACTCTTGTTCTCATTTCAACAACATTCATCCCAAGTGCAGTTTGGACAATCTTTAGGTGAGTTACTTATTTTACATTCAGAAGGTAGACAGCCACAGTCAGCACATTTGGTTTGAAACATGGATATTACATATCCCTAGTTCTGTCTACACTTTTTTGATTTAGTGGCTTCATTAAAAATATCTTGATTAGATTCGAATGCTGGAGAAAGAAAGTAGATTTCCCCATATCTATTTCCAACTGTTTCAAGTAAATTATTTTTCCTAAGGATTTCTATGTGACGTTGTACCACCTTGTAATCTAATCCAAGCTTTTCAGACAACTGATTTGTATTAAGTGGAGTGTCCCTTAATTGCAAAACAATCTTCGTTCTGTTAATGCATCCTTTTGATCCTGCAAAGACAGACCATAACAACATTTTGGGCTGTTCGTTATTTTGTACTTGAAATTTTTTTATTTCCAAGTATTCATTTTTTATCATTGTAAATTATGACTCCTGTCAGTTTGTTCCACACATATCACAGGTTGCTCTGATGCCATTGTAACGCGATTCCCAATATGATTTGACTTCACTGTTACAAATTGGGCATTCTACCTTTTGGTGATCATTAATATTTTCATGTACTACTTTATGTTTAGAAAAAAAGTGGAATTTCATAAAGAAACCTCCGTTTGGATATTATTGTCGATGTAGTTTTTTATTGACTCTTTTGATCCAGCACCGGCTGTTTGGGCAATTACTTGACCATTACGAAAAATTGCAAAGGTAGGAATACTCAAGATGTTGTATTTTGATGCAAGTTCTTTATTTTGATCTACATCAACCTTGACAAAATTTACTTTGTCTTCGTATTCCTTTGCAAGTTCCTCTACTATGGGCGATACCATTTGGCACGGACCACACCAAGTTGCCCAAAAGTCAACAAAGACGGGTTTGTCAGAAGTTATGACTTCTTTTTCCCATTTTTCTTTTGTTATGTTTTTCATTGTAATATTATTTTAGAAAAAATAGATAACATCAGCTAAACACAAAGTAATATTATTCAAGAATATTTCTTAGCTGACGTTATCTCTAATCTAGTTGTAAAGTGGTGTATGAAACAAACAACCAAATACATCGGAATGGTTGCTGTTATGGCAATTTTTGCACTAGCAACTGTATCGGGAAACATTGGAGAGGCAGACGCTGCAAAGGCTGAAGGAAGTCCAGGTAGTCAATCCCCAAAATCTTACGGATCAGCAACTAATGACATAGTATGTGGAGACAAACTATGTGCTTCTGGAGAAAATTCAGACCCAGTCAATGAAGGTAAGACACAGTAGAAAAGAGTAGAAAAGAAAAACTCTTTTCCATTTTTTTTCAATAATAAAATTAACATTTTGCTGTGTCTCATAAGATATTTGAGAACATTTTAGTGAAAGAATGAGTATTATACATTAATGGTTGAAGACTCAAATTCACTCTCTGAAGTATTCATGGAGTTAGCAGGTGAAAGCCGATATGATATTCTTCAGATGTTAGAAGAACAAAAGTGCAAGTCCTCACAACTAGCAAAAGAACTAGACATTACAATACAGGAGACTCATCGGAATACTGTTAGGTTAGCAGATGCTGGCATGATAAAAAAAGACTCGGATGGGTTTTTTGCACTTACGTCCTATGGCAGAATTGTGGTATCTCAACTAGGATCTTTTGGTTTCGTCAACAAGTACAAGGAATATTTTGGAGAGCATTTCCCTTTGGATCTGTCGCCAAAGTTTCTTCAAAGAATTGGAAATTTGAGTAATTGTGAATTGATTCATGGAAATTTTGCTATAGTTGACAAATGGTTGTCTTTAGCTGAAGACGCCAAAGAGTACTTACGAATTATTACCTCACAAATACCCCCAGAGTTTTTTAAACTAAAAGTATCAAAAGCAAAGAAGGGCATCCAGATTTTTTTAATACATGGAGAAAATACGATAGCTCCCAAAGGTTTCAAAAAGGAACTTACAAGTTCTGGGCTACGGAAGCTAATTTCTGATGGCACCTACAAAAGAAAAATGGTGAAAAAAATTCAGACCATGATGGTAATGAATGAAAAAACGGGAATACTTTTCTTTCCAGATTTAAAAGGAGAACCAGATATGTATTATGCATTCATCAGTGATGATCCAGAATTCCATGAATGGTGTGTTGATTACTTTGATCATATTTGGAATAAGGCAGGAACTTACGATGTTTCAAAAATATGTGAAATGTAAAATCTAGAATCTATTTTTTTATCTTAGGAACACAGATTGCACAGTCTAAAAGGCATTTGTCTTCAGGGCAAAATCCACAAGCTTATTTCTTTTTCTTCTTTATTCTTATTATATTCTGAACTATAAACAGAGATGTATGGAATAGTTGATTTTGACATTTTCAGCTTTGCTTCCTAACTTTTCTGATTAGTTTCGTAATACCTCGGTAGGCCAAAACTGGAACAACACACGAGGGACAGCCTATTTTTGAAATAGAACAACAACAAAGACAGCTGCACTCTCCCTTGVCATGGTTACAATTTGGACAATTCGTTGTATTCATAGTCTATTAACTAGTAAGGGAAATACATAACACAAGCTAAACACAAAGTGATATTTTTCATCACTTATTCTTAGCTTACATTATCACCAATTTTATCGAATAAGAGATATGATGAAATCAGAACCACTTTCAAGCACTTGCCCAAAATGTTACCAACGAAGTTTGATTAATGCTAGTCATTTTGCACCTATGAAAAACTTTAAGATTACAAAATGGTTGATTTGTCAAAGTTGTGGATTTCATAGTAATGTCGAAGATTTCAAAAATTTGGTGATAACAATATGATAGGAAGTAAGTCAATAATGTTTTTCCCAATCAGACCATCTAGAAGACAGATAGATGAAGATGATAATTAAGAATTGATCCCAGTAATGACCATTTTACCTGCAACACCTCTAAGGCATAATTCATTGGAGATTTGGAACTACAAAATTATTCATCTAATATAGGTTGTACATACAATTCTTAGCTTAAGTAAGATCTATATGCTAAGATCTAACCGATTGTTTCATGTCTGAAATTCCAAAGTGGTGGAAAGGATTACCTGAACTAGATTTTGATATTGAAGTTCAGTAATCTTAGAAATTTAGAATCTCAATTTTGTTTGTATCATACAAATTAGATGGAATATTATCAAATGAGTTAGAAAATCAGATGTTATCTATTCAGGAATTTCATTATATTGGGGACTAGCTGCATTTGTAATCGCATCAACAATTTGGATTTCAATTGGAGTTTATAATGGAACACATTATGAAGAAAAATGGGATTCAGATTATAAATTTAATTTTAGTTTAGGAATTTTTATGTTATTATGTATTGGTATAATGATTCATCTATTATTTACAGGAATTCCAATAGAAAAATTACTACCATAATAAAAAAATAACTAAACATAAAAAAATTAAGAAATACATCTAGCGTACAAAATCTATTTTTTGAAAATAATAGTATGAATCAATACCACTAGTTAGTCCACCACTATTTCTAGATTTTCCTTCATCTTGAGCCATTAATCGATACCCTTCTTTTGATAAATCACTATATGCAATAATGAATTCAACCTGAGCTCCCCATGATCTGTGTAAAATTGCACAATACTCATCATGTATTCTTAAGATATGAAGTAACTTTACACCGTTCTGTTATATCAAAAAATTACAAAATGCAATATGCAAAAACATCACTACGTAGGGTATGGAGGATTAGTAGGTGTAATTGGAGGATTGGGTACAGCACTATACGCAGTTAATGCATCAATAATACAGCTAACTACTGCATGTAGTCAAGGAACTTCTTTAATCCCCACACCTTAATTTTTTATTTTTTTATCATCCTTTCTCATGTATGTGAGCTCTCCAACAACTAGAATATGATAAGCAGCTCATGCGTTTACTTACAATATCTGATAAGTATTCAACAGCTTCATAGTATACGACTTTTCACGCCTAAGAAATCTAAAAGGTGACAATTTAGGAAAACTTTCTCCTCCACTATTATGTGTAATTCTGGATAGATAAGCATGGGTGCGTCCTATTTGAGTCCCAATATAAGGGATGGGCCCACGGGGATTTGAACCCCGGATCTTCGCCGTGTAAGGGCGACGTCATAACCGACCTGGACTATGAGCCCAAAAGTCTACCTTGCTAAAATCCATTTAAACTTTGAGACAAACAAGAATCTAGAAATTTGATTAAATGTTGAGAAATTCATGGATGTTATTGATTTTTTTTCAAGTCCAATTGGATTAGGTCATGTTACTCGAGATATTGCAATTATAAATAATTTTCAAAACATTACAACAAATTTTATTTCAGGTAGTGGAGCTGCAAAAATTTTAGAAAATTTAAAATTTAATGTTCAAGATAGGTACAATCCCCCTTCATTTATCATAAAAAATGGTTCACTGCAAAATCCAGCTAAATGGTTATGGAATTATTTTCAATATTATAAAGATTGTAAAAATATTTCAAAAGAAATTATTCAAAAGGATAATCCAAATTTAGTGATTAGTGATGAAGATTTTGCAGCATTATCAATTGCGCAAGGGGAAAAAATTCCAACAGTGTTAATTACAGATGTTTTAGAAACTAGATTCACAAATGGAATAGTATCATTAATTGAAAAAAAGATGAATAAATCAATGAAAAAAATGATTGATAAATGTGATGTTGTAATAATTCCTAAAAATGGCAATAATCAAGATAACATAAAATATGTTGGACCAATAGTTAGACAAACTAACTTTTCAAGAGATGAATTAAGACAAAAATTTTCATTTAAGGATAAAACAATAATCATATCTATTGGGGGAACAAATGCTGGCCAATTCCTTATTGAAAAAGCTATAGAATCTATTTCAAAAATTAATCAAGGTTTTGAAATAGTTTTAGTTTCAGGTCCTGCAGTCAATAAAAAATATAAAAATGTAAAAAATTTAGGATTTGTTGATAATTTACATGAAATAATTTTTGCATCAGATTTGATTATTTCTCTTGCTGGAAAATCAACAATTGATGAGGCCAAAGCTTATGGAACGCCGGCCATTTTTATCCCAATAAAAGATCATTTTGAGCAAGAAGACAATGCAAAAGAAGAAGGATTTRTTTTTGAGGATATTGAAARACTAGATGAATTAATTTTAGAAAAAATTGAACAAAAAAGAAACCAAATAATCTGTRACGGTTCAATKGAGGCATCAAAAATTATTAAAAATTTGATGAAAAACTAATCAAATGMTTAATAGATGGTCATTTAGATCTGAAAAARTACTATGACTAATCTAATAGTTACCAAGTTTGGAGGAAGTGCATTAGGGGCAGATGGTATTGCTATTCCAGAAATCATTCAAAGRATTATTGATTTAAAAAAAGATTCCAAGATAATTGCTGTTTTTTCAGCTCCATTAACCATACATAATGRAAAAAAACGTTCTTTGACTGACGTTGTTTTAGAGCAAGGAAAAAATGCAGAAAATGGAATAAAACCATCATTAGATATYGTAAAATCATCTTATCAAAAAATTCTAGAAATGGTAAATTCTGAAAATCAAGAAGATTGTAAAAATGTCATTGATTCACATCTAATATTGTCTCAAAATGCTCTCGATGAGGCATATGAGAGTAAAGAATTTGCAAATGAAGTACGCTCAAGAGCATTAGCATTTTCTGGAGAGATTTTGATTTCTCATGTAATGAATTACATTCTAAGGAGTAATAGTATCATAACTGATGCAGTAAAATTTGAGGATTGGCCAATTATTACAGATAACAATATTGAATCTACCAATTTTCTTTCATCAGAATCAAGGGRRAAAATGCAGAAAATCGCAGAACTCGTAGATGAAAATGAAGTAGTTACTATTGGAGGATTTATCGGAAAAACAGTAGACAATGTTACAACCACATTTGAGCGTGGAGGTTCTGATAGAACTGCTGCAGATCTTGGAATATTATTTCATAAAAAATATGAAACTAGTATAGATTTTGAGAAAGACAGTGCTGTTGTTTCAGCAGATCCAAAAATTGTGGATGAGGGATTAAGAGATGTAAATCAATTATCATACAATGAAGCAAGGTTAGCTGGAATGTTTGGAATGAAAATATTAGATCCAATTGCAATAAAAGAAATTGTAGAAAATGGGGTAGATATGCCAATTAAAATTACAAATATGAAAAATCCAGAAAAAAATACTACAATAAAGAGAATATTAGATAAGCAAACAGGACATCCAATTAAAATAGTTACAGGAAAAGAAAATTGTGCAATTTTTAGAATTGAGACAGATTGTATTCAAAAATTATTAACATCATTAGAAAAAGACAAACGATATAGTGAATTTATTATTTTATCACCATTTACCAAAGATGGAATWGAATTTTCAAGAATTTTATTTCTTGATGGTGATTATGTAAAGAGAAATGAAAAATATTTGTTAGGGTTTGATTCTCTTGCCACAATCACATACAATCGAGGGGTTATCACATTAATTGGTGATGAGATGTGGAGAGTTCAACAAGTTGCTTCAAGAACTAGTGCAAAAATTGGGGAATCAGGACTAAATATTCTAAACATGGATGCACAAGAAGAAACTTCACGAATAATTATTGTTGTAGAAGATTCAGGAAATAATATCAAGAAAGCAATTAATGCCATACACTTAGAAGTTTCAAAAATTAATTTTATTTAATGAAAGATGTGGCGTTACGGGTTTTTACACCTGTACCGCCATCAAGGGTTTATTCTTGGACCATTATCTAGATTTAGTCCGGCGTTACCCAAAACACGCGATAATAATTATTAGAATTTCTAGTATATAGAGATTATCCATATAGAATTGATCAAACACGTTCAGCCATGTACCACAATAGGATTCCAACGCCTATCACAGCATACCATTTGAAGTTCCTTTTATCCATGAAGAGATTTGGTGAGGCTAATTCACCATCTTTGTAGGTCATTAAACGTATTTTTCGCATTTCAAATGCCTGACCAACTAAACCTATTACAAGTAGAATAATTCCTGCAAAACCCAGAGTCCACTCCATAAAAAAATCAACAATTTATCAGATATGTAGTTTTCAAACAATCTTAAAAAAATGATTAAAGATAATTCTTTAAATTRGTAGGGTTTTTTCCCACACCTATGAAAGAAGTAGGCAAAATATGGATGAATGGGAAGTTARTACCATTCAAAGATGCCAAAGTACATGTTCTAACTCATGCATTACATTATTCAACATCAATTTTTGAGGGAATCAGATGTTACAATACACCAAATGGTTCTGCCGTATTTAGATTACCAGAACATGTAGATAGATTCTTCAAATCTGCAAAACTATATTCAATGAAAATGCAATTTTCAAAAAAAAAGATTTCAAATGCAATTTTAAAGACTGTCAAGACTAGTGGGTTAAAAGAATCATACATTAGACCTCTAGCATATTATGGCTATGGAGCAATGGGTCTTACTCCAACACAAAACAAAGTAGATGTTTCAATTGCATGTTGGGAATGGAAAATGGGAGAATCAAAAGCAGGGAAATTCTCTGGTGCAAAATGTAAGGTATCAAGTTGGATTAAAATTGATTCAAGATCTCAACCCATGCAGGCAAAAGCTGCATCAAATTATGCAAATGCCGCACTTGCAAGAATGGAAGCTTTGGATAATGGTTATGATGAAGCAATAATGTTAAATTCAAATGGAAAAATTGCAGAAGGAAGTGCAGAGAACATTTTCATCATAAAAGATGATATAATTCAGACACCACCACTTTCGGCAGGGGGATTAGAAGGAATAACAAGAGATGCAGTAATACAAATTATTGAAGAAAATGGAGGATTTGTCATTGAAAGAGATCTTGAAAGAGATGATCTCTATTCATCTGATGAAATTTTCATGACAGGAACAGCTGCTGAAGTAAAATCAGTTATACAAGTTGACAAAATAAAGATCGGTAATGGTAAAATGGGCACGATCACTAAAGCATTACAAAAATCATTTACAGATGTGGTAATGGGTAAAGATGAAAGATTTTTGCCTTGGTTAACATTTATCTGATTTTCTAAAGTTTTTTACCCACAAAAAAGTTCAAAAATTATGGATTCATGTGCTACAGGAGACACGCAGGAAATATGCTGGTTTTGTAGAAAAGGTCGCCATAATGACTGTATGAAAGAAATTCCAACTCAAGGAAAATCAGAGGGACCACATGATTGTACTTTTGATACAAAGCTCATTCCATGTAAATGTCAACACTAAACAATTAATATCAAATAGAGCTGATGTTTAAAAATTCCATGAATTATAAAAAAGAATTTTGGGATGAGTATRCAAAGGATAATGAATCAAGATATAATGAAGAATTTTCAAAATTCACAAGARATTTAGCTACATCTTTGCGTTGTACCAGTGTATTAGAAATTGGTTGTGGTACAGGAATTGATTTAARATTATTTCCAGATACATTTCAAATTTACGGAGTTGATCTTAATGAAACTGCATTAAATATTGCAAAAGAGAAAATAYCYATTGCRAATTTYAAGAATGGRGATATAACAAAATTACCATTTGAARATTCCTCAATAGATTTTATTTTTACACATCAACTTTTGAATTACTTGGATGATGAAACATTAGATAAAGGAATTTCAGAAATGTATAGAGTGTCTAAAAAATATATAATGAATTGTGAGAAATTTGAAGAAAATGAAAAACAAATTGATGAAAATCAAAAATTTCGTAATGTGTACAAAAGATGGATTAACTATAATGTAAAAATTGTTAGTAATGTGAATATGCATGTAGATATTGATCCAGATGAAAGTAGATTCACATTACTTAGGAAATTAGATAAATAGAATTTTAATAATCATCTTCAGTTTCAGAAAAACTGTGAGGTGCTATAGGTAATTGAATAGAAAATGTAGTAGGATTATTTTTTACAGATATTGTTCCATTATGTTGTTCAACAATATTTTTACAACTTGCTAAACCTAAACCAGTTCCCTTTTGCTTTGTTGTAAATAGAGGTTCAAAGATTTTTTCAATTGATTCCTCAGAAATTCCATTACCWGTATCTATAAAATCAATYWCAATAAAATCATCATTTGARCGTAATTTKACAGTAAGAGTGCCCCCATCAGGCATTGCTTGAATGGAATTCATCAAAATGTTAATGAAAACGGCTTCCATCTTTTCTGAATCACAAACAATATTCACATCAAATTTGTCAATTACTATTTGAATGTCATCAGGAATAGAAATTCTATCAATCAAGCTAAAAATAGTATCYCTAACAGAACATTTCATGAATTGTAATGGRGAAGTTCTAACATAATCAAGTACATCATCAACTTGATGTGATATTCTATCAATACTTTTTCTAATCAAGTCTAATCTTTTTTGAGTTACATCATCTGAAACTTTAGAGTCCTTTGAATTTTTTTTTATTAGATCAGTTGACATTTTCATTACAGACAAAGGATTTCTTAGATCATGTGCGAGACGTCCAGATAATTCTCCTATTGCAGATAATCTTTCAGCTTTTAGTAAAGCATTAGTTTTTTCTTCAACTAGATGTTCCAAAATATCTCTTTGCCTAACTAATTCTTGAGTTCGCATTTGAGTAAATTTCTTCATGTTTCTATTGATTGTAAAAATAATTGCAGCAAAAACACCCAACATTGAAATAATTCCAATCATTATATTCTCAGCAGAAATACTTTCTTCAGATAATGAGTAAATAGAATGAACAGTAGAAATTATTACAATCATTGAAATTATTACCAATACAAGAGGAGTACCAAATTGGTTAATTGTATCAAACTTTTCTTTTTCACTAAAGTGAATAAATTCATCTTTATCATCTTGAAAAGATAGTCTTTTGTGATAACTATGTATAGAAAAAATTAGAAAAATGAAACTATACAAATGCATTAAATCTACAGGATGYCCAACATAGTAGGTTTCATCTAATTGTGAAAAAAGAGAATATGTATCAGATACACTATAAATTAAAAATGCAAATAACAGTAACATCCAGGGATAACTTGATGGATTCTTTACTAAAAGTGAGATTCCAATAATCACAGGAATCAATTGAACTGAAGTTAAAACAGGATATGCAAGTAATATAATAATATCAAATGTATCACCGCCTTCCAAACTATCATAATATGCAAAAATTGATGGAATCAAAAATGCCATAGAAACGGCAAAAGATAAAATCCAAATCTTTTTGCTTAATAATTTTTTTACAGGTTTTAGAGAAATGAAAAGAAATGCAACAATAAACAGATATGATCCTAAAAAGAAAAAGTCACTCATAGATGGAAAGGGATCTATATCTAACACATAATTGTAAAAAGATAAAATTTGTTCGAATGTAAACCAAAATGAAACACCTATTGTGAGAATCAAATAAGATTTGAATTGAAAATGTTTTTTTCGATATAATTTAATCGTAAGAAATACAGAAAAAGCAACTAAAATTCCAGGAATTATAGAATATGCAGGAATAGAAATCCATAGAAATGTAGAATCATCAACAAAAGGGCCTAGCTGATAAAGAGCAGTAATAGATATCAAAATAATGACTATCAATAAAATTGAATTTTGTGGTTTTTTGAGAGATTTTTGTTGTAATTCACTCATATGCTTCAGACAATCTAAATCAAAACTAGATAAAAGATGTTATGAANTTTTTTTTAGATATGATTTGATAACAAACTATTATTTGATAATATACAAGGATAATATCATTAAATGAAAGAAAAAATTTTAGTTATAGAAGATGATTTAGATTTACAAAAGATGTATACAGAAATTTTAGAATCAGATGAATACCAGGTTGAAACTGCATCAAATGGAGAAGAAGGAGTTATGAAATTCAAAGAAATCAACCCAGAGTTAATCATTATGGATAGTGABATGCCCAAACTTAATGGATATGAAGCATCATTAAAAATAAAACAGATAGATAAAAATGCAAAAATAATTCTTATCACTGGTTATTCCAAAGTTGCAGAAGGGATACAAGAAAAAGGAGGTGATGAATTTGTGGAAATAATTACTAAGCCAATTGGAATGGATTTTTTGTTAGAAATAGTAAAAAAATATTGTGTCTAAAAATTTAATATAATAAATTTAAAGAATACAAATTTTGGAAAATATTTGATTATTAATTATAGACTAAATCTAATTAAATTATTTTGAAATAGCGGGTCTAAAGGGATTCGGACCCTTGACAACCGGATTAAGAGTCCGGTGCGCTACCTGGCTGCGCCATAGACCCACCAAAAATAATATGCCCAGAGTTGTTATTAATCTTAAGATTAGAAAATAAGGTAAATTTAGTTTTGTGTTTTTGCTTCGATTTCATTGTATTTTTCAATGATTGCAGTAAGTACTGTTGAAACTGGAACATCATTCATTTTTTTCTTTTCGGCGAGAAGTTTTTGGTATGCATCAAGTGTGATGTATACAGGAATTGAACCATTTCCTTCAAGTAAACCTCTAACRTTRTARAGTGCAGTCTCCATTCCTTTTTCAGCAGATTTTGCAAATTTTGCTTTATCCAAAATTGCTCCTAATGGACCAAATGGCATTGCATAATCTACKGTCATGGTTACTTTGGTGAGATTATCACCTAATGATTTGAACTCRTTARTAATTTGCCATCGCTTAAATGGTCCTTTAATTTGTTTAGCAGATATTCTTTCATGTTTAATAAATTCTGTAGTCTCACAATCCCACTCTAAACGTTTACCGCTAAAGTCACCAATAATTCTAAAGGTWGTWCCWACKCCCATTCCTTCTTTRATATCCATAGGAACGACTGTCATTCCTACTGTATCATTTTTGATTTGATCAGAAACATGTTCTGGTCTTGCAAAATAGGTAAAGACATTATCAACRGGTGCCTTAATATCAATTGATTTTGAAACAARGGTCAATAAATCAATTTTTGCCAATAAGGATTTAAAGGTTTTGAAGATTTTCCAAAAAATTGATGTACAATATATTTATCGGATTTTTAGATTATCTAAAATGAATCAAAAGCGATCAATDTTGATATTTTCTGTTTTGATTCTTTCATCTGTCTTCTTTAGTGATGCATATGCGCATTCAATGTTTAATTCTGCTGAAAAATTTGAATCAGGATTCAGAGTTCAAGTAGCAACCGCYCCAGAATTTCCACAAGTTGGTGAACCATCTCAATTTAAAATTAGAGTGACTGAGGGATTTGATTATGAAGAAGTTGATAGATTTACAATTGGGGTTAGAATTTTTTTCAACGAACAACAAGTTGACACAATACCTCCAATTACAATAGAAGGCTCTCATTGGGATTTTGATTATGTATGGAGAACTCAAGGAAATCATATTGTATTAGTTGACTTGTATGATATGGCAGAAAATCAAGAGGTTCACACTTATACATTTAACATGGGAACACAAAACCCATTTGGGTATATCTTCTTTGGAGCAATTATCATAGGTGCACTATGTCTAGCAGGTGTTGTTTTGTATATTTATTTACCAAACATGTTTAAAAAATCTAAAGATTAGGATTTTTTGGGATTTTGGATATTCTAAATGCAAACAAAGTAGTCAACAATACCATTGAGAACAATAATATTCCAATTCCCAAATGAATTGCAACTAGAACTGCATGCAATTGTAAATCAATTACCATTGCACCAAGTACGATTTGAGTAATCACAAGTATTGTTGCAAGTGAACTAGTAATTTTAATTTTTAAATCTGAATTTTT
Organism: Nitrososphaerota archaeon; assembly: GCA_002317795.1. Taxonomy (GTDB): domain Archaea; phylum Thermoproteota; class Nitrososphaeria; order Nitrososphaerales; family Nitrosopumilaceae; genus Nitrosopumilus. The sequence continues at coordinate 39,128 of NVWC01000004.1, forward strand.
ATTAATCAAACTTACAACCATTGTTGCAATGACTAAAACACCAGTAGTTGCTGCAACTAGTCGATGAGTCCATTCAATTAGATATTCTTCTGAAGGTAAAATTCCACCAGGACATAAAGGCCAATCAGGACAGGTTAAACCAAGTCCTGCAGCTGAAACATATCCTCCAATAAACATTAGAGAATACAAAACTATCATTGTTGCTAATGCAAGATATTGTAAAGCCAATATTTCTCGATTTCTAGTTTACTGAAATAATACCAGTCATCCAAGGATGAACCATACAATAGTATRGATATTCTCCAGAATCATCAAGAGTTATAGAAAATGTGTCTCCTGCCATTAACATACCACTATCAAAGATTGCATCAGGACTTCCAGGCGGTCCACTTGTTACAGTATGAGGTGCAGTATCATCGTTTGACCATGTAATTTCTTCACCTACTGAAACTGATGTATTAAATGGGATATAGCATTCATTTGTGTCATCACATCCAGGTGCCCCAGAACCCATTGGGAKAGAAATTACTCCGCTAAACTCTACAGGAGTAGATTCTAGTTCCATAACTTCTTCAACAACTTTAGGTTCCATAACTTCTTCAACAACTTTAGGTTCCATAACTGGRGCAGAAACATCACCTACAATGATTTGGCCAACCATTCCTTGCTCTCTGTGACCTGGAACTGTACAAATATAGTAAAATATTCCTTCTTCACCTGCAATGAATTCTGAAGTGCCACCCTCACCAGGTTTTAACGGATTTGATGCAGTTCCAATATCACTTCCAGGAACTACTCCAGAAAATCCTTCATCATTTGCAGTAACACCAAAGGAATGAAATGATCTTCCTGCATTATCAACATTAAAGACGACTTTATCTCCAACATTCATTTGAATTGAAGGGTTATTCCCACTTTCACCAGGTAACGCGTTAAACGCCAAAGTCCTAAAGTCAGATGATTCAATAAATGAAAGATCTTGTGAAATGGTATCACCAGTAAATACTGCAGGTCCTGCATGACCATCATCTCCTGCCATCATTGCAACAACTGGAGGAGGTTGTGAAATCCAATAATCCCACATTGAAAAGAATATAGCTCCACCAACAATTATTATTCCAAACATAATTACTAACATTTTTCCAGTTCTAGCTGGAGTTGTTCGGTATACTCCATGTGATGCTTCACCTGTTAGTTGTTCTGATCCGTAACCCATTTTTTTCTCCTAGTGATGAGGGTTCTTTGCCTCGAATGGGTAATAATACTTTCCACCCACACCAAATGGGTCGTCTGTATCTGCAAGTTTTCCTTTACCTGAACTATAAATCATATTTATCAAGAATAGTACCATACTAACACCAATAATCATTGCACCTACTGATGCAATTTGGTTCATTRCAATCCATTCTGGAATTGGAGGATAATCAAAAACTCTTCTTGGCATTCCATACARGCCAAGTACATGTTGRGTAAAGAATACTAGAACAGTTCCAATRAATGACATTACAAAATGAACTTTACCCATTGTTTCATTGTACATTCTTCCTGTAACATATGGGAACATGTAGTATAGGAATCCAATTGAACCAAATGCAATAGTTCCCATCACAAAGAGATGGAAGTGACCAACTACCCAATACGAATCATGTGTTGAAAAGTCTAAAGGCATTGCAGCATTTGCAACTCCACCTGCACCAGCAGAGAAGAACAATGCAATTCCACCAACTGCCCACATCATTGGAGTTGAGAATTTAATTCTACCATTCCACATTGTTGCAATAAAATTGTAAACGTGCATGGCTGATGCTGGAACTGCTGCAAGTGTTCCTACCATGAATACTGTTTTCTCAGTAAATGACATTCCTGATGCATACATGTGATGTGCCCAAGATGAAAATCCAACTATAGCTAACAATACAAACGCAAAAATTCCAGAGTTATAGCTGTAAATTGGTTTTCTTGAGAATCTTGGAATGATTTCATACATCATACCAATTGCAGGAATTACCAAAACATACACTTCAGGATGAAAAGTAAACCAGAACAAGTGTTGATATGCAATTGGATCTCCACCCATCGCAGGATTGAAAAATCCACTAACACCCAGTCTATCAGTTAACAGCATTAAGAGCGCCGCTGCAAATGTTGGAATTGCAACTAGAATAATTAAAGATGATGTCAAAAATGACCAAGCCAATAATGGAACTTGCCCAATTGACATGTCAGGATGTTTACATTTAAGAATAGTAACTACAAAATTGATTGCACCAAGTACTGAGGATATACCTAAAATCTTTAATCCAAATATCCACATGTCAGCAGCGGGTCCTGGAGCACTGATAATTGAATAGGGCGGGGTTGCATACCATGTAAAGTCTGCAAAGCCCAACCAGACAAGTGCGCCACCTGGAGGAATCATCCAAAATGCAATTGCGTTGAGTTTTGGATATGCCATGTCTTTGTATCGGACCATGATTGGGACATAGTAGTTACCAACAGCTGATGCAAATGGTAAGATAAACAAAAAGATTAACGTTGTACCATGAACTGTAAATATTCTGTTAAAGGTCATTGCATCACCAATAATTTGTGCACCTGGTAAGAACAATTCTGCTCTAATTATTAGTGCTAGTGCACCACCCATGAACAAAAATGCGAGTGACATAATTAGATAGAGCAGTCCTACATCCGTGTGATGTGTTGAAAACATTATTTGCCAAATTGGACGTGGCTTTGCTAATTCTACAACCATTAGTTAATTTCCTCCGAGAAAAGTTGTGATAAAAGCGTTATCAAGTTGATGGTTCCTCCACATATAATGTTCCTCTCATGTTATAGTGAATTAATCCACAATATTCTCTGCATTGAATATCATGAGTTCCTACATCAGTTGGTGCAAACCATACAGTGTTAATTCGACCTGGTACTGCATCCATTAATACAACATAATCATGAATGTTAAAAGAATGATTAACATCTTTTGAATGAATTTCAAATTTGTATGCTTTTCCTACCTCAACATGTAGTTCACCAATTTCTTTAGTTCCATCTTCATGTTCAAAAGTCCAGAACCATTGTTGTCCCGTAACTTTGATAATTTCTGCACCTTCAGGAACATGTTCTACAAGTCTTTCTGCATTCCAGGCTTCAGCACCAACCCAACACATTAACGCAATTACTACTGCGACATAAATCCATTCAGGCCAGTTAGAATGCCCGCTCAATTTTACCAATCCGTTCCTTCGTAAGGAGTTGGTTTTGCTTTTGGATGAGATTCTCTAAATCGCCATACTTGCCAAATAATAGTACCTGACACTACTGCACCGACAACAAATGCTACAGTCATCAATCTAAAAAATAAATTCCAAATGATTACTCTACGATCAACGTATTCACCAGGTTCATCACCTGCTGCAAATGCCAAGTCTACAGCTGGAACTATTACTAAAACTGCCAATGTTAAGAATAATACAATGATTCCCTTCATAACGAATGAGTGAAATGACCTATAATTTCTATTTAAGGGTTTTCAAGATTTTTAGACATCAATCTTGATCGAATCGAGAAGTATGCATTACATTAAGTCCTAATACTGAGAATTTTTTCTTGTGTTCTCCAAAGATGTTAAGTGATGCATTTGCAATGATTAATTCAAAAAGATTCACAGGAGACAAATCAACAATTGTTGAAAGCATAGCTTTGATTGGGTCCATATGAGTTACAAGAACTACATTTTCATCAGGATGTTTCTCAATTATATAATCAACTAGACTAAGTATTCTTTTTTTGACTTGAGTAAAAGTTTCTACTCCATTATGAGCAATTTCTAATTCACCGTTGTAAAATTTCATAAAGACATTTCCATGACTGTTAAAAATTTCGTCATACGGCATTCCAGTAAACTTTCCCATATCAAGTTCAATTAAACGCTCATCAATTGTAACATCAATGGAATTGTGTTTTCCTATAATTTCTGCAGTATGTTTTGCTCGCTGAATAGGACTAGAATAAATTGTAGAAATATTCATGTGTTCAAGTAATTGAGCAGTGAGTTCTACTTGTTTAATTCCAGTATCAGTTAATGGAACGCCTTCTGTTCGACCTGCTAGAATTCTCTCAGTGTTATTTTTTGCTTGACCATGTCTGAGAAAAATTATTTGTCCCAACTTGGTCTGAAATTCAAATAAAGATAATAATAACATTGTCTGGGGATTAATCATGAAAGTTGGAATTATTGGCGGAACTGGTGGAATGGGTAAAGGTTTTGCTCTTAGATGGTCACAAAATCACAATGTAATTATTGGTTCAAGGGATGCTGTAAGAGCAGCAGAATCTGCAAAAGAGTACACAAATCTTGCAAAAGAAGTATTTGAAGAAATTAAAGGAAGTATTTCTGGAAGTGATAATGTTTCAGTTGCAAAAGAAAGTGATGTTTTAATTTTATCAATTCCGTATGAAAATATTGATACAGTGTGCTCAGGAATATTATCTGAAATTAAAGACAGTTGTGTTGTTGTATCTCCAATTGTTCCAATGACTAAAACAGATGTTGGATTTGAATGTGTTTCAATTAAAGAAAATAAACCATTTTCATACAAACTTGTTTTAGAACATATGAAAAACAAATCAAAACTTGTATCAGCATTTCATGTAATTTCTGAGAAAAAACTTGTCAATCCAACTCTAGAGTTAGACTATGATATCTTTGTGTGTGGTGATGACAAGGATTCAGTTGGAGTAGTAAATGAATTAATTAATGAAATTAAAGGTCTAAGAGCAATTTACTTGGGACCAATAGAATTATCTTATCTTGCAGAAATGTCCACACCATTACTACTTAATGCAATGATTAGAAACAAGATAAAGAATCCTGGAATCAAAATCATTTAAGAGTATTTTTCTCATCATGAGTTCTGAGTATTATAGACGAGGTAGAAATTGGTTCTCAGCTATGGGTGTAATGTTTTGTGTAATGGCTGGAATAGTCCTYGTAAGACAATTATCAATTTGGGGAATAGACTTTGTTGAGGAGTTTTTATTTAATGCAGAAATTACTAATGAAAAAGTTTCAATGGCAATGTTGGGCTTTGGTATTTTTATGATAGCATTAGGATTTAGAAAACATGACCAAAAAAGATGATTTTTTAAAATCACAAAAAGTACTAAGGATAGCAACTATTGGTATTGATAATACTCCACATATTGCTCCCGTATGGTATAGATATATAGGGAAAAAAATCCAAATTGGGACAAATACCAAAACGCAAAAAGCAAAAAATATTATAAAAAATAACAAAGTCTCTTTTTGTGTAGATGTTGGAATTAATGCTCCAAATATTTATGGCGTAATGGGACAGGGAAAAGCAAATTTAATTTTAGAAAAATCTAAAGTAAGAGTAATTACAAAAAAAATTCTTTTACGATATTTTAAGACATTAAAAAATAAATCAGCACGAGAGTTACTAGATGATACTAACTGTATAATAGAAATTATTCCTGAAAAATATTCTGTTTGGTGTTATTGAGAAACAAATTCCTCAATTTTGTTCATTGCTGAATTTAAAACTTGCATGTTTGGAAGATAAACTAGTCTGAAATGTCCACTACCATATTTTTCTCCAAATCCTGAACCATGAACAGTAAGTACACCTTTAGATTCTAATAATTTTGTAACAAATTCTTTATCTGTTCCAAATTTTTTGTCTTCAATTTTTGGAAATGCATARAATGCACCTTTTGGATTAGGACAAGATATACCAGGCATTTCATTTAGACGTTTTACTACAAAGTCTCTATGTTTTTTTATTTCAGAAACAAAATTACCAATATAGTCTTGAGGTCCACGTAATGATTCAAGAGCTGCATGTTGTACTGGAAGACTAGTTGCTATTCGTACTCTAGCAAGTTTTGGTAGATTTTCTCTTAGTGCATCAAGCTTTGATGATTGATTAAATGCAATGTATCCAATTCTCCAACCAGACATTAGATGAACTTTGGAAAAACCATTAAGAATAATTACTGGAGAATCATCTGCAACTTTACCAATTCCTACAAATTTTTCATCAAAAATAATTTGATCATAAATTTCATCACAAATTATGTAGAGATTGTGCTGATTTGCAATATCTACTAGTTCTTTGAGTGATTTTTCATTAAATACAACACCTGTTGGATTATTAGGACTAATCAAACAAATAGCAACAGTCTTTGAAGTAATTTTTGATTTTATATCATCAATGTCAGGTGTTGAGTTGTTCAAATCTACTGCAAATTCTACAGGAATACCACCATGCAATCTCACATAGGATGCATAAGGTGGATAATATGGACCTGGTAAAAGTACTTCATCTCCATCTTCTACAATTGAGGCAATTACCATATCAAGTCCCTCTGAAACTCCATTTGTAACTAGAATTTCTTCAGGTGAAATGGAAAATCCTTTAACATTTTCTTTTTTTGCAATCTCTTGCCTTAATTCTAAAAGACCTTCAGATGATGAATAGTAATTCTCACCTTTGTTAATTGCATCAATCAAAGCTTGTCGTACATTATCAGGGGGTTGAAAACCAAACTGAACAGGATCACCAATGTTKAGATAATCTACTTTCATTCCTTTTTGTTGTACTTTTCTTGCAGCTACTACAATATCTCTAATTGCATATTCAACACCTGCGACTTTTTTTGATACTTTCAAAGTATCTAGACAGATATTTAGGCCTGTTAAAATCTTACTTGTTTGGACTCGTTGCACAGTCTGGATAGTGCGAGCGGCTTCGAACCGCTAGGTCGAGGGATCGAAGCCCTCCGAGCCCTTTAGATTATTTTATTAAACAAAAAAATTGATAAAATTATTGAGATGAAAATATCACTATTAAAAATTGGAATTATACTAAGTGTAATAGGGGTTATTTGGACATCAGGGATATTTATAGAAAGTGATAAAATTTCAGAAGAATATACTTTAGAATCACAACGCTCTCACAAAATTCAATTAAATTTTGATGGAGGTGGGATTGGATATTATAAAATTCTTATGCCTGGATTTCTAAAATATGAAATATTTGTTCAAGTTTTAGATGATGATAAAAATATTATTTCAGAAAAAAATATTGAAACAAAAATGTCTGTGAGTTATTTTGATTTTAATCAARGTGGAAAATATACAATAAATGTTGTCAATACACTAGARCATCCAATTGACATACAAATAGAATTAGGAGATACAAGTGTAGAGGAAATGATTTWTTCAGGAMTCATGTGTTTTGGAGGAGGAATCATTATTGTCATTTCATCATTTATCAAATTAAGAAATTACAAAATTGAGCATCCTGATGAAAATATAACATGAATATAGATACATTGTACTGTATGTCCAAAAATTAAACCGAGATTAAACACAAGCCAAGTAGTAAAGAAAAGAAAAGAAATTATTGAAAACGGAATTAAAATTTTGAGTTTTGTGTGTTCTTTATTTTTTAGTACTAGAAATCCACCAAGTGCTGCTAAAATTAAACCTAGTTCAAGTGGTTGATGTGTCCATGAAATTAGTCCATCAATACCATACATATCATGAAAAATTGAATCTACAAAACCTGCAACTAGTTGAATTACAGCACCAGATACTACAAGTAGAATTCCAGTTTTTAGAGTTTTATGTACAGATTTTTTTATTAAAAGAATTATACCCAAAACACCAGCAGATGCAACCAAAAAAACTCCAAAATATACAACCATATGTTGAATGCTCCAAAAAAATTCAGGTTCATTTACCAAATGATTAATTGCATCCCAGAATCCTCCTGAAACTGAAATAAATGGTCCAAAAACTGCAAGAATAGAAAGTATAGAAACTAGAGTTGTATTTTGTATAGGAATAGAATTCACAAGATTTGAAACATGTTTCATTATTATTTTTTCAAAAAAGTACTATTTGAAATATTGCAAATTTGGATAATTGAAATTTATGGATGATTTTCACAATTACCTATATTAGAACATAAAATGTATCATAATTATGAGTCCTGGAATCGGTTTAATGAAAAGAAGACTAGAAAAAGAAAAAGATGCAATTGCACTTGCAGTATCAGGAATTGCAAAAAAATATGACATAAAACCTGACAATATCAAGACTCTTGAGACAAAATACCATGATGATGCAGGAGATTGGTATGTTGCATTGGGATGGGATGAAAAAAAGGCAATTATTAAGATGGATTCAGTTTTAGGAACAATTACTGAAATTAAAGAAATCTAACTAGTAAAAATATTCTAATTAAATTAAATTCTAGGCTCAACTTCACGGGGATTCACCCACCATTTTGGGGATAGAAATAGACGCAGATAGTTATGAAAATAAAAAATAATTTGGTTATCCAAAAATTGTGGAACCAAAATTATACAAACAATATGTTACATCTAATACAAATTAGATAAAAAAAGAAAAAAAGTTAAGGGTTTGAATTATTCCCTATAACCCGTGTATTTTTTTTGCTCCAGCAACTACCTCTTTAAATTCAGTTATTGGGACGATCTTGACCTCATTGAACTTTGCCATCCCAGTATCTACTGCAAATTGCTGAATTAGATGTGGATCTTCTGCATCAAGTATCCAAAGGAATGTATGTTCTAACGCAGAATGGTATTGCCCTACAATGTTATGTATTTTGTACTTTGGTAACACTGCAGACAAATTACTATTGGCTACTTTCAATACTTCTTTGGCAGTCTCTTTGTTGTTCCAGGGACATTGATCAATTTCATGTCTTCCGTAAATTCCATATAATGTCATATTTTCATTTCACCTCCCATCGTTTGTTTTTGTAAAGTTCGTTACGAACTATACTGTCATACCTAGTTAAATTCAACCAAAAATCAAGTAATTTTGAGGTTTTTGGTTTAACCATTCAGTGTACTACATCGTAGAAATTTAGTGCTCCACATGCAGTACACAATATCGTATATTTGCTTGAAGAAATTTTTTCACTACCACAAGTAAGACAAACTCTGACTAGATGTCCTGCAAACTTTTTTGATTTGAATCTCCTAAAAAATACTATCATTGTCCTACAAAACATCCCTGAAATTGTTTCAATAGTTGAAGATTTCCTTGAATTTTGACCTTACCTGAAGTAATTGCTTGCATGTTATCTGTAGATGAAGTCTCCTTGTTTACCATCTTTAGCCAAATTTCTGAATCAGAGATTATGGTGAGATCTGCTGTTCCCACATTTCCTTCTTTAACATCTATTGTCTCATTTGTTATGATTATTGTAGCCTTTGCGGTTTGTTTTCCATTGAATTCAAAGTGTACAGTCATCTTTACCCCTCTAGCATGCTTTGGTTCAAAAGAAACTCTCGTTCCAGTTATGAAACCATTTACTGAGTTTGGATGGATAATATTTTTGATTACTTTGACTTCTTTGTTTGGATTTCTTCTTGCGTGGTCTTCTGCTCTACTGTTCTTGATTACATAAACTGGTTCTTTTTTATCTTTTAGTGGTTTTACAATGTTTTCTACCCAATCTTTACGGTCATTTTTGTAAATTCCAATTAGATCATCGCCCGCTGGACAAACGGATACACAATAAGCTGCCTTGTATTGAGGTCCAAAAGATAATGATTGCCATTTTGATAAATTTTCACTATCACCAGAATTTTTTCGAAACTCTTTTACATTTTTTGACTCTACAATATTTTCTACCCAATCTTCAAATCCACCCATAAAGTCTCGATAGTTATGAGTCATGCATGCATTGAAATCAAGACCTTTCTTAACATCAATTGCACCTACTGGACAAACTACAACGCAAAGTTGACAACCAACACATGGATCATAATCTAATGGTTTATCGTATTTGTCTAATTCGGCATCAATCAAAATAGAATCAAGTAACATGAAAGTTCCAAACTTTGGATGAAGTATCATACGGTTAATTCCTGTTTTTCCAATTCCAGCTTGTTCAGCAATTGGCTTGTGGCTTATTTCCCAAATTTTTCCAGCCCAACGATCCATGTCCATTGGAAAAGTAGGGTGACATGAAACAGCTCGTACTCCAACTTTATTTAGACGTCTTACAATTTTTCTTGCAAGAATTGATAATTCATCATATGTTTTGTGAAATTCTTCATTAGCTAATGGTCTTGATGGACTTTGAATATTTTCAGGATTAGTACGAACACATAATGAGATTATGGTTTTGGTTTTATGATATAATGCCAGGGCTTCCTCCTTAACAGAACCCAAAGCTTTTCGTTCTATCTCAACGAATCCAGCATCATCAGCTCCTTCTTCAAGACAGATTTTTCTTAATACCTCAGAAGAAATTCCATTAAACATAGGTAATTTTGTGCCTGGTTGAGTCATAATCAGACTTTGTCTTGGTGGGGATTGTTTGAAGTAACTTACCATTATACATATAGTGTATAAAGGTAAGTTAATAAACTGGCAAGTTACATTAAGGTAATATGTCACAGATTGTAAAAATTGTAACTTTAGATGAGCATTTAAAAAATTGGAGCATGAAGGGTTGTCCAATAAACAATAGTTTAAAGATCTTTCAACAAAAATTTGCACTAAATATAATTCGAAATATGATGCTGCTAAAACAAACCAAATTCAATCAGTTTCTTGGTTCCGTTGAAGGAATAAACACAAAAACACTATCAATTCGACTAAAAGAATTAGAAGCATATGGTTTGATTAATAGAAAAGTAACACAAGAACGTCCATTAAAAGTTGAATATACTTTGACCAAAAAAGGAAATGCACTTAATTCTATTCTTGCTCAAATGGCAGAGTTTACTTTTCAATATGAACCAGAAAAAATCTTCAAAGACAAAAAACCAAGACATGTGAAACAATATTTTGGAACTGATATTCTTTCAGAAATATATGATTAGCTAAATCCGTAGAGATTTGAATTGGTTTAATGATACATTACAGAAATTTAGTTGGTAAAATTATTCTAATTAAAAATACCTTTTATCTAAGATTATTTAGAATTGAATTTGGAGTTTATATCAAAAATCATATGATTAGAAATTATCAAAGCTTAAACTCATATTTTCTCTCAATAAATTATGGTTGATGATTTTTCAAATTCACCTTATTTGAAAAAAGAATTGGATAAGGCCAGAGATTCTCTTGATCAAAGTTATACAATTATTCAAAAACTGCTATCTAATCTTCCAAAAGATAATGATGTTAGAACAATTTCATTCATAGTGGGTGCAGGATTTGAATTAATGTTTAATGTTGCTTTAGAATTTAGATTCCGAACCAATAGATTTGCAAATGAATGGATGATAAATAAAAAAAGATCTGTGCTTGAAGAAGGAATTCTACCTACTATGTATAGTTCAGACATTAAACAAATTATTGATATTAGAAATCATTGTGGTCATAGTTTAGAGATTGATGAAAATTATATTAAAAAGAAATTCCAAATCACTAAAAAAAGACATAACTTAGGCACAAAAAGACATGTTTTGGGACATTACATAATTAAATTTCAGAATGTTCTAAAAACGTCATTTCTTGTGCCTGTTGCGACCTGTTTTACGAATTTAGTTTTACGTATTTTCAAATAAATCTAGAAAAATCTTAGTTATCTGAGTAAAATGGAGTCATTTTCCAGTTCTTTTGACCAATATTCTCTCACCATCATCATTTTTGGTTATCATGAAAAGACATTCCCTAGAACACAACATGTCTATGTATCGTCTAACAGCAACAGGACTCCCATGACCAGTTTTGTTAATACAATGCATTGATGATGAATCAATTGTATCTTTTACTTCTATAGAACCATCTGTGTTAATTATTTCCTGAAGATATCTTTTAGTTAATTCAAAATTTTTCTTACTAATATCCATCTCAGGACTCATAGTTGGGCTTTCAACTTCTAAACTTTCTCGCTCACATGATAAGTTTGATTTTTGATTTAATTCTAGTTTTTGTATTGCAAGAAATTGCATATCAAAGTCATTAAGTTTTTTTAGATTACATGATTGGTGAGCTAGAACAACATTGTCAACAAATGAGTCATCAGAATTACCATTTAGATGTTCATATACCCAATGAGTAGTAGAAAGAGTTTTTCTACAGTAAAAACATTGGAATCCTCCATCACGTCTAATAATTATTTGAAGATAGATTGCTTTCTTTTTAGCTGTTAATCTACTCATAATAGTATCTCCAAAATTGATGCATATGTGTGAGAGATTATCATAATTAGATCATTTCTTCCTTGACAAGAAATTTTCTATCTTGATTTTTTTGACATTCTAAACACAATTCGACTTCATAATTGCCTTCAGAACCACCATCAAAAGTTAACTTGTATATTTTTTCACACTTACAAGTACATCGAAAACGTGAGATAGTACTCAATTTTTTTCCTCCAATAGATAAGTAATGATGTCATTGAAAGAATTTCCAACATTACCTAATTGTTTTAGTTGTTGTAGTTTATTTCTGAAACTACAATGTGTTTGTTTGATTCCATTAATTTTATCAAAGGCATTTACAAGATTAAAAGAACTAAATGTAAAATCATAAAATGCTTTTATCGATGTTTGTCAATATTGTATAGATGACTCAGATGATTATCAGAAATATGCAAGATTTTTCAACTACCCTAGGCACAAAATCGGAACTATTTTCTTTCTCCCCTACAGGAGAAATTTCAAACTACCCTAGTCGTGAAATCGGAACTATTTTCTCCATTCGGTTCCGAATGCATTAGATTAACAAATAGAATATGTGATTAATTGAATTAAACTCTTTGATACTTTTCAGATAGACTCAGACGTTACTTGATTTTGACTAAATCATCCTGTATGTTCATCAGTTCTTTGTTTTTTTCTTCAAGTTCATGTACTTTTTTTTCTAGTATTTTTTGTGATTTAGTATAATCACTATTTTGAAAAATTAGTAAATAAGGTTCAAGTTCTTGATAAAGATCCAAACGTTTCTCTGAAGATAGACGATAATATTGCATTAGCATATTGTTCATCATGCACTATGGAAGCTTCAGTGTGAAAGAATGCCCTCATAGAATATATTGTTATTATATGTCTACTACTATCAGGATATTTTTCAGTAAGATTACATCTTTTGCGAAGATTGACAAACGTTTTCTCTTCAGCTAGTATAGATGCATCTAGATTCTTAGATTTTGCAAAGACTAGTTCATCATCTTTTTTATTTTTTAAAATTCTGTGCAAAGCTGATTTTGCTTCACTAGAAATGTAGGTTTGTCTAGTCTGTTTTGTTTTGGTGAATCTACCTTGAATAGTAATCATAATCAGATTGGAAGATAAATCAAAGTCAGATTTTCGTAGTGATAATGCTTCACCAATTCTCATTCCAGAGCTCAAAAGGGTAAGATAGAGTGCCTTACAGTCAGGCTTTGAATAATCTAATAGTAATTTTAGATGATCTTTGGTCAGCGGTACTCTTAATTCTTGAATGATGTTAGGTAGTGAAATCAGATCCTTGACATCATCTGAGCTGATTTTGATTCCTTGACTACGTAGATACGTCCTAAGAGTGCTAAAATAAGATGCAATTGACTTTGGTTTAAGCTTCTTTTCTCCCATGAAATTTATAAAATCTTGAAGAAAATGATACAGAGCATCACTTGTATCTCCTCTAAGCTCATCTAGTAATCTTTCAGAGTCATCACCGTATACATTCAAGCAAAAACTATCAAAGAGTTTCAATGAAGACAGTAAAACATTCTTAGATCCTGAAGACTTGCTCTTGTTGTAGAACTTTTCTACAAATTCTTCTCGAGTCAGTGTCTTTCTCAGGGTTTTTTGGAGTGTTTTCGAGCTGTTTAGAGTATAATTTTTGAATTAATTAGAACTAACTAGTCTAGTAAAGAAATTTAATTATCTAATAATATTTTAAAAATAATATGACTGATGCAATTGTTCTTGGTGGTTCTAGAGGAATTGGTAAAGCAATTTCTGATGCACTCAAATCAATTAAAATTGATGTTTTTACAGCMTCYAAAAATGATATAGATACATCRRAYTTGRAWAGTRTMAAAAAATTTSTAGAMAAWCATAATCAAACAGATATTTTAATTCTYAACACAGGAGGTCCTGAACCAAAACAATTCTTGGATATTACTGAAGATGATTGGAAATTATATCACAATCAATTATTTTTAGGATTTTGTACTATTTTGCAGAATATTAAAATCAATGATGGAGGATACATCTTTTTGATTAGTTCAAGTGTGATAAAGGAGCCAAATCCAAAATTAATAATTTCATCAGCATATCGCGCAGCATTTAGTGAAGTTTTCAAAATATTAAGTAAAGATTATGCTCAAAAAAACATTAGTTGTATCAATATTGCACCAGGTCCAATGAATACAGATAGAACTAAAGAAYTAATWGAAAATATTCAAGAATACGAAAAATCWTTACCWATGAARAGATTAGGTGAGCCTGAAGAGATTGGAAATTTTGTTAAAGCAATAATTGAGAACAAAATAAAATATCTTACAGGTGTTACAATTAACTTTGATGGTGCAAATTCAAACTATATTTTTTAAAATTATTTTTTAAATTCTACATTTGGGGTATTTGGTTGTCCTGCAATTGCAATTAATCCACCATCACGTAGTTGTTGTAATAGTTGCATAACTTCTTTTTCAACTTGTTTTCTTTGTAGTCCTGTTTGTTGTGCAAAHACTTCTACTAGTTCTGTTACTTTTCTTTGYCCATTACATGATTTCCAAAAATCAACTATTGCTTGRTTTACCATAAAGCCTTGATCATGTTCATTTGCCAACACCATAGAACCATCTTCTTGTGTAACTARTTTWCCAACRCCTTGAGGTAATGCTATTTCATAATTWATTGGTGCAGGTGTAYTCATACTAGCACCCATATTTTTAATTTTTAATTTTCCTTCTTCAGTCATTTTATCCATTGACCATGCWGGTTCCCAYACWATGTCTATTTTKACATYATTTACTCCTGGAACTTTTTTRGCAWATCTWGTTGCATCTTCAACCAAAGTTTCATGAAGTGGACAACCTTGTGTAGTCATTGTCATTTTGATATTAACATCATTATTTTCTGTWACATCAATTCCATAAATTAATCCCATYTCTACAATGTTTARTGGAACTTCAGGRTCCATACACTGYTTKARTGATTCCTCAATTGCTTGTGCTGAAACAGTRMYCATATKGATATGAAGAATTTGAAAAACAATAAAAACTTTCTATTAATTAGCTTYRAATAATTTTDGAATAGATTCATCATADGGTGCWGTARCCACGCCTTTTTCAGTDATAATTCCBGAAATTAATTCAGGTGGAGTCATATCAAATGCAGGATTTATCACTTTGATATCATCGGGTGCAGTTTTTTTATCACCAATTCCAGTCACTTCACTCCCTTTTCGCATCTCAATTATCACATCTTCTGCTTTGGTTTCCAAATCAATTGTAGATAATGGAGCTGCAACATAAAATGGAATTCCGTGTTGTTTTGCCATTGTTGCAATCTGATATGTTCCAATTTTGTTAAAGACATGGCCAGTTTTTACAATTCTATCAGCTCCCACTATTACTTTATTCACTAATCCGTTTGCCATTGAATATCCAACTGCAGTATCAGGAATCAAACTAACATCAAAACCATCATGTTTTAACTCAAATGCAGTTAACCTTGAACCTTGTTGAATTGGTCTAGTCTCAGTTGCAATTACTTTAACATTTTTACCACTTTCTCTAGTTGCACGAATAACACCTAATGCTGTACCATATGCTACAGTTGCTAATGCTCCAGCATTACAATGAGTCATGATAGTATCATTGTTATCAAAAAGAACAGAACCATTTTTTCCCATAGTTTTGTTAATTTCAATATCTTCTTCTGCCATTTTTTTAGCTTTAGAAATAACTAATTCCTTAATTTGTTCTATGGAATTTCCGGACTTTGCAACATTCATGATTTTATCTAATCCCCATCCCAAATTTACTGCAGTAGGTCTAGTTTCAAAGAGAATTTGTTTTGCTTTTTCTAAATATGAAATTAATTCATCTTTTGTGCTTGCATTACTTTGTAATACTGCCAATGCCAATCCAAATGCTCCAGAAACTCCAATTGCAGGTGCGCCTCTAACTACAAGTGTCTTAATTGCATTTGCAACTTGAACATAATTATCATATTCAATAAAAACAAGTTCGGTAGGAAGTTTAGTTTGATCAATCATTACAACTTTATTATTTTTCCATTCAACTGTTCTTAAAGAAGAATCAATAGTTTCAGGTTCCACATTAAAGAAAAATTTAATTCCTTATTTATAATGACAGAATCATTAAGGTTGAACTGATATACCCCCAAAATATTATTTAGTATGTTGATAAATTTAACAGAATTACAAAAAATTGATTCAAAGAAAATATATCAAGTTTATGATATGTGGCCTAAAATTGCACGAAATTCATATGAATATAATTGGGGATCAGTAAAATATGAAAATATAAACCACATAGTTTTTGCAGGAATGGGGGGTTCAGGTTCAGTTGGGGATATTTTTTCATCAATATTATCAAAAACAAATCTCTATGTTTCAGTTGTTAAAGGGTATATCTTACCAAAAACAGTAGATAAAAATTCTTTAGTGATATGTACTAGTGTTTCAGGAAATACCGTTGAAACATTATCCATTTTAAATCAAGCAAAAAATTTGAATTGTAAATTAATTGCATTTTCATCTGGTGGAAAAATTGAAGAATTTTGTAAATCTAATAAAATAGATTACAGAAAAATTTCACAATTTAATTCACCAAGAGCATCATTGACAAGTTTTGTATATTCAATGCTAAAGATATTGGAATTTATTCTCCCGATAACAAAAGAGGAAGTAATTGAATCAATTATAAGTTTAGAAAAAACAGAAATTGAAATATCATCTAATAATTTAACAGAATCAAATCAGGCATTAAATTTGGCAAAATGGATTTCAGGAATCCCTTTAATTTACTATCCTTGGGGCCTACAAGCTTCTGCAATAAGATTTAAAAATTCTCTTCAAGAAAATGCAAAAATGCATGCATTATCTGAAGACGTTATTGAGGCATGCCATAATGGAATTGTTGCATGGGAAAAAAAGTCTGTAATTCAACCTATCTTGATTAAAGGTGATGAAGATAATATAAAAACAAAAGAAAGATGGAGGATTTTATCACAGTATTTTGATGAAAGAAAAATTAAATATTATGAAATTCATTCAATTAAAGGTAATATTCTTTCCAAATTAATTAATTTAATATATTTATTTGACTATTCTTCCATCTACAAAGCAATATTAGATAAAGTTGATCCAACACCTGTTTCATCAATTGATTATGTAAAAAAACAGTTATGAAAAATCATGTTAGAATTTAAAAATCTAATTAATATTAATCATAAAAAATTTAGGAGAAAGTAAAACCAATGTATAAAATTCAAATTCTCACAAATATCAATGGAGTTGAATGGAATAATGAATTACTTCAAAGTAATTATTCTACATTTTATCAAACATTTGAATATCTCAAATTTAATACAAATCAAGACTCTTTTCCAGTTTATATTAATATTTTAGATGATGATGAAAAAAATGTAGGTCAACTTGGAATATTAATTATTAAAACAACGGCATTATATGGAAATCCATTTTTTCGAAAAATATTAAAAATTATTTCTAGTATTTCAACTAGAGGAGTTTGGTTATATGGTCCTATCATTCATTCAAAAGAAAAAGAAAAAAGGAAAGAAATTCTAAAAGAAATTATTAAGGCAACTCAAAATATTTTAGAAAAATATAATCTTGTATTCATAGAGGGATATACTTCCCCATTAGATAATATGATGGATGAAGATTTCATTAATGAGTATAAAAAAAATGGATATTCTGAAAGAAAATATATTACTTTCATTACTAATTTGAGAGAACCCATAGAAGAAATATGGAAGAATGTACAAAGATATACAAAAACAAATGTAAAGAGAGCAATAAAAAGAGGAATTTTAGTTAAAAAACTAGAAACATTTGATGAGGCCAAAGAAAATTTATTACTTTTTCAAAAATGGTCAAAAACAAAAGGACTTACAATATCAAATTTAAATCAAGAACTTGAAAAATTTTGGATGCGGCATAATAATGGATTCGAAAAAACTTTTCTAGCATACAAAAACCAGCAATTAGTTTCTAGTATTACAATTAGTTGTTTTAATGATATAATAATTCCATTACAAGTAATTAATTCATATTCTATAGATGCAAGGAATTTGGCAGGGCCTGCACTTACATGGCAAGCGATAAAAGAATCAAAAGAATCTGGTTTTAGAATTTATGATATCACAGGTGGTCCCGAATTATCTGAAAATGAAGATGATCCAGATAATACACGTCCATTAACACATTATAAAAGAAAATGGGGAGGAGTAAAACATACACACTATCATTTTTTAAAAATTCAGAAAAAATTATCGTATAGGATATATGAAAAATTATTTAGAATGGTTAGATGGTATCACAATCATTCTAGGGAAAAACAGATTGACTAATTAATATCAAAAACAGGTAATATCATAATTGTCACTATTCATTAATTTAAAATCAGATCATAAAAAAATTATAGAAATTTGCAATAATTTGGATGCATCTAGTAAAATCTTTTGACCTTTGATTTAATGAATTTAATTATATATAAAAATAAGAATTAAGTTAAATAATTTTTCTTCGAATATTATTTTTAGAAGAAACACTAAATTTCCAATTAGTTTTTAGATTTAATATCATTTTAATATTTTTGGATAGTTAATTTTTAATAATCTATTTTGATGTGCGGATTTTCTCCCATATTCCATTATCAGAGCCTGTAAAAGTAAATCTTTTTCTTCATTAAATATAATTTTAGTGTTAGTACAAATTTGTACAAAATTATTAATCATTTCTAAAAAATGATTATTTAAAGGAGCAAAATGCTCAAAAGTTTTATGTTGAGTAGTTATAGAGATTTTTGGTTTCATATTTGATGGAATGTTATATGCTCTAGAAATTTTCAAAAACCCTTTTTTACCCCAAACAGAATAAAAATTTTGATATTCAAGTTCATAACCAACAGTTCCATGAGCAATCTCACCTTCATTAAATTTTAAAAACACTGAGGCTTTTGTATCAACTTGAAATTTTTTATCAATTTGAAGAGAAGTAAAAATTTCTTTTGGTTCTTTTTCAAATATTAATCTACTAGCACATATAGGATAACATGCTGCATCATTAAAAACGCCTCCTCCTAATTTTTTCTTATATCGTATATCAGATTTTGGTACATGTGGAAATCCATATTGTGAATAAAAAGAAAATAAATTTCCAATATTTTTTTTAATGAATTTTTTTATTAATTTATGAGATGGATGGTATTTGAACATCAATCCTTCCATTAATCTTACATTATTTTTTTGAGTTGTATGAACCATCTTTTCTGCTGATTTGAATGATGTAGTTGATGATTTCTCACACAGAACATGTTTTTTTGCTTTGGCAGATTCCAAAACCCATTTCTCATGTAATCCTATTGGGGTAGATATGTATACTGCATCAACATTACTTGATGATAAAACATCTTCATATGTTCCAAAATTTTTACATTTAAATTTTGAAGCAAATTGTTTCGCTTTATTTTTGTTTCTACTACCTATAAAAATTAAATTTGCATATTTAGATTTCTGAATTGCAGGGATGATGGAATCATTGGCAATATTTGAACACCCAATAATTCCAATGTTGATTTTTTTAATCATAGATGAAAATTCGATAAGAATAGTAATATTTTAAGTTAAATTTATTTTTAGACTACCAGATAGTCCAACCACCATCAACTACAAAAGTAGAACCAGTAACATATGATGATTTAGATGAACAAAGATATTCAACAATTCCATTTAGTTCACTTTTTTTCATCATTCTTTTTAATGGAGTTAATTTCGAATAATTTTTTATAAATTTTTTATTTTGGTTAAACTCTACACCTCCAGGTGCAATACAATTTACACGTATTTCCGGAGCTAGATGTGTTGACAGAAATTTTGTCATATTTATCACTCCTGCTTTTGAAATACTATATCCAATATGTTTATGTTCTCCATCATACAAATCAGGTCTTGCAGAAACAATTCCTGTAGAAGCTGAAAAATTAACAATTGTACATTTTTTATTATTTCTTGCAAATTCTCTACAGACAGAAAATAATGCCACAAGATTCACATCCATAAATTTTGAAAAAGATTCTAAAGTTATATCAAAAAGGGTTCCTCTTTTTTGATTTTTTTCCACATGATCATTTAATGCAAAACAATTTACTAACGCATTTCCTTTATTTTGTTTGAACCATTTTTTTACAAATACTTCATCTGTTAAATCATGTCCTAAAGCAAGATCAAGTCTTAGAATCGTGTGATTCTTTTCAAGATATTTAGATATTTCTCTTCCAAGAAGACCCTCAGAACCGGTTATTATTATCCTCATGATTTATCACTTAGTCTTTTAGAGTAACCAGATTATATTTGTCTACATGTTTTTTTACAAATTCAAGATATTTTTTACAGGTATTTTGAGGTTCAATCATTTTTTGGTCTTCTCTAGCTCCCTGTATTATTAACTGTCCATTGTAATTAATTTTTGTCAATGTTGAAAAGAATGA
The DNA here is from genome assembly GCA_002317795.1 of Nitrososphaerota archaeon. Lineage (GTDB taxonomy): Archaea > Thermoproteota > Nitrososphaeria > Nitrososphaerales > Nitrosopumilaceae > Nitrosopumilus. Next base: position 59,851 of record NVWC01000004.1, read on the forward strand.
GTCAAAATCAGTATCTCCAGTTCCAAGTGGAACTGTATTTCCTTCATAGAGTCTGTCTTTGACATGAACATTTGTTAGCCAAGGTTTTATTGATTGAAGTTCTTCCTTAAGATCATATCCTAATGCAGTACTATTTCCAACATCATAGTTTGCACCAATTTTTTTTCCAAAATTTTTCAAGAGTTTTTTAAAGTCATTTGGTGGAAGATCTGTTTCAAGTGTAATTTTTACATTGTATGAGTTAGCAAAATCTACAATTTGTTGTAGATTTAAAACCATTTGTTCGGTATTTGATTTGGTTTTAAGGGAAGATGAATCTACAAACGGGATCTCTAATATTTCTATATCTAATTTAGAGCATCGTTGAATAAGTTTTTGAAGTAAATCAAGATTTTGTTTTAGATCAGATTTTCCAACATTAAAAAGCATTTTTTGCATAAAATAATCTGCACATACTGCACTTATCATGACATCATATTTTTTTGAAAGAGACCTCATTTCTTCAAGTCCATCATCATGTAAAATTGGATTATTGTTAAGATCAAATATCCATTCAATAGAATCAAAACCACAAGTATTGGCTTTTTGAAATTCATCTTTCCAAAAATCACTTGGAAATGTTTGAATTTGCTTATTGATTTGTGGTGAAAGTCTTCCACTCATAATTCCTATATCTATTGGATTTTTTCTCATTATTTTAAAATAAAGAAATAACAATATTAATGATAACTAAAAAGCGGTATCATGAATTCAAGTTTGGCTAAACGATGTTCAAAAATTAAACTTGTGATCACAGATGTAGATGGAGTTTTGACGGATGGTGGGATGTATTATACAAATAAAGGGGATATAATGAAGAGATTTTTTGCCAGAGATGGAATGGGAGTAACACTACTCAAAAAGAAAAAAATTCTAACTTTAATAATTACAAAAGAAAAAACAGAGATGGTCAGACAGTGGGCTAAAAGAATGAAAATTGAAAAAATGTATGAGGGTATTATCCAAAAGGAATTAATTCTGGACAACATATGTAAAAAATTCAAAGTTAAACCAGATGAAATATCATACATTGGTGATGATGTTAATGATATAGAATTATTAAAAAAGGTAGGATTGGCTGCAGTTCCAAATGATGCAATTAATGAGGCCAAAAAAAATTGTCAGTACAAATGTAAAGCAGTCGGGGGGCATGGAGCTTTTAGAGAACTTGCAGATTTGATTCTATTAGAGAAATCATAATCAAAGGATTTATTCTAGTGATAAAGAGATTAAGTATTGGTATTCATTACAGCAGAAATTGGCATCAACCATAATGGCGATACTGATATTGCAAAACAGCTAATAGACATAGCAAAAGCTGCTGGCTGTGATGCCGTTAAATTTCAGAAAAGGACAATTACCAAGGTTTACTCTAAAGAAGTATTGGATTCTCCAAGAGAAAGTATGTGGGGTACTACTACACGTGATCAAAAACTTGGCCTAGAATTTAATGAGGAGCAATATAACATAATTGATACATACTGCAAACAAAATGGAATAGAATGGTATGCATCATCATGGGATATTGATAGTCAATTATTTCTTAGAAAATATAATCTAAAACATAACAAAGTTGCATCAGCTATGATTACGAATCACAAGCTTCTTGAGATTATTGCTGAAGAAGAAAAATACACATTCATATCAACTGGAATGAGTACGATTGACGAAATTAAAGAGGCAATTCAGATTTTTAAAAAGCATAACTGTCCATTTGAGTTGCAGCACAGTAACAGCTCATATCCAATGAAGATTGAAGAAGCAAACTTACGATGTATTGAGACCTTGAGGGAAGAGTTTGGATGTAATGTAGGGTATAGTGGACATGAGGCAATAGGTTACATCATTTGTGTTTCAGCAGTACTTCTTGGTGCCACATCTATTGAAAGACACATTACGCTAGATAGATCCATGTATGGTTCTGATCAAGCTGCTTCACTTGAACCAGCAGGTATTATTCGTCTTGTAAGGGACATTAGAACGGTGGATAAAATCCTAGGTGATGGAGTTAAAAAAGTATGGCCATCAGAAGTACCTGTCATGAAAAAGTTAAGAGTGACAACATAAATCGGTTCTTAATTAAATGTCTAGAAATCAAATTAACAGAATTTTTGAGGATAGTATCAAAGTCATTTCAGAATCAAAAAAAATTTCCCCAGATATTGAAAAAGCAGTTGAATTGATAATAAAATGTTACAAAAAGAGTTGTAAGGTTGTTATTTTTGGCAATGGTGGCAGTGCTGCAGATGCTCAACATTTATCTGCAGAATTAATTGGTCGCTTTCAGCTTGAACGACAAAGTCTGCCTGCTATTGCATTGACTACAGATACTTCAATACTTACATCACTTGGAAATGATTACAGTTTTGACTATATTTTTGCAAGACAATGTGAAGCACTAGTGAAAAAAGGAGATGTAGTTATTGCGATATCGACTAGCGGAAAATCAAAAAATGTGTTGGATGGAATTACAGCATCAAAGAAAAAAGGAGCACACATCATAGGATTAACTGGTTCCAAAGGAATTCTTATGAAAAAGGTGGTTGATTTACTGCTTGTAATTCCTTCAACGTCAACAGCTAGAATTCAAGAAGGTCACAGAGTTACCATACATGCAATTTGTGAATTGGTTGAGAAAAAATTCAAGAAAAACTAGAAATTGATTTTTGATTGCTTCCGTAGATCATACATGATTTCTGCCACTTTGAATTCGATCTCATGATCAATCATAAATCCATGCTCTTTTGTTATTTCATATGGAAGTATTTTGTCAGTAAACATTTTGCCTGTTTGTAATAGTTGCTTTACTGAATGTACATACAAACCGTTTAACTCATAAACAATTGGTGCATCCTGCCGTCTTTTTATTGGTTTGGGGCTAATTTTTGAGGGTTCTAAAAATCCTTTGGAGGTAGTTTCAAACATACCAAAATACGGATTTGGATGGGTACGACATACGGTAAATACTGAGTCACAGTCAGATTTGAGCAAAAGATCAATTGCGCCTTTCATATCATTTTGGTCTATGAATGGAACCGTACAATCACGTGCAGTTATAATGTCAAATTTGTATCCTTGGGACTGAAGTTCTTTTACGCAGTGGAGTAAGACTTCATCAAATGTTGAATCATCCGCAGAAATCTCTTTTGGACGCATAAAAGGAATTTCTGCACCATATTGTTTTGAAATTTTTGCAATTTCAGAATCATCAGTAGATACAATTACATTTTCAAATAATTGTGATTCTAAAGCAGTTTCAATGGCATGAGCAATTAATGGTTTATTACTTAAAATTCTTATATTTTTTTTAGGAATTTCTTTAGAACCACCTCTAGCAGGAATAAAACAAATAGATTTCATTGATTCTCAATATCCTCTGATGAATTTTTGTGTTGATTGATTTTTTTGATGAATTGTTCTGCAAGGAATTCAAGTTTATCTTTATGTATATCCAAAAATTTATTCATTTTTTCAATAGAAATTTTAACATCTGCATAATAACCACCAAAATAGAAATAATTTGCATAATCAATTTGAAAATTGATAATATCAAAATCAAATGAGTTTTTTTCAATTAATGCAACATATTTATCCAATTCCTCAACTTCAACTTGATTTTGAAGAGATTGTTTTATTAATTCAGGCAATTTTTCTAATGAAGAAACTGTAGTTACTGAAGAGAGTTGACCATAAAACATATCTTTAAAAATTATGGATGGTTTATTATAAAATGCAGCCTCAAGTGCACTGGTTCCACCAACTGTAACAACTAATGAAGATTTCTTCATGATATCTTCAGATGGAACAGAAGGATGTAAAAAAACAACATTGGGAATTTCTAGAACTTGCTTATAAAATGAAAGTTCTCTCCAACCTCTGATTGATTGTGTAGGGTGCTCTTTGACATATAATTTAAAATTTATTGGAAGTGATTTAGCTAGATGGCATATTGTCTCAAATTGATTTGTATAAAATGGTGAAGCAATAAGCAATACTCTTTCAGGTTCTTGATGTAGTGGAAAATAGACAAAATGTTCAGAATTATCTAAATCAGTTTTTAAATTTTTATCAATGAATGATTTTCTGTATTTTTCAATTAATGCATAATAAAACTGTGTTAAAAAAACTTTAAATTTTGATCTACCAAAATAGGTATAATGTGATTGGAGATTTGTGTTTTTAGAGAGAAAAATAAAATTAAAAATAGATGTTATTCTTTTTTGTTTTGAAGAGATGAATTGATTTTTGTAAGATTCTAATTGTGTGCTAAGATTTTTTGAAAAAATTATGTTTTGTAAATCTTTTAGAGTGCGATTTTTAGTTAAAGATGGTCCAAGATCAGACACATAGTCTATTGTGTCACGTTCTTGAGTTATAATACACCTATGACCAAATCTAGAAGATTCCAACATCATAACTTTAACACCAAGAGTTCTACACATTTCATATAACAAATGATTATGATGAAGATCAGTTGTTTTAATTATTAAAAAATCTGGTTTTATTTCTTGAAGAATTTGTTCAAATAGTTTACATTCCTTTTCTAAAATAGACAGAATTTCATTTTGATTAAATTTGTAATAATTATTATAGTTATAAAAAAGTCGTTCATTTAATGCTAATAACCATAAATTAATTCCAAATTTTTTTTCAAATTTTATTAAATAATCAATATCAATATTTTTTTCTGGTAATACATAATCAAAGTAATACCAAGATTTTTTAAATTTGACTAATTGTTGGTTTACAAAAAATTTTTTTGTTCTATTTGTTATATCTATAATTGAAAATAGTTCGCACGTATATTTCTCTTGCAAAAATTTTGCGATACCAAAATTAGTTATATCACTGTCTAACCAAAAAATAATTTTTTCTGACATGTCAAATATCTAATTTACATCAATAAATAATTTTTAATTATTTAAAGTTGTATTGATTCTTTGTATAACTTGACTTTTCATATCTTAAATATGAGATCTAGGATTATGATAAATAATGAATGAAAAAGGGACAATAAAATTAAAAAATATCGGGAAGGATGATTACAAATTTCTATATCAGTTACTATCAGAGAGGGGAAAAATAGCAAACATATCTCATAAAGAAATGCCATCATATGAAGAGCATATTAAATTCATATCATCAAAACCATATGCAACCTGGAAAATAATTTATTATAACAACAAAAAATCAGGATCAGTCTATTTGACTAAACAAAATGAAATTGGAATTTTTATAAAAAAAGAATTTCAAGAAAAGAAAATAGGATCAAAAGTACTTGAATTAATTATAGAACAAAATGGTCCTGGAAGATATCTTGCAAATATCAGTCCCAATAACAAAAAATCAATACAATTTTTCAAAAATCAAAAATTTAGGTTAATACAACACACTTATGAATTCATCAAATCTTAAAGTGGCATTAAATATGAAGAAAAAAATTAAACTTTTTGATCCGTTAATTGGAAAAGATGAGGAAAAAATACTAGTAAATTCTTTAAAAAGTCATTTTTGGGCATCTGGTGCAGGTACAGGACATGTCAGTAATTTTGAATCAGAGTTTAACAAATATGTTGGATCCGATAATTGTGTTGCAGTAAATAGTGGAACATCAGCACTTCATTTAGCACTATCACTTATTGATATTAAAAATAGAGAAGTGATTTTACCATCTTTATCTTTTGTATCTACTGCTCATGCAATTCTATACAATGGTGGAAAACCAGTATTTGCAGACATTGATCCACATACATTATGTTTAGATCATCAATCAGTAGAAAATAAAATTACAAATAAAACTAAAGTAATTCTACCTGTACATTTTGCAGGAATTCCATGTAATTTAGAAAAGATTTCACATCTTTGCAAGCAACATGAAATTGATTTAATTGAAGATGCAGCTCATGCTGCTGGTTCTTCATATAATGATAAAAAAATAGGTAGTCACGGAATGGCGATTTGTTTTAGCTTTCATCCAACAAAGAATTTGGCAATGCCTACAGGAGGAGCAATTACACTAAATGGTAAACATAGTAAAAAATTTACTCATACTCTTAAATCTAAAAGATGGTGTGGTATAGATAATAGAAAGGATTCAAAATATGATGTTACCAGTCTTGGTTGGAATTATTATATGAATGAGTTTTCTGCAGCAATTGGACGTATACAATTAAAAAAATTAGATTCTATGAATAAAGTAAGGAAGAAAATTGCTAAACAATATGTAGAAGAAATTAAGTTAGGGAGAAAAATGGGGTTTTGTTCAAATTCATCTTACCACTTATACTGGATTCAGGTAAATAATAGAAAAAAATTCATGGAGACAATGAAAGATAATGGAATTGAAACAGGAATTCATTACACACCAATTCATAAAATGACATATTACAAAAGTTCCATCAAATTACCAATTACTGAAAAGATTTCAAAAAATATTGTATCAATACCTATTCATCCTAATTTGAGTGAATCAGACATAAATAAAATAATAAAATTAATCAATAAACACACATCATAATTTACTCAAATTCGGTAATACCTTCACCTTGTTTTACATCATTTTTTGATTTTTTTCCATTTACCATATCTAAGAATCTAGGTTCCATTCCCCTTGAACGATTGCCAGATCTAAGTATATCAAAATTGATTCCTTCCTGAAGAATTTCTCCTTTTGAGATATTTTTTATTGATTGAATTGATCTAGTTGCAAATTGTCGCAATTCCTTTTCTTCATCAAGAATAATTTTTTTCCCATTTCCTTTTGCAAATTCTGCCCCTCTAATGGATTTTATCATTAATTCTAATTCATTTGGTATCAATGCAAAGGCATGATCAGGTCCAGAAAGACTACGATCTAATGTAAAATGTTTTTCTATAATACTAGCACCACATCCAACTGCCATGATTGGGCCAATGAAGGGATTTGTACTATGATCAGAGAATCCTACTGGAATATCATACCTTGCCTTCATTTCAGGAATTACAGATAAATTAAGAGATTCAATCTTACACGGATATTTTGACGTACACTGTAACAGAGCAATATTATTGTGAGTTTTTTTTACAAGATTTACAACAAAATCAATTTCATCATAAGTACTTGCACCTGTAGATATTATGAGAGGTTTATTTGTTTGTGTAAGAAATTCTATTAATCTAATATGATTTATTTCAAATGAAGCAAGTTTATGAACAGATACAAAAGGATCAATTTCTTTAGCATCATTTACAGAAAAAGGACTAGACATGAATTCAATGTGTGTATTTTTGGCATGATTAGCTAATTCAGGTATCATTTCATACGGCATTGATAAATTATCAAAAATTTTGTTTACACTTTCATTAATCTTGTTTTTTGAGAGGTAATTACTGGAACCAGCATTTGAAACATATGTAGTTTCAGATTTGTAAGTTTGGAATTTTACAGCATCAGCACCGCAATTTGCTGCAACATTTATCAACTCTTTAGCTTGTTCTAAATCCTCTTCATATGTACCACATTTCCAATTAGATCCTGCTTCTGCTATAATGAATGTATTACCTAAATTTTCATGGGTTTTAAATTGTTTAAACAACATTTTTTTCATTGCATGGGTATAAAAAAATTTTTGAATTTACACTGAATTTGAGTTTATTTTAACTAGTTCCGGTTCTTTGTTTATTAATTCAAGTATATCAGTCATCAATATTGGTCTTTTATCAATTTTAGATACAATTATTCTAACTAGTTTTAGATCTTCAATAGTATCAATTGTCCAACGTAAATTGGATATATTCTCAGTATGTATTATATCATATGTTCGAAATATTTCTGAATTATTATAGAAATATGGTGTAACATGTTCACGATCATAATCCATTTTTGAATTTTTCCAAGCTTGTTCTAGTGCATGAAAAGAAAATATTTCAATTTCAGTTCCATATGGAAATGATCTTATGTGTGCATTTGAAATATAATCAAAATTTCCAGATTGAAATTTCTGAATTACATTCTCTATCAAAGTCGGATCAATTAAGGGGTTATCTGCTGTAATTCTTACAATTGTAGAGATTGAAAATTTTTTTGCACATTGATAATATCTATCTAAAACATCTTTTGAATTTCCCCTAAAACAATCAATTTTAAAATTGTTTGTGAATACTTCAATTGTGTCATCTTCTTTTAAGTCAGTAGTAGCCACAATGATTTTTTCAATAGATTTACAATGTTGAAGTTGAGAAATAACATAAGATAAGATTGGATTTTTATCATCTAACATCATCATAACTTTTCCAGGTAATCTGATAGAACCCATTCTTGCCTGAACTATACAAGTAATACTCATTAAATTACATTAAAAAGTTCTCAGTATGAATTGTTATCGGTAGAAATTTTCTTTAAGAAAGATCCAATTGAAGGATGTAATTTTTAATATTTCCAAAGAAAGGTGGATTTGATTTATTCTGAAATTTATTAGTAAAAAAGAGTAAAATATCTTTTAAAGGATTTGCATAAGGAGTACCAAGATAAGGTGATATTTCTTGAGTTATTTTCAAATTTAGAGATTTTATCATATAGTGAAAAGACTTGTTTGTAAAAAAATGAGGGGAAAGATCGGGCGTATAGAAGCCAAATTTTTCTTTATAATACCTACTAGTAAATGATGAAAAATTAGGTAATGAAGAAACTAGGATAATACCATTTTTTTTTAAAAGATCAGTTGCACATTTCAAATTATTTATTGGATCTACAGAATGTTGTATTACACCTCTAAATTGTATGAAATCAAATTTGTCTTTGGTGGAAAAATTACAAAGAGTCATCTTATGGAAATTACAATCAGGATGTAGTTTTTTTGCTTCTTCAATTATATTTGTGGATAAATCTATTCCAATTTTTTTTAAATTTTGTGGTAAAGATGAAAAAAAATCTCCATGAGCACAGCCTACATCTAAAAATGAACCTTGGAACTTTTTAAAATTTGATATCCAATCAATTTCATTTAGATACATAAATTTTCTTTTTTCATCTTGTTTTCTGTAAATGGTATTGTATGTATTCTCATACAAATCACTCCAATAGCTATCATCAGTTATTCGTTTACTGAACTTATGAGTACATGTTACACATTGTAAAATACCAAGAAATGGTTCAATTTTATCAGTTTTACATATTGGGCAGTTCATATTTGTGATAAGATTGAAATTCAATATTATAAAGTTGTTAAATGTGTTTTTGTAAAAGGTTTTTTTGTATTAACATATTTGCAGCATTTACAATAATGTTAAAATTAATTCCAGATTTGTTAGAAATGTCTAATAATGAATTCTCGCCATCAGATAGATTAAGTATCCATTGTATTGCATTTTTAGTAAGATCATTTACTTTTTGACCCCCTAACGTATCATATAATCCACGTTTACTTAACTGAGGTTCACATTTTGGAATCAAATTAAGAAATTTTGCATTATTTTCCAGTACAAAAATAATTTCAATGTATTTTGTAATAGAATCTTTCAAATTGTTTGCATTTACAAATTCTAAATTATCAGCAGAAGTATGATATTCATCGAATTTTCCATACATGGTTTTCATCAATGAGCCTACTGGGAGATTAAATCCAGGAGAACAAAATTGTCGTTCATCACTTCCTGAAGGAAAAAAATCCAATAGTGTAAATTTACTGTTTGAATTTTGTAATACATTAATTACAACTTGATCGATTTCTGCATTTCCGCGTCTACTTTTTTTATATGTAAAGCTTCCAGAATCACCTAAACATGTAGCAACTAACCCATGTTTAATTTTAAAAGTATTTTTTTCATTTATTGATAACCAAGCTATTGCACCTATTGTTTCAGGAATAAACAAAAATCGATAAGAATAATTTAAAGATAATTTACTCAAATATTTAGCAAGAAAAGTAACTAATGTAACTCCAGAAAGATTATCGTTACATAATGATGGATGACAAGTATAACAAGTGATTAGAATTTCATTTTCTGTTTTACCTTTAATAAAATATTCACCATATGTTAGATGGCCATCATCAAGAGACGAATCAATTACTATTTCATACTCCCCATCAATTAATTCCAAAAATTGGTTATGTGTGAGACAAAAACCCCAATCTTCAGAATAATAACTAGTCAAATATGGAATACTGTCTGGTTGTTTTGGTAGAGTATGTAATTTTTTTTTTAATTCAGTTAGAAATATTTTTTTCTTAACTGGAATACTATAATTTACAATATGTAAATTAGATTTTTTAAAATCAATTATTTTTTTGCCTGTAGGATCTATCACATATGCATCATTGATATTCCATTCTTTTGGAATTACCCAATCATAAACTTCAGTACCAGTTGGTACTTCATATGATTGAATTTCAAGATGTTTACGTATAATTTCGTGAGTTTTTCTCACATTATTTCCTGTAATACTCCTACATAGAGGATACAAATCTTTCATTAATTGATACATTTCTTGACTAATATTATCAACTTCAGATAAAATTTTTGTAAAATCATCAAGTTTCATAAAAATCAGACATATTCCATTATTGTTAGGTTTACGAATTTAGAAAGACGTTATATTGTTTGCTAGTGATTCTGATGCACTACCATGATTTACAAGATATTTTTTCAAAAAGATTTGTCCATTAGCAATCAGTTTTGAACAAAAGTCATCATTAAACAATACATCATTTAGAATTTTATCAATAGGTTCTTTGTCAGATATTGATAAAATTGCATTATCTTTATCAAATTGAAAATCATATGATTTATCATCTAAAACAATGTTAACTACAGGTTTTTTCATAACTAATCCTTCTAGCATGACTGTAGAAGTATCAAAACTTTCTGGACTAATATTTACTAATACATTACATGAATCAATTAAATCAATTATTGGTTTCACATGATAAATTGGAATTTTTGGATCTATGTCATGAAACACATCAGTCATAAAACTTTCATATTCATCTTGGCCTGGATGTAATTTAACAACTACTTCAACATTAGGAATTTTTTTTACAACATTATAAAAAGATCTTAAAAAATTCTCCAATCGCAGATAAAGATGTGTGTCACCAAAAGCAGATAAATTTGTTATTGGATGAGGCGTAATAAGAATAATTTTTTTTTGCTGCATTGGAGAAAGTTGCCTATTAAAAAAAGAATCATGTCTTGGACTACCTGAAACTAAAATCTTATCAGGATTAAATTGATGTTGAGTAAGAAGATAGTTTTTTTGAATATCACCCCATACTGCTATTTGATCTTTTAATAATGAATACATATGAAAAATATCAAATTTTTTCAATTCTGGTGTATGATTTGCAAATCCATGTTCTAAAAGAACAAATGGGATTTGATGTTTATTAATTGCAAGAAAAGATTTCTCAGTTTCTCCAACAACATTCAATCCAATAACACAACTTAGATTGGATTGTTTAACAATATTCTTAGAAGCTACTAAAAGTGAAATATATTCATGAAATCTTTTCTTGTACGTTTCAATGAGAGTATCTTTTATACAAGACCAAAATGAAACTCCTTCCATACAAAATATAGTATTAAAAATTACATCATCTGAAAATAGGTATTCTAATTTTTCATTAGAGGTTTGAGTAACAGAAAGTATTTTTTCCTTTTCATTCTTTGAAATAATTTTTTGAAAATCTAGAATTTTTGATCCAGAATTCAATAAAGATTTTATTGATTTTATGCTCCAAAGTGAAGTTCTTCGTCGATTTAGAATCAAAATATTGACATTATGCGTTCCCAAATGGTAAAGTAAGTCATCATATTGAGAAGGATCAAATTCCAATAATAGAATAGTGTTTTTTTTATTATCAAACTTGAAGGATAGCTTTAGAAATTTTGTTAGTATTGATTCCAACAAATAAACAAAATTTTGATAATATTTTCTACCAATGTGAAAAGAAATAGGAATAAAACCAATATTGAATTTTATTTGTATTTTATCCCAGGGTAGACGATATTTTTCATTGTGCCCAATTACATGGATATTAATTTTTTGATCTTTCGTAAGAGCACGTATTATTTTACTTAGAGTGTTTGTTACAAAAATTTTAGTTGGTTTTTCTTTTTCAAGAATCCTCTTTATCAATAAAAAATTGAATAAATTAGTGATCAGTAAATGATGAAGTTCAGCAGTATCTAACAATTCTAAAAGATTTACATTTTCAAATTCTATTTGTTTTGAAATTGAGTCATCATCATACCATCTATACAGATTTAATGTGAAATCATAAATTTTTAATCTATCATCAGAGCTCAAATATGTTTCAGCTATTTCATGAGTGATTTTTTCTTTTTCAAGAGTTTTGTGAACCGTTATGTTAAAAGAAAAAATTTTTGATTGTGATGAATTAAGATTTTTTTTATGTATTCCATAAATGTTGTCTAAAAAAGTTAGTTTAGTCATTTTCTATCGTATCAATATATCTCATCTATTTGTCAATTTCTAAGTTTTTTATTTCAATACGCCTAACAATAAAAAATTATAATGTTTTTTATGGAAGTGTAAAAAATTACTCCCATGTTTGATGGTAAAACCATTCTAATAACTGGTGGAACAGGCTCTCTTGGTTCTGCATTAACAAAAAGACTGCTCAAAGAAAAAGTAGCAAAAATCCGAATTTTCAGTAGGGATGAATTGAAACAAGTCAACATGAAATCTCAGTTACCAGATAAAAGGCTAAGATTTTTGATAGGCGATATTAGAGATAAAGATAGATTATACAGGGCAATGGAGAATGTTGATATTGTTTTTCATGCTGCTGCACTTAAACAAGTTCCAGTGGCAGAATACAATCCATTTGAATTTGTTAAAACAAATGTAAATGGTGCCCAAAATGTAATTGATTCTTGTCTTGATAATAAAGTTGAATTAGCTTTAGCTATTGGAACTGACAAAGCAGTTTCTCCATCAACTACATATGGTGCAACAAAACTTCTAATGGAAAGATTATTTCTGTCAGCTAATTTTTACAGAGGTGATAGAAAAACAAAGTTTGTTTGTGTAAGATATGGAAATGTTTTAGGAAGCAGAGGTTCAATATTTCCAGTATTTGTTGAAAATATTATTTCAAAAGGAAAAATACCAATAACAGATCCAACTATGACACGATTTAATATTACCATGACGCAAGCTATTGATTTAATTTTTAGAGCTGTTAAACATGGTTCAGGTGGTGAAGTATTTGTTCCAAAATTAAAAGCATTTACAGTAGAAGAAATGAAAAATGCAATAATAGAACTACTGAATAAAAAAGCTAAAACAATAAAAATTCCCGTCAGGGTTGGAGAAAAATATCATGAAATATTAATTAGTAAACATGAAATTAGAAATACATATGAATCAAAAGATGATTACATTGTTTACAATTTTGGTGGGGAAGGATTAGATGAAAAGAAAAAAATACCTTTCAAGAAAACTAAACTAAATAAAGAATATTCATCAGATAGTACTAAATTATTTACAAAAAATGAACTTAAATCAATAATTACAAAAGAAGGAATCTTATCTGATTTTAAGATTTGACTTTCCACTTTGACCAATCATAATCAGAAAACTCTACATTTTCCATTTCATTATCATTTGGTTGCCAGGCGATATTTGTTAATGTCAAAATTCTTGAGGTAGAATCAGATATGTTAATGTGTGCTGATGGAAAATTTTTAGGTACAAATATGATCACTGGGTTTTCTGCATCAGATTCAATTTCCTGAAATCCATCATCGGTTTTAATAATAAAAACAACTTTGCCATGAATACATGTAAAATAACTGTCTCTTCTTTTATGAAGATGAGGTCCTTTTATTTCTCCAGATTTAACAGAACTGACATAAACCATTTTTGGTTCAGTTTTGATAATATCGTCATAGTCCCTCCAGATGACAGTCAAAGAGCCATTCACATGAGAATCTTTGATATCTGTAGTAGGATGTTTTTCTAATTTGAAAACAGTTGGAATTTCTGCCATATTTTAGAATTCAGATTGGACAATAAAAATATGCATAACAATAGTTGCCAATATTAGAACATTTTTTAATATAAACAGCATCTGAATCATATTGAAATTATTAGTTACTGGTGGTTTGGGTTTTATCGGGAGTAATTTTATCTTAAAAACATTAGAAAAGAACAAGGACTGGGAAATAATCAATATTGACGATAAACTGTATGGTTCCAATTCAAAAAGTCTGGAAAAAATTGAAAAATCAAATAGATATGAATTTGTTAAAGGAAATATCACAAATAAAGAGATTTTAGATAAAACAATGATAAAATGTGATGCTGTAATTAATTTTGCAGCAGAATCTTTTGTGGATAGAAGCATATCAGATGCAACATCATCTTTTGATTCTAATCTTAAAGGAATTTTTATTTTATTAGAATTAATTAAGAAATATAAAAAAAGACTAGTTCAAGTTTCAACAGATGAAGTTTTTGGAAGTTTAGACAAAGGAAGTGCAAATGAAATTTTCCGTTTTAATCCTTCTAGTCCATATTCTGCAACTAAAGCAGGAGCTGAATTATTGGTAAATTCATACTTCATAACATATGGCTGTAATTGTGTTATCACACGATGTACTAATAATTATGGACCGAGACAATTTCCTGAGAAATTAATTCCAAAAATAATTCTTTTAGCAGAACAAGGGAAAAAAATTCCAATTTATGGAACTGGTACTAATATTCGAGATTGGATTTTTGTTGATGATCATTGTGATGCAGTGTTCAACGTATTAAATAATGGTAAAGCAGGTGAATCATACAATATTTCAGCAGATAACGAAATTAGTAATATATCAATTGTAAAAAAAATTTTGGCTTTGATGAATAAATCAGAAGATTTGATGGAATTTGTTGAAGATCGTCCAGGCCATGATTTTAGATATAGTATGGATTCTTCCAAGATAAGATCTGAATTGGGTTGGAAAAATAAAGTGAAATTTGATGATGGTTTAAAAAAGACAGTTAATTGGTACCTGTCAAATAATGATTGGTGGAAAAATATAGTTAAAGATTCTCTAAATCAGACGCCCTGGAAAAACTAACCTGAAATTATTAATATTAATAAAAATTCATCTTCATATGAAAGGAATTCTTCTTCATGGAGGTCATGGAACTAGATTAAGGCCACTAACTCATACTGGTCCAAAGCAGTTACTACCAATTGCAAATAAACCCATGTCAGAATATTGTATTGAATCAATGAAGGAAGCAGGAGTCAAAGATATTGTAATTATCATAGGAGGTATTGGTTCACAAAAAGTAAAAGACTATTATGGAAATGGCGAAAAATTTGGTGTCAACATTAGTTATATTCATCAGGATTTTCCTCGTGGAATATCACATGCAATTAGTTTATGTGAAGATTTTATTGGTGATGAAAAATTTCTTGTTTTCTTGGGAGACAATATCATTCAAAAATCAATAAGTGTATTTGGAATGGAGTTTGAAAAATCTAATGCTGCTGCATCAATTCTTTTGTGTGAAGTGGATAATCCCAATAGGTTTGGAATTGCTGACATTAAAGATGGTAAAATCAAGAAGATTGTTGAAAAACCTAAAGAGCCTCCAACAAATTTAGCTGTAACTGGAATTTATTTTTTGACACCAGTAATTTTTGATATTATTAAAAGATTAAAACCATCTTGGAGAAATGAATTAGAGATAACAGATGCGTTAGATATGTTATTGAATGAAAACCATATAATTACTTACAACATGATTACTGATTACTGGAAAGATACTGGTACTCCTGAAGATATAATTCATGCAAATAAAACCATTTTAGAAAATTTATCTGCAGATTTTAGAGGTAAAATGGAATCTACTGTTTCTTTAGAAGGTAATGTATCAGTTGGAAATGATACTTTGATCAAAAATGAAGTGAAAATAAAAGGTCCAGTAATAATTGGAAAAAATTGTGAAATTTATGGTGATGCCATAATTGGACCAAATACAAGCATTGGGAATGGATGTATAATTTCAGGAGGGAAAATAAAAGATTCTATAATTATGGATAATTGTGAAATTGGAAAAAATGTAAATATAAAAAATAGTATAATTTCATCAAATTCAAGTATAAAACATAATAACACGCAAGATGAGCAAATTTTTCTTTTAGGGGAAGGAACAAAAATATTATTTTAGCTATTTTTGATTGATGTATTTTTTAATATAAAAGAAATTGGATTTGAGAAGATATGATTGATGAGCAGGAAAAATCACTTGTAAGTATAATTATTTTAAATTATAATGCAGGAGATTTATTGATAAATTGTGTAAAGTCTGTTTTTGAAACAAATTATAAAAATTATGAAGTAATAGTAGTAGACAATATTTCTACGGACAATAGTCACAAAAAATGTAAGGAAAGATTTGAAAATATTCAATTAATTGAAAATATAGAAAATTTTGGATATTGTGAAGGAAATAACATAGGAATTAGAAAAGCTCGAGGAGAATTCATAGTAATTTTAAATCCAGATACAATTGTTGAACCTAATTGGTTAGATGAATTTTTAAAAGCATATTCAAAATTTGGTGATGGTCTTTATCAACCAAAAATTCTTTCACTGTATGAAAAAGATGTGTTACAAAGTACAGGAAATATGATACATCTTTTTGGTTTTGGTTTTGCAAGAGATAAAGGAGTTGTCGATAAAAAACAATATAAAAAAATAGAGAAAATTGGATATGCTTCGGGTACATGTCTTTTTACATCATCTAAAGTTTTTAACAAGATAGGACTACTTGATCCTTTTTTGTTTCTTTATCATGATGATTTAGATTTAGGATGGAGAGCAGCACAAATAGGAATTAATTCTTTTTTTGTTCCAAATGTTAAAATTTTACATGCTGAAAGTTATATTTTAAAATGGAGTTCAAAGAAATTTTATTGGTTAGAACGTAATAGAAAATATTGTCTTTTAACTCATTTTTCTAAAGACACATATAAAAAAATGAGATTTAATCTGTTATTAGTTGATTTTTTTGTATGGATTTTTTATATTTCTAAAGGATTTGTAGGTGCTAAAATAAAAGCAGAATTAGATATTTACAAAAACAAAAAACAAATTGAAAAAAAATATATTGAATTAGAAAGTAAAAAAATTATTCAAGATCATGAATTGATTAAAAAATTTCCAGATAAAATTTTTGTTCCAAAAAATGTCACTAAAGGTATTATCAATAATTTATTTAATTCAATACTTGAAAAATTAAGTAAAAAAACAAAAGCAAGTATTTTTCAAAAAAATTAGTTTATTAATTCTGAAATAACAATAGCAATTGCATAATTTTTTTCATGACTAATAGATGCACGAAAAATATATTTTTTTTTGAAATTCAGCAATTCAATATTAGGTTTAGATTGTTTATGTGAAGTTACAATTTTAGAAATATAGATATTTTCATTGATTGATTTTTTGACAGCTTCCTTTAAAGCAAATTTTCCAGCAAAGTGAGGAGATGGTTTTTTGTATTTTAAACAATAATCAATTTCTGATGGTTGAAAGATTTTATTATATAATCCAGGGGTTTTTTCATATGAAATTTTTTCAAAATCAGATATATGAGTAATATCGATTCCAATTCCAAGTTTTTCAATCATTTTTTATCTAACAATGACTTTTGCCACACCATCAATTAAACAGGTTCCAGATTCATTTAGAATAGAAGTAGAAATAGAAATAATTCTTGTTGAACTACTCTTCTCAGTCACTTTACCTATAACTTGAATTTTATCATCAATATAACAAGGTGAACGAAAGTTTAGAGTTTGTGAAAAATAAAGAGCATTTTTTCCAGGTAATTTCATGCCTATTAATTGTGAGAAAAAAGAAGCTAGCAACATTCCATGTACAATTCTTTTTCCATATGTACTTGAAACTGCATATTCATCATTCATGTGTAATGGATTCAAATCTCCAGAAAAGTTACTAAATTCATCAACCATAGATTCAGTAATTTTTTTTGAAAAACTTTCTTTTTGTCCAATGAATATATCATCAAATGATAACTCATTTGCAATTTCAGTCATTAAAATTTACACCGTGGTTTTGTAAGTGACGTTTTATATCAGATACATTTTTGACATCCATTGCTTCATCAATAGAAAATTTAACATCAAAATTAGTTTCCAATTCATCTAACAAAACATATCCATTAAAAGATGTCCAATTTGAAATAGACGTAGGACTTGATTCATCATTTATTTCTTCTATGTTAATGTTCATTACTTTTGAAATAATTTTATATAATTTTTCAGCCATTATTTTACTCTTAAAGTTAAAAATTCAGGCATACTGAAAGGTGTTTCGATATTATAAACCCAATAATCATTTTCTTTAGAAAATTTAGAATCTGGAAGTAAGTGTTCTATTGGTTTATTTTTTGTGGTGGGAATAAATTTAGCTTTAAGTCTTTTTACATTATTTTTTCTTGCTTCATTTATTATGTGATACAATATCGCTTTCTCAATTTCACGCCCCATAACTCTACAGCTAAGAAGAAAAGTATCTAAAAACCATTCATCTGAATTAGTTTTTTCAACTATAAAGGCACCAGTAATTCCATTATCACCAAATTTATCTCGTATTTGTGCACAGCCTACTAGCATTTTATCATCTTCAGAGAATTTTTTGATTTCTTCTTCCTGATATCTTTTTGTAGTAAGATTGAATTGGTTTGTTTTCATAGTGAGTTGAGAAATTCTTGGGATGGTAAAACTGTCTGATTTTTTAATATCTATTTCTAAATTTAATGTTTTAAGAAATTCAGTAAGATTAGTTGATGATTTTTGAGATTCACTTCTTTGTTTTTGTTGAAAATACATTTTTCTTCGATTAGTATCTTCATTTGTCACCTGAAAGACACTAAAATCATGTAATGATTGAATTACTTCAGAATATTGAGACGGGTCATGAGGAAGATCGGGGGTAGTTATTTCAGGCATGTTTTCTTTAACGAATTCTCTGTTGACTGGGTCATCATCGAAAAAAACAAAACTATCTAATCCTATGTTAAGTTCTTCAGAAATATATTGCATATTTGATACTTTATCATCCCAATTAATTTTCATACAAGCAAAATCATCTTCTTTTAAAATCATATGTGGATGTTCACGAATTACTTGAATAGCATCATCAAAATTATTTTTACTGTTTATTGCAAGTATTATTCCTCTTTGGGATAATGCTTTCAAATATTTTTGAAATTCTACAAAAGCATTTCCGGGAGGTTGAGGACCTAAGCGAATTCCATCAAAACCATCCTCACCTACAATTCCGCCCCAAAGTGTATTATCAAGATCTAGTACAATACATTTTTTTGTTAAACCAAGAAAAGATATAACATATGGAATTAAGTCATTTGCTAAATGTGGAATATAATCAAGTGCAATTTTAATATCACCAAATAGATAATTTTGAAAATTAAAAACATTATTTTCTCCATGTTGAATCACAAATTTAAAAAAATCAAATATATGAACAGAATCCATCTCAATTACTTTATCCTTAAGTTTTTTATTAAAATCAATAATGGCATCATGAAAACTATAACTTGTTTTCATTTCTGCAATTCCATGCGGAGAATAATGTGGTAATCCTAAATTTGTTATTACAAGTTTTGAAGTAGTGGTTTCATTAAATTTTTCAATCAAGTTTAACAATTCATTAATTTTTTCATCTACAAAATTTTTTCTTTCTGATTTTGTTATAGAATAAGGAAAATGGAATAAATTACCAAAAATACTTCTTGTATCTAAAATTAAAAATGTTATATCAGGTGAGAAACTGTATAAATTACTTTTTGTATCAAAAATCTCTTGATTATATTGATTATATCCAGCAACATATGTGGAACCAAAAATTTGTTTTTGCGAACATTTGACTTTAAGTGATTCAGCTAATCCATTAATTGTAAAGCTGGATAAAATTGCTAATTTGATTTTATTCTTATAATCATTAATTTCTATTTTTTGTGAATCTAAAATATATTCTGATAGAGGTTTTACTTTATCCATTATTTCAAATATTGTAATTTAACCTTAAATATTTACTAGATGTGTGTATTTCAAACAAAATTGACTAATTTTTTCTTCATAAGCCTTTAAAGCCAAAAACCAATTTTTCATAGTGAATTAGATGGAAAATTCTGAAGATGTATTTTCAATAAATGAACAAGAAGTGATGGAATATTATGATCTTAAAGGTTCTTCTGGTAAAATAAAATTAAAATTAAAAATGCTACGATCTTGGATTTTACATTATATTGCATATTCGTCTCCTTTGTCAAATTTTGTAATTAATATACAAAGATCAAGAGGGGTAATAATTGGAAAAAATTGTCATCTATCACCATATGTGTTAATAGATTTAGTATATCCAGGGTTAGTCAAAATTGAAGACAATGTCACCTTAGGTTCAAATTCAATGATTTTTGCACACATCAACCCAACTGCAAATCTAAAGTTAAAAAAAACTCAGTATCCAAGAAAAATTGCTCAAGTAATTATTAAATCAGGAGCAGTTATCAATCCAGGAGTAATAATTACTGCAGGAGTAACAATTGGAAAAAATGCAATAGTTTCCATAGGTAGTGCAGTTTTTGAAGATGTGCCAGATAATTGTGTAGTTTTAGGTAATCCTGCTAGAGTGGTAAAAAAACTTGATTTGGAAGAAAAGTAAATTAAAATATGTTATTTCAATAAAGATGTGAAAAAGAATTGAATTTACTTGGAATAGATTTTGAAGATTGGTTTCATCCAGAATTAATCCAAAAAGTATTAACAAATGAAGAAAAACAACCAAAAGTAATTCAAGGACTTGATAAAATTATTGATTGGTTAAACCATCATGATACTTATGCAACTTTTTTTGTTGTTGGAGAATTATTAGAATATCAACCAGAACTTTTTGATAAAATTATTGAAAATGGTCATGAAATAGGTTTCCATACAATGCATCATACAAGATTAGATACTATTGGTTTTAAAGAAAAATTTCAAGAAGAAATTAAAATTTTTGATAAAATGACATCAGGAAAATCCATAGGATTCAGAGCACCGACTTTTTCGTTAAATGATTCAAGTAGATGGCTAATTGACGTTTTAGAAAATAGTAAATATCAATATGATAGTAGTGTTGTTCCAGTAAAAACAAGTATGTATGGATTGCCAAATGCGGAAAAATATCCTTACAAAATTAGCAGTAAATCATTGGAGCATGAAGATCCTGAATCAAATATAACTGAATTTCCAATATTAGTTACTAATTTCTTAGGGAAAAGAATTCCTGCAGGAGGGGGATTCTATGTTAGAACATTACCACAAAAAATCATTACAAATGCTATAAAAAATTATGAAAAAAACAACAATCCAGCAGTATTTTATATTCATTCTTGGGAATTAACACCAGAATATATGCCTAGAATAAAATTATCATTAAAAGATAATTTCATCACATATCATAATATAGAAAAAACATTATCAAAAATGGATAAAATATTGAATGATTTTTCTTTTACATCATTTAAAAGATTTCTTAAGAGTGCTTAACAGAGTGAAAAAAATCGAGAGTGTTTTGAATGCCAGTTTTGAGATCAACCTTAGGTGTCCAACCTAAATTTTTTAATTTTCTATTACTAACCACAAAATTTCCTACATCAACTTTTTTTGTATATGTTGGTGTTTTGATATAACTAACTTTTGCATTAGTCATTTTTTCTAATAAATTTCCTAATTGGAAAAACCAAGTTTTTTTAGAAGAAGAAATCCAATAAAGTTCACCTGAATGTCCTTTTTTAATAATAGTTTTGATTCCTGAAATCACATCAGAAATGTATATCAAATCTCTAAAAATTTTTCCTTCGTTAAATATTGTAATATTTTCATCATTAAATGCTTGATGAATTAAATAGTTTACTGCATTCTTTTTTGGGATAGTTTGCTCTCTGGGTCCAAAAGAGTTTGTAATTCTAAAAATTTTTGTATCGATTCCATAAACGTTGTGATAAATTTTACAATAAAATTCACTAGCTAATCTATTAGTTCCATATAATGTGGTAGGGTTACAAGGTGTATCTTCGGTTACGGGAAGTTTGTTAGGAGGACCAACTACAATGAATGTACTTCCTAAAACAAAGCTACATTTTTTTTTCATGTTCTTAATTTTTTCAAGAATAAAAAGTGTAGATTTTAAATTTGAATTTATATCATCGATAGGGTTTTCAAATGATTTTAAATGAGATGTTTCTCCTGCCAAATGAATAATCAAATCAGGTTTATGTCTATCAATTGAATCACTAAGTTTTCTATAATTTGTAACATTTACTTTATCAAGTTTCATTCGTTTTGAAATTTTTAGATTAGATTTTTTTTTATAACTTCTTGTAAGAATGATAATTTCATGACCATCTTTGTTTAATTCATCAGCTAAATGACTTCCAACAAATCCTAAGCCACCAGTTATCATTATACGCATATATTTTTTTTAAAAAAGTTAGTTAAAAGTGAATTCTTTTAATTTAATTTAATATATCCTCGTTCAAATTAGAATAAATGAAGCCCACTATAGAAAAATTTAAAATTTTTCTGAAAGTAATGAAAGTACTTAGAAATTGGTGGTTGTATCCAATTGTGTATTTAAAATTAATAAAAAAACCTACAGTAATTTTTGAAACAAAAAATGGAATAAAAATCATGTTAAGAACAGATTCTACAGATCTTATGGCTTTCACACATGTATGGTTAATTGGTGAATATTCAAAAAATAATTTTCAAATTAAGAAAACAGATACTGTAATTGATGTAGGAGCACATATAGGATTATTTTCACTTTATGCTTCTCAAAATTGTACTGAAGGTAAAATTTTTGCATTTGAACCAATTAAAGAGAATTATAAAATTTTAGAATCAAATAAAAAACTAAATAAATCGTCTAATATTATATCTGAAAATTGTGCAATTTCAAAATCAACTTCAAAAATTATATTGTATAAAAATAATGATGAAGCAGGTCATAGTAAATTTATACAAACTGATGATCCTGTAGAAGTTGCTTCAAAATCATTAAATGATTTTTTTAAAGATAATAAAATAGAATTGGTAAATTTATTAAAATTAGATTGTGAAGGTTCAGAATATGAAATTATTGATTCATTAGACGACAAATATTTTGAGAAAATTGAAAAAATGATAATTGAGTATCATTTAGCAGATTCAAATCCTGAATTATTAGAAAAATTAAAAAATAAATTGAAATATCATTCTTATAATATTTCTGTTGAACCGTTATTCCAAGATATTGGATTTTTGTATGCTAAAAAATAATTGAACCTGATTATTTTCTTAAAATCCCTAAGTATGATTGAGAGTTTTGATTTTGTAACATAATAATTGGTTCTTTTTTAATCGATTTATAAAAATCACTAAATGCGTTATTACTTGATATATCATCAGAAAGTAAAAATCCATTTTCTTTGATAAATGGCCAAGATGTTTTGAATTCATAATGCATATTCTTGTATGTATGAAGACTATCATGTAAAAATATATCAATTGATGGTAAAGTGGTAAGAGTTTTTTTAAGAATTTTTTCTGAAGTTCCAATTTTTAGTTCCCACCTATTTCGTAAATTTTTCGGAATAGCAGAACCAATCATTTCTTTTGATTGCCAAGGTCTAAAAATAGAATCAATTGAAATTAATTTTCCTTTATTATTTTCATCTAGTGCTTTTAAAATATATGAAGAGCTTATACCATATGCCACTCCAGTCTCTACAATTAATTCAGGTTTTACAAGTTTACATAATCTGTATAAAAATGGACCAGATTCTCCCACTATAGAATAATCTACAGGATACGGTTTTTCTATTGATGGGTATTCACCAGAAATGTTTTCAAAGAAATATTTCAGGTGTTTTTCTAAATCATCAATTTTTGTTAGTTCATCTTTAATCTCCTCATTTTTTCCAAAAATTAAGTTTAATGCTTGTGAAAAGCTTACTGGTTTAAATTCAAATTTTTTAAACTCATGTTTTATATCGTCAGAAACTTGATTTGCTTCATTAATTAAATCAAGTCCACTCTTAGGATGAATTAATGAAAATTTGATAAGAGACAGATAAAATGATAATTTTTTCAATAATTGATACATTTTGATAACTTTATTAGAATATTGTTAATTTTTCTTTTCCTAATGTTAATTAATTAATCAATTAAAATTCTCTCAAATGAAGATTGGATTAATTTGTCCCGCATCATTACCTGCAACACAGTTTGGAGGAATACTTTTTCTGGCAGTAGATATTGCAAATGAATTAGGGAAAAATGGACACGATACAACTATTTTCACTACAAATCTAGATTTTGCTAATAATCCACATACATTCAATAAAAAACTTCCAAAACATGAAAAGATGGATAATTTTCAGATCAATCGTACAAATGTATGGTTTCATCTCAAATTATTTTATATAAATCCAAAAATGTATTTTGAAATAAAGAAATCTAAACCAGATATCATACATACAATTGGGGTAAGAAGTTTTCAATCATTAATTGCTAGTTTAATTTCCAAATATCAAAATATACCATTAGTCATTTCAGATCAGGGAGGATTAACAACGCATCCAGAATTAAAACAAGGAGGAATAATAAAAAAGATTTTGTATACAATTCAAAATCCAATAATTAAATTTATTGTTAAACAGTCTACAAAAATAATAGTTGCAAACAAATACGAGAAAGAAATTTTTCAAGAATTAACAAATGAATCAAAAATTAATATTGTAAAAAATGGAATAAATTTAGATATTGTTAAAAATTCTAAAATAAATTTTAAAGAAAAATTTCATATTGATAATGATTTTATTTTATTTTTAGGTAGATTTAACAAAGTAAAAGGAATAGATAATTTAATTAGAGCATGGAAAATAATTAATTCTAAAAATCATTTTAAAAAAATTAAATTGGTAATAATGGGTGTAGATTTTGGATTTCAAAAAGAAATGTTAATGATGATAGATGAAAAAAAATTGTCTGATAGTATAATAATTATCAAAAAACCATTAAGAGATGAAGTTTTTGCTGCTTACAAAGCATGTTTGTTTTTAGTATTACCATCAAGATGGGAGCTCTCGCCATTAACACCATTAGAAGGATTCGCATTCAAAAAAACAACAATTAGTACAATTGCTCATGGAATACCACATACATTAACAGATGGAGAAAATGCAATTTTAGTTGAACCTGAAAATTATCATCAATTATCAGATGCAATTGAAAATTTATTAAAAAATCAAAATTTGAGAGATAATCTATCACAAAATGGATTTAAATTAATTCAGGATGAATGTAACTCAAAAAAAATGGCCGAAAATGTATTGAAGATATATGAAGATATTTTATCGTCTAAAAATTAGAAAAACATGAATTTGGTATATAATCAAGCTATAACTTTATTATTCTAATCAATTCAAAAAAAACGGAAAAATTTTGAAAGTTGTGATTGGAATGCCCGCATTTAATGAGGGTGAAAAAATACAAGAAATTATCAATAAAATAAAAATAATTTCTGATGAGATCATTGTATGTAATGATGGATCAACTGATTCAACAGGTTCAATTGCACAAAAAATGGGTGCAATTGTAATTAATCATGAAAAAAATTTAGGTTATGGGGCAGCAATTAACAGTATTTTTTCAAAAGCAAGAGAGATGGAAGCAGATATTCTTGTCACTTTTGATGCAGATGGTCAACATAAATCAAATGACATTAAATCAGTAATTCAACCAATTATAGATAGAAAAGCAGATATCGTTATTGGTTCAAGGTTTCTTGAAAATGAATTAGATATGCCAAAATATAGAAAATTTGGTATTAAAACAATTACAAGTTTAACAAATATTTCATCTGAAATAAAATTAACAGATTCTCAAAGTGGATTTAGAGCTTATAATAAAAAAACTCTTTCAGAAATTCATCCGATTGAAAAAGGGATGGGTATATCAACTGAAATTTTGATTAAAGCAAATAAGAAAAAGCTTAGAATTAAAGAAGTACCAATAAAAGTTTCATATCAAGGAAATACTTCAACACATAATCCAATTTCTCATGGTATTTCAGTTATTTTAAGTACTACAAAATTTATTTCAATAGAACGTCCACTTACATTTTATGGAATTCCAGGACTTATTTTCCTTATTATCGGTTTGATTTTTGTAGGATGGACAATTCAATATTTCACTGAATTTGGAGTGTTTCAACCAGTTTTAGCATTACTTGCTATTGGATTAACATTATTTGGTTTGATGTGTGTATTAACATCAATAATCTTATTTTCACTAATACATGTGATAAGAGAACAAAAGGACTAAGTTACATCTACTGTAATTAAAAAAAAGTATCAATATGTGGGACATTTTTCGAAGTAAGATAACTGGATTAAAAGATGTATCAACAATTGGAATTGTTGATATTTCAACTAATGCCATGTCTGTTGTTTTTTGGTTATATATTGCCTCAGCTTTAGGAGCTGAAAATTATGGTGAAATTAGTTACATTATAGCAATCGCAAGTATTGTTTCTGTGATTTCATTGTTAGGTACAGAAAATGTAATGACAGTGTTAGCAGCAAAAAAAGTCAAGGTACAATCAACACTCTATTTTCTAGTAGCTATATCAAGTTCTATCACGTCAATAATTGTTTTTATTATTTTTGATAGTTTTGAAATAAGTTTTCTCGTCATAAGTTATGTAATCATAAGTTTAACACTTTCAGATATCATAGGGAGAAAAATTTTTGTGCAATATGCAAAATATGTTGTAGCAAATAAAATTTTGATGGTGACTTCAGCATTAGGATTATATTTTCTTATTGGAAATGAAGGTGTTATTTTGGGAATTGCAATTTCAGCTTTTCCATATTTCTTTATGATTTACAAATCATGTAAAGAAACTAAAATTGATTTTAGCATAATACGTGAACGGACAAAGTTTGTAGTTACAAATTATGCAATAACATTATCAACTTCATTTGGAGGTTCTACGGACAAATTATTAATTGCGCCATTATTAGGATTTGCGTTATTAGGAAACTATCAATTAGGAATACAATTCCTTGCAATGTTGAATATTTTACCTGCAATTGTTTTCAAGTATGTTTTACCTCATGATGCATCTGGAGAATCAAGTACTAAATTAAAATTAATAACAATTTTAGCATCAGGAATAATTACAATTATTGCATTTTTTATTTCTCCATTGATAGTTTCACAAATTTTTCCAGGATATTTACAAGCAATAGAGATCATTCCAATTCTTAGTCTTTCATTAATTCCAAGTACTGTAATTCTATTTTATACATCAAAATTTCTAGGAAATGAAGACAATATCCCAATTTTTGTTGGGTCAATTCTATATTTGATTATTTTAGTTGTTTTAATAATTATTTTAGGGAAAATGTATGATTTACTTGGAATTGCAATAGCATTCAATATTGCAATTACTACTCAAATGGTGTACTTAATAATAATTCAAAAATGGAGAAGTCAAAGGTTTCAGGAAAAAAATGAAAAATAATAATTTAAATATAAAAATCATAGAAAATAATGAGTTTTTTTTAAAATATTGGAAGTATTTACTTATTGGAATTTTTTCTTTAGGTTTAGCAATTAGACTAATTTTTTTACCTGTAAATGTACCTTTAACATTAGATGCAACATCATATCTTTGGTATGCCTTAGATACTAAAACACTAGGTTATTTTCCAGTAGACCATGGATTTCCTAATGCAGGTTGGCCACAATGGTTATCTTTGATCTTTTTTGTGATTCCATCTTCAGAAATTTTAGATTATATGTCAGTTCAAAGAATTAGTTCGGTCATAATATCATCATTAACTATTTTTCCCGTATTTTTTCTATGTAAAAAATATTTTAGAAATTCAATTTCATTAGTAGGCGCTCTCTTTTTTTCAATAGAACCTCACTTGATACTAAATTCACATTTAGGTATTACAGAACCATTATTCATATTATTTATTGTAACATCAATAGTTTGTGTACTATCAGAAAATAAGAAATTAGCATATTTGGGATTTGTATTAAGTGCATTAGCAACATTAGTACGATATGAAGGATTATTGTTTTTATCAGTATTATCAATAATGTTTTTTATCTCATATAAAACAGATTCAAAAAAAATTATAAAATATGGATTAGCATTAAGCATTTTTATTTTAGTTCTACTTCCATTTACATATATACAAACACAAGAAGATGGATTAACCAATAATGTTGCAGCAGGAATTATTACACCATTAAAATTAACAGAAAATGAAGAAAATCAAACAGTATCTTTATTGATTTTTGTGTTTGATGGTTTTCAAAATCTCGTCAAATATACAGGATGGGTAATGATTCCTTATTTTATTATATTAACACCAATTGGAATAATTATTTGTTTTAAAAATAAAAATCAAAACAAATCAATTTTCATAATTTCAATTATTGTATTATCAATTCCTGCACTTTATGCATATTCTAGAGGAATTCAAGAAACACGATATTTGTTAATATTAATACCATTTTTTACTATTTTTTCACTTTTTTTTATTGAAAAAATTATTAGAAAAGAGAATGGAAAATTTATTGTGATTGGAATAATGATATTAGTAATAATTTCATCAGTATTGTATGTTGATTACAAAAAAATTGATGCTCTTCATGAAAAAGAATCATATCTTATTTCAAAACAAGTTGGAAAATTAGCATTAAATGTAAATGAATTCTATCCTGAATCAAAATTTCTGAAAATAGCTTATGTTGAAGAGTATGATTTCCCAATAATTGGTAATGACATTCCAATAATACACCCAATTGAAACGCAAGAATATGACTCTATTTTTGAATTCATTAAACAAAATCAAAAAAATAATTTAACACATTTAGTAATAGATAACAATGTTGACAGAAAACAATTTTTGAAGGAAGTTTTCAACAATGAAATGAAATATCCATTCCTTACAAAAGTTTTCGATTCCAAAGATTTGGAGTTTGATTATTTAGTAAAAATCTTTGAGATTGACTATAATAAATTCTCAAAATATATTTCAGAATAACTTTAATTAAATAATTTCAAAATGAGTTCGTTTAAGAAAATCGTCAATATTTTTCACTGCTATTAGATTTTCCATATTTGGAATAAAATTTTTGGAAATCGGTAACATTTGTTCATTAAAAATTTTAAAAATTTGAAAATTTAATTTAGAAAGAAAATCAAATATTTCTTTAAAATTATAACCATATTTTTCATATTGTTTAGAAACAGCCTCAAAATATACACAATCAGTATTTTTTAAAATTTTTTCTGAGCCTAAAAAAACAAATTTCTCATATCCTTCTACATCAATTTTCATTAAATGAATATGGATATCATTAGGAATTAAATCATCAATAGTTTTTTGAGAAATTTCCAATTTACCATTTGTTAGTAATGTTGTGTTTTGATCATCAGATCTTAAATCAGAAAAATATGTTGTCTTGATAGCATCACCTACAGAATTATTAAAAATTTGAATATTTTTAAAAGAATTCAACGAAATGTTTCCTTTTAAATATGTAAAAATTTTTGGGTGTGGTTCTATTGCAAAAATTTTTCCACAAGGTTTCACAATTGAAGCTGCTAAAAGAGTCAAACTCCCAATATTTGCACCCACGTCAATTACATTATCATTTTTTTTTAAAATGATTGAAAAAAAGAATCATCTATGATTCGATCATTTGGATTAAACCAGAAAATTAGAGATAATGATGACGGATAGAATTTTAATTTAAAAATTCATTTTAATGGTAAAAAAACTACATAATTTTGATTTAATCAGAAACGTTGCAATAAAATATTTGAAGGGTTGATTTTTTGTTTTCAATATTTTTAAAAATTTAATTATTTTCATATATTAAATTATAAAATAAACTAATTTAAGTTTAGTATAGATTAATACTCAAAAAATGTTTGAGAAAAAATTCATTTAGAAGGAAATATAAAAAATATTTATGACATATTCAATTTGGTTGGAACCAATCAAAAAAGATACAATTTATCTAAAAAATATAATTAATTATTTAGCAAAAAAATATGATTCTCCAATATTTGATCCACATGTAACAATTGATTCAGAAATCAAAGAATTACCAACAAATGAAAAAATGATAAAAACTTTCCAACAAATTTTAAAAGTAGATATTTTTAGTCATAATTTACAATTTTCGGATTATATTTGGAAAACATTATTTATTCAATTAAAAAAAAATTTAAGATTAGAACAAATTAGAAAAATGTTTAAAGATGAATTTAACTACAACTCAAGTTATAATTTTGAACCTCACATAAGTCTAGTATATAAAAAATTAAACAATAATATTAAAAAGCAAATTATTCAAAATATAAAAATTAAATCAAAATTTACATTTGATAAAATTTCAATAATTTATTCTACAAAAGAAGTTAAAGAATGGAAAAAAATATTAACTATTAACTTGAAAAACTAACTTTGCATGTCATCAAGGATTTTTTTCAATGATTCTTTAGATATAGAATGTTTTTTGTTATTTGTATCTAAAATTATATCAAATTCTCCCGAATCAAATTGATTTACTTTGTTTTTAATAATATTTTCATATGTTTTATAACCAATTCCTGAAAAACAACAAGGATCATTCTCATTAAAAATTTGTAATTGCTTTCTATTTTCTCCAATTGAACCCAAAACATACAGATCAAGATAACCTGATATTTGATAAAATTCAGGAATCATTTGTTCATAATCACCCATATTTTTTACATTATTAAATCTCAAATACATAGGAACAGAACCTGCAACAGGATAACTTTTTGAGATTCTAGTATCTAATGCAGAAGATAATACAGTAGTCCAACCACCACCAGAAATTCCCACCATGTGAATCAAATTATAATTATATTGTTTTTCAATATAGTTTAACGAAACAATTATGGGTTCCACAAAAAAGATTATTGGTGAAAATACTTCTGATTCAAGGAATTTAAAGTAATCATGATTTGTAAATTTTACAGGACCAAAATTTGAAAGTTCTATTAGTGGTTGGTTATTTGGTTCCAATAGTGGCATAGAAAATGCTAAAACAGAATAATTATTGTTTAAAAAGAATTCAATGGTGTTCTTTCCATTAGCAAAATCACCATCATGACCTTGGTGATAAATGACAAGATGATTGTTACTTTCTTTAGGAATAAAATGATAAATATTAGAATTTATTCCATAATCCATTACAATTGAAATTTTTTCAATTTTTTCCAAATTAGATATATCAGAAAAACGATTATCAATAAAATTACTCTCAATTTTATTTGGTAATTTATCAAGACGGGATAAATCTTGCTTCCAAATATAATTAATTAATTCATTACGTTTTTCTAATAAGATTTCTTTATTGTCAATTTGAATCAACGAAGAAATATCATATGTTTCAAATTGTGAGTAATCTAATTTATGAAATTGATCATCATTAATGGTAAAAGAAATGTAAATATCTTTAATTATATTAAAAGGTGGTATTTCAAATCCACCGACTGCAATTCCTGTTCCAAATGAAATTAGAAAACCAAGTAGAAAAATCAATGTGATAGTAGTATGTTTAATTTTAAATCAACTCTAGTTTGGAGATATTTTGATTCTTTAAATAATTAATGCTTTTAATTCAATAAAATTAATGAATTTGGACAGTTCATCATAATATTGTAATGAATGGTTCAGATAATTAATAAGCACATTTTACAGTCATTTTTTAAGATGAAAGTAGATTTGATGAATGAAACTATTCCATTATTTTTACCTGACATTACAAATGAAGATAAAAAAGCAATCCTTGAGACACTCAATAAAGCACTACTCACAGATGGACCTAAACTTAGGGAATTTGAATCATCATTTGCCAAGTTTACAGGAGCAAAATATGCCATAGGGGTTTCAAATGCTACATCTGCGTTACATTTGTCACTTTTAGCTAATAATGTAGGAAAAGGGGATGAGGTAATAATACCAGACATGACATTTGTAGCAACAGCTAATGCAGTCATCCATAGTGGTGCAACACCAGTATTTGTAGATGTGGAAATGAATTCAATGAATATTTCAGTTGATTCTATTAAAGAAAAAATTAATAAAAAAACAAAAGCAATTTTACCAGTTCATTTTGCAGGTAAAGTTTGTAATATTAAACAAATAGTAAAAATTGTAAAAGAGAATAATCTAAAATTAATTGAGGATTGTGCTCATGCTATTGGGGCACGTGTTGGAAAAAATCATGTTGGGACATTTGGAAATTCTGGATGTTTTAGCTTTTATCCAACAAAAAATATCACTACCATTGAAGGTGGCATGGTCATTACAGATTCAAAAGAAATTGCTGAAAAAATATCTTTATTAAGAAATCATGGATTAACAAAAACATTATCACAAAGATATTCTAAAGGAATGCCTTGGGATTATGATGTAATACAATCTGGATATAATTATAGATTAGATGAAATTAGATCAACTTTAGGCATATCTCAATTAAAACGAATAAGGAAACTTAATCAAAATAGGAAAAAAATCTATGAATACTATAATAAAAAATTTAAAAATGTAGAAGAAATTATCACTTTTCCATCATCAGAAAAAGAGGAACATGTGTATCATTTGTATATGATTAGAATTAATAAAAAAAGTAAAGTATCAAGAGACAAATTATTTTCCAAATTATTAAAACTTGGAATAAAAACTACAGTGCATTATAAACCACTGCATAAATTTTCTGCATTTAAAAAATTTATCAAAAGTAATAATAAATTTAATAACTCAAATCAACTTTACAATGAAATTTTATCATTACCATTTTATCCAAATATGCCAAAAAATCATCAAGAATGTGTAATTACATCAATCTTAAAAATTTTGGAAAAAGGAAATAAAAAATAATCATTTTTTGAGTAATATTGCTTCTCTAATAGGAATTCTTTGTCCTCTTACAGGTTTAGGATTATAAAAAAAATCAAAAATTATTTCGGATTTAAGTAAATTTGAAATTTTTTTTGAGTTAAGATAATGAAACGCTGTTTTGTCAGTTTTTCCTTTAATTTGTTCAATTAAGGGATTTGGATTTATTACTAAAATGTATGAATCTTTTTTCATAATTTTTTCTAGTGACTTTATTTGAGCATGAGGAATATGGTTTAAACTGTGAATAAATAAAAAAATTCCATATATTTTATGTGAATAACTTGATGTGAATTCACCTAAATCTTGTTTAATTAATTTAAAACCAAATTTAGAGTATTTTTTTTCTGCAAATTCTTGGAATGTGATTCTAGGTTCAATTCCTATAATTTTTACATTTTTAAAAGATTTAACAATTTCAATATCTTCACCTAATCCAGTACCAATAACATAGAAAATTTTTTGTTTGGAAGTAAGACAATATTTTATCAAAAGTTTTCCAGTTTCTATATCTAAATGATAATTATCTTTTTGATTAAATTTTTTCACTTTTTCGATATAGTGATCCATTTACTGTCATCAAATTTTTACTATTTTTAAAGATTATACAAATTCTTTAATCAATTCCACTAAAGATTCTACTCCTTTATCATTTGTAAAATTTGTTAATGCATGTTCTCTACCTGCTTGTGCAATTTCTTCCCATTTTGGATTTTCAGTATCATTTAAATATTCTTCAAATTTTTCTTGATAATTATTTTTATTTATAAAAATTGCAGATTCACCATCTTTAAACCCAAGACTTTTTCCAAAATTATTTTCGGTAACTTCCATGAATGTTAAACAAGATGCAGCTGGAATTTCAAAATATTTTATTGTGTATGTGTCAGTAGTTGCAGCAATTGATGCTGCATATTTATTTAATTTTAATGGATATTTGTCTCCAATAAATTCATGTTCTAATGTAGAAGTATAATCAACATATGGAAGTTTATTACACATAGTTCGTAATTTGTAATGCTTCATAGGATCAGAGTCACCACGCATTAATTTTTGGTAGATTCTATTTGTAAAATTTGTGCGTGCAACTGCACCTGAATTTAAGATTCTTTTTTTAATTCGATCATTAAAAGGTGTAATTTTTTCGTAAAATGATGGTTCAATTCCAAAAAAAATAGTTTTAAATTTGAAATTTGAGGGAAAGTATTTTTTAAAGAATTCGTTATCCCACGGTCCAAAATATGCATCAACTTTTAATTTTTCATGGTATTTTTTGACATCAAAATTTTTGGCAGCCCAAGGATCACCTACTTTCGAAATAATTGGAATATTTGTTTTGTTAATTCCTTCTAATTCATTTAACACACATAATTGTCCTGTGTTAAATGTGTCATACAATAAAATTACATCAGTTTTTCCCTTAAGTTTTGTTACATCATATTTCTCATTAGTCAAAATATAATTTACATCAATTTCCGAATTTCGTTTTAGAGCATTAAAATAAAAATTATAAAAATATGTGTAAAAGCTTTTTTGGGTTAATGCTTCACAATCTCTGTAAAGAAAGGTAACTTTTATTTTTTTATCCATTAGATATTTTTACTTAAAATATATTTAATTAAATCCTTTTTATTTTAGAGTTTTTTTAGTCATATAATCTTGAATATCAGATTTAGTTTTAGATATTTTTTCAATTTCCTCATCAGATAATTTTTCATTAGTAGAAAGTTTTGTAAGAATATCCAATATCTGAATGTATAATGGTAAAGTAATTTCAGTTGTTTGAATTAATCTGTAAAAATGAGGGTTGGCTTCTACACCAATATCAGCTTCAGCTTTGTAAGAACCAGATTTTTTAAAATGAACATAGCCTACACTGGTAAGAGTAGGAATAATAATCAAAATGGCCACAATTACATAAGATAAAAAAGTTGGAAAAACTTCTTTAAGAATAGGTACCTCTTCTATTGCAAGATAATATGTTAGAGTTAATGTATTTACAGCACCTAAAATGAAAGCAAAATATGTACTCCAACCAGTTCGAAAATAAAACCATGACCGAAAAATTATACGTTTTTTCATGTATTGTTTCTTGTTATTCAATATATCAATTATAACGTCATAATGAATTACAAAAAAGTAATATTTTTCTAGCTAAGTATTAGAAACAAATTTAGGTTTTCCATTGATAACTGTCCATAAAAGTTAAATCAAAATTAGACCACCACTTTTTGTTATTTAAATACCAAGAAACAGTTTCTTCCAAACCTTTTTCAAATTCAATATGTGGTTTCCATCCAAGGGAATCTTGTAATTTTGACGAATTCAGGCTATAACGATCATCATGTCCAGGTCTATTTTCTGCAAAAACATAACCATCAGAAGGTTTTTTCATAATTGATAAAATTTTTTGGACAATAGTTAGTACATTCAATTCATTTTTTGCAGAAATGTTGTAATATTCACCACTAACACCATTATGAAGAATTTTAGATATAGCTTTACAATGTTCTTCAACATGTATCCAATCTCTTACTCCATTACCATTATTATAAATAGGAATTTTTTTATTCTGATCAGCTAAAATAATTATTTTTGGAATTAATTTTTCCGGATGTTGTCTTGGGCCGTAATTATTAGTACATCTCGTAATAATTGCATTTATGCCATAAGTAATAATATAAGAATTTACTAATAATTCAGCAGAAGCTTTTGAAGATGAATATGGACTAGAAGGATTTAATTTAAAATCTTCAGTTGCACTTCCAGATTTTAAATCACCAAAAACTTCATCAGTAGAAATTTGAATTAATCTTTTTGATTTATAATTTTTTAATAATTCAAGAATTGTAAAAGTACCCATTATATTTGAATCAATAAATGGACGAGCGTTTGCGATACTTCTATCAACATGAGATTCAGCAGCAAAATTAACAATTAGATCACATTTTGAGATTAATTTTTCCATTAAATTATAATCAGTGATATTTCCTTTAACAAATGTATAATTTTTGTTATTTTGAATATCTTTAAGACTAAGATGATTGGAGCCAGATATTTCATCATCAATATTTATAATTTCATAAGTAGGATAATTTTTTAAAATATATAAAATGAAATTGCTTCCAATAAATCCAAGACCACCAGTAACTAAAAGTTTCATAAAAAAAATCAAATTTATTACATTATTAAATCATATTTAAAATTAAAAATATAATTTCCTAGAAAAATATAACATTCATTTTTATACAAAAAACTTTAATGAAATCTAATGATTAAAACTGCAATCATACCAGTTGCAGGTCATGGAACTAGATTACTTACATTAACTAAAGACAATCCTAAAGAAATGGTTCCTATTTTTTCAAAGTCATTCAATGAAATTACATTAAAACCACTTATTGAACATATTTTTTTACAATTATTTGATGCAGGAATAAGAAATTTCTATTTTATTGTTGGAAAGAAAAAACGCTCCATAGAAGATCACTTTACACCAGAAAGGGATTATCAAAATTATCTAAAAAAAGGAGATAGAAATTATTATGATTTATTGGAAGATTTTTATAAAAAAATTGAAAAATCTAATATTATTTGGATAAATCAAAATTCACCACGGGGATTTGGTGCCGCAATTTTGAATGCAAAAGGAATTGTAGGTACAGAACCATTTCTGGTACATGCTGGTGATGCATATGTAAGGGGAAATTCAAAACATCTTCAAAAATTAATGAAAGAATACGATTCAAATAAATCAGATATAATTTTTTATTTGAAAAATGTTAAAAATCCTAAATCATATGGGGTTGCATCTATATCTAAAAAAATATCAAAAGTATATCATGTAAATAATGTAGAAGAAAAACCACAGAATCCTAAAAGTCAAAATGCAATAATGCCAATTTATATTTTTGACCAAAAAATATTTAATGCACTTTCAAAAACTAAACAAGATATAGGAAAAGAATTACAACTAACTGATGCAATTCAAAAAATGATTAAAACAAAGCATAAAGTACATGCAATAAAATTTCCTAAAACTGATGATTGTATAGATATAGGAACTCCAGAAAATTATTTTCATGCAATTTCTATTTCGTATAAAGACAGTAAAAAACTAAAAAGTAGAGAGAAAAAATAGATATTTTAATATTTCAACTACTAAAATATTGAACATGAAATGTATTTCTTGTGATTCAGAAAAATTTTTAGAATATTCAAAAAAATCATATCTAAATATTCCAGTTTATCAGTGTGATGAATGTAAGTTGATTGTTACAGGTAAAACTAAAAATGAAGTGAATGATGCAATTTCATCAATTTATTCCAATGAATTTTGGGATGAGCAAAAAGAGATTTATGGGAACATAGATAATGAATTCACAGATATAATCTCAAAATCAAAACAAAGGGATTTTATTTCACAGTTTAAATTTTGTAAATCATTTTTTCAAAATAGGAAAAAGATTTTAGAGATAGGTTCAGGAACTGGGCATACAATATTTTGGTTAGACCAAAAAGGATTTCATGTCACTGGAATTGAACCAGATTTGCAAAATGTTATCTCAATTAATCCCAAATTAAAAAATAGTAAGATTATACATTGTTATATTGATGATTTTACCAAAGATGAAAAATATGAAATAATATGGATGTCACATGTGTTTGAACATTTAGCAGAACCAGATATTTTTTTGGAAAATATTAAGAATAAAATATCTGAAGATGGTGTTTTCTTTTTAGAAGTTCCAAATTGTGATCATTCACCTACACTAAAAGATTCAATTTTTGGAAGTCCACATGTGTATCATTTTACAAGTAAAACCATCATAGATCTTTGTAAAAAACATAATTTTGAAATAATTACATGTAAAATATTTAGGCCAGCAAATAAAATTGAAGGAATTTTAAATAAATTATTTAGAAATATAATAAAAATATTTCCGTATTATCCAAGAATTGAATGTGGTATAAAACAAGGTAGGGATCTAAGAATTATGTTAAAAATGATAAAAAACTAATTATTAGAAATATTCAAATAAATTATTTTTTTCCAGTTACACAAAGTCCACTTTCAATTTCTTTGAAATAAGTTATTTTCACTTTTGAATCTTTATACCATTTTTTAACTTCTGATGGAGCATGTCTAAATGCAAATTTTGGATAATACCAATCAAAATTCACACCAATGCTTCTTTCTAAATTGTTAGATGGATCCCAAAAACATTTTAGAAAATGCCAATAAATAAAACGCTGAACATCATATGTTCCTTTTTTTATTCCCAATAAAGGAATATCTTTAGGAATTAAAATTTTTTTATTAATTTTTAATAAATTTTTGCCCAATAGTGACATATCTTTTGAAAATTCTATACATTCCTTAACTGACATATTTACAGTTGTTTTACGAATAAAATCATCTGCAAATTCTCTCATTGGTGTTTTTTTATTGTATACGTAAATTGAAATATGTGAATTTTTTTTCAGGAATTTTGTTAAATAAGTAAAAGATGTTTTTGTGTTATCAGTATGATGTAAAACTTGATCCGATAAAATGAAATCAAAGAATTTTTTCTTAAATGGGAGATTTCTCAAATCAGCTTGAAGAAAATGTAAGTTTGATTGTTTACCATATTTTTTATTAGCAAACTCAATGCTATCACTAGCATCTATTGCAAAAACAATAGATTTTGAATTAGAAGACAATAATTTGGCAGTGTTCCCCACCCCAGTGCCAGCTTCTAAAATGAGTTTTTTTGATTTTAGAAATTTTTTAAAATTTGTCATGGTACCCCAACCAAATCGATCAAAAAACCATTTTTGTTGAAATGATGTCCACTCTTTAGCTTGATGATTTTTATGATTTAATTTCCATTTTATAGAAAAAGCATCTTCAGTTTTAATAAAATCTTTTTTGGTATCAGTAACAAATCTTGGAATACCATTTTTAATATGAAATTTATGATTGTTTTGACACTTTAAAATACCTGTTTGAATTTCTGATTTTAATAATTTAGAAATCTTTAAAGTTAAATTTTTGTTACATTTTGGACATATTAGATARTCTACTAAATTTGATTTCAATTTTAGATATACMAATTAGTGGTTAAATAAAAACATAATTAATCTAAATTTTAAAATTTTTACTTAAAATTTCTAAGAAAACTATAATATGAAAAGTCCTAAATTAATTTTAATGAAAATAAAATTATTAATCGGTGGGGCACCATCAAAAATTTTTCATTTAAAGGAATTTGTAAATGCTTTATCAAAAATTGATATTGATGCAAAATTAGTCACGGATACCGACATTAAAGATGGTTTTCCAAGTAGAAAAATATCAAATTGGTTTCAAACTAGGAAAAAATTTCAGAAATTAGTAGCAGATTTTAAACCAGATTTAGTATTAATTGATAGACCTTCACATTTTGGATTAGCCGCAATTAAAGAGGGATTACCATTACTAATTCAATTAAGGGGAGACTATTGGTCAGAAATTCAATGGGCTCAAGAAACAATGAAAGGTCCAGTAAAACGTGCTACAATTGAATTAAAGAAAAAAATTGCAGATAAGTGTTTTAAAAATGCAACAGCGATCATCCCACTTTGTGAATATTTAGATAAAGTGGTAGATATTCACTATCATCAAAAAAATACGCATATTCTTCAAAGTGGCATTACATCATCTAGATGGTTTCCTATAGAGGGTATGAAATTGAAACATCCATGTGTTGGACTTCTTCAAGGTGCAACAATTTGGGGGAAAACCAGAGAAATGCTAGTTTTAGAAAAAGTTTTAGAAGAATTTCCAAATATTACTTTCTATTGGGTTGGAGATGGACCATACAAAAATAAAATTTTATCAAAATTAAATAAATTTAAAAATTTTGAATGGTTAGGTGCATTAGATTATCCTGATAAAGTAAGAGAATATCTTACTGAAATTGATGTT
Source organism: Nitrososphaerota archaeon (assembly GCA_002317795.1). GTDB lineage: Archaea > Thermoproteota > Nitrososphaeria > Nitrososphaerales > Nitrosopumilaceae > Nitrosopumilus. The sequence goes on from NVWC01000004.1 coordinate 99,888, forward strand.
TATGCACTAATCAGCGGGATTGATATGTCTCCGCTTACTCTTCAAGAAGCACAATTAATGCAAAAACCAGTAATTGCAACAAAAGTTGGAGGTATTCCAGAATTAATGATTGATGGAAAAACAGGATTTTTAGTAAATCAAGGTGATCATGAAGATTTAATTCAAAAAATTCAATTACTAATTAATGATCAAAATATGGCTAAAAATATGGGAATTGAAGGAAGAAAATTTATTGAAGAAAATTTTTCTTGGGATAGTATAGCAAAACAATTTAAAATTATTGCAAGTCAATATGTAACTTAGATTGTAAGTTTTTCATTAGAATTCATATCTTTAGAAATAAAAATTCTATACCATATTTCAAGAGCAAGTAGTCCTAGAAATTTATTTACATATCTAACATCCAAATTTTCTTTGTCAATATGAGTAGTTATCCAATTATTATTTATCCAACCTTCTTTAACAATTTGAGAGTCAGAAAGAAATGACTTACAGATTTTGTGACCATAATTCTTCCAAAGATTAATCGTATTTACACTAAAGCCTAATTTTTGATCTGAAACTAAATGGGAAATGTTCAATTGATTTAAAATTTTTCTTAGAGGTAATTTACCAAGATTAGTTTTTGTATTATATTTTATAGAATTAGGAATATGAGGTGCAATTTGAATTATTTCATTTGATAGTAAAGGAGTTATCGGTTTTAAGCCAAATTCTTTATTTATAGAACCATTCACAATTGAAAAATTATAAAGTAATTTTCCATTATAATCTGCAAGAAACACTTGATCAATTAGTTCAAGTGAATTATCAAAATAACAAGAAAGTTTATCATAAATTTTATTCCATGAAAAAGGGATTTTTTTCCCAAATAGTTTTTCTTGATCTGGAACTCTATCTCTTTCATGACATTGTAAATACGATTGTATTTTTTCATTTACACTAGAATGAGAATTTACTAATGACAAATATTTTTGATAACGAAAGGTATAGCCTCCAAATAATTCATCCCCACCATCACCAGAGGCCAAAAATTCTGATACTTTTTTTGTATTCTTAGCAACATAATACCAATGTAAATCCCAAAATGGTAATTTTGTAATACTGATACTTTTGGGTAATTCTTCCAAATAATTTTCTAATTCAATAATAGAATGTTCAATTCCAAAATGTTCAGCAATTTTACCTGCTCGGATAGTTTCATCAATACTATTTGCAAATTTTATGGAATAACCATGAATATGTAATTTAGGATATATTTTTTTAAGTAATGACAAAACCAAGGTGGAATCAATTCCACCACTTAATGCAATTGCAACTGTTTTTGAATCATCAATGATGGAATGATTTATTGAATTTTCAAGTGAAGTAAGTATTGTATTTTCAGAAATTGGTTGTTGTGGATTGAAATTATTCCAATTCAATTCATTTATTGATGATTCTTGTTCAAAATCATATCTCAATGTAAGAAGATTTTGAATGCTTGAATTTGATAAAATATTATTTTTAGATTCCACGTCCTAATCCTCTAAAAATTAGTCCTATGTTTTTAGCTGTTTTAGGATCAACAATCCCACGTGAATCTACCAATATTTTATTTTTTAATTTAGATGAAAAAAGATATGGTTCAATATCTAAAAATTCTTTATGTGCAGTGATGATTAAAGCAGCATCAGATTCAACAAGAGCATTATTCAAATTATCTTCACTTTGAATTCCATAAACTTTCTCATTAACAAAATAGGGATCAAATATACGAATATGAGCTCCTAATTCAGAAAGTTTTTGAATTATAGGTTCTGCAGGTGATAATTGAATATCTTTAACGTTTGGTTTGTATGAAATACCTAAAATTAGAATGGTACTACCCTTCACATCTAAATTAGATTCAGCAAAACAATCTTGAAGTAATTCAATTACATGTTGAGGCATACTTTCATTGATTTCTCTACATGCTTTAACTAGCTTTAGAGAATCAATACCAACATTTTTTCCAGAGTTTAGAATTTGATAAGAATTTACAGGAAGACATGGTCCACCTACTCCTGCACCAGGATAATGAACTTGAAAATTATACTTTGATTGTGCAGCTTTTAATACAGTCATAGTATCAATACCTAATTTTTCAAACAAAAGTGATAATTCATTTACAAATGCAATATTTACATCACGAAAAACATTTGTAGTTAATTTTACTGCACTTGCAGTCTTACAATTGGGCATATGAATTAATTCAACAGGGAAAACAAAATGATAAATTTCATGAATTAAATTTGTTATATTTTCATTAATTCCAGCTACTAATCTTGGAAGTTTTGTAAAATCAACCATTATTTCTCCAGGATTTGCAGTTTCAGGACAAACACCAATAGCAAAATTCTTTTCAACTTTTAATCGATTTTGTAAACCTTCTATTATAGAAACAAATTCATTTTCAACAAATCCAGGTTCAATAGTACTTTCAATTATTACAATTGAGCCTTCTGATAAATATTCAGATAATTGTTTTCCTACAGAACGTAAAGCAGAATAATCAGGAACATTATTTTTATCCATTGGGGTAGGTAACGATAATAAAATTATATCTGCCTTTGTTACAGATTTTTTAATATCAGTTGTCGCAAAGAATTTTTTTTCATTAATTACTTTATCAAAAATTATATCATATTCTGGTTCATCTTTTAAAGGGTAAATTCCTGAATTGATATTTTTTACTAATTCAGAATTAATGTCTAAACCTATTGTAAATAGACCTGAATTTGCAAAAGATAATGCAGTTGGTAAACCAATTCTACCAATCCCCACAACACAAACTGTTACTGAGCCAGTTATTAGAGCATTTTTTAATTCATCAGGAGTCATATCCATAATTTTTTTCATCATCATTCACCTTTTGTTATAATTTTAATTGTGTTATTCACTAAAAAAATTCTGCCTTATTTAATATTGTTAGTGAACAATTAATTCCAAGATTTAAAGATATGATATTCGTAGTCCAATTATGAAATTTGTAGTTACTGGAGGGGCAGGATTTATTGGAAATAATATTGTTAAATTACTTATTAAAAAAGGTCATGATGTAGATATTATCGATAATCTCCATACAGGGGAAAAAGAGAATCTAAATGAAGTTATCGATAAAATAAATTTTTATCAAATTGATATTAGAAATAAAAAAGATTTAGAAAAAATTATTAAAAATTGTGATGGAATATTTCATGAAGCAGCTTTAACAGCTGTTCCTGAATCTTTTGAAAATCCTAAAGAATATCACGATGTAAATGTGATTGGAACAAGAAATATCTTTGAAATTGCAGAAAAAGGAGATATTCGTGTAGTATATGCAAGTAGTTCAAGTATTTACGGTGATTCAAAAAGTATTCCAATTAAAGAAAATGCAGAGAAAAAACCAATCAATCCATATGGCCAAACAAAATTAGATGATGAATTTCTTGCAGAGAGATTTTCAAAAAATGATTTGTCAGTGATTGGTTTAAGATATTTTAACGTATATGGTATTGGACAAGTAGGATCTTATGCAGGAGTAATCACAAAATTTCTTGAAAATATTAAAAATGAAAAGTCATTTATTATTAATGGTGATGGAAATCAAATCAGGGATTTTATTCATGTAAAAGACATAGCTAATGCAAATGTAATTGCAATGGAAAGTGAGATTAATAGTGGATTTTTTAACATTGGTACAGGAATTCCAACATCAATAAATGATTTAGCCAAATTAATGATAAAATTATCTAATCATAAACATGAAACAATTCATGGACCTGAACTGAAAGGAGATGTTAAGATTAGTCAAGCAGATATTAATTCCACCAACAAATCATTCAATTTGAATCATAAAATCAATTTACAAGATGGATTAAGAGATTTGATTAAAAATTATTTGTCCTTAAACTCACAGAAGTGAATTATAAAGTTCAAGATATTGTTTTCCAATATTTTTCCAATCATATTTTTTTACATTTTCATGGGATAAAGTAGATAATTTGTTTCGTAATAATTTATCTAACATTAATTCAGTAATTTTTTCACAAAACATATCATGATTTGTGGGTTCTACTAGAATTCCTGATTCTTGATCTTTGATTAATTCTAAATTACCACCCACATTTGATGCAATAATTACTGTATTACATGCCATAGATTCAAGAATGGTTGTGCTTATTCCCTCTGAAATTGAAGGCTGAATTAACACATCTGAGCCTCGGATTAATGAAATTGTTTGTTGGTGATTCTTAGAGCCCAAATAATGAATATTGTTTTGAACGGACTCAATTTTTTTAATATTCTCTACTTCAGGGCCATCTCCAAGTATTATTACATGAATATCATTTGGAAGATTTTTACAAATTTCAATTAATGTTTTAATTCCTTTTTCTTTAGATAATCTACCTGCAAAAATTACTTGTTTTTGATATCTTCGATCTTCATCAATTGTTAAAGATGAAATATCAATAGCATTTGGAACTTGAAATACTTTGTATCCTAAAGAAGTGTAATAATCATAAGATTCTTTAGAAATTACAGTAATWATRTCRGCCCAAGATAATGCATCTTTTTCATATTTTCTWGATATTTTTCCANTAGTTTTACCATGTAATTGATCAATTTGTTCAGAAAATATTCCATGTATAGTAAGAATTTTTTTTCCAGATGAATTTTTCATTGCTAATGCTGAGGGAATRTTATGAGCATGAACAATATCAAAATTTTTTTTAAATTTGGTTTTTAAAAATGATGATATCATAAAACTTAGATTTTTCAATCCTTTAATTGGAATTGTAAATGTATTTTCTGAAGAAATAATTTCTACAGTATTATCATTTTTTTCTAAGAAATTTTTTAGATTGTTAACATGTTGTGCGATTCCACCAATTCCTGATGAAGTAGGAGAAATAAGTAAAATTTTCATACTAAAARTTGAATTTAGAACTTTTAAGGTCTTGGATTAAAAAATTCTTTTACRTTGTTGCTTGAGATGCATCATGGAACATCTGGCTTTTTGCACAACCAGCAGCTAATTCATCACCAGCACCACGTCTCATTAGTCCTCTGTATAGACAATCTTCTAGTTTAACATCTTCTCTTTGTTCCCATTCCTCAACAGTGACTGAGAATTTCTTTTGAATTCTATCTCTATACCATTCAGGAATTACATTAAATGCACAAAATGGAACTATTCTAAGGTCTGGAGTTACATAGTGAATATCACATCTTTGTAATCTTTCCAAATCTTCATTATACTTGTCTTGAAAGTGCATCATACCAAGGAATAATCCCTTTACGTGCCATGAACCAATTGAATCAAATGATCTCTTCATGAGTATGTTACCAAACATTTTTGCCAAGTCTAATCCTGCTGGCTGTTTTTTAGAATCAACATAACCTTTGAGTTTTCTTACAACTTCAAGCATTGTAAAGTACTTGTTTTTACCAGAACGAATCTCTTCTGCTTTATCTTCAAACAATTCAAGCATTCCTTGAATATCACAGAATTTTGTTAATGGGACAAACTTCTTTGTATCTGCATCCTCAAAGATGTATGTTCCTGCACCACAAGCAAAGTGAATTGATAATTCATATTTTGGTTTACTTGAAAATGCTTCAATTACATTAGTTAATGGCATACAACTAGGAACTGGGAACCAGTCATCAACAGTTACCTCACCATTTGTTTGCTCTTCAATTCTTTGAATACAATCAGGAACTGTAATTCGGTATTTTTCACGTTCAGTTTTACCCATTCGTCCTGTAAGTGATACTGGTTGGAAATTTACAGCATGAACTATATCCATATTCTTTTGTGCATATCTAATAATTCCGCCTAATTCATGATCATTAATTGATTTAATCACAGTTGGGACAAATACTACAGATGTACCAGTCTTTCTGCAACTATCAAGTGCATATGGGATTTCCCAGTGATTCTTTGGATTAGTTCTAGCAGTAACACCATCAAATGAAAGATACAAGTTGTTACATCCAGCAAGTCTTACTTCACGCGCAGCTTCTGGATCCATTGCGTGTCTAATTCCATTGGTATTCATTTGAATATGGTCTACACCCTCTTCTTTCATAATTTTAATAACATCAGCAATATCTTCTCTAAGCATTGGTTCACCACCAGTAATTTGCATAGAATTTCCAGGAATTGGTCTTTCTGCTCTTAGAGTTTTCATCATTCCCCTAATTTGAGTATGATCTGGCTCATACATGTAAGCACCTTCTAGTCCTTTCTTTACATAGAAAAAGCAGTACCAGCATGTTAAATCACATCTATTAGTTACAATCATATTTGCAAGCCCACTGTGAGACAAGTGATTTGAACATAATCCACAATTATTTGGACAAGAACATTTGTCAATCATTACATTTGGAGAATGAGCACCTTTTCCATCCATCCAGTATGTACTGAATTTTTTGTACATTTCATAAGAACCAAAGTATAATTCCTCACATTCACCGTGAGTTGGACAAACTTTTGTCATGAAGACCTGACTATTTCGCTCAAAGACTTCAGCATCAAGAATCATGTTACAGTCAGGGCAGATACTTTGAGTGAATCTAATCGTTGATTTTTTACCCAAACTTTTAGTTGATTGATTTGATATCTGTATCAGTGCCATGCTTACAAGTGAATTTTTACTAAATTGGTATTTAATGTATTTCATACTTGGCCCCGTGTTGAATTTAGGAGATAGTCGTACGTGATTTAAATACAGAAACTGATCGACTAGATCGCATGAGTATATCTGACAAAACAAGAAAATCTTTGGAAAAAATTGGGCTCACAAGTTATGAAATCAAAACATTTTCGGTCCTACTCAAAACTGGAGAACAATCAGCATCAGATCTAAGTCAAAAGTCAGGAGTGCCATACTCAAAAATTTATGAAGTTCTAGGAACACTAGAGGACAAAAATTGGATTAGTTCAGATGAATCAAGACCAACAAAATATTTTGCAAAATCACCATCAACAGGATTAGAATCAACAAARCAGAAAATAGATGATGATTTTATAAAAAATCAGAGTGTAATTCTAAATGAACTAGTACCATTATATGAAAAAAGTGGAACAAGTGAAAAACCAGACATTTGGGTAATAACAGGTGCATTAAACATTGCATCTAAAATTTTAGAAATGGTAGAAACTTGTAGAAATGAAATAATGATTACATTACCAGAAGCTGGAGAAGATTTAGTAAAACAAGCATTACCAAAATTAAGATCCCTTCACGATAAAGGAGTAGATATCACAATACTTGCATCAGATAAAATAGATAAAGAATCAATCAAAGCAATCAAAAGAGTATCAAAAGTAAAAATAAAGAAAGGTTTGTTTGGGGGAGGAATTATTTCTGATAAAAAATATGTTGTAATTCTATTAGGTCCAGAAGTAGCAGGTRMGAGTTCWTCAGATGTTGTAGCAATTTGGGCAGATCATKCAGGATTAGCAGGATTTGCACGACAATATTTTGAATATTTATTAAAAGATTCAAAGTTGGKTTAACATGGACATACTARAGGAYAAAGARATTCTGTTTGTAGGAACTGCAGAWGCAGARCATATAGAGATGTATCTAAAAGCAATTTGGCACCTCAAAGAAAGAAAAGARSMCGTCAAAATTAGCACAATTGCCAAAATRCTCARTGTKARACAGCCAAGTGTWGTTCAAATGCTMAARAAAYTAAATGGWAAAAATTTRGTKWMTTAYAAYAAAGCRGGMGTAAAACTTACAGARGAWGGTCAAWWARTTGGTKCMARTATGATGAGAAAYAGTMGAKTRTTAGAAGTWCTYATGGAAAGTSMWCTAAAAGTWGAWATYRATGARGAAATGRTATGTGGAATTGAGCATCATATGAACAMACAATTTACAGATGCTYTGTGTACAATGCTAAAGCATCCAAGAAWATGTCCACATRATMATGAWATTCCAMTTGGTGCATGTTGTGAATCAACTTAGAAAAATCCTAAAAGATATATCATAAAGAAAATTCATTCTATCATGGCATGCTTTTGTGGATGTGAAACTTACAAAAAAAATGAKGATGGGTTCAAAATAGCATGTATGGATTGTGGACATGGACCTCAAAATCATGATGATGAATTTAGAAATTCCGCAAGAAAGAATGARTCASRAAGTCAAAAACGTGATGYAGACTTTGGATAACTAGTCGCCGATAATTTTTACTAAAACYCTTTTTGGTCTTTTTCCATCAAACTCHCCATAGAAAATTTCTTCCCATGGACCAAAATCTAATTCACCATTAGTTATTGCAACAACAACTTCTCGTCCCATTACTTGTCGTTTGAGATGAGCGTCTGCATTATTTTCACCAGTTTTGTTATGATCATATTGTTCAGTTGGTTCRTGTGGTGCCAAATGYTCTAACCATTTTTCATAATCATGTAATAAACCACTTTCATTGTCATTTATGAAAACACTTGCAGTGATATGCATTGCATTTACAAGACAAAGTCCTTCTTGGATTTTACTTTTTGTAACTAGTTTTCTAATCTTTGGAGTAATATTGACAAATGCTCTTAGTGTTTTTACTTCAAATGTAAGATACTCAGTAAGTGATTTCATACTTTTCAAAATTTAATCGTCCTTTAAAATTCTAAAGCAGGCTCAGAACTCAAGATCCTCATCATCATNANTCARAGGGATAGGGTCATCACTGCCTGCAAGCCATATTTCAAGCAGATTCCTATTGAGTCTTTCAAAAAGCTTGATAAATGGCTAATAATTTAATTATTCAAAATGGTTACAATAGACACTCCAGCATCAGTAGAAAGTTTTCGTAGATTCATCATTTCAAGTACATGTAGATCTTTTGCTCCTAGAAGTTATTTAGAAGATTCTGAAGTTTTTGCAGAAAGAGAAGATGATCTTGGTGCAATTTACGTAGAGGCAGCAGACAAAGTTACTTTAAAGAAAATTAGAGATATGACATTTGTAAATGCAAGAGATATTCTTGGAATTATATATAATTCAAAAAGTGGAAATACATCTCTGAAATGGCGTCAAATAAAAAGAAATAATGGTAAAGTTACAGGTGAGGCTTCTGCAAACTCACTTACAAATCTATCAGAATCAGGAGTACTTACTTTGGATTGGGTTGAAAAATATCTRAAGAGAAAATCTGAAGAATCAAAAACTAACGAAGTTACAAACTAAACTCTTTTCTTTTTGTAATATAGTATAAYATCATGATTACAAAAATTATAGATGAAAATTCAATTTCTGTAATACCAGAAGATTCAGATGATCTTTTGAATTTACGGCGAATAATTAAAAAAGATGATAAAATAATTGGAGATACTACCAGAGTACTAAAACAAGATAARGATTATTCAAGACCAGATAAGGGCGAGAGAATTAAAGTAAGAATTGCAATAATAGTAGAAAAAATTTCACTTGATGATGTCTTAGATAGATTAAGAGYAGGTGGAACAATTTCTGAATCAAGTAATGAATCAGTACCACATGGTTCACATCATTCAATAATTCTAAAAATTGGTGATGGTATTACAATTTCAAAGAAAAAATGGTTACCATTTGAAAAAAAACTTTTAGAATCAAGTAATAATCAGATTGGTTTTGTTCTCATTGCAATTGATACTGGGGATTGTGGATTAGCAAGATTAAGAGGGACACATCTAGAGTTTATGCCAAATATCTATTCAGGCTCAGGTGGTAAAAGATACAAAACTAATTTTAATATTGAAAAATTTTTTGACCAAGTGCAACAAGCAACATTATCGATTCTCAAAAAAGGAGATTCTATAGTAATTTTTGGTCCTGGTGAAACCAAAAAAAGATATTCAAATTATATTCAAAAATCACAAAATTTTCAAAAATATAATATTCAAATTGTGGATGGAATTGATTCTGGAGGTGAAGATGGAATTTACATCTTTACAAAATCTCAAACAATGAGAGAGATAATGTCTGATAGTAATCTAGCCAAAGCATCATCAATTATTGATGAAGTAATGGTTCTTGCAAACAAAAAGAGTAAAAAATTTACCATGGGCTTTGATGAAACGTTTAACGCAAATCAAATGGGTGCAGTTGAATCACTCATATTTTCAGACAAGGTAATTCAAGATGATGAGCAAAAAATGATAGATTTTCTAAATGATGTTGAAGGTAAGGGAGTCAAAATTTACAGTGTTGACTCATCTACAGACATTGGTCTAAGAGTTACGGGTCTAGGTGGAATAATATCATTATTGCGATACACAGTAGAATCTTAATTTGTAGATTCTACTAACCAATTAAGATATGTTTTGTTTACTGATGAAACATCAATTTCTGCTATTTCAGGAACATCGTATGGGTGAGTTTCTTTAATTTTTTGTTTTAGTAATTTCTTATTTTTTGAAATGGTTTTAAAAATGGCCAGATATTCTGATGTGTTTTCTATTTTATCATTCCAAGAGTAAATTGAAGTAATTTTTGAAATATTAACACATGCCACTATTCTATTTTTTACAAATTCTTTTGCAATTTTTGAAATTGATTTTTTGTTAGGATAAGTTGAGATAATTATCACWRYTTTCATAGTAACCGATAAATGTCCGTGCCTTAAAAAATTAACAATTAGTTTGGAACTTGATTTTATTACTCAAAATGCWATAATCTATGTCTTAATGGCATGGGTTGTAATTATTGTAGTTGCTAAAGCCCTAAAGTTGGAAAAATATGGTTTTGAGTTAAAGGCATACAGTCTTGTTTACAAGAATAAAAATGTCAATGATGTTTTAATCAAAGTACTTGGAAGAACAAAAAGGGGCATCAAAGTTTTTGCCGATCTAAGTGTAATTGCAGGTTTTCTTATGATGGGATTTGCATTTTACTTTTTGTTAAATAATGTTTCAAACTATTTTGTTGCTCCAGATGGATTTTCAGAATTAACGGTACTTATTCCAGGTGTTACATTAACTTCAGCACCAGCCATTACATACTTTTTACTTTCAATTCCAATTGTACTAGTTATGCATGAAGGGGCTCATGGCATAGTAGCTGCATTAGAAAAAATAAAAATCAAGACAGGTGGATTTGCAATATTCATTGCATTATTTGCAGGATTTGTAGAACCRGACGAGGAAGATTTTGAAAAAGCAAAAAAGATTTCAAAATTGAGAGTAATTGGAGCAGGAGCTACATCAAATGTATTGTTTGCAATTGTTTTAGGTGCAATTATGTTAACAAATCCAATTTTTGGAATGGTTTTAGAAAGCATTCCACTATTTGGTGAAGTTATCTTAAACATATTTTATGAATTATCACAAGGAGTTTTGATACTTTCAATTATGGAAAATTCAGGAGCTGAACAAGCAGGATTACTTGCTAATGATATTATTACTACAATTAACGATGTRCAGATTTATGGTCCAGCTGATTTCCCCACTTTAAATCCTGGGGAAATGGCAAGTGTCACTGTACTTAGAGATGGTCAAGTATTGGAATTTGGATTAGAAGTAATGTCATCACCAGATGATCCTGAAAGAGGTTTAATAGGAATAATGAGAGATAATTCAATTCCATACACCCCTGTAATGAATTTCATMGAYTGGACAAGTGTGGATTTCAACATTTCAATGTTTTTGTTATGGCTATGGATGATTTCATTTTTCATAGGAATWATCAATATGCTTCCTTTACCAATTTTAGATGGAGGGAAATTTCTCCACATAATAATTGAWAAGAGGTTTTCAGATAAAGCTGTAAATGGTRTCATGTGGGGAATTTACGGATTTACCTTTGCATTATTTGGTTTGAATATTGCTTTATCATACATCAAATCTGGATGGTTTACAATCTAGAAAATACCTAAAGTATTCAGCTTCTTTTGTTAAACATACTTAGACGTAAAATCAGTTTTTTATGCAATTATTCTAATTTTAAAAACAGTCTTTTTTCGTCTGTAACAGACTTTATGGAGAATTGAGTTTTTTTATTTTAAAAAAACACATGCTATTATTCTATTTTTTTAAAAAATATTAGGAATACTGACTTTGATAGTGACCAATAATGTACATAAAAAATCTATAACATTCCATGTTGGAACAAAATCTAAAATATACAAAAAAGATTTAAACTCTGTAAATCATTATTAGAAGATATTGTCTTTTTTGAGTAATTTAAAAACATCCAGAATCCTATTTTCCACCCTTGTGGCAGGTGTTCTTTTGTTTACATTATCCACAGTAATGCCTGCATATGCTGCTATTCCAGGTGTCCCAGCTAGTGGCAATCCTAGTGGCATACCTACACAAAATAGTTTAACTATATCTTGGACTGCATCAAGCAATTCCCCGACTGGTTATCAAATAGAATGGGCCGAAGAGACTAGTTTTGGTGTGTTTGATGCTTGGACGGATCATACTGCTAATACGGCAAATACTGATATAACTAAAACAATAACTGGTTTAAACCCAGGACAGTTCTGGAAATTTAGAATAAGCGGAATTAATGGTGATGGAACTAGTTCTCCCAGTCCAGAATTTTTTGCAGGAACACTACATGATGCAAATCAAAATTTTTCTAATAGTACTCAGCAATTTACAGAGGGCCAATTTTTTGGTAACGGAACTATATTTGCACAAGACCAGTTCTTTAAGGGTACACAAACTTTTGGTTTTAATCAAACGTTTAGTAACGGAACTCAATTTGCAGCAAGCCAGAACTTTACTAATTACATTCAGACGTTTACAGGTACTAACACTTTTGGTGACGGAACTATGTTTGCACAAGGACAAACTTTCGACACACTCCAAATATTTGGCGACAATATGGATTTTGATTTCGCATTATTTAATTTTGCTCAAACATTTGGTGCAGGTGCAAACTTTACTGGCAATCAGACGTTCACAGGAAGTAACACTTTTGGTACTAATGCCGTATTTGGTACTGGACAGACATTCCCTACTACTCAAACATTTGGTGCAGGTGCAAACTTTACAGGCAACACTGACTTTTCCACTAATCAAATCTTTGCAGCAACTAGTCACTTTGCAGATGCTCAACAGTTTCCTTCAGATGAAATCTATAACTTTATTGCAGCAGGAATGACTTTTGGTTCTGGAACTGACTTTGGTAAAGCAAGAACGTTTGGTACAGATATGAACTTTACATCTGGAAATCAGACATTCATAGGAACTAATGTGTTTGGTGATAATGCACATTTTGCATCAAACCAAGTCTTTGGTAGTACTGATACCTTTGGTGTTTTTCCTTCTTTCAATCCAGGTACTAAATTTAATGCTGCTATGACTTGGGGTATTAATGCAAACTTTACCGGTATCCAGACATTTTTAGTGGATCAGATATTTGGAAGGGGTGCACACTTTGATACTGCACAGAACTTTACAAGTAGCACTCATAATTTTGATGCCTTTGATATGACTTTTGGTGCAAATACATTATTTCCAAGTGATGAAACATTTGGCACTGGTGCAAACTTTACAGGAACAATAAATTTTCCAAATAATCAAGTATTTCCAGTTCTAGCAGAATTTGCAGCTAGTCAGGATTTTCCAAGTGGTGAGACTGTAACGTTTAATGATTTTGCTAAATTTGGTTCTGGAAGTACTTTTGGTACAGCAAGAACTTTTGAAGAGTTTACATTCTTTGATGGTACTCAGACCTTTGTAGGTTCTAATACCTTTAAGGAAGGAACACACTTTGGTGCTGCACAAGCATTTACTGCATCTCAGACATTTGGTGCTGCTACCTTTTTTGGCACCAATACTGATTTCTCCACACTAGATCAAACATTTGGTGCTGGAACAAAGTTTGATACGGGTACATTATTTAATAATGGACAAACTCTTGCATCTGGATTAATTCCAGCTTATGGACTTTTACTTGAAGGAATTACCTGTCCTGCTGATGGTACATGTATTCCCGATGCATCAAAATATTTGGCACCTGGTGAATTACTTGCACCAGGAACTGATCCTACTGCAATCGCAAACACAATCAGCAATAAGACCACCTCATTTACAATTCCAGGATTGGGATTTGAAATGTCTTTTGCCAATGTAACTACAAGTGGTAAGGTAAATGTTGATCCTATAGATCCTTCAACTCTTACTACATCTACAGCAGGAAGTACTCTAGGAAGCAGAACTGTAACTGCAAGTGGAACTAGTATTACAACTATTGGAACTGTGATGAATGTATCTTTAGATACTGCAATACAATCTGGTACCATGACTATCACATTACCCTATGATGAATCAAACATACCTGCAGGAGTTACAGAAGAAAATCTAGAGATGGTACACTTTACTGGTGAGGCATGGGTAACTGAGAATAACTGTTCTGTAGATACTGTAAATAATAAAATTACTTGTACTGTAACATCACTATCACCATTTGGTATTGGTGCAGGTTCAAGTGGTAGTATTAGTGGTAGTGGTGGTGGTGGTGATAATATCGCTCCATCATTTACAACAACATTCTCAGAAGATGATTATCCTTTGAGAATATTCGATGTTGATTATTCACTATCTATGATCGAAAACATTCCAACCAAAATGATAAAAACTGGTGAATCAATACAAATTGAATTAAACATGTATGATAATGGAGGTCCTCAAAACGTACAACATGTAGATATGTATGTCAATCAAAAAGGCGATAAAATACTAAATGATCGTTCAGAGACTGTAATCACATATGATTCTGAGGACATAGAATTGCAAGACCCATACAATCTTATCCAATCTGCAAATGTTGTTTCATCTGTTTTAGGAAACAAAGTGCAATTCCTCTTTGATGTGTCTTTTGCTAAGGCAATGGATACCTCAGATATTTTGTTCAGAGTATGGGATTTAAATAGAAATGTTTCATATCTACATATTCCTGATGCATTAGAAGTAAATGAATCTGGCTTGTTATCTGGAGAACAATCCTCTGAAACATCAGAAATATTGGAACCAGAATCCATTTCACAAGATCCTACATTTATTCCAGAACCACTGATATCAACTGACTTTCTAAAAGGATGGGCAGGATTCTCTAGCGAATCAATATCTGATCCAGAATTCTTGTCACATGTAGGCCTTGATGGACAAGAGATTCCAAATTGGGTTAAACAGAATATTCCACGTTGGGTATTAGATGGACAAATAACTCAACAAGAGTTTGTTAATGCCCTTGAGTATCTGGTTAACTAGATTCTTGGGTTTTAGTCTGTTCGTTAACCGCTTGACTAACGGCTAATTTCATGTATTTTGTTACGAAAATCTAGTATTTAGATCTTGATCAAGGTTTTCAATAAATTATTCTGATTTTAAAAAACAACATTCTCTAGTACGTAGCATATTGTAGGACGGATTAAGTTTTTTAGAATTTAAGAAAGAGTGGTTGATGATGTGTTTCTGATCCTAGCGTTTATTTCTTGTAACTCCAGTGTTACTTTTTCTATGCATTTGTTGTGTTCTGAAACCTGTTGTTCATCAAAAAAGCTAGGTGTTGTTTCATAGCATTTTTACATCTTGACAATGTTTTCCCTTATTTCTGCTTGAAATAGCATTGACATGATATTATGATATACAAAAGACCTAAAGAATCATTAATGAAAAAAAGATACCTGAATTTATGAAGTGTGATAAATGTGAAAATCAGGCAGCATATACTAGAAAATATTCAGGGCAAAAATTATGCTCACAATGTTTCTCAAATTCTATAGTAAGAAAAACTGCTAAAACTATTTCAAAATATAATATGATAAAATATGATGAATTAGTAGCTGTTGCAGTTTCTGGTGGTAAAGATTCTCTAGCATTATTAAAAATCATTAATGAAATGGCATTAACTCATAATTTTAGAATTAAAGCAATAACTATTGATGAAGGGATTCCAGGATATCGAAATGAGGCATTAGAAATAGTTGAAAAGTTTTGTGGAGAGTTAAATGTGGAGCATAAAGTGTATGCATACAAAGATCTGTTTGAATTGACACTTGATGAAGCATTAGATTTAAGAGAAAATAAAAAGACATCCTCATGTTCAATTTGTGGTACACTTAGAAGACGTGCAATTGATTTTGCAGCAAAAGACATTGGGGCAAATGTAATTGCAACAGGCCATAATCTAGATGATACACTACAAACATTTGTGATAAACATGCTTTCAGGAGATACAACAAAAATCGGATGGATGGATCCAGATACATCTGCAAATTCTTTAAGAAAAATAAAACCATTTTGTGAAATATATGAATCAGAAATTGTATTTTATGCATTCACAAATAATTTACCATTTCAATCAGAACCATGTCCACACATGAATGAAGGAATAAGAACAGAGATTCGTGAATTTYTAAATTCATTAGAGAATCAACATAGTGGAATTAAAAATAATTTGTATCAATCAATTCTAAAAATATCACAAATTGTAAAAAAATCAAATACCAAACAAAAAACAATCTGTAAAAAATGTGGAAATGGATGTACAGGTGATGTATGTGCAGTTTGTAACATGGTTTTGAAACTCAAAGCAAATCAAAGCTAATGCAAATATAACATACTTTCTTTAGAAAAAATGGTAGTAGGTAAGATCAGGGTGCCAGCCGTGCCCTATTCTGAAACCGGCTATATGCAGAGATCAGTAACTGTTGGGTAAATCTCTAAATGGGTAATTCCCGCTTGGTGTGCGGAAATGAAATCACGCCGAGGCGGGTGGTTGCAAGACTAGAATTATCCGAAGGGATAACTTCTAAGACTGAACCATTGAAAGGGGTGAGGTCCGGGAGGGAACAATCCTAAGATGGGGCATCCACGCTTCCTCGTCAACGTGGCGGATCTTGTACGCCTTGAAATGGGGCTATTCGTCTAGACTGGAACCAACAGAGCTACTACCTTTATAATTAAAAAATAATTTGCAAATTCATGGATGGAATCATATCATTTGGAAATAAAAGAAATTATGATGACTTTAAAAAACAAATTCCAATTTCAGTATTACCTCTTTTTGATTCTATTAGAGAATTTTGCTTTACTTTAGGTGATAAAGTAATAGAGGATGTTAGAATGCATAGAGTTGTGTTTTGTAAATCAATGACATTTAGATGGTTTGCAGATGTGGAACCTGAAAAAGGTGGAGTTATAGTTAAAATTCAGAAAAGTCGAAAAGATCCGATTCAAATAATTCAGATTAAAAAAGACCAACAAATTTCAGAATTAACTCAAATAATTAAAAATGCTTTTGAAGAAATTCATCTCTGTCCCATATACAGAAGCTGATCCGTGAAGAATTTCATGTCGATTTAGTGAGTTAGTTTTGAAGTCACTTAGGTTTCCTTGCTGAGAATAGATAGGGGCGTTTTGTTTGAGCGATAAGGTTAGAACATTGACTAATGGATGATCGTAGTCTTTGAGGATTTTATTGACTTTTAGTTGAAATGATTCATTTTTATCCTTGTCAAAAAATTTCACGTCAATCGCGTCTAGACATATCGAGTCGGCAAGAATAATACAAGATGGAATTCCAAGATGATATAATCGGTTTGAGTATGCTA
>NVWC01000027.1 GCA_002317795.1 Nitrososphaerota archaeon
TATTCCAATAAAATCACAATGCTCACATACGTATGGTGATTTATCCAAATGTTTTTCAGAGTTGTGTTTGAGTAGTTCATGCTCAGTTATTGCAATAAAATTACAATACTTGTAAGTCAAAGATTTTTCTTTAAAATTAGATTTTGATTTAGATGGTACTGCTAGCCCAACTATTACAGCAAATAAATTCACTCAGAAATTGAAGAAATAGCCTCATTCAAGCCATATTTGTACTGAATTTTTAATAATTTTAACACTAATACAAATTCAGATTTATCCAAAAAACAACTTATCTTATGCAAGTCTGAATAAGTAATAACATAGTTTTTTGAATTTAGTTTTCTAAATGATTTTGCAAATGAATATTTTTTGTTTTTTCTTTTACTATTAATTGCTGAAACAATTCCTGCTGCTGCAAAATTTACTCCAACATTTATCGTATTATGAAATTGAAAGTTAGAGTATAATTTTTTGAAAACTTCTCTACATATTCTTCTATACATGAGATTATTTTTCTTGTCAGTCTCACTTCTGTTTGAGACAATCAAATCAAATCTTCTCAGAGTGTCATCAAAAGAAAGTTTACTCATGAATGATCAAGTCCAATAATTTTTCTCGGAGTCTTTTGATTTCTGAGCAGATTATACTACTGTTAAAATTGCTATCTTTAATATTCACAAATAATTTATCTAAAATTATTATTATCTGTGGAATACTAGTTACAGGATCAAATTTACCATTAATTAGATCATCTAATGATTGTAATGATTCCATTTTTCCTAAAGAATATTCAGCTTTATGTGAATGCTCCAATAATTCTTCTAATTTTAAAGAAAGTTCCAAGAAATAATCTGTGAATTGTTTTTGTGAAAAATTAATTTCATTTTGGTTTTGTTTCATAAAATCATTAAGAGATTTTTTGGCATGAATAATTGTTTGATTAATTTGAGATTCTGTATGATCTGTAATTTTTTTTAGATTATTTTTACCAAACTCTGTTCCATTAGATATCTCAGAGATTAAACTATCATTGTTATTTTCAAGCCAAGACTTTTTCTTTTCAAGACGTGTAATGTCTTTTGTGAGTTTTGATCTTTTTTCTTCAAGATTACAATTAAGTTTCTTCATATCGCCAATATCTTGTAATTCTTGGATGAACTCATCGGGCTTTAGCTCAAAAGAGTCAAAAATTTGTTGCCAGACATGGATGGTTTCTACTGGAACTCCATTTTCACTCAGATATTTCACAGATTTTATCGATTTTAGCATGGAATCATGTCTAAGAGTCAGATTTTCATGCATGAGTGATAATTCCTCATGTTTTTTTATGGATTTTCTTGTTTTTACCTCAACCTCCTCTAGTCTTGACTGTTTTTCCTGTAATGTGAATTCAAGAGATTTGTCCTGATTAAGATAGTGAATTATTTCTGAAAGATCATAGTTTTTGGTTTTTGCATTTTGCAACATATTAGAAATAGAATTTAGATCAGAAATATCAAGACCAATAGTTTTAAGAAATTCCAAGGCACGATTTGTTTTCTCTACTTGTTTTTCAGTAAGACTTTTCTTTTCCAACATGCTTGAAAGATTATTTTTAGATTGTTTGTATTGTAAATCTAATTTTGAAACTTCTTCTTCTAATTGTTTTTTCTGGGTTACAAAATTACTGTAATAGTCATCTAATTCTTCTAGGGATACATCAGAAATTGATTGTACAATGGAAAGTTTTTTACAAAAATTAACTAGTTGTTCTGCAGATAGTTCATTTTGTTTTGAAAACAATAATACAGATTCAATAAAGGAATTTATTTGATTTACATCAAGTTTGTATTTGGATATTATAGAAAATAGGGCATATCCAGAAAATGCATCTTGGGGGTTAAGACCAATTTTTCTTATTATTTTGTAAAAGTCATGAATTGCATCAATGGTTACTTTTTCTAATTTTGATGAAAAGTTTTCAATACAATTTGATACATAACCAGTACTTACTCCAAGAGTGGTACTTATTTCTCGAACAGATTCTCCAGAAAGATATTTTTCAATTACCTGTTGTTCAATTTCAGGAGAATATGATTTTCTCATAAAATAAAACCCCCATGTTCATTATTGTGTTCATTTTGAAATGTTTGTTCACCATGTATTTCAGAAACAGTAGATGATTCATCAATTAATTCAGATTGTTCATTTTGAAATTTTTTTATTTTATTTTCTATAGAATGCTGCCTGAGTATGTATTTAGAAAAACATTCTTTTTTGATATAAGATGAACATACCAAGTATTCTTTTTCTGAACCAGAAACTGAATAGGTTACAAGGTAAGATGATGTTTCTGAACAGCATCGAATAGGTTTTTGAGTCATACTTAGATGAGACAAAAACACTAAATAGACATTAAGCGCACTAAAGATTAGGTGAATCTAGGTATAAAATATAATATTCTATCAGAAAATGCACATAATAAAGATTTTCAAGACATAGCAGACAGTATTTTCAAGATTGGGCTAAAAGAAAAAGGGATTCTCCACACAGTAGCAAATAAGGGTCCAATGATTCTTACTAGTATTTCAAACAAGACAAAAAATCTTACAAGATGGCAATGTACACGGTGGGCTGCAAAAAGAAGAATTGAAGGAACACCAAAAACATTGGGTCTAATACCTAATGAATATTTGATACCAAAAGAACATGAAAATAGAATAAGAGGAAAAAATGGAAAACAATTTCATCTATCAACAAAAGGATTGTTTGCGGTATTATCCACAGGAATAAAACTAGAACAAATCTACATTTACAAAGAGTTTGTAAAATTTTTAAGAAAACAAGTAGCAAGAGAGATTATAAATCATCCAAATCCAAAACAAGTTTGCAATCCATCATTAATAGCAGATCTATTCATAGATTTTATTAAAAATCAAATACATTTGTTTTTGATATGGCATGAGTCAGCAGGGATCAATGTTGCAAGAATTAAGACATTCCAAGACTACCTGATGGACTTTTATTCAAAAGTGGATGAATCATTTTATTCAAAATTTTATAAAGTTGATAAGTCAAAAGAGAATTTCTATAAACAATTATTGCAAAAAAATTTTATAATTACTAAAACAATTCATGCATTAGATAAAATTGCACTACCTACTATTAATTTTAGAAGTGAAGATAATAATGTCAATCAATTTTTCCTAGACAGAATTACAATGGCTGGGAATTATGTATGGAAATGGCCATACTACATGGAAAAAATGCAATTTGCAAGACATGATGAAAATAATGGGTACTCAAATGTGCCAGATTTTATTTACCAGCCACCAACAGGATTAGAAATTGGTAATTATATCAATGTAAATGAAAAAAATATCAAGTTTTTTGATATTGTAAAAGAAGAGCTTGAAGAGTTAGGAATCAAAAAAGATTATTCAAACAATGTGTTGAATTACATATGGGACAAGTCACACACAAAGTTTGAAACAGTAGAAGCAACTACATTTCAAGTAGGAGTCTGAATATGCTCCATTCTCATTTTATCCATCCATAGTTCATTGACTTTGGTACGATATTGCTCCAATTCTGAATTATCATGCTCGAGTTGTTTAATTTTGAGATTCTGACGTTCTGAATCATCAATCATTAGATCTACTATTGCCTTACGAAATTCTGTAAAGCATTGTTCTCGTGTAGGTCTGAGATATACACCATCAAGGCCGTTTTTGTGGCCAAGTAGTTTCTCTGCAACATTAGAGTTTACGTTGTTTTTGAGTTTCAGAATAGTATTGAATCGTTTCCTAAACCCGTGGTCCATCTGTATGTCAAAGTGATGGTTCACCTTGGTTCGCTCAAGTTCTGCAGTATGAATTATCCTAAACATAATTGAGATGATACCACTTCTTCTCATTGGAATTACTTTTTTTCCTGTAGAATAATCACGTCTAAAAATAGGAGAATTTTTATCAATGATTTCGCCTCGTTTTCTTCGCTCTTCATGATACTCATCAAGTGAGTTTGATGCTTCAGGAGTGAGGAATGCCCAATATTCATCATTCTCATTTAGATATAGCAATACGGCTTTGCATCCATCAGAAATGTTTTCCAAATATTTCATGATGAAATTCTCATCAATTACCCCAACTCTTGCACCAGTTGATGAAAGAAAGTGAATTAATGCACGATTTCGCTTGGATGTGGTTGCCAAAAGCATCTTTTGTATTTGTTGTGTAGTCCATGGCTTGAATCCTGCAGACTTTTTTCTTGGAGGATACATCTTTCTAATAATCTCCCAGTATAGAGGAATTCTATTCATTACAAAAAAATGCCGTACACCAAGCATCAAAATAGGGACAGAATTAGGATGACGGTTCTCTTTAATGTGTATTAGATAGTCTTCAACTAGCGTCTGTAGTTCCTCAATTGATTTTGTTATTAGTGAATCATAATCATCGAATTTTACAAATAATTTAAAATGTTTTAAATGATCACGATAATTGTTTAGCGTCTGTTTAGATTTGATTCCCTGCTCAAAGCGGATAATTGATCTTTCTTTCATGTTATACGATATGAAAATAACTGGTATATCCCTGTCGTGCACTAAAATATGGAATTAAATAATTGACAAAGAAACAAAATCTGTGAGCTATGAGGTAGTGATTGCAGGGGGAAGTGTTGCAGGATTATTATGTGCACGAGAAATTGCTTCAAAAGGATTCTCTGTACTAGTAATTGAAGAAGATTATGAAATTGGTACTCCAGAACATTGTGGGGGATTAGTCAGTCTTGCAGGATTAGCAGAATTAGGAATAATACCATTTAGAAAAACATTTGATCATATGATAGAAACAGCAGAAATTATGGCACCAAATGGAAATAAATTTACAATTAATTCAAAAAAACAAAAAGTTATTGAAATAAGCAGACGTGAATTAGATAAACAAATAGCTTTTCAAGCTCAAAAAAATGGTGCAGTAATTAAAGTTAGAACAAGTTTTCAAGAAATTACAGATACAGGAATCAGAACAAAAGAAGAAGAAATTGATTGTAAAATTTTTGTTGATGCTAGAGGAGTATCATCACTAATTCACAAAGATAGAGCAGGAATTATTTCATCTGCTCAATATGAAATTTATGCAGATTGGATTAAGAAAGGAAAAGTAAAAGTGATGTTTGATCAAGAGAAATATCCAGGATTTTTTGCATGGGTCATCCCATCAAATGAAGGTAAAGGTAAAGTCGGAGTTGCAGGAAGAGGCATTAACGTATCTGAAGTATTAGATGAAATTTTAAAAGAAAATGGGATTCATTCAACAATCAGGAAAATTTATGCMCCCATTTGGATTAAAGGACCAATTAAGAATTTTGTTGATGGGAAAACAGTAATCATAGGTGATGCTGCAGGACAGGCAAAACCTACTACTGCTGGAGGAATTTTCACAAGTGGGATGGGAGGAGTTTATGCAGGAGAAGCAATTGCAAAATTTTTGAAAACAAATAATCAAACAGATCTTGATGAATATCAAAAAAGATGGACTGAAAGATTTGGGAAAGAATTTGARAAACAAAWTTTTGCAAGAAAACTTTTAGAGAGAATTGATAATCAAACAATCAATAAATTATTTGAAWCAATYACACCTGAAATMATAAAAGATATTTCAGAAAAAGATGATTTTGATTTTCATACAAGTTCAATTATTAAATTACTTGGAATGAAAGGATCAATTAAAACKGCTCAAGCTCTAATTGGYGGRGAATTYAAAAAATTATTGAGATARTTTATGCTCAAATTCTAAGCAAGGTATAAATGAAGTTTACAGAAAWTSGGAGTATGTCATCTAGTATTTCCTTACCAAAATGTAGTTGTTGTCACARACATATTATGCCTAATGATAAATGTGTAAAATTCAATTGCCCAAATTGTGGCGGTGATTTAATTTGGAGATGTCAAAGTTGCAGAGAAGCAGCAAGAAACTATACTTGTTCTTCATGTAACTCGCAAGGACCTTAAAAAAATGGCTCAATTATTATTTATCACAAAAATTCTTCCAACAGGAATAGATGTGGATTTAGATAAATTAGCAAAAGACATCCAATCAGCCTTACCTGAAGGGATTAACATGAAAAGACATCTCAAAGAACCATTGGCATTTGGATTAGAATTTTTGAAAGCAGAATTTGTTTTAGAAGATAAAGAAGGACAAAGTGACGCATTAGAGGATTCCGTTAAATCAGTAGAGGGCGTTAGTGAGTTAGAAGTCCTAAACATGAGTAGAATGTCAGTTGACATGAAATAGGTGATTTTTTGGTACGCAAAGAAGAGACTTTGCAAATGCGAATTGGCGAAGCAAAACAAAGAGACGTAGGTAAAAAACGAGCCAGAATTGGTCCAGATGCTATGGATTTTCTCAAAGTATCTCCAGGAGATATCGTAGAAGTAATGGGTTCAAGATCTAGTTGTGCAGTTATCTGGCCAGTTGATGAAGATGAAAAGTTACCAGATATCGTTAGAGTAGATGGTCAAACTAGGAAAAATGTTGGTGCATCATTAAATGATATTGTAAAAATTAGAAGAGTTTCATCAAAGTTTGCAAAAACAGTTTCACTTACACCAGTTAATGATGCAGTTACAGTAGACAAAGAATTTACTGATTTTGTTAAAAACAGATTGAAAGGATTACCAATTGTTCATGGAGATGAAATTTCAGTTATGATTTTAGGCAATTCAATGGATTTTAAAATTACAAAGACTGCACCAAAAGGAGTAGTCAAGATGGATCGTTCAACAGTACTTACTATTTCAACTGAAACTTCAGTTGATAGAAAAGTTCGTGTAACATATGAAGAAGTTGGTGGACTACGAGATAAAATTAAAGCAATGAGGGAAATTGTTGAATTACCATTAAAGCATCCAGARTTATTTGTAAGACTAGGAATTGAACCACATAGTGGAATTTTACTTTACGGACCACCAGGMTGTGGAAAAACACTTCTTGCAAAAGTTATTGCAAGTGAATCAGAAGCTAACATGTATCTAATAAATGGCCCAGAAATTATGAACAAGTATTACGGTGAATCTGAAGCAAAGTTAAGAGATATTTTTAAAGAAGCTAAAGATAATTCGCCWAGYATAATTTTCATTGATGAAATAGATGCACTTGCACCAAAAAGAGAAGAGGCATACGGTGATGTTGAAAAAAGAGTTGTAGCTCAATTACTAGCATTAATGGATGGTCTCAATGATAGAGGAAATGTAATTGTAWTAGGTGCTACAAATAGACCAGACAGTGTWGACCCAGCTCTTAGAAGACCAGGCAGATTTGATAGAGAGTTTGAGATATCAGTTCCTAATGAAGATGGACGACTAGAGATTCTTGAAATTCACACAAGAGGAATGCCACTTAATGATGACATTGATCTAAAARATTTGTCATCAGAATTGCACGGATATACAGGTGCTGACATCAAATCTCTTTGCAGAGAAGCCGCACTAAAATCAATTAGGAGATATCTACCAGAAATAGATCTTGAAACAGAAAAAATCCCATCAGAAGTATTACAATCAATGGAAATCAAACTAATTGATTTTTACGAAGCAATGCAGGAAGTAATCCCCACAGCAATGAGGGAAGTTTATGTTGAAAGATCTAAAGTGTGGTGGCAAGATGTAGGAGGATTAGATAGTGTCAAGAAATCATTAACTGATAATTTAGTCACTGCAATGAAAGAACCAAGTAGATTCACAAAAATTGGAATTAAACCACCAAAAGGAGCTTTGATTTATGGCCCACCAGGCTGTGGAAAAACACTCCTTGCACGAGCACTTGCAACTGAAACTGGTGCAAATATGATTTTAGTTAAAGGTCCTGAAATACTTTCAAAATGGATTGGTGAATCTGAAAAAGCCATAAGAGAAATTTTTAGAAAAGCAAAAGCATCATCTCCATGTGTTGTAATTTTTGATGAACTTGATTCACTTGCAAAAAATAAGACAAGAGAAGGTGGTGTGGGGGAGAATATTCTAAGTCAGCTACTAACTGAAATTGAAGAAGGTATTTCTTCACGAGTTGTAGTAATTGGGATTACAAACAGACCAGATGTATTAGATAATTCYCTATTAAGAACAGGAAGATTGGATTTAGTTTTGTATGTAGCACCTCCAGATGAAAAAGGTAGATTAGAGATTATCAAAATATTAACAAAAAAGATGCCATTAACTAGTGATGTAAAATTACAAGAGATAGCAGTTGCAACTCATAATTATTCAGGGGCTGATTTAGCAGCACTTTGTAGAGAAGCTGCAGTTCATGCAATGCAAAATGACTTTGAAAAAATATCTAGTCAAGACTTTGCAAAGAGTTTGAAAAAAGTTAGACCATCAATCACTAAAGAAGTAGATCAATGGTACAATAATGTGAAGGAAAGTATATCTAACGTAGTACCAAAATCAGAGGATAAAACATTCTACGGGTAAAAATGGCAATTCCAATCAGAAATACTGTATTTGATAAGATTAAAGAAGTAAATTCCTTAACTGATGTTGAGCTTTACAAAATTTTAACAAAAGATGATAAAATTCTTTCAGAAGGTAAATTCAACAAGATACTTTTGGATTTAGAAATACTTGGCCTCATCAAAGTTGCATGGATGACAAAAGATGAGCGTAGAATTGAGATAGTGGTTATCGAAAAACCAGTTGACAAAGTTGCCGAGCAAAATAAAGAGGTGATGGAAAAAGATTATGAAGCCAGCTTCCCAGGYGTCGATAAATAATTTCTAAAATAGTGGAAAGTGAAATGCTGCATCTAATGCAACTGCTACAAAAATGATTGTAAGATAAGGWGCAGTAACCTTGTATGCTTTCCAAGCAAATTCAGATGTAGGTGTCTTTGTTAATTTGTAATGATATACCAACATCATYCCACCAGAGATTGCAGCAATTATTGTATAAACAAKKCCCAGTCCATCTGGAATTAAYACAAGTGTAAATGAAAATGGAAGTAAAATTAGYGTATTTCCTAGAATATACTTTGATGTTYTTTGCATTCCAATTACAACAGGCAACATTGGAAYAYTAGCTGCKGCATATTCATCTCTAATCTTCATTGCAAGACACCAAAAGTGWGATGGKGTCCAAACAAAAACCAAAAAGCCAACTAGAAATCCTAACAAATCCATACTGCCAGTAGCRGCRGACCATCCAGCCCAWGCYGCAGCACTACCTGCAATTCCTCCAATTACAATATTTGMRGAGTTGCGRCGTTTTAGCCAAACTGTATAAATTATAACATAAGARAATATTCCAACTGCAATAAAGAAAGCAGAAACTGCATTTAGTGCAAAGAATCCATAAATTACKGABACACAACTGACWRCTAATCCATACAACATCACATGRGATGCKGCCATTCGTCCAGAVGGAATAGGTCTGGTACTTGTTCTAGTCATTTTTGGGTCAATATCTCTATCATAATAGTGATTCAGRGCACTAGARCCAGCTGATGCTAATGCACCTGCAACAATTATGTGTAAATAATCAATATATTCAAGATTAGGAGCACCATCAACTAGCTTACTTGCAGCATACATTGAGGTTACAGCAGTAATAACTAAAAGAACAACAATTCGGGGCTTGGATATCTCCACTATTTCTTTAAATCCCAATTCACACTATCCTATTCCAAAGCCATTTAATTTCTTCGTCTGNTATGATCTACTSCATTTCAAAAGGAATAAGTATCTCAGTCAGKSCAWYTACGTTAAATGAGTAATTGGGACCTCATGATGCCAGGAATGGGACTAACAGCCATAGGTTTGGCYGGAGTTGTGATATCTTACGCAGGTATTGCACACACRTTCATCGATGGTATGCATGCATTAACTGGCCTTACGATGTTTATAGGATTAATTTTTCTAGCTGTYGGTATTCTTGATGGYGGTATTTCAACTAGTAAYAGAGCAAAAGCAACAACTTTGGTAATTGTTTCAATTATTTTGGGATTTGGAATGTATGGATTTACAATGAATACATCAGACTATACAGTTACTCTTGCAGGAATTTTATTGGCAATAGCATTCCCAGCAATTCTTATCGCATACTTGGCAATGAAGCATCCAACATTAGTYAAACCAATTGGCTCCATTACAGGAATGGCAGCAGCTACTGGAATTATTGTTTGGGTARYATTTGGATTTGTAGGTCCYGATACATACATGATTCCACAACAAATTGGAGTGGATGAACCACATGAAGACGTTACACCGTCAGGACCAATKTTTGYARTTGARATTCTAAAAGATTCTGCAGAAGAAGGAAATCCAGATTACAGTCCAGATGTTGCAACAGTTACACAAGGTGAAATAGTAGAGTGGACTAATGCGGATGGTGCTGCACACACTGTAACTAGTTCAGTAGACTTTGGAGAAACATTTGATTCTAATTTAATGAGTCCAGGTGATGTGTTTACATTAGATACAAGTAATTTAGAAATTGGAGAGTATGAATATTTGTGCATCGTTCATCCTTGGATGGTTGCAACTTTAATTATTGAAGAACCAAAAGCACCAATCAAAGTTATGATTCCTCAAGGAGCTGCAATTCCTGAAGATGGACAAATCTATTATGATCCTCAAGTAGTAGATACWAYAATTGGTACTACAGTTGCATGGGATAATACAGACAATACAGTTCACACAGTTACATCAGGAGAAGCTCCWGARGCTGATGGAATATTTGATTCAGAAATGATGACTGCAGGAGATATGTTTGAATTTACATTTACAGAAGCTGGAAGTTACAATTATTATTGTACATTCCATCCATGGATGGTAGGAACTGTAAACGTAGAATAGATTTGCAAAAAATTATTCTATCAGAATCTATTAAAAAAATCCTAACRMAKCATGCAGAAAATGAAAATCCCAATGAATCATGTGCTATTTTATACGGAGATATTAAAAATGAAAAATATATTGTAAAGGAAACATGGTTAACAGAAAATATTGAAAAATCCCCTGTGGAATTTACACTATCTCCAGAACAAACTTTGAAAATGTATGAAAAAGAAAAAGAAATGAGTTTACAAATAATAGGAATTTTTCATTCACATCCAAATTCTGAAGCATATCCATCAAGTACTGATAAAAAATTCATGGAAAATAATCAATATGTGTGGGTAATTTATTCAGGAGTCAATAAAAATTTCAAAGCATATGTCTTAGAATCAGACGTAGTAGAAATTCCAATTCAAGATTAAGTCAAGATTGCAAGCTAAATGTGGCACTATTCCCATCAGCGTCATTTAGAATTACTTTGTCTGGGGAGATAATTTTTCCAATGATATTGACCGGGGATGCTGGTGTGATTTCACCAGGATTTCCWATTGGAGTWGGACCAAAAAACAAGCAAATTGCCTTACCAGTWGGCCAATARGCGACATCATTTAGMTCAACTGGCGTTTTTGCATTTTCTTCAGGCTGAGATATGGGGGATTCTGAGGTATAGATTTCATCACCCCAGACATTAAGATCAACTGAGAAAGGTAATTTTTCTATAAACTCTAGAACAGTTTTGGGAGAATTTGCATCATCTATCTCTAAAGATATGACTTTATCATTTGAAATTGTCACATTTACAGAATATTTCATGATTTTACTTTACTTGCAAGTAAAAAACAATTACGGGAAGAAAATAATAATTTACTAAATTTAATTTTTAATTAATTGAGAGGGAAAATAATATTTTTAGCAATAGCTGTGGTTCTTTTTGGTAGTATTCAGTCAGCAGCAGCTATAGAGAATATTACTTTTGAAAAAAAAGAATTTTCAATAGAGTATCCATCAAACTGGAAAGTAAAAGATTACTGGAATAAATTCCAAAATGAAGTATTTTTTCAAGCAGACTTGCGTAGTAACTCAGGAATGTCGATAAAGCATCAAAAAAGTATCACCCCAATTAGTACAATAAATCATGAACTGATTCAATTTATGATTGAAAATGAAAGACAAAACTGTAGAATTAACAAAGATGGTCCATGTTGGGGATTTGAATTTACAAAAGCCAAAACCACAACAATTGATGGGTCTCAAGCAATGTCATTACAGTTTGAAGCTACAATAAAGGACAAAAAATCAATTGTTAAAAAATTATTCATTCCAGATGGAGATGAAAACTGGCTTATTACAATTAAAGTAACTAAAGACAAAAGTGAATTATTTGAAGAGATAGTAAAAAGTTTAGAGACATTTTCCAGAAATAATGAAACTGTAAATCAAGTTAATTTTTCAAATTTAGAAAATACCAAAATTCCCAAATGGGTCAAAGATATTATGAAATGGTATGTTGAGGGTAAAATATCAGAAGATGAAATGATCACAGTATTAGAATTTCTAATTGAGCAAAAGGTAATCAAAACTAGTTTTAATCAATAAGATTCAAAAATTATAGATTCTAAAGATGAATAATTACGTATTTGAATTAAATATGCCTTTTTTTGAGTGATATCTATGGAAATTCACGTATACGACACTTATGTCAAAGCAGCAGATGGTCATACCATGCATTTTGATGTAATTACTGGTGAAAAAGATCACGATAAAGCCATTACACATGGTAAAGAGTGGTTAAAAGAAATTGGTGAAGGAGAATCAGAGATGACTACAAACGAATGTACATTCTGTCATTCCCAATCTTGCCCAGAACCTGTTGAACAGGCAATTAAAGAAAAAGGCTACTTTATCCAGAAAATGGAAGGCTGTCCTTAATCTTTTTTCCTTTTTACAAAAGATTAAACTTTTTAGATTAAATGACATAGATAGTTCATGTCTGAACAATATGCAAAGTGTACAGTTGAGGGAGATAAAAAAACAAAATGGATTTGTGGTTGTTTCCTAACTATAGATGGATACTTCAAATTCTGTGATGCACATGATGCAACTTTGAAAAAAGCTATTCAATCACAAATTGATGAATTAGATATGACGCTATTTGTTGAAAAAGATTAGATTGCAAGTACTGCAACAAATGCTGAAACAAAGACTATAGCAATTGTGTTTAGTAATTTAATCACAGTGTTTAGTGCAGGTCCTGCAGTATCTTTGTATGGGTCACCAATAATATCACCAACTACTGCAATTTTATGAATTTCAGTTCCTTTCTCACCTCTCATCTCGATTAGTTTCTTTGCATTATCCCATGCACCACCAGTATTTGCCAAGTGGTATGCAAGTAAAATTCCAGTGATAACTGCACCCATTAGTAATCCAGCTACTGCAGTTGGGCCTAACAATACGCCCATAATTATTGGTGCAAGAATTGCAACGATTGCTGGTTTCCAAAGTTCTTTAATYGATGCAACAGTTGCAATATCTACACATTTAGCATAATCAGGCTTYGATGTTCCTTTAAGAATTCCAGCATCAGCTTTGAATTGACGTCGTACTTCATCGACCATCTTTCCTGCAGCTCGTGACACACCATCGATTAGTTGACCTGTAATGATAAATGGAATCAATCCACCAATGAGTAATCCAACAATGATTGCTGGATTAGTTAAACTATAATCTAAATCAAGTACACCTGCAAAGACATGTGCTGCTTCAAATTGAAATGCCTGAATCATGGCTAGTGCGGCAAGGGCKGCACTTGCRATAGCAAATCCTTTGGTKACMGCCTTTNGTAGTRTTTCCAACTGCATCAATCTCATCTGTAACTTTACGRTTTTCCTCRCCCATTCCAGTCATCTCAACAATACCACCAGCGTTATCWGCAATTGGACCAAATGCATCAATACTWAGWACWATTCCTGCAAGACTCAACATTGCCATTGCAGTCAATGCTGTTCCAAAGATTCCATAAAGTACTGGGTCTTCACCTTCAGGTGCTGCGCCAGATGCAAGGCTGTATGATACAATAATTGCAATAACTAATGTAATCATAAATGGTCCAGTTGATTGCATGCCTTTGATAATTCCCATTAATGTTAATGATGCATATCCCCATTTTGCAGATTCTGCAATTTCTATAACAGGTGCCTTTTTGTAACTGGTGTAATAGTTTGTAATTTTTTGAATTACTGGAACAAGAATTACACCAATTACAGTAGAGCCAAACAAAGCATATGTTGTATTGGATTCGCCAATAAATTGTGTAATGAATATGAAATTTAATACAATTGCAATAGCTGCTGAAACATAAAATGAACGATTAAGAGGCTTCATYACATCTTTAACATTCTTTGAGCCAATAATTACAACACCAACAATTGATGCTAACATTCCAGAAGTACCAATTAGTAATGGGTATAAGAAGAAGTTTGGTGCGCCAATTAATGCTGCAATTAGTAATGCTGCAAGTACTGTAATRATRTAWGATTCRTAAATATCAGAGCCCATTCCTGCTGCATCCCCAACATTGTCTCCGACGTTATCAGCGATAGTTGCAGGGTTTCGTGGATCATCTTCAGGAATGTTTACCTCAACTTTTCCTACTAAATCTGCACCCATGTCAGCAGCTTTTGTGAATATGCCACCACCAATTCTAATGAATAATGCAATAAGACTAGCACCAATTCCGACACCAGCAATTGTAATTGGGTCRGGGTAAATCATGTAAAGACCAGTRATTGCTAATAATGCCATAGCAGGAACTACWAGKCCAACTGTWGCGCCACCWCKAAAKGCCATAACRAATGTTTTTCCTAATCCGCTACCACTCAAATTTGCAGCCCTTACTGCTGCTTTTACTGTAATTTTTAATGAAACTATACCTGCAACTGCTGATAATGTTGCACCTACTGCAAATGCGATTCCGTTTGATGGAGTTAAGAATATACCAATAATTACAGTCATTGCAATAGAGACTGGAATTATAATTTTCATTTCCCTCTTTAGAAATGCTGCAGCACCTTCTTTGACGGCATCTGAGATTTCCATCATCTCTTTTGTGCCTGCAGGTTGTTTTACAATCCATGCAACTATACAGCCTGCGACTAAAAATGATGCAAATCCTGCGATAAATGGAAGAAGTTCTGCTATTTCCATGGTCTTATACTTGGCTTGGCTTTGACTGGGAAATATAAATCAAATAACGCTAATTTTTGCTTCTTTTCTTGTATGGTGGGAATGTTTTTCCTYTWAGTCCTTGTCKTACTARYTTGTTGAATCKCTTYCCATGRGATAGGTAAGGGAATCTYAGGTGAAGTAATTCATGGACGATAGTATCATCAAGGACTTTYTCATCAGGGATTTTTCTGACATTAATGAAWACTAGATTGTGTTGATAGTAGCATACTCCGTAATACTTGTAGGCTGAAGTCCTCCTCCCTTCAGTCACCTCTTTTGGGGCGTCAAGTACTTGCTTGGTTGATAGTAGGGTTTTGGGTTCTGGGATAGAGAAACGATTAGAGTAGATGCCTATTTTTTCTAGTATTTGTAATTGTAATTCAGGATCTAGCTTCACAGGTATTGGTGTAGTGATTTGTGTTTATCATCCCATGTCAATATGTTGGATAAATGGAATGGAATGGATTTGACTTGGTCACAACTATGCAGAACTATGCAATTTTTTGAGTTTCTTTTGATTGATGTAGTATTGACTAAGGGTTAATGATGAATCAATAATGAGTATCATTAAGATCATTGTTGTAATGTAAATCATGGCATTAGTTGAACCACATAAGAAAGGTGGAAGATATACCATACAAGAAAAAGAAGAAAGAAGAATTCAAGTTTATCATTTACATTTTGAAGAAAACAAGTCTGCAGTAAAGATTTCAGAACTTCTTGGAGTTAGTCGTAATACCATTAATGATGATATTTCATATTGGCATTCTCAACTAGCACATGAATTTAATGCTCAAGATATTACTGCAAAGATGACAAAACAGATTCAGGGAAGAGAAATGCAACGTGATAGGTTGTTAAAAAATTTGGAAGGTGTAGATTTAGATGAAAAACTCAAAATTGAAAAAGACATCTCGGAAATTGATGATAAACTAATGCAATATTATTCTAAGATGATTTTAAGTGGAAATACAACACTAGACCCAACAGTTAAGATTGATGGTATTGATGAAGATGAAATTAAAGAATTAGTTAGAGATTTAATTTTTCAAGAAGGACTAGAAGAATTACATTCAGAAAATGATTTGAAATTTCATTTTATACGTGAAACAAAATGTAATGTGAAACATGCTGAGAATCTTTTGGAAAGAATGTTGAGTGATGGATTAGTTTTATGTAGGCAAATTGAAACAGAAAGAGGTTATTTTAAATCAATTTCAGGTGATTATTCGTTTACATATAATCTAGAAAGATTTGCAAATTTACGAGGTTATGTTACAGAGAATGAACTATATGAAATTCTAAACAGACGCTCAAATATCAAGATTGATAATTACAAAATGGATAAAATTGAAATAAAATTGAATGAAAAGTACGGCGATAAAACTCAATGGCCTGATGAATTACTAGAAAAATTTGAATCTGAAGAATGACAGGATTTAGAATGAATATTTTATTTTAGAATCTTGTACTAGTTTGATAATACTCTTGATGATTTTTACAAAAGAGATTATTGATAATCTATAAAAATAGAATGCCCCCCTCTTAGGCGACAAAACAGACGGTGTAATGATACAACTAGACAAAATAGAATTGTATGATTTGTTGGAAATTATATTTTAATCATTACTAACAGAATGACGTTATGGTAAAATCCGAAAAAGAAAGGATTAACAATAATGCAAGAAAATGGGCAAAAAGAATTGCAATAAAAACCAAAATGACAACTATTTGTGAAGAATGTAATTCAGAAGAAGAACTAATCCTTTGTTTTAAAGATACCAATATTCAAAATGCAGATTTAAAAAATCTGTATTACTTGTGTAAACCTTGTAATGAGGTTAGAAAATTCCCAGATGGACGAAAAAGAGAAGACTATACTCGATGTGATATGTGTAAAAAATTCAGATTATGTGCCCCAAACCTTTTTGATGAACAGAAAATTTGTGAAACATGTTTTCATTCTTACTCCAAGGAACACAAGATTGATGATCACAGGGTTCTATTTCCAGTCAAATTCACTCCAAATGGATTTCCTGAAACCTTTAGTCGTATTTGGTTTTATGGCAGACCAAAATTTGATTTTAAGAAAAAAGAACCTTCTGATGAAGAGAAAAAATTAGGTGAAGAATTTAGAAAAGAATCTCAAAAAAAGGTAATTTTAGAGGTTGCAAACCACTTGCATGACAATGTCCCTATTGAGGAAATTAAAAAAATGTATGAACAAGTAAAAGATGAGGAAACACAAAAGATGTTTCTTGCACAACTTTTGCCTGAAGACCGAAATAAATTATTAAATCAAAATTGACTCTGAAAGAGAAGAGAAATCATTACAATGTAAAATTCTTGAAAGGTTATGGTCATTCTATTAGTGTAAAAAACTCTAAAATCATTCTAAAGAACTGTGCAGACCCATTTTCGCCACCATCCATTGAAGAATGGCATGTTAATGGAATGCCGTATTCAAAAATTGTACTATCTGGTAAAGGATATGTCTCAACTGAAGCAATGTCAATTCTATCTGAGAATAACAAACACATCATTTTGTTAGATACCTATGGCAATCCAGTTACATTTCTAGAACCTGTGAGAAGTTCATTTACTGCCACACAGTACAGGATGGGACAGTACGATACATTTCGTGATAAGAAAAAATGTGAATACTTGGCAAAACAAATTGTAAAGGCAAAACTTGATTCTCAAATTAGATTTTTAGAATATACTGGAAATAAGGAATTACACCAAGGAATTTCAAAACTAAAGCAGTATAGACAGGATAGTATAGAATGAAAAACTCTATTCGTAGATGATATTGTAAAGTTTGTATTTTTGAGAATTCATTCCTCATCTGTATGTACATTTCATAATCTTGTATAGGATTACGAAGGATTTGTATTTACACTAACATGTTAGTTTTCAACCATTAATTCAAAACTAGTTTCTGCAATATTGTTTGCACCATAAAATACCTTAACTGTATAGGTTCCATCAGATATCCACTGTGAGCCTTGTGCTATAATGGTATGAGTGTATACTCCATCAGATTTAACATCTATTTGAGCAATTTCAATTAAATCAACAGGAGAGATTAATTGCATAATAACTGGGGTGTCATCAAAAATTTCATCAACAATTCCTGAAATCATTACTGTATCACCTGTAAGATAAGATGATTCAGATGTTGAAACTGAAATCGCAGTAGTAATAGGAATGTCTACGTCAGGAATTTCTACATCTTGTTTTGCAGTATCACCAGTTTTATCCGCAGAGTCTTCTTGTGGAATAGTTTCATCAGATTCAGTAAGACCTAGATTACCCGTACCACTTAGTAACCATTTATTTGCAATTTCACTTCGTGGTGATAAAATCTCAATATCAACTGATTCAGTTGGACTATCAAAAGATTCAGAAAGATTGAGGATTAATTTCAAAGTTCTAACATCTACACCATTTGAAACTTGGCCAATTACAACCATAGAATTTTTTTCTCCTCCTGATCCAGACGAAGTAAGTCTTGCCTTACCAAATATAATATCATACACATCACTTTCACCTACAAATATCTCACCACCAGATACACGGAATTTTTTGATATGATTTCCAGTTACTTGATTTTCTAAAAATAATTTTCCATCAAAGGTAATCTCATTAGATGAATTGCCAATTTGTGATGCAATACCATCAAAGGAAACTGTAAAAGATTTTGTTATAGTATCTACATTTTTGAGATTACCAAAATACTTACCACTTTCTACCCTATCCATTAATTTTTGAAGTCTTTCGTCCATTTTTTGGATTTTTTGTTCTAGTTTCTGAATGATTTTGGCTGCTCGTTCTTCTGCGAATTGGGCTTTATCAATTAGTCTTGCTTCTCTCTCAACTATCTTTGATGCTAGTCGTTCACTTTTTTCAGCTATATCTTCAGCAGTATGTTCATCAAGATCTATCTCTGTAGCAAGTAATTCATCAGTATCAGTAAGTACAGCTTCGACCTCAACTCGAAGACCTGTTTCCAAATTATCGAATCCATCTATATGGTTGAATTCCGTATTATCATCAATGATTATGGTAAATGTATCATCTTCTGTTTCAAACGTAAATGATGAATCTGAGAGTATTTCAGTAATTATCCCTTCCTCATCAATTTCATATACTTCGCCATTTTCTTCAATTTCATCTTTTATTTCAAAAGTTATTGCTCCTTCAATTTCATCTAATGATAAACCAGTTCTAAGTGCAATTTCATCAATAGTAGTTTGCTCATCAATCCATTCAATCTCAAAGTCTAATTCTCCATCTCCAAATTCTACTTTGATTTTTACAATTCCATCTTCTATCTTTACTTTAATTTCTATTTCTGCTTCATTTTCTACATCTTCCTCGTCATCAAATTTATCTTCCCCATCTGATTGAGCAAAAGCAGTGTGTATCATTGAGAATTGAGATTCTTGAACTAGAATATTACCTTCAGAATTAGGTATCATTAAAGGATAACTTGCTAAGCTAAAAATCAAAACTGAAAATAGAAAAGTCATACAAATTTTATTACACAAACCGATCAATCAGCAAAATTATGAGATATAATGTTTACGTAGAAGACATACTAAACCCAATAGAAGATAGAATGAATAGTTCATATTGTTTTTCGTAATCCATAGTAAGATTACGAAATTATGGATATGCGTTAAATAGAAATGAGAATACTAATCCAATGAAGATATTTTTGACTTGGTACCTATGTGATATG